>NZ_JADJDD010000025.1:0-573090 GCF_016702885.1 Candidatus Villigracilis vicinus
TATCTCGCATCATTGCATTCAAGATCGTTAGGAACTTCCGCATGCACGCGGTCAGAGCTACCTTCTTCACCTTCCCCCTTCTCAATAATTCCTGATACTGTGCCTGGATCAATGGGTTGTAGCGGGTCGCCACCAAGGTCGACATATACAGCACGTTCCGCACTTCCACACGCCCTCCCTTCGTCTTGCGGTAGCCGCGCTTCTTGCCACTGTCCGCATTCATGGGTGCCAAGCCCACCAAGGCGGCAATCTTCTTGCGGTCTAGTTTTCCAAGTTCTGGTAGCTCAGCCAACAAGGTTGTTGCGGTAATCCGTCCCACCCCCTTGGCACTCGTCAGGATCTGCTCCTGTGCCTGCCACTCTTCATTCTCTTTCATGAACTGATCCAAGTCCTTTTCCAGCCGTTTGATCTCTTCCTTCAACGTCTCGATCATCCGCTCCACCGAGGGTCGCATCTTGGGCGGGACCGTCCGCAGGCGGCTTTTTTCTGCTTTCAGCATCTCTTCCAGCTGTCTTCTCCTCACCAAAAGCGCGGATATATCCCTGCCCGCCTCACTTTTCGCTTCGAACCGTCTTGGTTTCATTTGTTTCCCAAACTCTGCCAGGTTGAAGGCATCCAACTTGTCCGTCTTGGCAAAGAGTCCACTCGCTCGGGCGTATTGTCTCACCCGCGTTGGGTTGACCACGGCGACCAGTAACCCGGCTTCGTACAGTCCCAGCACCACTGCCCGCTGATATCCCCCCGTCGCTTCCACCACGATCAGCTCCGGGTTCAGGGTTTGCATCTTCTTGATCAACCTAGCAATCCCAACTTCATCATTCCCACTTGGCTGGCTTTCTTCTCCCCAATACCGCTATATCTAACTTATCCTTCGCGACATCGATCCCTACGAACTTTCCACTACTAGTTGTCATTCCTGCCTCCGCTTTGTATAATAGGAGTTGATCCCACGCTAGTATACGGTCTTCAAGACCCTGCAACTGTTCGGGATCACCTGACGTACTGGACATGGCGATCCTGCTGCACGACGGTCTTACCTGACGACCTACCTGACATCGATCTGCCGTGTCCACTCTTAAAGATACTACCTGACGCTGGGGATTCTGCGCACATCCCAAGCAGTTTCACACGCCTTATCATTTTTCTGGTTGGACGGCTTCGCCGTCCCCGCCCCAGCGCAGGTATCCCCTATCGGGGACGAGCCGCAAACCGTTGGAAGGCACAACCATAATGCGTCCCAACCTAATAAAAGGTAGAATTCACACAATGCAAAATATACTCTTGGTTGTTGGATCTCCAGCCTCAGGAAAGAGCACCATCTCGCAGGCTATTGCAACGCGAAGCGCAAAAGGTGTACATATTCCAGTCGACGACCTTCGGACAATGGTACGAGGCGGAGTCCTCCATCCAGGACCAAATTGGACACCAGGTTTGATTCATCAACTTAAACTTGCACGGCAAACCGCAACAGACATGGCTTTACGCTATCGAGAAGCCGACTTTTTTAGTCGCAATAGATGATTTCTGGGATTCGTTTTCGCAATTGCAGGAGTACACTACACTCCTCAATCAGCCAAATGTCACCCCAATTATTCTCAAGCCAGAGTTGTCCGTTGTCCTAGCCCGCAACCATGCTCGCAATCCTCCATCAGAGTTTCGGGAACATATGGACGACGGCATTAGAATGATTTATGTGGATCTGGACAAGCAAGAGTCTGTGCTGAAGTCGCAAGGTTGGCTTATATTTGACACATCGAATGACACAATAGAATCATCGGTTGCTCGAATTCTGACACTACTTGAAACTTCTACAAGTTGAACATAAGCACTTAATGGATATAAATAAAAAGGAAAACCCAGTCCCGTTCAGGCAGTCACCGTCTGCCTGAACGGGACTTTGTCTCGCATTATTGCGTTCAGGATCTTTAGGAACTTCCGCATACATGCAGTCAGAGCCACCTTCTTCACCTTCCCCCTCCTCAATAATTCCTGATACTGTACCTGGATCAATGGGTTGTATCTCGTCTATTTGTTTTGGTAATATTTTGGCTATTTTTTAACCTCTAAGGAATGTATCAAGACAAATACAGGTCATTATACAGATGCAGGATAAATAGACAACACCCCAAAAGCGTGTACAAGAAAAAAATAACAACATCTACCTGCTTTCGTGATACTGCCTGCCCGGGTTATCATTTCCAGCACTACTTCGTTCTGCCTTGTCAGATTCTTTTTCATCCAACTTTCCAGGTTCGACAGCTCAACCCTGCGTGCAGGCACGACCAATCCAAGTTTTCATCCACCTCAACCCGATCAGGTAATGTTTATGCACATCCATTTCTATTCCCAGAGGTATATTCTTGATTATTCTGGCTTACCCGCCGGAATAGCACGAACAAGAGATTTACGGCGAATATAATATAATGCTTGCATTTAAAGAACCTATCTGGATATAGAAAAGGAGCTTCTCTTCAATGAGCATTAAAGAATTTAACACAAAGATCCAGAAAGAGGGAAAATTCACCTTTATAGCAATTCCGTTTTCGCCGCGCGATATATGGGGTGCGAAACCACGCTATTACGTCACAGGAACAATAAATGGTCACCCAGTGAGAGGTTGTCTCGGCGCCTCAGGACACGAATACTTTTTACGACTGAGCAGTACGTGGATGCGCGAAAATAAAGTCGTTCTTGAAAAAACCGTACATGTGCAACTCTCATCAGAAGACCGGTGATAGACTGAAAGATCAATCGCTGCACAATAACCAACCATTAGGTTGGTATCGTAAAGAAGAATGAACTTCCTGAATCTTTCTTACTCTCAAACCAGGTCTCCCCATCATGCAAGTTGATGATATTTTCGACGATCTTCAACCCCAAACCAAAACCCAAACGTGGATCATTTTTATCTTCGAGAATCGTCTCGAACGGCTCAAAAACTTTATCCTGATCTTCCTCAGAAATGCCGATCCCTGTATCGTGAACCTCGAACAAGATGCGATCAGGTTCTTGCTCCACGCGAAGGGTAACAATGCCTTTATCCGTAAACTTAACTGCATTGTGAATGTAGTTTAATAATGCCTGTGTCAATCGGGTGGGATCACCTTCAATAACAGGTAGGTCATCTGGAATATCTTCTTCAACCGTAATCCCTCCCTTGTGTTCAGCTAATTGATCCGCCATCATCAACACGCCTTCCAGTAAAGCATGTATATCTACTTCTTGAATATCCAGCTGCATACGACCTGTCACAGATTCGGCATAGTCCTGAAAATCGTTCACCTGGATCACCAGTGGCATAAGCGCTGCTTTGATATGCTCAATGGGTGAATCAGGGATATTGATGTAATCTTCCAATTCGTCTATTCGGTACAGATCATTAACCTTCGCCTGCACTTCGGCAAGTCCTTTGTGCAAGTGGCTGGACATCTTATAAAGAAATTCACTTTGATTCTCGGTCACAGTTCACTCCTGAAAGCCTGTTTTATATAGTTCGTATTAGCGTCCATGTAAATTAAGTACATACTGCCATGCTCAACGATCCTGTCACCATCGATATCTACGATTTTATCCGCATTGATGATGATATATAAGGACGAAGAAAGGCAACAGAGCGCATTAGGGTTTTCAAAATCGGGGATTTTTGGATATCAAAGCAGACGTTTGATAATTATTCGCCGGTAAATAATGAAGGGTCAAGGTTTAGGCGAAACCCCAGGCAAAATGGAAGTCCGGAAGCGAAATAATAGACGTACCGCAACGGATCCAGTAATCACAATTAGAAAATCCACCAAAAAGATACTGCGCGGAAAGTTTTCAGAAAATCCAGCGTGAAAACCCAGGTATCCAATAACAGTAAGAATTAACGACTCCAGTAGTGCAGAAATAAAAACAGGACGAATTGATTGAAAAATAGAACTTTGGCGCAAAACAGATTCATCGTATATGCGAAAAACTATCGCTACTGCGATTCGCAAGAAAAGAGCAGCCCAAAGCAACAATCGCACCAACGTCCGATAGGATAAATAGTCGCGCCCATCACCAAACCTAAGATAAAACGAAATGAATATAGATGAACCAAAAATAATCAGATCAATAAAGAAAAGCTGCGCATTAATTTTCGGCAAAATTTTCTTTAATCCATTTCGGATCGGAGTATCTACATACAGATACATTACCAGCCCGATCACCGTCACCATAGGAACAACCGCAACAGAAAAAATCCATTCCGGGTTTGAAACCGTGGAATTAAAAAGTTTTTTTTCGAAAAACCAGATCACCGGGATGTGCAAGATGTAAATGGCGTATGATGCCTCACCCAGGTTAACCAGCCAGGGATGCTGCAAGGCTTTTGAGAGCTTTGATTCGTCTAAAGCCAATGCAATGATAAAAATGACCATCACGGGGGCGAGCAATCCTGCCATGGGCTGCAATTCACGCGGCATGGATGGGAAGAAATTCATACTGACGATCAAATAACCCAAGGAAAGAAATGCGCTGCCTGCCAACAATGCCCACTTCAACCCGGCAGTCGCTTGTTGATGTTTCCCCTCGCGAACGTACCAAATGCCTCCCACGGCACCCAGGATAAAGGAATTCAAATGAAACAAAGGAAAGTACAGCACAAAATGACGCTGTGTTTCAAAATACCCGATCCAGAGTACTTGATACACCACCTGACTCGCCGCCCAAAAAGCCAACCCGCCCCAGATCAATTTTTTCAGAGATTGCCGGTACGCCCATATGGTAAAGAAGGGGAAAATGAAATAAAAAAAGATCTCAACCGTTATTGACCAGGCAGGGTAATTAAAAGATTGGGCGTATGGTGGGTACCATGCCTGTAATGCCAATAGATTCACCAGTATCTTCTGTGGCTTAACCCTGAGAATGGTATCGAGATAATAAACGCATGTCAATAAAAACGCGATCAAGTAAAGGGGGTAAATACGAACAAATCGCGACTTCCAATAAGTGATTATCTCGAATTTTTCGGAAGGACGATAATAGACCAAGGACATGATAAACCCCGAAAGTACATACATGTACCCTACAGCCGTAGTTGCCGATTTTATCAACGCATCAAAAAATGGGATATTCTGCAGGAATGCTTCATAGACACCGCCGTATCCATGATAAAGCACAATGAACAAAACCATTCCAAATCGGATGAAGGTCAGCTGATCGAGTCGTTTCATATGATCCTAATCACTAGAAGTTATCTCAAAAATACCTTGTCACCCTGAGGGAGCGTTTTTTGCGACCGAAGGGTCTCTTACATTGGGGGTAGAGATCCTTCGCTATCGCTCACGCGTGCCTGCTGCACGGTGCAGGCAGGATGACATTTTTGAGACAGGTTCTACTTATTTTACATCTAAAACAGAGCTGCAATTTCAGCCCTGTTTTAGATTTTTAACAGCGGCAACGCGGCAAGTTAGGGTGTATCAGTAGATGCCGGACGGTCTTGATTGGTCATCTTTTCTTTGCGCTTGCCTAAAAAGGAAAGCAATCCGGCTGCTGACAAAGCAGCAAGTGTAATCGCTCCAACTGCCAATCCCCCGCTTCGTAATGTAGTGGGAGGAGCCGGCAAGGCTGTTGGTGTTTGGGTGATGGTCGGGGTGACGGGTTTGGTGGCGGTCGATGTCGGGATGCCAAGCGTGGCAGTGACTGGTACAAGCGATGGCGTCGGCGTTTCCGTCCATACCGGACGAATCACCAAACGTTGTCCGGCAAAGATCTCATCAGTAGCAAGTCCATTCAACAGCTTAAGTTCCTCAATGGTTGTATCATACAGTACGGCAATGCTCCATAAAGCTTCGTTCTTTCTAACATCATGGAAAATTGCGCCGTCTGGTAATGCCGTATTTGGGTATACCGTCCCTGTAAGCGGGGTCAGCAATGAAGCGGCAACTGACGGAACAGCCGTCCTGGCTTCACCCTCTGTGCCAGCCACTAGAACGTAATATGTAATGCCATTGGCAGCAGTAATTCCAACGCCAACATCTTCAAAATCAGCTGAGAACAGAGCAGCTGAGTCTGCGGTATTTGCCTGCCAGGCAGAAAGTACTTCATCATCTGAAACCGCAGAACCGGAAAAGATTGCCTCGGCAAACGAGCCGCCTGCGGATAAATTTCCTGCAACTGAGTATCCAGCTGCCATCGCACGCTCATAAGGACGGCGACCTTTATCATCAAAATGGGTCAGCACGCCCGTGCTTGCTATATATTCCACATGGTCCTGTGCCAGCGTCATCAAAATCTGATTCTGCTTATACGGCACAAGCCCTTTCGCCTGACGAAGCGAATTCGCTTTTTCGATTAACTCAAGGGCAGAGAGGTTGGGCGATAATTGTCTAGGCTGAGCACCCACCTGCTCAGACGGGAGCAAGGCGAGGGTTAAAAAAAGAAGCGGGATCAACATCCCAAAAAGGTAACGTTTCATTGGTCAAAATTATACCCGCCCCGCATTTTACACCTTCCCAAATCCAAAGAGTCGGCGGTAAAATTATATATAATATATAATTCTTAGGAGCAGCTCCCTATGCCCGGTTTTACTCCAGGACGTCGCTATCAACCCCCATTCATGCCTTTCAAACGCCAGCCGTTCAAAAAACGCGCCTTGGCGGCCATAGAACTTGCCATCAAAAGCCCATTGTTTGGCTGCCGCATGTGTGGAAATTGCCTCCTGCAAGAAACTGCGCTGATTTGCCCCATGGAATGCCCTAAAGGGCTGCGAAATGGACCTTGTGGCGGTTCTACACCCGAAAAGTGTTACGTCGATGAATCGCGCCCATGTATTTGGTATAAGATCTACGAACGTTCTTTCAAGCTAGGACGCGAAGCCTTGCTTCTAGAAGTCCTGCCCCCTATGGATTGGAGCAAAGCGGGAACAGATGCATGGAGCGATGTGTTCGCACAGGCAGGCAAAGTGGGGATTAAAAACATCGCCTCCGGTCTGACATCGGGTGAAGCGGGTTCAGTTTCTCGAACCTTAGACTCCATCTTCAAACCGGTGCGGCAGCCTGAATGGTGGCAGGGCGACGCAGAGTATCATGCACCCAAATATACAGAACCCGTATCCGAATTGGAGCGCCGCCTCAAAACTGGCGAATTTGTCGTCGCAGCAGAAGTCACACCACCGCTTTCCATCAAGACCGACAAGCTCAAAGAAAATATTGAATTGCTCAAACCCTATGTGGCGGCGCTTAACTTTACCGATAGCGCCTCAGCCATTCCTCGCATGTCTTCCTGGGCATGCAGCAAACTTGCCCTGGAATTAGGTGCCGACCCCGTCATGCAGATCACTGGACGTGACCACACTCGCGTCAATTTACAATCCAGCGCTATGGGAGCTTCAGCCTTGGGTGTACGCAACATCCTCTGTCTGACCGGCGACAGCATGACTCTGGGACCTGGTCCACAAGGGCGCATGGATATCGTGGATCTGGATGGTATTCAAATGCTCTGGATCTTGCGTAGAATGCGCGACGAGGGCAAATATCTGGATGGTCGTGAGATCAAGTTCGCGCCAAAGTATTTCCTCGGAGCAGCAGCTTCACCTTTTGCTTCGAACATGAAATTCCAGGCATTGCGCGAACAGAAAAAAGTAAACGCCGGAGCGCAGTTCTTCCAAACCAATGTCGTATTTGATGCGGATGCGCTCGATGAATGGCTGAACGAGATCGCCAAACGCGATATTCTCGATAAGGTCTACATTATGATCGGCATCACACCATTAAAGAATTACAGAACAGCCGCCTACATGAATCAAAAGATCCCGGGTGTTTTTGTGCCTGAAAAAATCCTCAAACGGATGGAAGCGGCGAAAGAAAAAGGAAATGAACAGGAAGAAGGCTTGCAGATCGCGCTGGAATTGATAGAAAAGATCAAAAGTAAGCCCGGCGTTAACGGGATTCACTTGATGGCGGTGGGCTGGGAAGAGATCGTTCCGCGTATTGTTTTAGAAGCCGGACTCGTTAAGAAGCAAGACTGGCAAATGAACGATTTTTCAATCAAGAATGCGCAAGTTCAGGCTTAACGCAATGTTCGTAGTTCGTCAGGTGTCAGGTCGCGCCAATGGCCGACAGGCAAGTTGCCAAGTTCAATATCACCGATAGCCACACGAAAGATCCGCAGGGTAAACAAGCCAACTGCTGCAGTCATGTGGCGGATCTGGCGTTTTTTGCCTTCGCGCAATTTCACGGTAAGCCAGGCAGTCGGTCCATGCGGAGTAACAGGTTTGGGACGTGGCGGCAGATTTGGGTCAGGGATGAGGCGAAATGAGGCGGGACGTGTAAAATGATCTTTGAGTTGGACTCCGCTAGAAAGTTGATTTAACTTTTCCGGAGTCGGATCGCCCTCTATCATCACAAGGTACGTCTTTTCAATATGATGAATGGGGTCAGTAAGGCGTTTGATCAAGCCTCCGTCATCGGTGAGCAGCAGCAATCCTTCGCTGTCGCGGTCCAGCCTGCCTGCCGCATAAACATTCGGTATGTTTATATGATCTTTGAGTGTCGGATGTCCGGTGCCTTCGTCTGTAAATTGCGAAAGGACGCCATAGGGTTTATTGAAGAGTATATAACGCATTCAGATCAAAATCCAATCCATCGAGATTTTCGTTGAAAAATAATATAAAATAATGGAAGAGAGAGTCCCATGAAAAATAATCATCTTATTGTAATGGCATTAATTGTTCTTACCAGCGCCTGCGTCCCTTCCATACAACCTCCAACACCGCGTCCGTTTGTTGCGGGTATTTCCTCAACAATGACGAAGAGCGTATTTGAGGCAACCGAAAGAGCCAAAATAACTCCAACGGTAACCGCAGGCAATCCAAACCCAAACATGACCGCCACTCCAGATATTTACACCAACTTTAGAGATGACTTTGATGAAAAACTCCAACCTGGCTGGGAATGGATAAACGAAGACCCGAAAATGTGGAGTCTGACTAACACCGCAGGTACACTACAGATCCAATCTGAATTCGGAGAGATCAGGCGGGGTTCTGCAAAAAATGTATTACTGCGAAGCGCTCCCCGTGGGGACTTCATGGTTGAAACCAATCTCAATTTCTCGCCTGATGAAAACGATCAGTTCGCAGGGCTGGTTCTGTTCGCGTCAGAAACTGATTTTGTTCAAGCGGGTCTTGGGTATTGCGCACCGACAGTTGGCTGTATCAAGCGCGGTTTTTATATTGATACCTATGAAGGTGGAAAACTTCTACTGCCAAGGCGCGCCTTTACTTTTAATGAAGATATTATCTTTGTCCGTCTGGTCGTTCAAAACGGGAGTCTGAGCACTTTTACCAGCCCTGATGGCAAAGTTTGGTACCGTACGGGAAAACAGGGGTTGAACTTCACCCCGACAAAGATAGGGCTTTTTACGGGACAAAACAGCTACGATATCATCATCCCTGCTTGGTTTGGTTACTTTGAAGCAACTTTATTGAAATAGTAATCCTTACGTCATACTTAGAAATGTCCATATTAAATTTTGAAATTCGAAGATGTAATTCGTGTGGTCTACGTTACCCTGCCCAGGAAGGGAATTCGTTCGGGATTCGCTGTCCGATCTGCCTTGGCGAAACGACCGTAGTACTCAAAAAGTCCATTAATGCCAGTGAGAAATCAAGGGAAAAGGACGCCCGCAAGAAGGATTTTTCTCGCGCCGTATTGCTGGATAACATCCGCTCAGCCTGGAATGTTGGTTCGATCTTTCGCAGCGCAGATGGATTTGGGCTTGATCATGCCTATCTTTGCGGCATTACTCCCACGCCGGAGATTGAAGCCGTCACCAAGACCTCGCTTGGGTCCGAGGAATCGGTTCCGTGGTCACAGCACAAGGATGCAGTGAAATTAATACAAGGGTTAAAAAAAGAGGGCTGGAAAATATATGCGCTGGAGGAGGATATGCGCGCAGGAAAACTTCACAAGCTCACACCCTCAAGACAAAATTCTGTTTTGATCCTCGGTAGTGAAATAACAGGGGTGGACCCAGATCTGCTCGACCTGTGCGATGAGATATTCTATATTCCCATGCACGGAGAAAAACGCTCACTAAATGTTGCCATCGCTTTTAGTGTGGCAGCCTTCGCACTGAGGTAATAAACGCTAAGGTAATATCTTAATGAGCGTCTTATACCAAGACTGTGTAATCAAGTCATATCCTGCCGGGTTGGGATGGTAGCCATCACTTGCCAGTGTAGCATCTTTGATAAAAATATCGCTCCCATAAAAATTAACTGTCAGGGCGTTATGCCTATTGGCAATATCTGCGATCACTCCGTTGTAACGCTGAACCTGAAGCGACATTCGGTCCAATTCTTCTGCTGTGATATTTGGATATATCTCACTACGCGTTCGCGCTGGACGTTGAGACTGGTCATCCAACTGAGCAATGATCACCTCCGCGCCCGCCTCGCGCAATGTGAAAATGATGGTGTTAATATTTCCCGAAAACCGAGCGACGTCCTGATCTTCCTTTTCGCGCGTCACTGGTTCTTCACCGGTATACAACTCCCACAGGTCATGTTCACCTGTCCAAACCAAAACAACTGAACCGCGTCTCTGCCCGACAGCAGAATTGACTTCGCTGACTGCTCGCCCCAATTGCCCCGAGAAATCTACAGTCCCATTAACCAAATCACCGGAGGTCCAGCCGCTCTGACTAAAATTTGTGATCCAGGAACCGGGTCGAATCTGGGTAACCAGTTCCAATAAGCGCCCCGGATAGCCGCGCCCCAAGTCATCTCCGTCACCACGGGTAATATCATCGCCAATGGCAACAATGCTGATCGGACCCGCAAGCAGCACTTGCGGCAAAGGAAAAGCCGGAGTAGGTGTAAACACCGGGGTTGAAGTTGGAATCGGAGTATTCGTCTCAAAAGCGGAAGTAACCACTGGGATATTCACATCTGTCGATATCTCCTGACGACAGGCTGTTAATATAAGGACTGCGATCCAAATGTAGTAATGCTTCATAGGGTCCTCTGAGGTTTCAACTTAAATATGCTCGCGAATGATGCGGGTTGGAAGTATGTAATAATACCTGCCATCTTCCTCTTGCTGAAAGCCCATACGATTTAAATAGGTTTCATGTTTTCGGCTGCCCGGTGCAGTTGAAAGACGGAGAATACCCATTTGTCGATAAAATTCAGCGCTTTCTTCCAAAAGGAATTTTCCAGCACGGAAATCACGATAGCCGGGTATGACGAAATCCAGAAAAATACGCGCCTCCTCACCTTCAGGTCTAACGACAACCAACCCCACAGGAAGCATATTACGTAAAATGAAGACCACGACCTGGTTGTCATCCGGCTTGAATTGATACGTTGGAATAAATTCAGATATTTCCCTGCGGTAAAAATCGAGAAACTTTATCAGGTAGGCGCTATCTGCTCGCACCTGCATTAAAGTGAAATAATCCCTGCGCTGCCACATACCCCATAAATTATAGATATTTACACATAGAGTCAACCCATTAAGTAACGCGATTGGAAGCGCACCGATCAACAATCCATATGTAATAAAAAAAAGGGCGCCAACCATGTTGACGATTCGTAGTTTCTGAAGGGATTTCATCGTCAACGAGAATGCGACGAGTAGGGACCCCATATAGCCGATCATTTCATAGAAAAGCGATAATTCCATTTTATTTGCCTGCCTTAAGATTTCAAACGCCGGATTATACACCTGATGAGATGGAAGGTCTTTTGAAAGTCTGGACAAATCAAATTGTACACGGCAGCTACCACTTTCTACAACCTTCCGTAATAAAGGACGTATATTTCCGCATAAGGAGATAAATATGAACATACAACGACAAGCTTTACGCAGATCAAGAAAAGACCGCATCATTGCCGGAGTTTGCGGAGGGCTAGGTGAGTTCTTTGGTATTAGTCCATTCTGGTTCCGCCTCGCCATGTTTATCGCTTTTATCCCAGGCGGTGTACCCGGTATTTTAGTGTATCTTGCCGCCATGATCATGATCCCATCGGAGTAATTAAAATAAAAAACGTCCGAAATATTTCGGACGTTTTTCGTATCATAGTATTAAACTTATCTTATCCGAATGGATTGATCTGCGTAGATATAGTTGGGGTCGTACATCGTGAAGTTGAGTAATTGCAGGTTGTAGACCGTGGTGCCATAATACCCGGCAATTATACGAAGTGTCTCACCATAAACAACCGTGTGATAAGCAGGCGCAGCTGGGATATTAAGAACTTGACCCGCATATATCAAACTTGGACTCCCACAACAATGAAAATCGCCTCATAAAAACCGGGTGTTAAACACGATCGAGACGTAACAATTTTGTTAATTGTAATCCTTGATTCAAGAGCGCTCTATTGTTAATATATCCACCTATAACCGCCAACGGATAGGAGGATTCCATGTCGTACATGTTGAATTACGAAAAAGAGGGTTATATTAAGCTCATTTATGAGGGAAATGCAAATCTAAACGACATTAAGGATGTAATAACTCAAGGGGTATTGCTTGCTCAGGAGAATAATTGCCTCCGGGTCTTAAGCGATTTTCGGAAAGCAAGCCTCAGTCTTTCCATCATGGAACTCTTCTCCATTCCGAGCAAACAAGAGGTGCAATCAAAAATGCTGAATGTGCCTTTTTACCGATACCGACGCGCCGTGGTCGTACCGGCTGGAGATTATAAAAAATACAAATTCTTCGAGAATGTTGCTGTAAATCGCTCGCACCAAGTGAGGGTATTTATTAGCTTTGATGAAGCCTCCAATTGGTTAATGGAAACATAGTGCATTCACCAGACTGGTAATCTATTGTCTTTATTTCGGACAACAATACGCATAATATTATCCATCAACATTCCTATTGTATTTTCACGTCAATACTTCAATAATAAGGTTCATCTCAATAAAACAGGAGTTAAGAATGAACCGTCCTTACACAGCAAGGGTGTTACTTTCCATTGTTATGGTGATCGCAAGTTTTGGATGCGTTACTCTCACAAAAGCTATCGCAGAGCAACAACCGCAGGCAACAGCCACTCCGAATGAAGATGCCACTGTCGCTGCCGTTATGACCGATATTGGTATTTCGCCATCCTCAGTGGCATGGATGGCAACTGTAAATGCCGTAAGCACTCAGGGATTTTATGGCAACCCAGCTGATCTTGATGGTGTATGGACTGGAACAGGCTTTACCGTTGACAACACGGATTACACCCTCGATGTGGAAATTGCAAATAACTACATTACAGATATCACCATCAATTACCCTGGATCAGGGAATGAACCTTGTTCACTCCACATCAGTGGTACAGAGAAAGAGTACGGCGTAGATTTTCTGCCCGCAGAGATCGACTTTACTGGAACAGTCTACCTGGAAGAATTTGGCGGATTTACCGGTACCTTCTTCCCAGATAATAGTGCCAGTGGCGGTATGGGCTTAAAAATAACTGACCAATCTAAAGCCGCCTGCAATGTAGAACTTATCGGCGCATGGACCGCGGAGAAAAAATAAGCAAATTGTAAACCTCAGAGGGGTTAATGGGGAATTTACAAAAAAATATGCTGCATCTTATATCTATCCAAGATGCAGCATATTTTTTTAGATGGGTTATCTGTAAGTTTTATTATCTTTTATTTTCTCAACTTTTTCCACAACACCACCAATATCCCCAATATTACAATCACAAAACTGCCATTCACGAAAAACCATTTTATAGCTGTAAATACCGGAGCTAATCTGTCAACAACGGGTGTCGTATCTGGATAACGCCAAAGCACCAGCGAAGTGGAAATATTCTCAAGAAAATCAAAGATTGCCCCTGCCAGCGGAAACAGATTCAGCAAACGCCAGGGACTTTGCTCCAACAACCCACGCGCCAACAGCCAACTGATCGACGTAACGAGAAAAAATAAATACGCAATAGGGAAGACCACATCAAACGTGAAACGCGCACGAATATAGGCAGCCCGTCCTTCTGCGCCGTAAACTTCCGCCATATGATAAAGATCTGCTGCCGAATAAATATATGAAGTATCCGGCGAGGTTCCACCACTATAAGCCTCTGCTTTTCGTGATTGCTGCGGTAGAACAAAGACCATAAAGAGAACGAAAACCACCAAACCCAGTAATGTAACCCAGCCAGTGGAGAATGAATAAAAGGAAGTAGAAATTCTCTTCAACATGGATACCTCATGGATTGATCGAACTACTTAAGATTTCCCACCACTTTTGCGTGATGGCTTCATAACCTGCGCTATTCGGATGATTGCCATCATCGTACAGTGTGGCAGGGTTGGTGAAAATATCGGTATTGTAAAAATCCACAGTCAGTGCGCCATATTGGGCAGCCTTGGCGGTGATAACCTCGTTATAGCGCGTTGCCTGCACTGACATGCGCTTCAATTCATCAGGCGTCACAGCAGTAAACGCTTCACCCTTTAAAGCGACTGGGCGTTGTGATTGATCATCCAGTAGTGCAACCAAAACGAGTGCGCCGGATCCACGAAGGCGGCTGAGGATCAAATCCATGTTCGCTTCGAAGTGCGCAAGGTCTTGCACATCTCCCTCATCGTTGATCTCGCCGCCATACTCATATAAGTACCACAGGTCATTGCTGCCGATCCAGACCAACGCCACAGTTCCACGACCTTGAGCAGTTGCATTTTGCAACTCAGTTATGGCGCGATCCAACTGACTCTCCAAACCTTGATCGCCATTGATCAAAGCGTCGGAATTCCAACCTGATTGCCCAAGATTGGTCATTGTAGACCCAGGTCGTACGGCATTCACCTGCTCCAGCAAGCGACCTGGGTACCCGCCCAATCCGGCATCATCGCCGTCACCTTGGGTCAAGCTGTCGCCAAGTGCAACTAAAGTCAAAGGTCCAGCAGGAAGCGCCGCAGGCAAGGTCGCTTCAGCAGGTACAAGCGGAGTCGCAGATTCCGCAGCCGAAATAGATTCAACGGGTGTATCCTCCGCCTGCAATGGAGCTGATTCACCCAACGTACAAGCCAGAATTAAGAAAACCGCTGAAATGATCCAAATAATCTTTTTCATTTTGCCTCCAAGCCAAGTAGACCTGCAACAATAACAAGTGGATGTTCCGCTTCTATGCCTGCACCTTGCTTTATCTGCATTCGACATGCCGCACCTGACGAAACAACCTCAATACTTTCTGCGTCAGACAAAGTTAATGCTCGGATTTTTGGTAAAAGACTTAACTCCCCCACTTGCATTGAAAGCTGATAATGCTCCGCTTCAAAACCAAAGGTGCCTGCCATTCCGCAACAACTTGCGTCACTTAACTCCACATCACAACCACAGGCACGCAACAAAGCTATGGTGGCACCCGTGCCGTTTGGTAAACCATCTTCAGCCATCCCTTCAGCACGTTGATGACAATGTGGGTGAAAAAACAACTGCAGTGACGACATCTGTATATTTTTGGCTACACGCAAATCATCAAAACCTTGTGAACGGATCAACAACTCATCCACCAGCCAAACAGGGCGAGTCTGATCTTCTGCTTCGGCAACCAGGTCACCATATCCAGATTTGAGCAGATAAATTTCCGGCGGCTCCACTCCAACGATAAGCGCTTCTTTCTTCGGGTCGGCTTGATCCAACAACGCAAGCACCCGCCTCGCATAAAGTTTTGCCTCACTCAAAAAACCCTTTGAAAGTAAAGCCGCTCCGCAACCCACGACCGGCAAAACATACACATCATATCCGCAGGCATTTAAAAGATTCAAGGCAGCCTGTTCTACTTGCGGCTCGATAAAACGAGAAAACACATCAGAAATAAATATCACTTTCTGTTTTCCGGCTTCCACATGCGCAAATCCTTTTCCGGATTTTATGCGAGAGTTCGCAAACTTTGGCAGCGGACGGTTTTGCGCCAGCCCCAGTGTTTTTGATATCAAAGTTTTCGATGGCGGAAAGTTCATCAACGCATTGGCAAGCGGCGCCACAGGTGACATCACCTTTGCCACTACGTCAAAATATCCGAACAAATAATCACGCATGGGTCGGCGGTGCGTTTTGTAATATTGATTCTCGAACTCATATTTCAGCTTTGGCATATCCACACCGCTCGGACATTCGGATGTACAACCCTTGCACGCCAGGCAGAGATCAAGAGCCGTGAAAGTTGAATTTTCTATTTCGGATCGACCTCCTTGGATGGTGCCAGGCGAGATGATCAATGCTCGTAGAAGGTTTGCCCGGCCTCTCGTTGAGTTCGCTTCATTCCGTGTCGCCTGAAACGAAGGGCACATCACACCAGTTGATTTACGGCAGACACCCTGCCCATTACAAGCTTCGATCGCACCCACCAAGCCATGCTCATGTTCAAAGCGTAATAAAGGCTGCCACGCTTTGGCGTGATAGGACTCGCCGTAGCGCAAGTTCGTATCCATGGGCGGCGCATCAAATAATTTCTTCGGATTTAATAGGTTATCAGGGTCAGCTGCCTGTTTCAATAAGCGCATGGCTTGAGTCACTTCACTGCCATATGTCCGCTCAATGAATTCGCCGCGCGCGATCCCGTCGCCATGCTCGCTGCTCATCGCACCACCTAAAGACATGGTCAGCGCAAAGACCTGCTCAACAATTCCACGCATTGCCCGGATGGCTTCACCGCGTTGAAGATCCAAGACCGGGCGGATATGTAAACAGCCTGCAGAAGCATGAGCATAGATACCGCCAAAAGTTCCATGGGCATCCAATATCTTTTCCACTTCACGAACAAAATCGCCTAACTTTTCGACCGGGATGGCGCAATCCTCAATAAAAGCAACCGGTCGCGCGGACTGGGGGCGGGAGTCTAAAATCCCCAAACCCACTTTACGAAGATTCCAAATGCGCGCCTGCTCCTCTGCTGTTTCAGCGATGGTTAGTACATCCCCAAGATGACGAATTGCTTCTTTCAATGCCGAGGGCTGATCACCACTAAATTCAACCACCAACACTGCCGCCGGGTCACCCACTACCCAACCCATTTGTCGCGCATATGCTGGGATGCTTCTAGCATTGCGCAAGATCAACTGCGGAATCAACTCCACGGCACTGGGGCTCAGCTTTAGCAACCGCGGAACATCGTCACAGGCTTCAGCAATACTGGCATACGACAAAACGCCCAACATTGTATGTTTGGGCTTTGAGACGAGAGCTACTTTTAATTTACGTATGACCGCCAGGGTCCCTTCGGAGCCTGCCAGCAACGGTGCCAGACTCCAGGTGCCAGGTTTCAAGTTTGCAGGATAATTTTCCCCTGTCCATTGCGGTGGAGTGGATGGGCTCCATGGCAAAAGATAATTAAGGCGATAGCCCGCTGAGTTGCGCCATGATTTTGGATAGTTTTGTTTGATGGCGTCAGAATACTTCTGTCTGATTTCGTGAACAGCAGAGACGATATTCGATAATCGAGTATTCGATAATCGAGTATTCGAATATCGAATATCAGATATCGAATTATCAAACTTCGCCAAACTGCCATCACTTAATATCACATCCGCTTCAAGCAAATGGTCTGCACTCATACCATACAAGATGGAATGAGCACCTGTAGCGTTATTCCCAATGACCCCTCCCATTGTGGCACGTTCCGCCGAAGCCGGGTCGGGACCGAACATCAGACCGTATTTTGCTGCAGCACGGTTGAGGTTTGCCAAGACGACACCAGGCTCAACAAAAGCAGAACGAGATTCCGGGTCTATCTCAATAATCGAATCGAGGTATCGGGAGCAATCAAGGATCAACGCTGTACCAATGGCTTGCCCTGCAAGTGAAGAACCTGACCCTCTAGGAAGGATCGGGACCTGATATTTTGCCGCAAGTTCAACAACAGCATGCAAATCGTCCTGCGTCTTTGGGATGGCGACGCCAAGCGGTTCGATCTGATATGACGACGCATCGGTGGAGTACAAAACACGGGACGCCTGATCGAGGAGAATTTCTCCTCGAAAGTGAGACTTTAATTTCTCGTAGAAATCCAAGGTGTTTACCTTACCCCGGCACAGCCGGAGAATTTTGATTTATAAAAAAGACATGTTGTAAAAATATTCGTACGATAAAGGCAAAAAGCAAAAGGTGAAAAACAGCCATGCCATTAAACATCAATCTTCCAAAAATCTGATTTAATGCTGACAAGTATCCGAATAAGAAACAACCATAAAACACTGCTCCCGCCAGTAAAATTATCAAGCTTCTCTTGTTGATAAATGACATGGTTAAAAAAGCAGAAATCACAAAGGGATAGAAGTGGTACAAGTAGCGCTCATGAGTACCCGAGAGGAAAAGGTTGAACGCCAAATTCACCAATCCAAGATGAAGAAGCCAGAAAATCAGGTCTTCCACACCAAAACGACGTTGACCAGCGAGATACTTTCGGCGGAAATAGACCAACATCAAAACAAAGAGAAAAACATTCACAAACAAAAACAGTCCTATCCCAGTACTAAAAGGGACAATCCCAAACTCTACTACGCTGCTGGTAAATAATTTCAATGGTTCATGAGAAGAAACCAACGGATCCTGAACAAACAGGGACCAAACATTAAAACCATAAGACGAAATCACATCCCCGTGACTACTCCCGGTGGCTAAAATATATTGCAAATGAGAAATATACGGAGGATCAAGTGAAACTGTCAGATCAACAAAAAGAATAGGCAGAAAAATGCAAGGAGAAACAAGAATGCATCTGTGAATACATCCATCCATGTATTGGAATTGAGAAGGATATTTACAGAAACCAACAAACCAAGGGAGATCATACTGAACATGACCAACTGCTTTGTCAACAAAACGCATGAGAGCAGCAATCCAAGGACAATGACGTATACACGGAAACTGAATGGGCGTTGTTTTGTATGGAGGTTATAAAACGCTACCCAAATGAAAATTACCATCATTATCAACTGACCCAAACCATCCACCTGCCCCCAATAGGAAGTGCCAATGAAAGAGGAAGGCAGCAATCCGATCAAGCCCGCCCAAAAAGCAGGATTTGAATTCCCCATTTTTTTTAACAAGAAATAGACCGCAACCACGTTCAACAAGTCTATTGCAGTGAGATAATACCTGAAGCCCGAGATCATTTGGTCGTAATTGATGATCCCAAGGAAATGAACCATCCCACCCGAAAAAAACATTCCAAGGAAGGGATAATTACAACCAGGGCAATTTATATAAATATCCCGCCACCCAAGTGCCCAGGCTTTTGACCAGTGCAAGAATGCATCTATGTCATCTGGCTGGTAATATTTTAGGTAAGTTAATAGCACAAATACCGGGAACACCATCCCGGTAAACATAACCATTGAGTTTTTATTCTTTTTAAGCCAATCAATAAAGTTCATGTACGTCGGCAACGCTTTTTAGCGATACCACCCAAATTCCTCTACGGCATCCACCATGGCAAGAATATTTTCAGCCGGTACATCCTCAAGAATTGTATGGACGGATGCCAGCATGTAGCCGCCGCCATCGCCAAGGACATCAATGATGCGCTTCACTTCCGCACGGACTTCCTCGGGGGTACCAAACGGCAGGACACGATGCGTGTCGATCGCGCCGCAGAAAATAAGGTCTTTGCCGAATTGCTTTTTGAGCTCTGGCAGATTGGACATCTTCCCAGCCGAGGTTTGAATTGGATTCAAGATATCGATGCCCATTTCAACAAAATCCGGCAAAAGCGGGAAGACATCTCCATCCGTATGGAAGAATACTTTGGCTTTGGTCTTCGATTTGATGAATGAGATGTAGTCAGCATGAATGGGTTTAACATAATTTCGGTACATCTTGGGCGAAAGCATCAGGCTGGATTGCATCCCCAAGTCATCACCGATCTTGACGATATCGATCACATCTCCGCATTCATCGAGGAAATGTCCCATAAGGGTTTTGCACATTTCGCCGGTCTTCTTAAGCAGTTCAACCACAAAGTCGGGATGCCGTCCCATGTTGAGATAGAACTTATCCATGCGCTGCATTTCATAAGCACGTTCAACCGGGAATGCCAACCAAGGTGTACCCATAAGCGCGTACTTATTTTCCTGATGAAGTTTTTGTGCATGCGCGCGGACATGTGCTACACGCGTGGGGTCGTTCATGTCGGGCCAGGGATATTTTTCAAGGTCTTCGATGGAATGCGTTTCTGCCAGCGGATGATAAGAAGGGAACCAGTTATCGACTCCGGCTTTGGTCACGCCGCCGCCCCACGAGTTGACGTACATCGAATCGGGTTCACGGTTGGCATTGCGCTCAAGGATATGCTGAGGCTCACGATCCAACACTCCACGCACATCCACATGCAAGCGTTCAAGCATGGGTTCGTCAAGGAGTGCCGTGCCAAGTTCCGGAAAATCGTACAAGTAGCGTTCAGGCGCCTCAAAGTTGAGCAGATTCTTTAGGCGGCGATAGGTCGGCATTTTGATCCCGGTGGCATTGCTTGCACCGATAACAATGGGAACTCGATCTGGAACCTCGTGATTAATGGTTGTAAGGACACGTTCGCGGGAAGTGAGTGGCATATTAATGTTGCAGGGACACAACGGCGCTGTGTCCCTGCCCTTTCTGAATATTTATTTCACTTTACCCTGGTTCGCCACAGCAGCAGCTTTCTTTGCCGCTTCTTCAGGGTCGCCAAGATAATAGTGCTGGATCGGTTTCAGATTGTCGTCCAACTCATACACTAAAGGTAAACCCGTCGGAATATTCAATTCAGTTATTTCGGCTTCGGAAACATCATCGAGATACTTCACCAAGGCGCGGATGGAATTTCCATGCGCGACGACGAGCAAACGTTTGCCCGCTTTGATCTCAGGCGCGAGGGTGCTTGTCCAATAGGGCAGAACACGATCCAGCGTAATCTTAAGTGACTCAGTGGCTGGCAACTGTTCAGGAGTCAGTGAGGCGTAGCGGCGGTCAAATTTCGGGTGACGTTCATCGGTCAATTCCAAAGCTGGGGGCGGCACATCATACGAACGTCGCCAAACTTTTACTTGATCTTCGCCAAATTTCTCAGCAGTCTCGGCTTTATTCAAGCCTTGCAGCGACCCATAATGACGTTCGTTCAATTGCCACGCCCGAATAACAGGCAGCCAGTCGCGATCCATCACATTCTGAATAATGCCGAGGGTCTTGATGGCGCGCTTGAGAACAGAGGTGTAGGCAATATCGAAATCATAACCCGCTTCGCTCAACAACTTGCCAGCCTCGGCAGCTTCGGCTTTGCCGAGGTCTGTCAGTTCAACATCCGTCCAACCGGTGAAGCGGTTTTCGAGATTCCAAGTGCTTTGTCCATGACGGACTAAAACCAATTTATACATATGAACTCCTGAGTGTAACCACGCATGCGTGGTGAATTTTTTCGAATGCGGCTCAAATTATAGCCCAAGTCTTTCGGACATAGTAAAATCAGAGCATGTCCAACGAAGATATCACTCCCGTCCGCAGGCAGTATCTCGATGAAAAAAAGAAACACCCCGACGCGATCCTGTTTTTCCGTCTGGGCGATTTTTATGAAACCTTTGATGAAGACGCCGAGATCACCGCGCGCGAACTCGATATCGTCCTCACCTCCCGCCCCGTCGGCGGCGGTGTGCGCGTGCCGCTCGCGGGCATTCCCTATCACGCCGTTGAAAATTACCTTTCGCGTCTGATCGAAAAGGGCTATCACGTTGCCATCTGCGAACAGATCGGCGAAGTGCCTGCCAAGGGATTGGTTGAACGCAAAGTAGTACGTGTGGTGACTCCCGGAACTGTGACCGAACCGGGACTCTTGCCTGGTGACGCGAATAACTATCTCGCCTCTGTGATCTTGGACTCTTCCGCCTCACCCTCAGGGACAGTTGCCTCTGTTTCTTATACCGACGTGACCACTGGAGAATTCGCCGTCACCGAGCTTCCGCTTGAAGCCCTGCGCGCCGAATTGACACGCCTCCACCCTGCTGAAATTCTCTACCCCGATAATCAAAAACTTCCCGATGGCATCATTGGTCACACCACGCCATTACCTGCATGGAAGTTCGAACCTGGAAAATGTAATGAAGTCCTGCTGACGCAGTTCAAGTCATCTACCTTGGATGGCTTTGGATTGAAAGCGAACAGCCTTTCTGTCCGCGCAGCTGGGGCGATCATTCAATACCTCAAAGAAACTCAACCCGACGCACTCAACTTGTTGAATTCCCTGCGCTCCTACAGCCTTAACGAGTTCATGACCCTCGACTCATCCACCCGCCGCAACTTGGAATTGGATGAAACCCTGCGCGGCGAGCGCAAAGGCTCGCTACTCGGCACACTTGACGCAACCATTACCCCGATGGGCAAACGCATGATCCATCAATGGGTCAGCCAGCCGTTGTTGAATGTAGAACGCATTACGAAACGCCAGAACGGCGTAGAACATTTCGTTCAAAACGGCATGATGCGGGCAGAACTGCGCGAGTCGCTCAAACCGATCGCAGACTTGGAACGCCTGATCAACCGCGTCATCGCCGGGCAGGCGCAGCCGCGCGATCTGGTGGCGATGCGCTCAACAATCGGCTCGCTGCCAAATATTTTGCAGGCGTTGGAAGAAAGAGGGAAGAAGAAAGAAGTTCAGTTGCCTTATGTTGATTTATTGAGCGAGCAATTGTCGATTCTACAAAACGCATTGGATGATGACCCGCCCGCGACATTGCAAAACACGGGCGTCATCCGTGTTGGGTATTCGGCAGAACTCGATGGCGTGATGGATGCATCCAAACATGCGCGGGAGTGGATCGCCAACCTTGAATCTGTGGAGCGTGAAAAGACTGGCATCAAGACTCTCAAAGTCGGCTACAACAAAGTCTTTGGCTATTACATCGAGATCTCGCGCGGCGCGGCAGATAAAGCGCCCGAGCATTACATCCGCAAGCAAACTTTGGTCAATGCCGAGCGTTTTATCACGCCAGAGATGAAAGAATACGAAACGCTGGTCTTGAATGCCGAAGAACGCGTCAAAGAGATCGAAACTCGTCTTTTCAAGGAACTTTGCGCAGAACTCGCTAAAGCAGCAAATAAGATCCTTGCAACGGCACGCGCTATCGCCGAACTGGATGTGCTATCCGCTCTCGGCGAAGTGGCAGCTTTGAATGGGTACACCAAGCCTCAAGTCCACGAAGGAAGCGAGCTGGAGATCCACGAAGGGCGGCATCCGGTCGTTGAGCAGTTGTTGAAGTCTGACCGTTACATTCCTAACGATGTCATCTTTGAAAAAGGCGAGATCGTGCGGGTCATTACCGGTCCGAACATGAGCGGCAAGTCGACTTATTTGCGGCAATCAGCTTTGATCGCGTTGATGGCACAGATGGGCTCATTCGTGCCCGCGGCTTCGGCTCGAATCGGTTTGGTCGACCGCATCTTCACCCGCATCGGCGCGCAGGACGAAATCCATGCTGGGCAATCTACCTTCATGGTCGAGATGGTCGAAGCGGCGAATATTTTGCATCACGCCACGAATCGCAGTTTATTGATCCTAGACGAGATCGGGCGCGGCACTTCAACCTATGATGGTTTGTCCATTGCATGGGGCATCATCGAATACATTCATAATCATCCGCAACTGCGTGCAAAGACCTTGTTTGCAACTCATTATCACGAGTTAACGCAACTTGCCGAGTTACTACCCGGCGTACGCAATTACAATGTCGCCGTCAGTGAAGCGGATGGTAGTGTGGTTTTCCTGCACAAGATCATTGCAGGCGGCGCGGACAAATCCTACGGCATTCACGTTGCCCAACTGGCAGGCTTGCCCGCTCCAGTTATCAGCCGCGCCAATGAGATCATGGCTGAGCTTGAAAAATCAGCAGCACGCGGTGTGAAGATCAACCCGCAAGCAGCGCAACAAGTGGCGCTGTTCCCGGAGACCAATCCGCTGCTTGATGAATTGAAGGATATCGATGTCAATTCACTTTCGCCGATCGAGGCATTAAACAAATTATTCGAATGGCAAAAGAGGTTTGGGAAGTAATCTCTGAGCATCCCACAAAACTCGGGCGCTGTCTAAGTGGTCGAATAAAAAAATAATTAGAACCTGTCTCAAAATGTCATCCTGAGCGATAGCAAAGGATCTCTACCCCTAATGTAAGAGACCCTTCGGTCGCAAAAAACGCTCCCTCAGGGTGACAAGGTATTTTTGAGATAACTTGTAGAATTCCGTCATTGTGAGTCTCGCCTTTTCCGACACCTCTCTCAAATCTTGGGATTGCTTCGTCGGGATACTTGCCCATTATGCAAGTACTGGGAGAGCAGCCGCATTACATGCGTACCTGCTGCAAGGTCCAGGCAATGACGGTGCTTTTTTAAAATTTAATTCGATCACTTATTTGCATACGTTTCGTCTTTCTTATCCAAAAGCACTATTTCCTTCAGGGTAATAGTGGAGACCGCCACCATTAAAATCCAAACAAAAACTTCAGTCTCAAAAAATAAGCTAAAAGTAAGATTTGCCAAAAACGTAATAAAAAACAATAAAACAGGGAAATATCCCTCAATCTCGATCGGCTTCAATAAATTACGAACAATATTGATCCAAATCTTTAAGTAGTAAATTAAAAACAAAACAAGCCCGACCAATCCCAAGTTAAGCAAAATGTCAATAAAACCATTATCTCCGATCATTATAGGATACCCCCAACCAGCAAGGTCACGCATATAAATACGAAAATCACGATCCGCCCAAATAGTACCAAATCCACTTCCGAACCAAGGGCGTAAAGGGAACACCTCGCGAAATAAAATCCCCCACATTGGAATGCGGCCGGTTAAACTTACATTTTTACCAAATAAACCAAAAATAAAATCTATATTTAGCAGCACCCCAAAAAGCAGAATAAAAACAAAAAATAGTAAATAGTAATAATGCACGGGTCGTAAAGCGTGCCTTATTCTTATCCATACAAACAGGGAAAGGAAGCCAACGTGGAGCAAGAACATTACCATCCAGCCTGAAGCAGATTTTGAATAAAATGCAGCAACCAAAGAAGCGAAGTAAAGAAAGACGGAACCTATCCTAACTAAACTGTCTATCTTTACTTTTGGCGAAAAAAACAGCATCAAGTATACGAGAACAAAGACTGGAAGAATATTCCCAAAATGGTTTTTATGCCAAAAAATTCCCCGCCACGCCCCATTGTAAGGTGGATTTGTATCAGTCCCCCCCATTGGAAGCAGCCAAATAAACAAAAAACTCATGACCATTACTGACAAGCTAAAATAAAACAAAATCTTCATAAGTTGCAAAATTGAGTATTTAGTTCCGATATAAACAGCCACACAAGAGGCTAAAAAAAACACCAAACTACGATGCAAAGTTACCAGCCATGAAGTTGACCAAATCACAGAAACCAGCGAAAACGATACAAAAACTACCAAACCAGGCTGAAGTCTCCATAACTGCAAATACTGGTTTTTTAAGTTACCCCACTTAATTAGATATACCATAAACAAGACAGCAATCAACCAAAAAACAACTTCACGCCAGGCTCGCGCGTAAATTCCATCAACAGTTGGGTATAAATCTGAAACAATAAAAGCGCGAATGTTCGCAAAATAAAAAACAAGAATCAAGAACAAGCTTTCAACAATTACTTTATACCTAACTTGGATAAATGCAATCATTAATATGCTCCTTTACCAAAGAGAACAACCCAAACAGTCTTGATCAATATCTGAATATCCAAAAGAATGGAATAATTTTGGATGTAATACAGGTCGTCCTCTGTGTTCAAGTGCATGGGGCGGTCACTGCGTCCATTCACCTGCCACCAGCCGGTAATGCCCGGGGGCACGGCAAAACGTTTGCGTTGCCAGGGTTGGTATTTATCCACCAAATGTGGCATCTCAGGGCGCGGACCAACGAGACTCATATCGCCCCGTACAACGTTTAGGAATTGCGGCAGTTCATCCAGACTAAAGCGACGAAGAAATCGACCAACCCTGGTAACGCGTGGATCTGACCTGGTTTTATGAATTATTTTTCCGTCTTCATCTCGCTTCTCTACCTGACTTTGCAATTGTTCTGCGTTTCTAACCATGGTCCTGAATTTGAGCATTTCGAATAAATGCCCGTTCGCGCCAACCCGTGCCTGCTTGAAAAAGATCGGCGCGCCATCGTCCAGAAAAACCAACAGCGCAGAGAATGCCATAAGTGGCAGAGCAAGCGCAAGCGCAGCAAGACCGAAGGTCACATCAAAGCCGCGTTTGAGCATGTGTTGGTAATCATCCATGGCAGATGCCCTTAGATCCAGCATGGGGATTCCGGCAAAATCTTCTATGGACGTTTTGTATAAAGCCAGATCAAAAAAGCCCAGCGCAACCCACACTCTTACAGGCAGGTCTTCCATTCGCTGAACGATATCCCCCATTTGATAATACGCAGAATGAGGCAATGCAATAACGACATCTGTGATCGAATGTTTATTAAGCACTTCACGGATTTCCTCCGCTGCACCCAGGTACAAGGTTGGGTCGACAGCTTTCATGGATGCATCGTCAACGAACCCTTCAAACTCAAGGTCGAGCGACGGTGAAATCAGCAATTGCTCTTTGACCTTCTGCCCCAGCGCACCTGCACCAACAACAAGAATATGCCGCTTCTTTTCTGGAGGTGTTTTTTGACTACGAAAATAAATTCGAATCAAAATTCGCCAGGCAAGGCATATCAGATAAACGATCAGGATAAACAGAAGGAATAATGCACGCGAAACTTGACGGTAGGACAAATACAGAATCCCTGCCGCTGAAACAGACGCGATCAACATAGCAAAAGTAAGCGCGGAAAATTCGTCAAAGACCCGCAGATATTTCCGTCCGTCGTAAATTGATAAAGAAGAGTAGATCAAAACCCAGATCAAGGGAAAGAGAAAATACAAAGTTAATGGAACCAGCCCCGGAGTCTCTATCACCTTAAACCATGGAATACTATTAAAAAAAGGGCGGGCATACACTGCAAGTTTTAACCCTGTCGAAACCGCCAGCATATCCAACACCATTGAAAAAAGAGCAAAATTAATCGAGAATCTTCGAAGCATGCTACTTATAAACCCCAAGCAGGTCTAGAATTGCTAAGTTACAAAGCGCGGGTTGTGATAAAGATACCGCCGCCACAACCGTCGCGGCTCGGTCAAAAGGCGGAAGAACCATTCCAATCCAAGTCTTTGCAGCCACGCAGGGGATTGTGGCTTCACGCCCGCATGAAAGTCGAACGCGGCGCCAACCCCAAGCATGACAGCATTGATGGCATTCCGTTGTTCTGCCATCCAAACTTCCTGTCTGGGGCAACCAAGCCCTACGAAAAGAATTTGCGCACCTGAGTTTTTTATTTCTTGAACGACATCCTTTTTTCGGATTCGTTCAAATCACGAAAAGGAGGGCTAAAAGCATAAACGATCTGTAATTCTTGGAATCGCGCTCTTGCATTTTTAGAATCAATTTGCCTAAAACTTCGGGGGAGCCGCCGTAAAAGCCAATCGGGATTTTTTTACATGCAGCCAAATCCAGTACATGCAGCATCAGCGTCGGACCGTAAACACGCCGCTGGTCTTTTTGTCCTTTTAGACGCATCATCCAAACAACGGGCATACCATCCGGAACAACAAGGTCTGATGAGTTTATTATTTGTTTGTATAATGGCACATCGTGAGATTCCATTATCATGTGTGTGTTCGCAGCACAAACAAATCGCCCTTCTTTATGGGCTGCCCACTCACCAATCATCTTCGATGCTTGAGAGTAGTTTACTGCATCAAGGTAGATGTCTAGCACTGTCGTCATCTTGATTCGATCAATTCATCATACACTTTAATAAGTGTATGATAACAACGTTTGTCCGTATAATAATTCTCAAAAAACTCCAATCCATTTCGCCCCATTGTATCAGCCTCCGTTGTATGATCCCACATCCATGCAGCTTTATCGGCTAGATCACGAGGGTTTCCAGATTCAAATAGCAGCCCCGTATATTTATCGGAAACAATCTCACTTGTAACTCCGAGATTTGACGCAACCACCGGAACGCCTTTTGAATATGCCTCAACAATTACCATACCAAAAGTTTCGTAATATCCTCCTGATGGCACAATTAAGAAACGCGCTTTATTGATCAAATCTGATAACTCTTCTTCGCTTAGTCGCCCAACAAATTCAACATGATTCAAGTGGTGAAGTTCAACAAATTGTTTTGCTTGCAAGGTTAATTGCCCATCTCCACGAATTTTTAATGGGATTTTCAATAAACGCCACGCTTCGAGAAGGGTTTCCACTCCTTTTTCAGGATCAAGCCTCCCAACAAACAAAGCATACTCTCCACTTTTATCTTTTGCGCTTACGTAAGGCAATTGTCTAACATAATGCGGCATGACAACAATCTTCTCGGAGGGGAAACCACTCTGAATAAACAAGTCTTTATAAAAATTAGTTGAACATAAAAATATATCAACCATTTGTTGCCAGGTTTTTAACCATCGATGGATCGACACCATCGAAGCTACAACCCCGTATGCAGCCGGGAATTATGATAACAAGCGTGCAACACACCCGGCCATGGTATGTTTGTTCCCAGACATTCCAGGCAAAGTTTCCCGTCCCGAAAAAAAATTCGCAGACGGGCATATTAATCTTTGATTATCAAGAGTTTGAACGACCGGAATTCGCAATTCCCGACACGCATAATATGCGGCGGGGGAAATCAACGGAAACGTGTTGTGAAAATGAACAACACTAGGTCTTTCGTCTTCAAGGATTTGCTTTATTTTTCGATACGATGAAAAAGACCAGACTGTCTGCAATGCCACAATTGCCTTATTCATTTGCTCGATCTTTTTATTATCCTCAACATATGTTATTACTTCATGACCATACGAACGAAGAAGTTCCACCTCTGCGTGGAACACAGTATCTTCCCCGCCTGGCTGAACATAATAATTATGAACTTTAAGAATACGCAAAAGATTCAACCTTTTAAGATTAAGATGAAACAAAATCTTCAGCCGGGTAAATGAAAGGAGTGTTATTCAAAATACCGTTGCAGATAATATCCAACCCAATGGATTGCCCAGGTATAAGCTCACTTATATTTTTCACAGTAACACGGTACGGCGAACTCCTGCCCGTTGGCTCAAAAAATTCTAAAGGTATCATCCGTCTAAAAAAGAAATGGTATGCATATTTGCGAGCACGTTTTATTTTTTCTTCATCCAGTCGCTTATTTAATGGCAACTGATCCAACAAACCAAGATACCCGTCAACAGATGACGCGTCAAGAGTAATGCCTTTGTTGCGAACCCACGCCTCACCAGCAACAATCACAGGGATTCCGATACTGGTTAGTTCCACACCCATTTTTGTTCCAAAAATGATCACTGAATCACATGTTGACATAGCAGCATAAGTGCTAATATGACTCTGAGGAGGGATTACGAAAACATTTTTTGGAAGGTTAGGAAACCTTTCTTTGATTTCCTCTACAATTGTCTGCCTTGAGGGAACAGTACCACGTATCTCTGCCGGGTGAACTCTTATTAAAAGGTTCAAATCAGGACGTTCTTCAAAATACTCGATCGTCTTCATTACCCAATCCAACATGTTCGGAAATGCGTTTGCTGGATAATGAAGCTGGGCATCCCATAAAACATTAGTCAACATCCCGATGCATGGCTTGGAAAAATCAACGCCTATTTCCTCAGTTATTTTACCCAAGTCAAAGTAAGGATGCTCGTGAAACCAAATCCAATCCTGAGATCCTTCCCATCTACTTTTTAAGTAATCCAACAAGTCGGACTCTACTTCAGGATTCCATCGAATATCTTCCCAATCCTTAACGGGCTCCGACATTAGTGTATGATGATATGTATCTTGATGACTGAATATAAAACGCTTCTTTCTATAAGCGGGATTCCAATTTACCACTCGTACATTTTCTTTACGCGCAACTTCACCTATTAAACCTTGCGGTACATAAATCCCATGATGAAATACCGCAGCCTGAAAATCCACTTTCTTAAGCAGGCGCTGCACAGCCATAGTAGATAACAAAGCAGACTTAAAAAAACGTCGCAAAACTGGTTCGGTATCAGGTTCCCCGGATAAAGTGCCGCGCGCATAGAATCTCAAAGTTCCTGCAATCGCATGTTCACCCACACTACAACCTTCAAATGTATAGCCCGCTATTTCATTAACTGCTATCGTCGTAGAAAGATGGTCAGCCCATTGCTGCTCTTCCGTTGTAACAAGGTCACCATATTTATGAACAGTAACTCCCAACGACTTGTATAATTTATTAGCAGGAGCAAAACAATGTTTACACAAGTCCTTACTAGGACCATACTTCACAAATGTTTTTCGATTTGGATACCATGAAACATCACAAGCAAAGCAAGCGGGCAAAAAAGAGTCACACAATAGAACATGGACATCTGCGCCTCTTAGTGTAAGTGCAACCGCCAAGACACTTTCCAAATTTGTTCCAGCAAAATATTGTCCAATGCTGGTGCCGATTAATATTTTGGAACCATTTTTTGATTCAATCAAAAAAGAATCCCACATTGCCCTGCTTGCATTTAACGTCTTCGACCAGGTTGGATGCCCAGTTTGTTTTACATTCATCCATTTTATGAAAAACTTAAGCCAACGGTCCAAAAATTTATTCTGTCGCCTGTAACGATTAACAAGGGAGATAATTTTATTTTTCATCCTACCTCTTTGAAATTGCTAAGGTTTCTTGAATTTCTCAATCCAGGGAAATGCAAACATGAAATCCTTTAATAAGAAAAAAAATAGAGGGTAGACAGTCAAACAAATAACAAGGTAAAACATTCCTCCTAAACACAAAAATATAATAAAAGAATAATTGAAGTTTGATTTCAACCAGTATGATAAGCCAAAGATAGAAAAGCTGATAAACATGAACGACAATGTGTCTTTAAATATCCAGTCCAACTTTTCTTTTTGCAGGATATATCGATGCATAACCTGAGGCACAATCAAATAATAAGTTATATTAAAAAAGACCCATGCCACCCCTGCCCCCGCAATGCCATGTCGATGAATCAGGTAATACATAAGTGGAAGCAGAACAACCAAACTTATCGCGTTATTCCACAAGGCAATCCAAGTAATACCCGCAGCAAGCTGCAACACATATGGAATATACATCATCAAATTAAACATGGCCGCAATGGACAAAACGGAAAGGGTGGGCGCTGAATTAATCGCAACATCCGATGATCGGGTCCAGATCAAAAGGATGTCGTAAGAATAAAAATACATGATACTGGAAACTGGAGCAACAACAAAAGAAACACTCTTTGCAAGTTTGTGATATGTAGCAGCCAACGCCTCGTGGTTCTGGTCGGCAATTAATGAAGCAAACCTCGGGAATGCAGCAGAAGAAAATGGCGTAGCAAACAAAGAGATCGCCATATAGGCTGTGTTCGCAGTTGTGTAATAACCAACCTGACGCAAAGACAATAAACTGCTTATCAAAACACGGTCCAATTGCTTTAGAAAAGCAGCAAACAGGGAATTAAGACTAACAGATGCACTAAAACGCAACACCAGTTTAAATAAAGAAAAATCAACTCGGGCCCCTTTCCCTCTCATGGATCTCAAGATCGTCCACGCAGCACTCCTCATAACGATCAACTCCACAAGAGCAAACAAGAGATTCCAGAGTAAATATGCAAGAATTGTTTGTGACAAATAAATAATCACCAACACAGAACCAGTTCCACGAGCAGTGGTCATCACAATGGATAAGAAGTTATAATAAACCTGCCTCTCAGCACCTTGCAAAACCCCGATGTAAAGCGCCATAGGCCATCGAACGGCAAGAGTTGCCCCAAATGTTATTACCGCCAATCGAACTGTATCAGCAGTCAAATTTTCTGTGGTAATCCAATCTGAAGAGAGCCAGTATGATGCAAAATAAAAACAAAATACAATAATAATTGAAACTGATCCATATATTATTTCAAACGTGCGGATTAATGTCTGGATTTTACGTGTATTTTCTGGCTTGTTAAGATCCAATGCAACTTCACGGTTTGTTGTTGTACTTAAGCCTAAATCCAAAAAACTTATGAGCGCCTGAAGGGAAACAAAAAAACCTACCAAGCCATATGCTTCAACCCCAAGAAAATGCAAATAAACCGGAACCAAGATAATGTTCAATAGGCTTGGCCAAACACGTCCAATAAAATTTGCAATAATATTGCTCCTCAGCATATTTTTTTATTCCGCCTAGTCGCGAGTAAATATATAATTACAGGTGGAAGATTCACTTCTGCCATGGCTTTTTATTATGTGAGTATGAAAACCATACAACCCAAGAAATCCCACAATTTGCTCAGATGTCTCCAAACTAGGTTCAATTTCAACCAGAACACTCCGTAATCCCGGGTATTGCAATGTTTCCACTACACCTTTAAGAACTTTTAATTCGATGCCATCCACATCCAACTTTATATGCGTTGGAGGGGACATGCGAAACATCTTAATAAAATCATCAATCCGATAACTTATTACAGGTTGTTTAAAAACTGGTTTAAATGCCTCTCCGAGATTATTAATCGGCAAACCTAAGGCGTGCAATGCTGCTCCCGGGGCAAGGCTACTATAATTTAAGACGCCAAGATATGTTTCATCTGAGAGAGCAATGCACAATGGAACAATGCGCTCCTGGCATGAATTCAAGTTAACATTCCGAACTAGTTGAGCGTATGTAGAAAAGCTGGGTTCAAAGGAATAAATCTTGGCCAGCCCCCTTGTGTGACAATCTGCAATAAATGAATAAGAGCCTGTATTCGCACCAATGTCAAAAAATATATCTCCAGGTTTTACATAAGTCTCGATCCACTGCACTGTCTCTGGTTCTTTTCTAGATGAATTCGTACGAACCACGTACTCGGTTACTGAATCGGAATATAAGTAAATATCAGATCGTGCATAGTCCATCTTCACCGTAATTGACAGTCGTTCTTTAACTTCAACTAACAATCTTTTGGGCAGTAAGCGCAATAATGCCAAGATTAAAGACGCAACGATATTAATGATTCGATACCAAATTCGTAGAACGCGAGACGCTAGTTGTTTCAAAAAACTCCAAACATTAGGAGGCAATTTCTCCTTAAGCAGTTCTTTCATAACATACGGTGCCTGTACATTTTTATTTCACTCATTGTATTCACTCCGTCAAGCAATAACTCCAATATCTAAGTTTTTTTCCCTGAAGATTCGAAACTCATCCAAGCATAATTTTAAAGATTTCAACAATCGTATTATAGACAAATTTCAGGAAACTGCAATGCGACTTATTTCCCTATCAATCAGCCATGAATTTTTACGATATTGTCGTTTCGATCGCTATTTAAGAAGTTTGTAGTAATAAAAGAAAGGCAATGGATAAGGTAGAGACACAAAAATGTTCCACAGTAGGCTTGCACACATTATGGAAATAATGCCGCCTAAATCTCCCTCTGCCCCCCAGAGCTTATCAAATTTTATGTACGCATCTCCATCAAATACAAAAAGCGCTCGGTCCCAGCGATGGCTATTTTCTCACGGGTTATAAACTTTTCGCCAAAATATCTCTCGAAGCCCTCGACAGTATATTCATCGAAAATATCCAATCGTGAGGAAAGCAATTTTTGAACCTGCGAGTCGGATTTTGGTACAAACTCAATTACCAGCCATTTTCCAAGACCGTGAAAGAAATTTGCAAGCTCCGCCAGGGGGACATTGTTTGAAATGGCAAGGTGATGAATGATCGCCAAGGCAAATACCATTTCAGCGGGAGCGCGTTCAAAAAGAGAATCGCGCTCGCGTCCATTCCAACCAAGGGACGGGCTTGGGCTGGTTAAATCCATTACCAAAGGTAGAAGCTGCTTTTCTTTCGCTGCCTTAACATTAAGGTAATTCTTCTCTACCGCAGCGGGATCAAGGTCGAAAGAAATTGATGCAATGCCCTTTTCTGCTGCAATACGGGTAAATAAGCCCGTATTAGCGCCCAGGTCCCAAACTGACTTGGGCTGTATCCGAGAAACCCAATCGTCCAGAATTTCTTTTTTCGTCTGGAACGCAGAGTCAGAATAATTGGTAAAGGTGTAATACTCTCCCCAATCCGTTCCTGTCGGTTTCCATAGCAGAGACTGAATGGTTTTCTTGAGATTATCCAGCAATGCGAGCATGGCGTCCTTGCTCATCCTTGCCGCATTCGTTCTAGGAGCATCCGGTCGAGAATCTGAAAGACGAGATAAAGCATGCGCATGCATGTGTATGTGGGTCAGCAATCCAAATCGTAGTCTTGTAGAAAAAGGCAAAAGGCGGCTGGCAAGATCAAGTGGAATTCCGTCAATATAAACTTTTAATAACTGTGAAAGACGAATATCCACCTTAGACATTAAAGCAAGTGGAGCCAAAAAATGCTGGCAAAACTGCTTATAAGCAACCCAGGGCACTCCATCTTGATAAGTTTCGAAGGAGAGTGTATCGATCAAAATAGCTCTACCTTGATGAAACTGAATGTTATATGCACTGGCATCCTTCAATGACATGCCGTATTTCAATGCACGGCGCTGGATGGACAAAGTGGTTAAAGCTGCATCCTTAAGTTGAGAGAATGACCACTCATATGGATAAGAAATAAAACCTACCTTTTCAGGTTGAATCACCTTATATGCACCCTCAGATTCATAAGGTGCAATATCCGTCTCTTGGTGTTCGATCAGCAACCCAGCCTTCAGCAGATTTTCATACAAACCAGAGCTCATTAAAAGGTCGTATTCCGCTGAATATTTTTTATTAACTTGACGATACAGGGTACCAGAGTGCCTGAATAAATAACCGCTCGGGTCGCGGAAAGAGGCGGAATGCTTGTCGGCTGACACTACTTCTCCTCACTTTCGTCATCCGAATCCGGGTCTGAATCTTCAGTCTTTACCCCAAACCAGCCTTTGATACGCTTCCACTGTGAACGGACGAGGATTCCTCCGCCAAGCAACACAGCAAGGATCATCTGCATCAGGATGCTTCCTGAGCCTGGGTCAAGGTAAAGGCGGGGCAACAGCAGTATTGAAACAAAAAACATGGTTATATTCCTTTTGGGGTGATTTGTGGCAAGTATTGTATTTCAGAGAAGGATTGCAGTCAATAAGAGTATAAAATTCTCTTACTTCATAAAAAACTTTTTCCCTAAAAACAAAAATCCGCAAAGAAACCTTCTCTTTGCGGACGGGAATTTTTCAATTTCCTTATTTTTTGAAAAAATTAGAGATAAAGAACCAGACGTTTGCAGGGCGTTCCGCAAGGCGGCGCATAAAATAGGGGTACCAATGTGTGCCAAATGGAACATACACACGTACAAGGTAACCATCTTTTGCGAGCGCTTCTTGCAAGTCTCTGCGGATGCCATACAGCATTTGAAACTCAAGTCCATTTTTAGGTAAACCGATCTTTTCGGCATAACTTTTGGCAAAGGCAATGCGCTTCTCATCATGGGAAGCAATGGCAGGGATGGGTGGAACACGTCCATCATCGCTAAGGCTGGATTTCTGCGCAAGTGAGGCGTCGAGCATGATCTTTGTGATCAAATCAAAGTTCGCATCCACATCCGCCTTTTTAGGGAAGGCTTTATCAGGCGGCTCATTGTAAGCACCTTTTACATTGCGGATACACACACCGTCCTGCAACATCCGGCGCACATCCGCTTCAGTGCGGAAGAGGTATGCCTGAATCACCATGCCATGATTGACATATCCCTTTTCACGCATGGCATAGTGCAAATTTATGGTCTTATCTGTATATGGAGTATCTTCCATATCCACACGAATGAAGGTGTTAGCGGCTTTAGCTCGGGCAAGAACCCGTTCAAGGGTTTCGGCACACAGGCTTTCATCAAGCCCCATTCCGATCTGCGTCAGTTTCACAGAAACATTACTGCGCAAACTAGGCTCCGCGCCAATGGCGTCCAACGTGGAGTAAATATTTTCGGCCGCCTGATGTGCTTCTTCAGGCGTATTCGTATGCTCGCCAAGATGGTCGAGCGTGGCATTGATCCCTTTTGCATTTAATTCACGGACAACACGCAAAGCGTCTGCCAGTGTCATTCCCGCGATAAAACGGGAGGCGATCCGCCAGGAAAAACTCCAGCCAGTGAACAGTTTTTGTGCCCAAGCGGCTTTGGACAGGTAGATGAAAAATGAACGGAGCATATCCATCCTTTTGAACAGAATTTTCAACTAATGCGAACTTATTCTAGCACATGCCCCTTGTTTCGGTATGTTATACTTTTTGAGTGATTTTTGTCATGACTCGTGACTCTGGAGGCAAAGTCAAAACGTGAGAAACCGCAACACAAATACCATCCTTCGGGGTGTTTCGATCCTTTTCCTTATCGGCGCCTTCGTTATTACTGTTTTTTCGTTGATCGCCTACAGCCGTCAGCGAAACACCTACCCATCGGGTATGACCATCGCCGGCGTGCCTGTGGATGGGCTTGCTCCCGCAGAAGCCTCTCAACGCCTGCTTGAAGTCTATACATCCCCGATCGAGGTTAAATACAACGAAGCGGTCTTTCATATTGACCCAGGTGCCGTTGGTTTTACGATAGATGTTGAAACCATGCTCGCCGCCGCAGACTTAACCCGCACAGGCGGTTCCTTCTGGGGCGGATTTTGGGATTACATCTGGAACCGTACTCCACCCGAATCAAATATTCCATTAAGTGCCACAATTTCGGAAGAACGCCTGCGGGAATTCCTGCAAAATGAGATCGCCTCTCGCTATGATACTCCGCCCGCACCTGCACAACCCATTCCCGGCGGGACCACCTTCCTGCCTGGTGCTCCCGGACAGACCCTCGACCTTGACCGTGCGCTTGCGATTATCACAACCGCGCTGCGTTCGCCCGCCAACCGTTCAGTGGCATTGACCTTTAATGAGACAATCGCCGCCCGCCCTACTGCAGAAAATCTGGAGATCCTGCTCAAACAGATCGTCAGTACATCTGAATTTGATGGCTTGATCGGCTTTTATATGATGGACCTGCAAACCGGGCAGGAGATCCACTTTGCCATGAACAACAAACAGGAAGTCATTACCGAGCCGGATATTGCCTTTACCGCATCCAGCACTATCAAGCTCCCCATCCTTACCAGTTATCTTGTCAATTACGGAACAAATTTGGATGCGCAAACCACAGATGCCATCACACGTGTTTTCCGCGTTTCAGATAACTCCGCTACCGACCTAATTCTTGAACGCATCGACCCAAACAATGGACCCATCATTGTCACCCAAAATATGGATGCCATTGGTCTGACCAGCACCTATATCAGCGGCATGTTCTTCCTTGGAGCACCCAATCTGATTCCCGGGCGTGTAACCCCTGGGAACTCTCGTGCAGATATATTCACAGACCCGGATCCCTACTCACAGACAACGCCATCCGAAATGGGTATCCTGCTGGCAGATATTTATCAATGCGTCCAAAATGGAGGCGGCGCACTAGCCGCGGCTTTCCCTGACAAGGTAACCCCAGCCACCTGCCAGCTCATCATCGACTTCCTCGCCCTCGACAAATTTGGGGCGCTCATCCAGGGCGGCGTACCTGACGGGACTCTTGTTCCGCATAAACATGGTTTTGTCCTCTCGCGTGACGGTGTTATGCACGACATCAGTGATGTGGGGATCATTTATTCACCTGGCGGTAATTTTGTGCTTTCCATTTACACATATCATCCTGCGCAAAACATTTGGGATATCACCAACCCGCTCTTTGTAAACCTGACTCAGGCAGTTTACAATTACTTCAACATTTCAGCTCAATAACCAAATACCCCGTTTTCAAAACAAAACGGGGTATTTTTTCACTCTTCGTATATAATTCGAAGCATGAGCGCCTCACTGGGACTTTTCCGCCTGCAACAGATAGACACCCAAATTGACCGCGCAAAAACGCGTCTGAACGGTATCCAAAAAACCCTCGAAAACGACAAAGAACTCAAAGCCGTTCACACCCGTTTTGAAACCACCAAAAGTGAAAACCAAAACGCACTTCTTGCAGCAAAGAACGCCGAAGCCGAAGTTGACGCCATGAAAATAAAAATCGAACAGGTGGAAGCCAGTTTGTATGGCGGCGTTGTGAAGAATCCCAAAGAACTTCAGGATCTGCAAAAAGAATCTGCGTCGCTCAAAAAACATTTGGTGACCCTTGAAGAACGCCAACTGGAAGCCATGCTCCTTTCTGAGAACGCAGGTATAGAAATGGAAAAAGCACAGAACGACCTTGAGCTTGTCCAGGCACGACTCGGCAATGAACATAAAAAATTATTCGACGAACAGAACGAATTGGTAAAACACATGGAAAGCTTTGTGCAGGAACGTGAAGCCGCCCTGGCTCCCATTGAAATCCCCCTGCTCTCCTCATACGAAGACTTGCGCAAACAGAAACGCGGGGTTGCTGTAAGTGAAGTTGAAGATGGCGCTTGCGCCTCTTGCGGCACAACCCTTAATGCAGCATTGCAACAAAATGCACGCTCCCAAAAATTAGCATATTGCCCCTCCTGCGGGCGGATCCTTTTCGCAAAGTAGGCGCTTACATGCTCCTGAATTTAATTGACCCCATCTCTTTCCTTGCAGGTTTTGCAACCGCCACAGTCTTATGGTTCGTGGCTGGGCGCGCGCGTCCGTTAATTGAAGATATACGCAATAGCCTCAAAGAGCAGCGTGAACAAGCCCAATCACGAAAATCCAGCACAGTGGAAGAAAATCACCGCCGCCTAACTCTGCGGCGCGCCCAAGGCATGCACCTTGCTGCCCAGTTATTTGCGTTAGACGAGATCCTTCAGGAACCGATGGTGATCACACCGCCTGCACCTGTTGAACCCAATGGCGCAGTTCGTTTTGAAGACATTGTCACCCAAACCCTGCCGTATTTGCCAACCTGGCCAGAGATCGCATCGGTCTATCAGCCACACACGCTCAGCCTTCCTACAGCACTCGCGGGAGATACCAACCTCGTCATCATCGGTCAACCTGGAACAGGGAAGAGTGTGGCATTGGCACATCTCGCCAGCCTGGCTGCCAACCGCAGCGAAAAGCTGGGGGCACTGAAAGATTTCGTCCCCTTTCATTTCCATGTAGCAGACCTTAACCTTCCAGTCCAAGACCCGAAAAATGTTCTCAACGTCATCATAGATGCCGCTTCAGAAAATGCGCCGATTTTTGACGTCAGCAAGATTTCAGCGTTTGTGCAATCCGTTTTCAAAAGCGAGACCGCCCTGCTGCTTGTAGATGGCTACGACGAGATCACACCAGACGAACAATCACTTATTGCCGAGTTCTTTAAAACGTTATTAAAAGCCCACCCCAAAACCCGCATTGTGACGACTGGCGCGCCCGAGTATCTCGATGGATTGATCCCGCTTGGTTTTGTTCCACTCGCATTATGCACCTGGTCTGAACGGTCCAATCAACAATTCGTGGATCAATGGGGCGAATTATGGTCGCGCACAGTTGCATTAGAAACCTGGGCACAAACCGGACCTGAACAAGTGGATGCGCTCCTTATTAACTCGTGGCTGGGTTCATCATCTTTAAATTTATCTCCCCTTGAACTGACTCTCAAAGTCTGGGGGGCATACGCAGGGGACAGCCTCGGACCGCACACCCCGGACGCCATCGCTACACATATCCGCAGGTTGGCTCCGGCAAACACGCCGCTTGCCGCTTTGGAAACTCTGGCAATGCAGGTGGTCATAAACGCCACACCAGTCTTCGACCCGCGCAAAGCGCGTGAATGGGTGAAGTCGTTCGAAGTGGCGGAAGAAACGCCTGAAGGCGAAGCAGTTCAAAACCCAGAAGAAGAGGCGCAGGAAGCTCCGAAAGCCGCAAAAGGCAAAAAGGTCGAGAAAGTTTCCACGCCAAATTCAGGCTTACTTGGAAAAATGTCCACAAGCGGTTTGTTGATCTCATACGCCAATAACCGTATGAGATTTGCACATTCGATATTAGCCGGGTATCTCGCCGGACACGCCATGACAAGTTACAACGCTGAGGAAACCCTTATCAACCAGCCTGATTGGTCTGGGAAATTCCTTACCATGCGCTTCATCGCCGCACATGGGGATGCAAGCCGACTGGTTCAAGCCTTGCTTGAATCCTCCGACCTGCCGATGTATCGCTCGTTGTTCGCAGCAGCACGTTGGCTACGGGATGCCCCGCGCACCGCGCCATGGCGTGGAAAGTTATTTAGCACCCTGGCATCCATTCTACAAATGGAGGGCATTCCATTAAGTCTGCGCGGACAAGCCATGGCAGCATTTGTCTATAGTAACGACTCAGCTGCAGCGCCGCTATTCCGACAATTTGCTGCATCTGGTTCCTTTGAACTGGTACACCTTGCCATTCTGGGCTTGGGTGCCATACGCGATATTAAGTCTCTAAAATTACTGGAAGCTGCATTGAACGCTCCCAGCCTAGCGGTCAAACGTGCGGCATGCATGGCTCTGGCTGCCATCAGCACAAACGAGTCGCTTGAGATCGTGGCGCATGCCCTGCTCAACGGCGAAGAAGATGTCCGCCGTGCGGCAGGAGAAGCGCTTGCCAATGACCCGAACGAAGGCCACGAAATGCTGCGTGATGGCATTACCATCAACGACATTCTTCTGCGCCGTGCCGCGATCTACGGTCTTGGGCGCGTGAAGGAAGAATGGGCAACCGACCTGTTGAAGAAGGTTCAGATCGAAGACGAGCAATGGGTGGTTCGCAATGCCGCCACCGAAGTACTGGAAATGAGAAGTCATAGCCACGCTTACTCGCCAATGAAGCCCAAAGCACCATCTGAAACTCCATGGCTGATCGAGTTCGCCGCTAAAAAAGGCGTAGGTGTATCACCCGGAGTCCCTGCCACCGATATTCTGCTCATTGCCTTACAGGATGAAACCCCAGAAGTACGCCTTGCCGCCCTGCAGTTCTTAAAATACACGCCGCAGGATATCGTCCTGAAACAAATGTATGAAGCCATGTACAAGGATGACCCCGAACTTCGGGAAGCCGTGTATCTTGTTCTTTGGGAACTTGGAATCGCAGGTATCAAGCTCCCACATCCCAGCCAATACGGATTAGGATAATATGCTGATAACAAATGCGAACATCATCACCTGGGAAGCGCAAAACCGCATCCTGACAAACTACGCCATTCTGATCGAGGGCGGACACATCAAAGAAATCGGTACGACCAAGGCGCTCACAACCAAGTACCCCAAGATTAAGGCTACCGATGTTAACGGACAATATGTAATGCCTGGCGGCATCTGCGCACATACGCATTTCTATGGAGCCTTTGCGCGCGGAATGGCAATTCCAGGTCCGGCACCGAAAGATTTCCCCGAAATTCTGAAAAAACTGTGGTGGCCCCTTGACCGTTCGTTGGACGCCGAGGGAGTACGCTATTCTGCCTTGGTATGTTTGGTCGATGCCATCAAACACGGCACCACCACGCTGATCGACCATCATGCCTCTCCCAATTCTATCGACGGCTCATTGGATGTGATCGCTGATGCCGTGGACAAAAGTGGGCTACGCGGCGTGCTTTGTTATGAAGTAACCGACCGTGATGGAGTGGAGAAAGCCAATGCAGGTATTCAGGAAAATGTACGCTTCCTGAAACGCCTCGCCTCGAATCCCCATCCTCGCCTGGCGGGTGCATTTGGGCTGCATGCCGGTCTGACACTTTCCGGCGCGACCCTGCAAGCATGCGCATCCTCCATCCCGGAAGGGCATGGGTTCCATGTTCATACCGCCGAACATGAATCGGATGAATACGACAGCCTGCAAAAATCGAACATGCGCGTGATCGACCGCCTGCAAAAACATGGCATTCTGGGTCCCAAAACGATTACTGCACACGGCGTTCACTTCGATGCACGAGAGATGGAAATTCTCAAAGAAAGCGGGTCGTGGCTCACCCACCAACCGCGCTCGAACATGAATAATGGAGTAGGTACTGCACAGGTCGAATCGATGTTGAGGCTGGGTATCAAGGTCTGCCTTGGTAACGACGGTTTCACCAATTCGATGTGGGATGATTGGAAGGCAGCTTATCTGCTTCACAAGGCAGAACACCGCGATCCGCGCCGTATGGGCGGATATGACGTCCAGCAAATGGCGATCTACAATAACTCAGCGTTGGCTCAGGTATTCTTTCCAGATGCACCCATCGGACAGATCGTCCCTGGCGCAGTGGCAGACCTGATCTTCGTAGATTATCAACCCTTTACCCCACTAACTGACGGTAACCTGCCCTGGCACATTATCTTTGGCTTCCAGCAAAGCATGGTCACCAGTACGATGGTCGCCGGGAAGTTCCTGATGAAAGACCGCGAACTGCTCACGCTCAACGAAGCGGAAATCGCCGCCCGCGCCAGAGAAATTGCGCCGCGCATTTGGAAAAAGTACGAAGAAGAAGTATCCAAAGTATCTTAAGTTTTCATCCCTGATTCTGGAGAGACAATGAAAGAAGAACCCATCCTGTTAACCATTGCTGTTTTAGGCGGTACCGGAAAAGAAGGTAAAGGACTTGCGTATCGCTGGGCGAAAGCAGGCTACCATGTGTTGATCGGCTCACGCACTGAAGAAAAAGCTGTTGCTGCGGCAAAAGAGGTCAGTGAAATGCTTGGCGATGGCGCCTCTGTCTCTGGAATGAACAACCCGCAGGCGGCGAAAGAGGCGAACATTATTGTGTTGACAGTTCCCTATGCCGCACATCGCGACACGCTGGAATCGGTCAAAGGCGATCTGCAAGGAAAGATCCTTGTGGATGTAACAGTGCCGCTCGTCCCGCCCAAAGTTGCCACAGTGCAAATGCCCACCGCGGGCTCCGCCGCACAGGAAGCCAAAGAGATCCTCGGCGATGGCGTGGAAGTTTGTGCAGCATTCCAGAATATTTCGCACGAGCATTTGCTTGGCGAAGAAGGCGTGGAATGTGATGTACTGGTCACCGGCACCAGCAAAGACGCTCGTGCCAACGTCATCAAGCTTGTCGAAGCGGCTGGTTTGCGCGGCTGGGACGCAGGACCGATCGAGAATTCAGTGGTGGTCGAAGGACTGACCAGTGTATTGATCGGCATTAACAAAAAATACGGCTCGACTCACGCGGGCATCAAAATCACAGGAATTTCAAATTAAACCCGTAATGCGTAATGCGTAATTGATACGTGTTACGCATTACGCATTACGTAACATGTCTCTCACTCTTAATTCGCTAAAAAACATTCCCCTCATCCGCCAAGGCGACCCTCTGGCGGATATTCTTCTTAACTCCCTGGAACAAACCAATATTCAAATACAGGATGACGACATCCTCGTTCTGGCGCAAAAGATCATTAGCAAGACCGAAGGACGCATGGTCAACCTGGCAGAGGTTGCCCCATCGCCGCACGCCATGGAGATCGCCCCGCAAACAGACAAAGACCCGCGGCTGATCGAATTGATCCTGCAGGAGAGCAACGAGGTACTGCGCATCCGCAAAGGAGTCATCGTCGTTGAGCACAAGCTGGGTTTCGTTTGCGCCAATGCCGGGATCGATCACTCCAATGTCATGGGCGATGGCAATGAAAATGAAGAATATGTTTTACTGCTCCCCAAAGACCCAGATGCTTCGGCAAAAAAAATCCGTGAAGAGATCAAACAAAAGACTGGTAAAAAGGTCGGCGTCATGATCATAGACTCGCATGGGCGCGCCTGGCGTAATGGAACCGTTGGCATATGCATTGGAATAAGCGGTATCCCTGCTCTGGTTGACGAACGAGGTTGGACAGATCTTTTCGGCTACACACTTAAAGCCACAGTTGTCGGTGTTGCAGATGAACTCGCCGCCGCCGCTTCGCTAGTGATGGGACAGGCAGCTGAAGGCACCCCCGCCGTTCACGTACGCGGATATCCCTATCCACCAGGCGAAGGATCGCTTGCAGATCTTATCCGTCCTAAAGATACGGACATGTTCCGATAAAAACAAAACGCTAACAGGAATCTTATGTGCCCCTGATATAAACAGCGCGCACGAACATCCCTGGAGAAAACAATGCCTTTCCCTGATAAATTTATAGACCTCTTCCAACCAGAAACGAAAGCGTTTCTATATCTCGCGACCGTAAACTCCAAAGGTCTGCCGCAAGTTACGCCGGTCTGGTTCGACACTGATGGCGAGTACATCCTCATCAACACCAATGAAGGGCGGCTCAAAGACCGCAACATGAAGAAAAACGTGAACGTGGCAATGGTTATTCAAAACCCCGCCAATCCCTATCGTTACCTCGGCATGCAAGGCAGGGTCATATCCTATACCACCGAAGGTGCCGACGAGCACATCAACATGCTTTCCGAAAGGTATTACGGCAAACCGTGGACGTACCGCGAAGGACAGAAGCGGATCATATTCAAAATCCAGCCAATATCCTTTGACGAACACAACTGATCTTCGCAATTTTCTGCGCACGCGTCGCTCGATCCGCCGCTTCAAACCGGACCCGGTTCCTGAATCGGTCATCCGCGATATTCTCTACACTGCCACATTTGCCCCCTCTGCTCATCATCGCCAACCCTGGCGTTTTATCGTGCTGACCGATCCTGTTGCCAAATCGCATTTCAGCGAATTAATGGCGGCGGAGTTTCAACGCGACCTCGAACAAGACCAACTTCCTACTGATGAAATCCAAAAACGGTTGAAGCGTTCCCGTGAAAGAATCACCAATGCGCCTGTCGTCATACTCCTGTGCGTGGATATGACCGAAATGGATAGCTATCTAGATGAACGCCGACGAATGGCAGAGCGGGTCATTGCCACTCAATCTGCAGCGAATGCAGGCATGCAACTCCTCTTGGCAGCACATGCAGAAGGGCTTGGCGGGGTTTGGGTTTGCAGCCCTGTATTTGCACAAGAAATCGTACAACATGCATTAAACCTCCCCAAAACGTGGGAACCCCAGGCAATGTTTTTACTGGGTCACCCCACAGAAATACCGGCTGTCCGAGAAAGAAAAACACTAAATGAAGTATCAATATTCTTCAATAAACAAAGGTGATCTAATTTGAAAATCGTCGCACTTGCAGGCGGAGTCGGCGGAGCAAAGCTCGCGCAAGGACTCGCCCAAACCTTACCACCAGAAGACCTGACCATCATCGTCAACACGGGCGATGATTTTGAACACCTCGGGCTTTCCATCAGCCCCGATCTCGACACCGTCTGCTATACACTGGCGGGGCTCGCCAATAACGAAACAGGCTGGGGGCGCGCTGGCGAAACCTGGAATACCATTTCCAATATCGAAAAACTGGGTGGACCTGCCTGGTTTAGACTCGGAGATCAGGATTTCGCAACCCATCTTGAGCGCACAAGACGACTAAAAGAAGGACAGTCTCTTTCACAGATCACCAGTGAATTTTGCAAAGCCTGGGGAATTCAAGTCACGGTGCTGCCCATGTCTGATTCACCAGTGCGGACGATGGTTGATTCGGATGAAGGCGAGCTGGCTTTTCAGGAATATTTTGTTCACAGGCATTGTGAGCCAAGAGTAAAAGGTTTCAGGTTCGATGGAGTTGAGGCAGCGAAACCAGCTCCCGGTGTGAGTGAAGCGCTAGAAGCTGCGGATGCGGTTATTTTTTGTCCATCCAATCCCTGGGTGAGCATCGACCCAATCCTTGGTGTTGTAAAAGAAATAAATAAGCCGGTCGTGGCGGTTTCGCCGATCATAGGTGGAAAGACCGTCAAAGGTCCAGCGGCGAAAATGTACAGCGAGTTGGGCATTGAGCCTTCTGCCCTGGCAGTTGCAAAGCATCATCGCTCCACCCTAAAAGGATTCGTGCTAGACCATTTGGATGCCAGTATGGAGGAACAGATCAGGCAGCTGGGATTAGCGACACTTGTCACAAACACGCTTATGAATCTACCTACAGATCGCTCACGACTCGCAAACGATGTGCTAAACTTTATCGGGAGTTTATAATCAATGTCACTTTGGGCAATTGTGCCAGTCAAACCCTTACGACGCGGAAAGTCCCGCCTTGCTGGCACGCTCACAGAAGATGAACGTACAGCATTGAACCAGGAATTACTGAAACGGACTCTGAAAACCCTGACCAACTTGAAAGAAGTGGATCAGGTCTTGGTGGTCAGCCGAGATTCACATGATCTAACCATTGCCCGCAATCACGGGGCAAAAACCGTTCAAGAGGATGGTCAACCTCATTTGAACACTGCTCTTACCAGGGCTTCTGTTGTTGCGCAAGTACATGCAACCCAAGGGGTATTGGTTCTTCCCGTAGACCTACCCTTGCTTACCCCGGAAGATGTGATCGCCTTGATCGACCGGGCAGCCAAACCCCCTGTTGTGGTGATCGCACCAGACAGACACCACAAAGGGACCAATGCCCTGTTGATGGTTCCAGCGGGACAGATCGAGTATGAATTCGGTGAGGGATCCTTCCAACGGCATTGCGAACGGGCGATCCAATCTGGTGCAAGGCTTGAAGTTGTGGAACTGCCTTCTCTTGGTTTAGATCTCGATGATCCTGAAGATCTCGAGCTCATCCGAAAATTGGAAGCTTCAAAAGTATAGACATTAAATTGTGCCACTTGTTCGCAAACCCTATGAAATTTGCGAAACCTGTGGCACAATTTTTATTAATTGTCAGACAATAATTTAAAAGTTCATAAGTCCTGAGTACAGCCGTAATAATCATTTCACATTCAAGGAGAATGTCATGACCAAAGAGCGCGTTGCACTTTACCTGCAAGACTCGCATGACCTGCGAGACGGATTGGATTACGCAAAGTACGCCGAAGATAAAGGCTTCGAAGCCGTGTGGCAAGCGGAAAGCAGGCTTGTACGCGATGCGATCGTGCCAATGGCAGCGTATGCCGCTGTGACCAACAAGATCAAGGTTGGCTCAGGCGTGATCAATAACTGGACTCGCAACATTGGTTTGCTGGCGGCAACCTTTCTTACACTCGATGATCTCGCGCCTAACCGTGTTATTTGTGGACTCGGCGCATGGTGGGACCCCCTAGCCGCAAACGTTGGCATTGACCGCAAAAAACCTTTAACCGCCATGAAAGAAACGGTCATGGTCATGCGCAAACTGCTCAACCTGGAACGTGTAAGTTTTGATGGCGAATTCATTCATGTAAAAGATATTGAATTGGATGTTGTCTATGGTCGTCGTGAACCGCGCAACGTGCCGATCATGATCGGTGCGACCGGCGACAAGATGATGGAATTAACCGGCGAAGTTGCCGATGGCGCGGTGTTGAATTACTGCGTCGCTCCTGATTACAATGACAATGCCATGGAATTGTTGAATAACGGCTTGAAGAAATCCGGGCGCAAGATGGATGACTTCGACCGTCCGCAGTTGATCGTTTGTTCGGTGGATGAAGATCACGATAAAGCCATTAACTACAGCAAGATGCTGCTCTGCCAATATATCGCCCAGCAGCCCCACATTGCCAAGGCATCGAATGTTTCGGACGAGGTGGTTCACCAGATCCAGTCCATCTTAGGCTGGCCTGCCACCAAGGAGCAGGTGATGAAAGCCAAAGATCTGGTGCCGGATGAATTGGTGCTCAAGATCACTGCCTCAGGCACACCTTCTGAAGCGAAAGCCAAAGTGGAAGAATACAAGAAGCGCGGCTGCACCTGCCCGATCCTCTACCCCGTCGGCGGAAATTTCAAACTGCTGATCGACACTTTCGCGCAAGCTTAGTCAAAAACTGAACTGCATTTGTCCACGAAGGACACGAATAAACACGAAGTTTTTATTTCGTGAAAATTCGTGACTTCGTGGATTTTTTTTGGGAGGATTCACATCTGCAATGGTGAGATTCGTCACCTTGCCCGCATTTTTTGACCATGCTATCCTCATATCAATAGACTGACCAGTCAGTCTATTGATCAATTATGAGCAAACCCAACCAAGACCCCTCGCATGAAACCCGCAGCCGCATCCTTGAAGCGGCGGTGAAAGTATTTGCCACTAAAGGTTATCACGGCACCAAAGTGGATGATATCGTCAATGAGGCTCAAACTTCAAAGGGGTCCTTCTATTTTTACTTCCCTAGCAAACAAGACATTTTCATCGCCTTAAGCGATACGTTCGCAGATCTGCTTGAAAGCAGACTCGCGGAAGCCATACAAAGCGAAAGACACGGGCTCCAACAAATGGATGCAGCCCTGCGGGTGAGTCTGGGGCTATTCAGCCAATACCGCGGATTGGCAAAAGTTGCGCTTGTGCAAGCTGTTGGGTTGGGTGCCGTTTTCGAAGAACGCCGCCGCGCCATCAACGACCGCCTGACACGCCTCATTCAATCGCGACTTGAAACTGCCGCAACAGAAGGAAGCATTCCGCCGCTGAATGCAGATCTCACCGCCCGTGCCTGGGTGGGTGCGCTTAATGAGGTGGTCACAAATTGGATCTACACTGGAACCCCACCGCTTGAAGAATCATTACCGGAAATAAGAAAATTCCTGGCACGTTCCATCGGCGTGCCAACTGAAAAAATATGATCACCAAGGAGACTCACATTTCATGAGAATCACACGTTCATTCTTTTTTGTTCTACTAGCACTCAGCCTTGTCCTTAGCGCCTGTGCGCCCGCCGGTTCAGGAGAGGGAGCGAATGAAAGCACTGGCACACTTAAAGTAGCAACCCTGCCTATCATTGACACGCTTCCAATGTATGTTGCTGAAGCAGAAGGGCTATTTGCCAAACACGGCGTGACTGTGGAACTTGTTCCAGTTGCCTCCGCACCCGAGCGCGACCAATTACTTTCAGCAGGGCAGGCAGATGGCACCATCAACGAGACCCTGTCTGTAATGCTCTTCAACAAAGACGCAATCCAGATGCAAGCTGTACGATATGCCTTGCGCCCAACCGAAGGGTTTGGTCATTTCTTCATCCTTGCTTCAGGCAAGAGCGGCATCACCGATGCACAAGGACTGAAGGGGGTCGAAATCGGTGTCTCACAAGGAACGGTCATTGAATATGTTACGGAACGATTGCTGCGAGCCGAAGGCTTAAGCTCCGACGAGATCAAGACTATAGCAGTACCAAAGATTCCTGACCGGATGGCACTGCTTGGATCAGGCGAACTTGCCGCTGGGGTATTACCGGACCCACTTGCTTCACTAGCCATCAGCCAGGGTGCAGTAAAAGTATTGGACGATTCAACTCACCCAGAATATGGATTTAGTGTGTACTCCTTCCGCAAAGACACAGTAGACAAAAACCCAACCGCTGTAAGTGCATTTCTCGCCGCGATCGAAGAGGCAACCTCACTTATCAACGCAGACCCGACCAAATACACGTCTCTATTAAGTGACAAGGGACTCGTCCCCCCGCCATTACTGGAAACTTTCAAAGTTCCAACCTTCCCTGCTGGCGAAATTCCCACGGAAGAGGAATGGAATGATGCATTGGCATGGGCGAAAGAAAAGGGGATGTTGACCGTGGATGTTTCATACTCCGACTCTGTAAACGGAACTTTGCTTCCATAAAAAACAATTTCAGGCGAGGGATGCCCCTCGCCTGAATAACCGAACTGCTTAATGATATCCATCCGCTCTCTCGCCTTTGAATACACAAATGGCTTGCCCCTCTTTCAGAACTTTAATTGGGCGGTCTCGCGCGGCGAGACTTGGGCGATTTTAGGACCTTCAGGTTGCGGTAAAACGACCTTGCTATATTTGCTTGCAGGGCTAAAATTCCCCGCATCAGGCGAAGTAAAGATTAGCGGCGAGCAGATCACCCGTCCGCGCCCACAAAGCGGATTGATCCTGCAGGATTACGGTTTGCTGCCCTGGTCAACTGTACGTGAGAATGTAGAACTGGGTTTAAAAGTCCGCAATTTCTACGGACCTGACGGGAAGCACACACCCAATAATTTTATTTCCAAAAATAATACTGAAACCTGGCTCAACCGCTTGGGATTGAGTGAAGTGGCAGATAAATTCCCCGGTCAGCTCTCGGGTGGTCAACGTCAACGTACGGCAATCGCCCGCACATTGGCTCTTGAACCAGACCTGCTGTTGATGGATGAACCATTCTCTTCACTCGACGCCATCACCCGCGAAGACCTGCAAAACCTGACCCTTAGCTTGTGTGCCGAAAAGAGCATTACGTTCATCATCGTGACTCATGCCATTGAAGAGGCAGCGGTGCTTGGGAGGAAAATCCTACTTCTTGGAACAACGCCCAACGACAAACCATATATAGTTGAGAATCCAAATGCAGGTTCAAGCGGCTACCGTAATACAGCCGAATTCCATGCTACATGCGAACACCTTTGGAGCGAAATGCAAAAAAAGGATATTACAGCATGAAGCGGCGGGACATTTTCTACACTACCCTTGCGCTCTTCGTCATTTGGCAGATCACAGCAATGCTTGTGAATTTACCCATTCTGCCTGAGCCAATAACCGTACTCGCGGTATTCTTCAAGGAATTACAGAGTGAGTTGCTTATTCATTTCTCGGTCAGTTTGTGGCGCGTTAGTGCCGGGATGCTCCTTTCGGTTTTGATCGCCGCGCCAGCCGGGTTGGTTATCGGTGGGTCAAAACGGTTGAACCGTCTGTTCTCCCCCATCATTTACCTGCTCTACCCCATTCCTAAAGTGGTTTTCGTACCCATCATTATTCTTTTCCTTGGTATTGGCGACACATCCAAGATCGTTATCATGTTTCTGATCCTGTTCTTTCAGATCATTGTGCTCGTCAGAGACCAGGCGAGCGGAATTGCGCCGCAATTAATTCAAAGCCTGCAAAGCCTCGGTGCTGGTCGCCGTGCACTGTTTCGGTTCGTATATTTACCGGCAAGCCTGCCTGCCATTCTAACTGCCCTGCGCCAATCCATCGGAACGGCAGTCGCAGTGTTGTATATCACCGAGCTTTCAGCAACAAAGTATGGGCTTGGTTATTACATCTACTATAAAGGCAGCACCCTGCTGGATTACCCATCCATGTATGCAGGTGTGATCGCCATGAGTCTGCTGGGGCTGGGTATGTATTTTTCAGTAGACTGGTTGGAAAAAAAGTGGTGCAAATGGAAGTTCGTAAGTTAGGTGCAGAGTTCAAATGGGACACCGAACTAGAGAAGCAAGCCCAGCCAAAATAGCAGGCTGAATAAAAATGCAGTCTGCCCTGTGCCTGCCAACGCAGCATTTAAAGCACGACCTTTTTGAGTAAGGACAACGCGTAACGTACGCAGCGCAAAAGGCAATGACAACCACGCCAACAACCCGCCAAGTGGAATGAGCTTCATCATTACAAAGAACGGCAGGATCAGGTAAGCCACTCCCATACACAGCACGTATTCGATCTTCGTTCCGGTTTCACCAAAGCGAACTGCCAATGTATGTTTGCCTGCCTTGCGGTCACTCTCGAGATCACGCAGGTTATTTACAACCAGAATTGCGGTAATGATCAAACCGATCGGCACAGCCATCCACCATGCGGCTGAAGAGACGAAGCCTGCCTGAACGTAGTATGTACCGGCAACAGCGGCAAGACCAAAGAAGATAAATACAAATATATCGCCGAGTCCATGATAGCCCAATGGATACGGACCGCCGGTATAAGCAACAGCGGAGAGAATGGCTGCAGCGCCGATCCAGATCACGGTCCAGCCGCGAAGCGCGGCAAGATACAAACCGAACACAACCGCCAAAGCAAGCACAACCATCAAGCCGCGCTTAACCTGCGAGGGTGAAAGAAGTCCAGCTTGAGTGACACGCAAGGGTCCCATTCGTTCTGCCGTATCTGCCCCGCGTTCAAAATCAAAAACATCATTCGCCACGTTGCTGGCGATCTGAAGAAGTAATGCCACCATTAAAGCTGCCAACGCCGGCATCCACCGAAATGAACCGTCGTACCACGCAAGCGCACTGCCCATCGCCACACCTGATGCTGCTGCCGGTAAAGTACGCGGACGTATGGCAAGCCACCAGATTTGAAAAAGATTCGGTTTATCATTCATAAGTGCCGCAGTATAACATGGGTATAATTCCAACCCGCAAGACAAGCTGCACAATTCAGGAGAATTCATGACCCAACTCACCGGGCGGGAACGCGCCAATTATGTTCAATCCATGTTCACTCAGATCGCCCATCGCTACGATCTGATGAATCGACTGATGACAGGCGGACAAGATGTTCGCTGGCGAAAGGAAGTCATTCGCCGCGCGCGCCTGATGCACAACGCCTCTCTACTGGACCTGGGAACAGGCACCGGCGACCTGGCTCGGGAGGCGCTGACACAGTTCCCTAAAGCCCGTGTAACCGCGGCGGATTTCACTCTGGAGATGATGCGCGTTGGTAAAAAAAACGGCAATCTCAACTTTTCATCTGCGGATGCGTTAAACCTGCCATTCAAGGAAAAAACCTTCGATGCGATAGTCTCCGGTTTCCTAATGCGCAATGTCACCGATGTGCAGCAAGCCCTGAAGGAGCAGCATCGCGCGCTCAAGCCCGGCGGACGAATCGTCATCCTTGATACGACCCGACCGAAAAAGAATCTCCTTTCGCCGTTCATTAAATTTCATATGCATGTCATCATTCCAACATTGGGCGGTATATTGTCTGGGGTACGCGAGGCGTACACCTTACCTGCCAGACACTACTGAAGGATTTTTAACTGCGGAAGAGCTCACCGTACGCATGGTGGCGGTCGGCTTCCGAAGGGTTAATTTTGAACGTTTGATGTTTGGCACCATTGCCATTCATTGGGGAGAAAAGTAATGTCTAAAACAAAGCAACCCAATTCACGGCATTGTTTCATATGCGGAGTGGAAAACCCTGTCGGTTTGCATTTGCATTTTTACGAAACAGAGCCAGGGGTGATAGAAACCCAATACCTTGCACCAGACCATTTCGAAGGGTTCCCGGGTGTTTTGCATGGCGGCATTGTAGCGGCGATCATTGACGAAGTCTCAGGGCGTGCGTACATGGGCAGCGACCCGACGAATCCACGCTTTATGTTCACCGGCAAGCTTGAGGTTAAATATCGCAAGAACGTGCCGATCGGAAAGATGCTGAAGATCGTCGGCAAGGTATTGAAGAATAAGGGTCGCATTGCCGAAGCCTGGGGCGGTATCTATGATGCTGAAACAAATGAACTACTAGCCGAAGGCACAGGGATGCACATCAATGTACCCCCAGATCAATTTGACATGAGTAAACTCGAGGAACTGGGCTGGAAAGTTTACCCGGATCAATAATAGACATTTACAAATAGTCTGCGGACGCCGATGTCGCCACAATCATCGTCTGTAGGCTATTTTCTTATTTTGCCTGTTACTTTTCTCCGCCTCCTGCAACATAACCATGTGCACACACTACCCAGGAGGTTTATGACTACCCTAACAAATATGGACATTAAAGAGCTGGACGAAGAAGACCTAGCACGTAAGGCTGCCACAGATGTAGATGCCTTTGCCGAACTGTATCGCCAACACGTGACGCGGGTTTACCGCTACCACATGGCACACATTGGCAATGTAAAAGACGCCGAAGACCTGACTTCACAGACCTTCGTGGCAGCCATGGAAAACATTCGTTCCTACCGGGGCGAAGGGTCATTTGCAGCGTGGGTCATGGGAATTGCTTCAAAAAAGCGCCTTATGTTCTTTCGCGAAAACAGACACGAAGTCTCGCTGGAGACAGTGGAACATTACCCAAATCCCAGCCTGCCTACAGATAAAGCCGCGATGCAACGCATTAGGCTGCAATCCATTGCACAGGCACTCAAACAGGTTTCAAGCGACCGCTGCGAAGCCATCATTCTCATTTACTTTGGCGGACTAACCTATCTTGAAGCCGCGCACATAATGAAGAAAAATGAAGCGTCCGTCAAAATGCTCGTTTCACGCGGATTACAAGATCTGCGTGAGCGAACCACCCTCAGAATGGAGGTGGAAGAATGAATGAATTGGATCAAGAAAAAAACATCGAAAATTTATTGGAAGACACCGCCGAACAGATTCAGCCGAACCTGATGTTTAAGGCTGAATTGGAAGAGAAGCTCCGCAAAGAATACCGCCCCAAAGCAGGTTTCTTTTCCAATTTTAGCAGGAGTATTACTGCAAATCGTCCCACACTGACCGGCATTGCCGCACTAGGTGCATTGGTGATCGTTATCTTTTGGATTTTCCAAACCATTCGACCTCAAAACAGTGCAGGCACCAGTGAAATACAAAGCACACCCGAAAGCGTCATTGACCCGCAAAACAGTACCAGCGAAGATAACGGGGAGAGCTACGACTACCGTGAAGGGAAATTAGTCCTCACGGCTCCTTTACCAGAATCACCTGCCAGCGCAAACATATATACATACCGCAATGACCAACCAGCAACCCAGGAAGAGGCGCAAGCCCTCGCAGATAAATTTGGATTAAAAGGTGATACCTACAAGGTGGCTTTTCCGCAATCGCCAGAGCAAACGGGCTATGTCATCTCAGACGGAAAACGCATTCTTACCGTTTACACAAAGAATTATTTCACCTACACCCCGGATATCGTAGTGACAGATCGTGGATACTACGGTGTTTTTAACGAAAATGCAGAAGCGATCATCTTCGACTTCTTCAAAGCGAATGGCTTTGACTTGAAATTAGATATCAGCGAATCTCCCATGGAAGGCATCTATCAATTTGCGCAAGTGTCACCGGATGACATCCCTATGCAATATGATATCTATACCATCCAGGGTTCAACAGTCACCCTCGACAAGAATGGCGAGGTGGCAAACCTTACCGCCAACCTGATGAGTTACGACCAGAACCCAGCAGGAACCTACGACATTATCAGCGCCAAAGATGCCCTTGATGCGATCCTGGATCCCAACTCCACTGTTGGCATGACAGAAAGCGGTTCATCTGGCGGCAGCGGTGAAATTCCGCAACAATGGTATCGAGAATATCCAAATAATGAAACCGTCACAATTTCTGGCAGCCTCATAAAATATGACGCAGCAACTCCAGGGCAACCGCCATTGATCTTTATTGGAAGCACCCCCGCAATTGGGAATATTGAAGCTCTAAAAACAGTCAATGACTATACGTTCGTGCAGGCAACCGGTCAGTTTTTGTTAGAGGATGGAGTCCGTAAATTCAACGTGGAGACTGCCGATGTGAACTCGATACAAGGTTATATTTCTGGTTCATTGCGCCAGGAAGGCAGCCAAATCTTACTTATCGGTGACGATGGCAAAAGCGAGTACATCTTACTCGATCCGCCTGCAGATCTGCCACTGAATACCAAGATCGAAGAATCTTATATCGGGATTACTGGCGCGCTCATTGAGAATACATTGGACTGGTCGAACATCCAATACATAGCGGACGCCAGCAGCATGGGCGGCGGTGGCGGCGGTGGCGGTTACGGGTTTTATCCACTCAATCTAACCGGCACGCCAGCGGTCTTCCCAACGCCTATCCCGTCAGAAGATCAATACAGTCCCGCAGAAATAAGTAGCTTTTTAAACTACACAGTAAAAAGCGGCGACACACTGGAAAGTATTGCAGCCACCTTCAATGTTCCGCTTGAAGATCTTAAGCGCGTCAACTACATCACAGACTTGAACGTCATTCAAAACGGCTGGATCATAAAAATTCCCGGTGTGCCGGGACCCACCCAACTGGAAGGCGCGGAAGGGATCGTCAACGTCTATCAATTCAAAAAGCCCGATGGCAGATTGCGCTATCAATACAACTTTGTCAGTGTACAGGACAGCGCCTACTATGAGTTGACGGGAGACGAGCTCGAGCCGCTTCAAAAGATGATCAATCGTCCGGTAAAAATATGGGGCGACATCAGTTTTTCAGAGAATGGTTCAGCATTTCTGGATGTGAAGCAATATGAGGAACTCTACCCGGGTTTGCAATATCAGATCCTGCAAGGCAAAGAGACTGTAAAAGAGATCAATGGATATCCGATGGCGTTCTTCACCACCGGGAATGATACCTACGTTATTCTCTCAGAAATGGGTACCTACCAAGACATAAGTTTTAAAGGTGATTTCCCTGAAGGTGTAAGCGTCGAAGCTTTGATCGTCCCCGGCGAAACATACGAAGGGATGCCTGCGATAAGAGTATTCAACATGGTACCCGCCACCAACCCAACCACCGGACTTCCACTCGATATTGAGCCCATGGCAAATAAAATCCTGCCACCAGGACCAGACCCGTATGGAAATTCGGATGAATACATCCAACCTGATCTCATAGTGGACAGCATCCAGCTTGAATATTACGTCTCGGATCCCAAAATGCTCTACGACTCTCCAACAGACGCGGCAGATGGTCAATACATCCAGCCAGTCTGGCATTTCCACGGGCACTATATAGACGGCGCTATTATTGACATCCTAGTGCAGGCGCTTAAACGGGAGTACCTATCTCCATACGAATCGCAGTAAGATAAATAAATGCCCGCCATCGTTTGATGGCGGGCATTTCAGTAATACTTGTGTGATACTAGGCGAATGGAACAAATTCTACTCGTACTCACTTACATCGCGGTGGCGGCATCGTCCATTTCTGGCGCACTTGAAGCACGCAAACATCAAATGGACATTGTCGGAGCCACAACAATCGCCTTTGTCACTGCATTTGGCGGCGGCACAGTACGCGACCTGCTCCTTGGACGCACCCCTGTCTTTTGGGTCAATGACGCCTGGTTGACCGTAACAACATTCGTTGTAGCCATTATTTCATTCTATCGACTCAATCGGATATCCAATCGCCTGCTCGTGTTTGCAGATGCCATCGGACTTGGCATTTTCAGCATTTTAGGCGCTACCTATGCACTGCAACTAGGCATTCCATCCATTGTGGCTGTGCTCATGGGGGTGGTTACCGGTATTTTCGGCGGCGTCTTGCGTGACGTCATGAGCGTACGCATCCCCAGCGTTTTTGGTCAAAGCACAGAACTCTATGCCACTTGTTCACTTGTCGGCACGGCACTTTTCATCATACTCAATACGCTCAACCTTAATACATTGGTTGCCTCGCTCACTGGCGGGTTAACTATTTTTACCATGCGGCTTCTGGCGGTCCGCTTCAAAATGACCCTACCCTCTCCATAAGCATTTATAATCAAGCTATTACGGAGGCACTCTCATGATCTCAACCTACCATCGACCGAAAAATCTCGACGAAGCCCTCACCCTTCTATCACAGCCAAACACCGTCCCTCTTGGAGGCGGTACGCTTCTTTCTCACGGGACAGTTGATCCTGCCGCCGTTGTAGACCTACAAGCCCTGGGGCTGGATGCGCTCCGCGTCAACGGCAATGAACTGCAAATTGGCGCCACTGCCACATTACAGTCATTGCTTGAGTCTGGCATGTGCCCGGAACCTCTCAAGAAAGCCATCAAACTCGAAGCGCCACTCAACGTCCGTAACACCGCCACTGTCGCCGGGACGGTCGTTGCCAGCGATGGACGCTCGCCTTTTGTGACCATGCTTCTGGCAATGGATGCCAAACTCGAAATCCGCACCTCAAAAAGTGACTCGCGCGCTTCGAACATTGGCGAATACATCCTCACCCTTCCCCGCGGACTTGTCACATCCATCGCCATTCCACTCAACACAAAGACTGCATTTGAATTTGTCTCCAAGACCCCTGCCGATAAGCCTGTAGTTTGCGCTGCCGTTGCACAATGGAATTCCGGTCGCACCCGCCTGTCACTGGGTGGATATGGGAAAACGCCCTTGCTCGCCATGGATGGCACCGAAGCAGATGGCATTCAAGAAGCCGCAGCCAACGCCTACCACGAAGCGCACGATGAATGGGCATCGTCAGAATACCGCATGGATGTTGCTGCAACGCTGGCAAATCGCTGCCTGGGCTCGTTGGTTTAACTCGATCATGAAAGCACAAGAATCCTAATGACCCCAAAAGACAAGAGTAAGGCTTACGAAGAAATCGCGCGTATCTTTGAGATATCGAACGAAAGCGCAAAATATTTTCTGAATCACGTTCAAAAAAGTTTCAAAGTGGAAAGACCGCCCCACAAATTGATCCTTGAATTTGTGGCAAAACAAAAATACCAATATCAGCCCACTCCGTATGATGTCGCCTCTGCGATGAAAGAAGGCGGCATTTGGGACTTCGCCCTCGGTTCTCCGCCCCCAGCCCTGGAAGACGAAGAAGACATCTATCAATAAAGAAATTTCAGGCAACAATAAAGTGATGTTAACTTTTACCGATCAAAGGAAAGAACCGTATCGGTGATATAATACATTGTACATAACAGATTGACAGTGTCCATGCGCCAGTCCTTTTGTCGGACTGGCGATTTTTTTATCCAATTGAACAATTAAGGAGCCCCGTATGAATTTTCAGACCGGCGAATGGGTCGTGCATTGTACGCATGGATTGGGGCAGGTAAAAGCCATTGAAGAGCGCTCCTTTGGAGACAACACCGTACCTTATTATATGGTTCAGATCGCAGACCTGACTATTTGGGTGCCAGATGATGAAAACCTGGGAAAAAGATTAAGAAAACCAGTTAATGAGGGTGAATTCAAAAAACTGCTCAATACTCTCGCCGGACCTCCGGAAGAACTCCCCACAGACCGCCGCCAAAGAAATCAATATCTCGTGGAAATGCTGAAAGACGGCAGCGCCGAATCGCTTTGCAGGGTGATCCGTGATCTTACAGCGCATCGCGGTCACCGCTCGTGGAGCGAGTATGACAGTGAGTTAATCCGCCGCGTAAAAAAGACATTGATCGGGGAATGGAGTTTCATTTTATCCATCACCCCACTCGATGCCGAAGTAGAGATGCAAAAACTATTAGCTCAAAACGCCAAATAAGGAAAACGCCATGCAATCAGAAGAGAAGACCATCCTGCAACGAGTTGTCGAAAACTTCGCCCTTACCGGCAATGCCAGTGACGAACAGGTTACTGTGGTGAATCTGCCCAAGGGAAAATCCAGCATTGTCGAAAACGACCGCTCAGTAATGTTGAAAGAATATAAGTTCAATGAAAGTTGATCTGGGCGGGCTATAGCAGCCGCAGCAATACCGTCTACTTGAGTGTGATGAGCGGATAAACCTAACCGTCCAATTCGCCCCAGCGCTCGTACACCTGCGCTAATTCTTTATGAATCTGTTCCAGCCGTTCGACGGCTTGTGTGATGATTGCGCCTTCCTGTTGATAAAAGGAGGGCGCTTCCATTTTAAGGGTGAGCTGTCTCTGCTCTTCTTCAAGCGTTTCTATTCGTTTGGGAAGTTCTTCAAGCTCGCGTTTTTCGTTATAGCTTAACTTGCGAGACTTAACCTCAGGCTTGGATTCTGCTTGAGCGGACTGAACAGGCTTCGGCGTTGGACGTGAGGCGGGACTTGCATCCAATTGCTTTTGCCAATCTTCGTATCCGCCAATGAATTCTTTCACATCCCCGGAGCCATCCAGAATTAACGTGCTGGTGACGATGTTATTGAGAAAGGCGCGGTCGTGGCTGACGAGCAGGAGCGTGCCTTCGTAATCCAGCAAAAGGTCTTCCAGAATTTCGAGTGTTTCAATGTCAAGGTCGTTGGTCGGTTCATCGAGGATGAGCAGATTGGCAGGCATGGCAAAGAGCCGTGCCAATAATAGACGATTACGCTCACCACCTGACAATGCCGTGATAGGCGCGCGGACACGGTCACGCGTGAAAAGGAAATCTTCGAGATACCCCATCAGATTGCGCGTACGTCCATTGATGGTGACGGTGTCGCGTCCCTGCCCAACGTTATCGAGCACGGATTTGGATTCGTCGAGTTGGGTGCGCAGTTGGTCAAAATAGACGATCTCAAGATTCGTACCGTGACGCACCTCGCCCGTCTGCGGTTGCAGTTGACCCATGAGCAGTTTCAGCAGTGTGGTCTTGCCTGACCCATTCGCGCCGACGATACCGATCTTATCTCCGCGTTGAATGGTGGTAGTGAAGTTACGAATGATGGTTTTCTCGGCGTAGGCATAACTGATGTTCTCAGTTTCGATTACCAACCTGCCCGAACGTTTCTCGGTGCCGATCTGCATTTTCACTTTACCAAGCAGGTCACGTCGTTCGGAGCGCTGTTGACGTAATTTTTTCAACGCAAGCACACGTCCTTCGTTGCGGGTGCGGCGGGCTTCAATGCCTTTGCGGATCCATTGTTCTTCTTGCGCAAGTTTTTTATCGAAGAGGGCATTCGATATTTGTTCAGACTCGAGCATAGCTTCTTTACGTTCGAGGAAGGTCGGGTAATCACATGCCCAATCGTAAACGCTGCCTCGGTCGAGTTCGATGATGCGGATGGTGAGCTTCTGCAAAAAGACACGGTCATGCGTCACGAATAAAAGCGTGCCGCCCCAGCGTTTGAGGAAATCTTCGAGCCAATCAATGGCTTGGATGTCGAGGTGGTTGGTGGGTTCATCGAGAAGCAAAAGGTCTGGGTTGCAGACCAAGCCGCGGGCAAGAATGATGCGGCGCTTCATCCCAGCAGAGAGAGTTTCAAAGCGGGCATCGCCGTCGAGTTCCATCAATGAGATGGTCTTTTGTACCTGATTGTCGCGCTTCCAGTGATGTTCATCGTCGGCAAAATCAGAATCGATGAGACCCGACGCGATGATATCTTGGACACGCCCAGTGAGGTCTTGCGGTACTTCCTGCGGCAAATATGCCGTGCGGACGTTCTGCTGGCGGGCAATGACCCCATCATGCGGCATGAAATCATCGTTGAGCATCTTCAACAGCGTGGACTTGCCCATGCCGTTACGCCCCAACAGACCGACGCGCTCGCCGCGTTCGATCTGAAAACTGACGCCCTCCAAAAGCGGGTGCCCGCCAAAGCCGATACTGACTTCCTGCAAACTAATTAACGCCATGCAAAGAACCTCGCGAATGATTTCATGAGGGCGAATTGTAGCCGATAAAATGGATGTGATGCGAGTCTGACGAGGGTATAATCCTCGACTAATTAATAACCTTATGCTCATCATCGTAAAACTCGGCACCTCCTCTCTTACTGCTGGCACATCAAAGATCTCTGCGCCTTTTCTAGTAGACCTTGCCCGGCAAGTGACCCAATTGCAGACAGCGGGGCATCAAGTCATTTTGGTTTCCTCTGGCGCCATCGCAGCCGGTCGCGAGAAACTGGGTTTTCCTCAACTACCCAAAGACATTCCCGCAAAGCAAATGCTCTCTGCAATTGGTCAACCACGCCTGATGGCGATCTATGAGCAGGTATTTGGTTTATATGGGCTAACGCTGGCACAAGTCCTGCTCACGCGCTCAGACCTTGCCGACCGTCGCCGTTACCTGAATGCACGCAATACGCTTACGGCATTGCTTTCACATCAGGCACTTCCCATCATCAACGAAAATGATACGGTTGCCACCGAAGAGATCCGTGTGGGAGATAACGACAATCTTTCTGCCCTGGTTGCCAACGTCGTTGAAGCGGACTTGCTCGTTTTACTCACTGACCAACAAGGTCTTTACACTGCTGACCCGCGCAATAATCCCAATGCAAAGCTTGTTCAAGAAATCAGCACACCTGAAATTCCACAAGAAATTTGGGAAGCCGCAGGCGGCAGCGGCACAAAACTCGGCACAGGCGGCATGGTCACCAAATTACAGGCTGCCGATCTTGCACGCCGTTCCGGGACGACCGTGGTGATCGCACAAGGCACAGAACCCAATGTGCTTTCACGCCTTGCAAGTGGGGAGCGCATCGGCACTCGTTTCATGCCCGTCCTCTCTACACTGGAAAGCCGCAAACGCTACATCCTCTCTGGTAGGCTTTCGCCGGGGCAGATCAGTGTCAACGAAGGCGCCGCCTCTGCGCTCAAAAAAGGCGGCAGCCTATTGCCCATTGGTGTGACCCAGATCACTGGCGACTTTGACCGCGGCGACACCGTCCGCGTTCTCGACCCGAGCGGACGCGAACTGGCGCGCGGCATCACCAACTATTCCAGCGCCGACCTCGCCCGCCTGCGCGGACGTCATTCCGATGAGATCGAATCCCTGCTTGGGTATGACTATGGCGATGAAGTGATTCACCGCAACGACCTGGTAGTTCTTTAGACCATAGACCGCCGACCACAGACGATAGACGGCACTGCACGGTCAGCAGTCTGTCGTCCGCGGTCCATTACTCAACCTCTTTAATAAGGATTTATATGCTGACTGAACTTGGAAAACGTACCCGCCTCGCCGCCCGTGGACTCGCTCGCTTAAGCACGACTCAAAAAAATACCGCGCTTCATCACCTAGCCGATGCCTTGGTCGCTGACCAGAAAGCGATTCTCGCCGCCAATTTGAGCGACGTCGAGTCTGCCAAAGCAGCAGGGCTTGCCCCAGCCATGATTGATCGCCTGATGCTGAACGAAGCCCGTCTTGCAGACATTGCCCACAACGTACGCCTCGTCGCGGACTTGCCTGACCCGGTTGGCGAGATCTTCGAAGAATCCACCCAACCAAACGGACTGCACATCCGCAAACAACGTGTGCCGCTGGGTGTGCTGGGCGTCATCTACGAAGCACGCCCCAACGTCACGATCGATGTCGCCAGCATTGCCATCAAAAGCGGCAACGGCGCCATCTTGCGCGGAGGTAGTGAAACGTTGAACACCAACCGTGCCATGATCGCGGTTTTACAAAAAGCACTCGCAAGCAGTGACGTCTCTGCCGATGTGATCCAATTTATAGACAGCCCCGACCGCGCCCTTGTACTTGAGCTTCTTCATTTGAGAGACTATGTGGACATGATCATCCCGCGCGGTGGCGCAGGCTTGCATGAGTTCTGCCGCGATAACAGCCACATCCCTGTTATCACTGGCGGCATCGGCATCTGTCACCTCTTTGTAGATGACACCGCCGACCAAGATGCAGCCCTGAAGATCATCCACAACGCCAAGACCCAACGCCCCAGCGTGTGCAATGCGCTCGATACCATTTTGGTTCATCAACAGGTTGCAAAAGAATTTTTACCACATGTCGTGGAAAACCTCGTTCCAGCCGGGGTCACCTTCCGCGCCGAACCGAAAGCCGCCGCCTTGCTTCAGCATGAGACGGTCTTCCCCGCTGGCGAAAAAGACTTCGACACCGAATGGCTCTCGCTTGTGCTTGGCATCAAAGTCGTGGACGGTCTCGATGAAGCGATTGACCACATCGCCGCCCACAGCACCGCCCACTCTGACGGAATCCTCACCTGCACTGACGCACAATGCCCAACGCTTCATCGCCGAAGTGGACTCTGCCGCAGTCTACGTCAACGCCAGCACCCGCTTCACCGACGGCACCGAACTCGGCTTGGGCGCGGAAGTTGCCGTCTCCACGCAACGCCTGCATGCGCGTGGTCCGATGGCGTTGAGGGAACTCACCACCTATAAGTGGGTCATCGTCGGGGATAATCACGTACGGGCGTAAGAAGGCAGTGAAAGGTATAATTTGTCCTGCCATGACCTCGATTCCCATTTCCCTCAAACCATTTTTTCAGGAATACGACATCACAAAACTAACTCCTGAAAAAGATGCACACACGATCATCGAGCGGGTCTTACAATTTGGCAATCGTGCAGAAATTAAATGGCTATTTGGGGTATATACCCATGAGCAGGTTGTTGCCTGGGTTAGGAAGTTCGGGAAAGATAAACTTCCGCAACCGCATCGCGCATTTTGGGAGATTGTTCTGGATATTCATTCATGAGCGATTTATTCTGGAACACCATAACCAATCCCATGCGGGAGGTTTTACGTGGATTCATGCAATCCGAACTTGGTTCCCAATTCTATCTTGCTGGTGGAACTGCGCTTTCTTTGCAAATCGGACATCGGCTGTCAGTTGATTTAGATTTCTTTTCACCAACAGAAGATATTCCATCCACGCGAGAAGTGATCGAGAAGACTCTTAATCCATTTCAAATTATGTTGACGGATTCTTCCTGGGGTAATCTTGTTTACATTGTCAATAATGTCCGTGTTGGGTTTTATGGTTACGGATTCCCCTTGATTGCACCACTCATTGAAACTGAAAATATTAGACTTGCTTCCATCGAAGACGTTGCTCTAATGAAATTCGACGCCCTTCTTGGTCGTGCTTCACGCAAGGATTTTTACGATCTCTACTACATTTGCAAATACCTTTCATTGAGAGAACTCCTGAACAAAGCGCCGCAAAAATATCCTTCCGTCCGTGACTTTGAAGTTCAGGTGGTAAAACGGCTCGTCTTTTTTGAGAACGCAGAAAACGAAACAAACCTTGTCTTACTAAATGAAATTGACTGGCAATCCGTAAAGAATTTCTTTATCGACCAAGCCAAAGTTATCGAACAGGGTTGGCTTCAATGACCCTCCCCCTCAACCAGATCCTGCAAGGCGATTGCATTGAGATTCTCAACTCCCTGCCTGAAAAGTCAGTGGACTTGATCTTTGCCGACCCGCCCTACAATTTGCAATTGCAGAACGACCTCTTCCGCCCCGACCTCAGCAAAGTGGACGCGGTCAATAACGGTTGGGACAAATTCTCCAGTTTCTCAAAATATGACGAATTCACCTCTAACTGGCTACGCGCAGCAAGGCGGGTCTTGAAAGATACAGGCACCATTTGGGTCATCGGCTCGTATCACAACATTTATCGTGTTGGCACGGTGATGCAAAATTTGGGCTATTGGATCCTCAACGATGTGGTCTGGCTCAAAACGAATCCCATGCCGAACTTCCGCGGCGTGCGTTTCACCAATGCACACGAGACCCTGCTCTGGGCGCAAAAAGAACAAGGCGCAAAATACACCTTCAATCACAAGGCGATGAAAGCCCTGAACGATGACCTGCAAATGCGCAGTGATTGGGTCATTCCATTGGCGACGGGAAAAGAACGCCTCAAAACCAACGGGACGAAGGCTCACCCCACCCAGAAGCCGGAAGCCCTCTTATACCGAGTCTTCCTATCCAGTACCAACCCCGGCGACGTGGTACTCGATCCATTTTTCGGCAGCGGCACGACCGGTGCGGTCGCCAAAAAACTGGGACGCAACTTCATCGGCATTGAACGCGACAAGAAATACATCAAGGTCGCGCAAAAGCGCATCGCCGCGATTCAGTCCGCACCGGCTGAGGCGTTGGACCTGCCCGAGAGGCGCAACCAGGCTCGAATTCCGTTCGGAGCGCTGCTGGAGCATGGCTATCTCAAGCCGGGGCAAAAACTCCAATACGCCAAAGGGAAACGCGAAGCAACCATCCTCGCCAACGGACATCTCAAATGCGGCAAGCTCACCGGCTCGATCCACACCGTTGCAAGAGAATTGACCAACGCCCCCGCCAACGGCTGGGAAATGTGGCTTTATTCAGAACGCGGTACACTTAAGCCGATCAATGAACGGCGAGAAAAATACAGGCAACAAAAGTTATAAGGTTAAGAAAGAGTAAATAGTAAAAAGTACTTACCACGCACCAATTACCATTTACCTAAAAGGAACCCATGACCAAATCTTTCACTCTTATCAAAGAACAACAAATCCCCGAGATCAACTCACTCGTGCAACTGTGGGAACACAAACGCACCGGCGCGCGCCTGCTCTCGGTCATCAACGACGACGAGAATAAAGTATTCAGCATCAACTTCCGCACCACGCCCAAGGACTCAACCGGTGTGGCGCACATCCTTGAACATTCGGTTTTGAACGGCTCGGAGAAATATCCGGTCAAGGAACCGTTCGTGGAATTGCTCAAAGGTTCGCTCGCAACTTTCGTCAATGCCTTCACTTTCCCCGATAAGACTTGCTACCCCGTTGCAAGCCAGAACGAAAAAGATTTCTACAACTTGATTGATGTCTACATCGACGCGGTGTTCAATCCCATCCTCAGCGAACAGACTCTCATGCAGGAAGGCTGGCACTACGAGATCGAAGACCCATCTGCACCACTGAAATACAAAGGCGTGGTCTTCAATGAGATGAAAGGCGCGTATTCCTCGCCCGATAATTACCTCGCCAAGGTCATCATCGAGTCGCTGTTCCCCAAACACATCTACGGCGTGGACTCTGGCGGCAACCCGGCAGAGATCACAAACCTAACCTACGAAAACTTCTTCGCATTTTGGGAGACGTACTACCACCCCTCCAACTCGTTCATTTTCTTCTACGGCAATGATGACCCCGATACCCGTCTCAAACTGATGGATGGCTATCTCAAGCCGTTCAAAAAGAAGAAGGTCAAATCAGCGGTGCCGCTTGCTAAGCCGTTCAAGAAACCAAAGAAACTTGAGTATGCCTACCTCGCCACCGAAGGCGAAGACCTCGACAAAAAACATTTCCTCACCGTCAACTGGAAACTACCCGACGCATCCGATCCCGTGCAGGCAATGAGTTTTCACATTCTCACACACACCCTCATTGGCACGCCCGCTTCCCCGCTCTATAAAGCGCTCACCGATTCAGGTTTGGGTGAAGACCTCGCGGGTCTCGGTCTCGAAAGTGACCTGCACGAGATGATCTTCTCGACCGGTCTCAAAGGCACCAAAGCCCGCAACGCCAAGAAGATCGAAACGCTCATCTTTGACACGCTGCAAAAACTCGTTACCGAAGGCATCGACCCAGACACCATCGCCGCCTCCATCAACACGCTCGAATTCGCCATGCGCGAAAACAATACCGGCGGCTTTCCGCGCGGCATCGCCATCATGTTGCGCGCCCTCAGCACCTGGCTCTACGATGACGATGCTTTCAAGACTCTCGCCTTCGAAGCCCCGCTTGCTGAGATCAAGAATCGACTCGCCGCTGACTCACGCTATTTCGAAAAGATGATTCAGACTCACCTGCTGGATAACATGCACCGCACGGTCATTCGCCTCACACCAGACGTGGAATTGGCTCAGCGCCTCGAGGCGGAGGAAACGCTCAGGCTGGATTCTGCCAGAAAGACCATGAGCGACGACGACATCCGCAAGCATATTGAGAACACCCAGAAGTTGAAAATCCGTCAGGAGACTCCCGACTCGGCGGAAGACTTGGCAAAACTCCCGTGCTGGATTTGGCAGACCTCGACAAGCAAGTCCGCACGATTCCGGTTGAAGAAATCCAAGTGCAAGACTCGAAAGTCCTGTTTCACGACATCTTCACCAATGGCATCGTCTATCTTGACCTCGCCTTCGACATGCGTGCCATGCCGCAAGAACTCCTGCCGCTGACTGAAGTCTTCGCACGTGCATTGTTCGAAGTGGGCACCGAAACTGAAGACTACGTCAAACTGTCGCAGCGGATCGGGAAAAGCACAGGCGGAATCTACGGCTCGTCGGTCACAGCGACCACGCAAGGGTCAAGAGAGAGCCGCGCATACCTCACCATCCGCGGCAAGTCCACGATGAGTCAAGCCAACGAGATGTTGAGCATCCTGCGTGATGTCCTCCTGACCGTGAAGTTCGATAATAAGGAACGCCTCAAGCAAATTGTGATGGAAGAAAAGGCGGGCTTAGAATCTGGCTTGGCGCCTGCAGGGCATCGCTTTGCGAACATGCGCCTGCGCTCGCAATTTGGCGGCACGGGTTACATCAACGACCAGACCAAGGGCATTGGTTATCTGTTTGCACTGCGCGAACTCGCGACCGAGATCGATAAAAAATGGGCGAACGTGCTGAAGAAGTTGGAGACCATCCGCGAGACCTTGATCAACAGCAAGACCCTGCTTTGCAATGCGACCCTCGATGCTGCAAACTGGAAAACCTTCCAACCACATCTTGAGAATTTCATCTTCGCCATGCCTGTGAAGGATGTTGAAATTAAGCCGCTCAACTTTACAGCGGCAACTCAAAAGGAAGGCTTGGCGATTCCTGCACAGGTCAACTATGTGGCAAAAGGCGCGAACCTCTACGACCATGGATATGAGTTGGATGGTTCTTCATCTGTAGTTGTTGGCTACCTCGGCATGACTCACTTGTGGGAAAAAATCCGCGTGCAGGGCGGCGCGTACGGCGCCTTCGCCCAGTTCGACGACACGACAGGTGTGTTCACCTTCCTTTCCTACCGCGACCCGAACGTGGATAACACCATCGCCAGTTATGACAGTTCCGCCGCGTTTTTGAAAGGTCTCGACGCCTCACGCCTGAACGATAACGAACTGAAGAAATCCATCATCTCCGCCATCGGTGATCTGGACTCGTATCAACTGCCCGACGCCAAAGGCTACACATCCATGATGCGCTACATCACCGGGCGAACGGATGAGATCCGCCAGAAGTATCGTGATCAAGTACTCTCCACCAATGGCGAAGATTTCATTGCATTCGGCGAGGCATTAGAGAAAGTGGCACAATCCGATGCCGTGGTGGTGGTAGGGGCACAGTCCGCGCTGGAGGGGTCGAAAGTTGGGTTGAAGGTGACGAAGGTCGCGTAACAGTAGAACAAGTCTATAGACTTGTTCTACGAGTCTCAAACAATGGCAGATTTCTTTCAACGCAACCTCCCGCATTATCATCAACCAAATGCCACATATTTCATTACTTTTCGCCTAGCAGGAAGTCTACCTGTGGAGATTTGGAAGAACTTGAAGGAAGAGTACGAGCAAGAAAAAAGAAATCTGGCAACAAGACATTCAGGAGCTAAATTACAAGAAGAACGGTATAACCTGCAAAAACGTCATTTTGCCCGTTTTGACGCTTTGCTTGAAAACGATGAAGGAAGTCCGCGCTGGCTGGCAGAGCCTCAATTTGCAGATATCGTTCAACGCGAGCTTCATACGTTGTCCCCCGAACATTACAATTTACACTCATATTGTCTAATGCCCAATCACTGCCATTTGCTTATTAATCAACAAGACATTCAGGAACCACCATTACCTATTGACGGGAAGCACTACACATCCTTGAGTCATGTCATGCGCCTACTCAAAGGTCGAACAGGGTATACCTGCACAAAATTACTGGGGCGCAAAGGCGCGTTCTGGCAGCATGAAAGTTACGATCATGTTGTAAGAGATGACAGAGAATTTACAAGAATCCTTGATTACATTGTCAATAATCCAGTCAAAGCTGGGTTGGTTGAGAAATGGCAAGACTGGTCTTATACTTACGTCAACCCCAATTTGCTGTAGAACAAGTCTATAGACTTGTTCTACGAGGAGCAATACATGAACATCACACTCAAGATCAACGGAATTGAATACATCATCGATGCACCCGCGTCCACCACCCTGCTGGCAGCTTTGCGCGGACTGGGTTTCCATGGCGTGAAGTTTGGCGATGAGCAAGGTCTCACCGGCGCAGATACGGTTTTGCTGGATGGCAAACCGGTCAACGCAGGGTCGATGCTTGCGGCGCAGGCGGAGGGTCATGCCGTAGCAACCATCGAATCTCTGGGCGAACACCCAGAACAAGGCTGGAGAAAGACCGATGGTCTGCATCCACTGCAAAAGGCTTTTGTTGAATCCGGTGCAATCCAATGCGGATATTGCACGCCTGCACAGATCCTCGCCGCGAAAAGCCTTCTGGAGAAAAATCCGAAACCCAGTGAAGATGAAGTCCGTGAGGCGATCTCTGGCGTGTTATGTCGCTGTACAGGATATCTCAAACCGGTGCAGGCAGTTTTAAAAGCAGCCGCAGTGATGCGCGGCGAAACACCCGAAGATGGAGAAGCAGTCAACTGGGATCTGGGAAACTGGGGGAATCGTCCGGAAGCGCCTAACAGCCCAAGTGACCAACTCACCAACGTTATGACCAAGCCCAAAGTGGTGCTCACATCAGAGACGCAAACCTGGAAAACTGTCGGCAAACCCGAAAAGAAGGTGGACGCCATTAAATTGGTGCAGGGCAAACCTGCCTTTACTGCCGACATAGACATGCGTGGAATGTTACACGCCAAAGTGCTGCATTCGCCTCATGCACATGCACTCATTAAGAACATAGATGCAAGCAAGGCATTGGCACTGAAAGGGGTGGTCTCGGTGTTAACATGGAAAGACCTGCCTCGTGTGGTGTACTCCACTGCCGGGCAATCAGACCCCATTCCGGGTCCACTGGATGCATTTTCACTGGATCACAAGGTACGATTTGTAGGTGACCGCGTGGCGTTCGTTGCCGCAGAAACGCCTGAAATCGCCGAGCAGGCGCTTGCATTGATCGATGTTGAATATGAGATTCTGCCTGCCATCATTGACTCACGCGATGCAATGAAACCCGATGCAGTCAAAATTCACGACGAACCAGAATATGTCAACTTTGCAGATTCCAACCCTGATAAAAACCTCGCGGCTCACATCCGCATTGATATTGGCGATGTCAACAAAGGATTTGCAGAAGCCGACGAGATATTCGAAGCTGAATACGAGGTACCCAAAGTACAGCATGGTCATATCGAACCGCATGTCTGCGTAACCTATTGGGATGAAGACGACCGCTTGGTGATCCGCACTTCCACACAGGTGCCATTCCATGTGCGCAGAATGATGGCGCCCGTGTTAGGCTTGCCTGTAAAACGCATCCGCGTGATCAAGCCGCGCATTGGCGGCGGCTTTGGCGGCAAACAGGAAGTGTTGATGGAAGATGTAGCCGCCCATCTGACGATCGCCACCAGACGCCCGGTGATCTACGAATACACACGCGAAGAGGAGTTCATTGCTGCACGTTCTCGTCACCCCATGCGTGTCAAAATGAAGACCGGCGTCAAAAAAGATGGGACAATTACAGCCAACGAAATGTATGCGCTTTCAGACACCGGCGCATATGGTTGCCACGCGCTGACAGTAACCGGTAACACGGGACATAAATCCATGGCGTTATATGTTGGTGATGGGGAATATCGCAAAGCGCCCAACATCCGCTTCTATGCTGATGTCGTCTACACTAACACCCCGCCTGCTGGAGCCTTCCGTGGGTACGGCGTACCGCAAGGTTACTGGCCCCTTGACCGTCATTTGGAAAAAATCGCCCGCGCCATGGGCTTTGACCCAATCGAATTCCGTTTGAAGAACGCCATCCGCCCGGGTGAGTATCATCCCTTCTCAACCGCTTGGAACGAAGGACGCGAACCACGTCCCGAGATCATCCACACCGTTGGGCTGGAGCAATGTGTGGCTCAAGGGAAAGCCGCCATTGGCTGGGATCAGAAATTCGGGAACAGCGAGTTCCATAAGCAAGGTACAAAACGAAAAGGCATCGGCGTGGCAATGGTCATGCAAGGGACAGCCATCCCCTACCTGGATATGGGCGGTGCATCGATCAAGATGAATGATGATGGTTCGTTCAACATGCTGGTCGGCGCGACCGACCTCGGCACCGGCTCAGATACGGTCCTTGCCCAAATGGCAGCAGAGGTTTTGGGCGTCCCCATCGATGACATGATTACATACTCATCGGACACTGACTTCACACCGTTTGATGTTGGCGCATACGCCTCCTCGACCACTTATATTTCCGGCACAGCAGCAGTCAAAGCAGCTCAGATCGTGGCAGAGCGGATCAAAATCCGCGCAACGATGATGCTGGATCTGCCAGAATCAGAAGCGGCAAACATCCGCTTGGTCGACCGAAAAGCCATGTCACCAGATGGGCGTTCAGTATCGTTCGCGGACATTGCACTGCATGCCCTGCACAAGGCAAATCAAGAACAGATCATGGGTGTTGCGAGCTATGTCTCGCCGGTCTCACCTCCGCCTTTCGCAGCACAATTTGCCGAAGTGACAGTGGACACGGAAACAGGTCAAGTGACAGTGGATAAATTGGTCATGGCAGTAGACTCCGGTGTGATCGTCAATCCGCTTACGGCTTCAGGTCAGATCGAAGGCGGCATGATGCAGGCGCTTGGCTACGCCGTCTCGGAAGAGATGCGGTACGATAGCAAAGGCGTTGCCTATGAACGCGATCTGGAGCGCTACCACCTTCTGCGTGCAGACGAAATGCCGGAGCTGGAAACCATCTTTGTGGAAACCTTCGAGCCAAGCCATCCGTTCGGCGTGAAAGCGGTGGCGGAGATCCCCATGGACGGGGTGGCACCAGCAGTTGGCAACGCCATCCTCGATGCTATCGGCGTCAACGTGGATGTGAACCCAACCACACCAGAACGAGTCTGGAAGGCGATCAAACATCAGTAAGCAGGAACGGGCAATCACAATGAAGACGCGCGGAGTCAAATCCCGCGTCTTCATTTTTGTAATGAGTTGGCTTCCGGGGGAGAGGCGGGATATAATAACGAGCATTCTTGATCAGTGTGCCCAATTATGATTCTCCGTACACATCGCTGCCACCAACAATGTCATTATGAGTGAAGAAAAAATTATTTTTTTGATCCCATATGCAGGGTCGCTGGGAATTTCCCTGGGACTCCTTTTTTACGTTTGGGCGTGGAGAACGTCCAGAGGCGCAATCTCCTTTTTTTTATTCACCCTCAGTCAAACCATGTACATCACCGGAAATATTCTGGAGATGGTTTCACCCACATTGAACGGAAAGATTATTTGGGAAAGTTTTCAGGCAGTCGTTGGGAGCATGGCGGTCATTGCCTTTCCCATCTTTATCATTCAGTACACCGAATTTAAAATCAAGAACCAAAACCTGCTATTTGCACTTAGCTTTGTATTTCCGATCCTATTTTCTGTCCTGAGCATCGCAAAGGATTATCACAGCCTGATCTACCTAAACCCAAGAATCTTACCCACCAAACCATTCACGGCATTGGTCTATGAGTATTCGCCGGTTTTCATCACGTACACAGTCTATATCTTCTTCATTGTTTTCTCTGGTTGCGCAGTTTTGGTCCACAAAATGATCCAGCCTCACAGCCTGTACAGGAATCAATCCGCGTTCATTCTAGCCGGGCTGATGCTGCCAGTGCTGGGCTCGATCCTTTCGCTTGCCGGTATTTATATTACTGCACAACGAGACTCTTCTCCATTCACGGTTGCCATTGGAAACTTGCTGCTAGCCTGGGGGTTGTTCCGTTTTCGTATTTTTGATATGACACCCGTTGCACGCGACAACGTATTTGAGACTCTGGTCGACCCGGTTGTGATCCTCGACAAAAACAACAGTATTCTGGATGTCAACACAGCCATGCTTGACCTGCTTGGAAAAGAATCGAAAGATGTCGTTGGGCAATCGGCAAAGATCGTTTTCGAGAACTTCCCGATCCCGATCAAGCAATACAACCGAATCTGCCTTGAAGATCGCCCTGAAGATGGGGATCCAGGGAGAAATGCTTGAAGATATTCGCAGCGGGTCGATCCTGCATGATATTGGAAAGATCAGCATACCAGACGAGATCTTGCATAAACCGGGCAAACTCACTCCCGAAGAACGCCTGATCATTGAAAAACATCCTGAGACGGCATTTAAACTACTCTCGCGAATTCCCTTTCTGAGCAAAGCCGTCGAGATCCCATACTGCCACCATGAGAAATGGGACGGGACGGGTTATCCACGCAAACTCGCAGGAGAGCAAATCCCCCTTTCAGCCCGCATCTTTGCCGTCGCTGATGTTTGGGACGCGCTTAGCAATGACCGTTCCTACAACAAAGCCTGGCCCCGTGAACAGATCATTGAGTACTTTATTGAACAAACCGGTAAACATTTCGATCCCGTTGTTGCAAAGTTGTTTTTATCCATGGTAGAAAAAGGCGAGATATAATCAGGGATAATATCCCTTTGGGGATAAAAGAATTCAAGGAAGAAAAGAAAAGAATGCCTGATCAGATCTATGTTGTAGGACACATCAACCCCGATACCGACTCTGTTGCTTCCGCCATGGGCTATGCCTGGTTGTTGCGCGAACGGGATGGGCTCAACACCGTCGCAGCCCGAGCCGGGGCATTAAACGCTCAGACCTCATGGGTGCTAAAAACCCTCAAATTGGATGCCCCCTACCTGCTTACCGATGCATCACCGCGTTTCGATTCTGTCATGCAACGGCTCGACAGTCTACGCCCTGATGCGCAGCTTGGTTCCGCCTGGACGCTCGCCAGCCGCACCGGCGGGCTTGCTCCCATCGTCAATGAAGATGGGACTCCGTATGGCATGGTTAACGGTATGAGTCTGTTCAAATATTTCAGCGACACACTCGGTCCACGCCCTGGCGATACGACCGTGCGTGAAATGATGTCTGCCCAGTGCCGCGATGCCGCCGATACGAATGTCCCTAAATTTCAATCAAATGCCCACATCCGTGACTCACTCAACCGCATCCTGCGCGCCGAGATCGACGACTACTGGGTCGTAGACGAAAGTGGACGTTACCTTGGCATTGCACGCCAGCGCAACATCCTAAACCCGCCGCGCCTTAAGATCATCCTCGTTGACCATAACGAACCGCGCCAATCCATTGCCGCGCTCGAAGAAGCCGAATTGCTGGAGATCCTCGACCATCACCGGCTTGGCAACCCGTATACCCATCAGCCCATTCGCTTCACGGTAGATGTGGTCGGATCGACATCCACACTCGTCACAGAACAGATAGCGGAAGCAGGCTTGTCTGCCCTTCCCGCCATTGCTGGTGCGCTTCTTTCTGGACTTTTATCTGATACGCTCATCCTAACCTCTCCCACCACAACAGAACGAGACCGAGCCGCAGCCGAGCGATTGGCGCGTTGGGCGTTCGTTGGCGGCAGCCCGCTGCAAGGCGAGACCATCGATTCTTTCGGGAAAGCCGTTCTCAGTGCCGGAGCGGGACTCTCCAACCGCAAACCGGAAGAGATCGTCAGCACAGATATCAAACCATTCGAGGGCGGCGGTTTCAAGTTCGCGGTCGCCCAAGCCGAAGTAACCGATATCATGCAGCTTTCGGAACATCTCTCCCCGCTCACCAAAGCCCTCGATGAACTGCGTGAAAAACGCGGGCTGGACTTTGCCATGCTGCTCGTCACCGATGTCGTCCGCGGCACCAGCCGTCTGCTGCTTTCATCTTCTGCCCCGCCAATTCTTGACGACCTGCCCTATCCGCCCATGCCCGACGGAACCCGTGACGCCGCTGGCGTGGTTTCCAGAAAGAAACAATTGCTGCCCGCAGTCCTCGGTCTGCTGGAAAGATAATAAAAACTCCAAAACTTTTAAAAGGCACATAGACACAAAAAGCACTTAATCGTCTTTGTGCCTTTGCAGTTCCAACAACAAAATGACCTTTCCCTACCTTGACGAAACGCTTGCGTTGAACGATGAGACCCGCAAAGAATTGCCTGGATCGTTCATCACCCTGCCAAGCGGAGTAACTCACTTTGAGGAAGGCGGCAACCCAAAGGGACAACCCATCGTCCTCGTGCATGGATTCTCCGTCCCGTATTTTATTTACGACCCCACCTTTGAGTTTCTCTGCAGCCAGGGCTTCCGTGTTCTGCGCTACGACCTGCTCGGACGCGGCTTCTCAGATAGACCTCGCATGCGCTACGATGCGGCATTATTCGTACGTCAACTCCGGGAATTGCTGGAAGCTTTAGACTTTAAGCGCATTAATCTTTGCGGAGTTTCCATGGGAGGACCCGTCACCAGTTCCTTCATTGCCGCCCATCCTGAGTCCGTGAAAAAACACATCATGATCGACCCTTCCGGCGCAAGAGCCGTTACACTTTCGCCTTTTCTCAAGGCGGTGAAAATGCCAGTTTTTGGCGAGCTGGCTATCGGTTTATTTGGAACCAACAGCATGATAAAAGGGATAGCCTCAGACCTTTTTACGCCCGAATTAGTGCAACAATTTCAGGAAAAATATCAAGTCCAAATGCAGTATCAAGGATTCAAGCGCGCCATCCTATCCAGTATGCGCAATGGGATGCTGGATTCCTTTATAGAAACCTATAAAAGGATTGGAGGGCTAAAGATCCCAACGCTCTTATTCTGGGGTAAGCAGGATGCCACCGTCCCATTTGAGCACAGCGCAGATATCATACGAGCGATCCCACATGCAGAATTTCACGCCTTTGAGGATTGCGGGCACATTCCGCATTACGAACGCGCAAGCGAGGTTAACAGAATTCTGTTAGAATTTTTAGGTCATTAGATTCGATCATTGGGGGTCATATTTCTTTCCATATAAGCAGACAAGGAGTTCACTTGAATCAACAATACATTCAGAAGCTTTACAGATACAACCAATGGGCGAATGCACGCATTCTTGATACGGTTGCCAAACTCAGCCCGGAGCAATTCCTTGCACCTGCAGGACATCCACACCGCTATTTACGCGGCATTCTTGTGCATACCCTCTTTGCCGAATGGGTCTGGTGCAAACGCTGGACCGGCGAATCGCCAACAACACGTTTGAAACCGGAAGACTTTCCAACTTTTGAGGTCCTGCGCTCACGCTGGGCACAGGAAGAAGATGACTTGATGAAATTCGTGGAAGGAATAACCGAAGAACGTTTGAAAACGCTATTTCAATATACAAGCATGGAGGGCGTAAAGTTCGAGAACACGCTTTGGGAAGCCATGGCACACGTTGTCAATCATGGCATGCAGCATCGCAGCGAGGCTGCCGCCGTCCTTACAGAATTGGGATTCTCCCCCGGCGACCTGGATATGATCCTCTTCTTCCGAAAGAAATTATGAACCCGCAACGGATCAAAAATTTTATCTTTCGCAACCGCCACAACATTGCCGTCTTTGTGCTGCTAAACCTCGCATGCCTGACTTGCATTGTCTTGGTTGGTGCTCGCGTGGTATATACAGACTCTACCCGTCATTCTGGCTTGATCTGGAACCTTTTCCTGGCATGGATCCCGTTCATCCTTTCATACTTTGCACACGCCCTATCATGGAAACGCATGTGGGTGTACCTTGTCATCCCTTTGGTCGCCTTCCTCTGGCTCTTGTTCTTCCCCAATGCTCCATACATGTTGACCGACCTTCAAGACCTTGCGCGTGGAACCGGCAGGGAAGCCCCGCTCTGGTACGATGTCATCATTGTCGTTTGGTGTTCATGGACTGGCACTTTGTTAGGGGTCATTTCCTTGTATCTTATGCAGGATATCATCGCCAGAACTTTCAACCGCTGGATGGGCTGGATATTTGTATTCGTTATTTCGGGGCTGAGCAGCTTTGGGGTTTACATCGGGCGTTTTGTCCGACTAAACTCGTGGGATATTCTACAGAACCCAACAGAAACCGCCATGGAGATCCTCGGTATCGTCATTGACCCCAGCCGCAGGCTGGCTGCCTTCACCCTGTTGTATACAATCTTTTTCTTATTTATCTTTTTATTACTGTATTCATTCAGCCATATGTTACAGGAACAATCAACACTCGCACAAAGTTCGCCGGAACAAATGGCGTCTACGCAGCCCACACAACCGGTCAGATAGGCTTTGGAAGAGATTGGAAGCAGGCGTGCATACAATGCACAAAAGCCTGGAGGCAAAATGTTCAAACAGTTTTACGAAAAGATCAAACCCGCCCGATTTCGTCTTGCCGTTGTTGGTCTATTGTGCATAGCAAGCCTGATCTCTGTAGCGTTATTCCGCATCCGCACCATAATGAGCGGTACAATGGATTACGACTTCCTGATGTGGAACCTTTTTCTCGCCTGGCTGCCGCTTGGCATGGCTTATACAGCCTCAAGTTTTGCAGGTAAGCGCCGCTTTGTCACATTGACCGTTCCGATTGCCGCCCTGCTTTGGCTCTTATTTTTCCCCAACGCGCCATACATTCTGACCGACTTGTTCCATTTACGTCATCCGCGTGAGAATATCCCCATCTGGTTCGACACCCTGCTCATCAACTGGTTTGCCTGGACGGGAATTCTGCTCGGTATTTTTTCGTTATTCCTGATGCAGGATATTGTGCGCAAAGCCTTCGGGCGTGTTACAGGTTGGGTCTTTGTGATGATCGTCAGCACCTTATGCGGCGTTGGCATCTATATGGGTCGCTTCCTGCGTTGGAATTCATGGGATATGCTCCTGCATCCTTTCGAACGTATACGCGAGATGCTGTATTATGCAACACATCCCAGCTTGCAAGCCATTATGTTCATCAGCGTATTTTCTTCGCTGTTCATTTTTATATACATCACCACATATGCGTTCGGTTTGCTGTTTCAGGAACAAGCGCATCATCCCATTTCAGAGGACACTCCATGAATCCACTCATTCTTATTCGCGGCGGCGGAGATCTGGCATCAGGGGTTGCGCTTCGCCTGCACCGTGTCGGGTTTCAAGTTGCGATCCTTGAGCTCGAGAAGCCCCTCGCCGTGCGGCGCACTGTCTCATTTTCTGAGGCGGTTTATGAGGGCACTCAAACTGTTGAAGGCGTAACGGCAAGGCTTGTTTCAGGAGACCAGTTCCAAGTCACGATGGAAGCGGGCGAGATTCCAGTTTTGGTCGATCCAACTGCAAACATCCTCAATAATCAATTTCTAACAAGTCCAAATTTCACTTTTGTTGTAGATGCACGCCTCACAAAAGCAGAGCCCGATCCGCTGCCAGTGAACGTTGCGCTTCATATCGGGCTTGGACCTGGTTTTACAGCCGGAGCCAACTGCCACGCTGTGATCGAAACCCAACGCGGACATGCTCTCGGCAGGGTGTACTGGGAAGGAAAAGCTTCGCCAGACAGCCGTCAACCCGACGGTGACCAGCGCCGGGTCTTGCGCGCACCGGCGGCTGGAAATGTTGAAACGAAGAAAAGGATTGGCGATCTTTGCAAAGAAGGGGAAACGATCGCAACAGTAGGCGGCAAAACCATTATTAGCCCGTTCGATGGGATTCTGCGCGGATTAATCCACTCGCGTGTGCAAGCCACTGAAGGGATGAAGATCGGTGATGTGGACACACGCAATGATCCGAGTATGATCCATTTCGTCTCTGACAAAGCCCTATCCGTTGCAGGCGGCGTTCTGGAAGCAGTGTACATGAAATTAAAGGGAATGGAAAATTAATTTTTCAAGATCACGCCAGTCATAATGACTCACGATAAAAAAGGAGACAGCCATTCTCAGCTGTCTCCTTTTTTATCGAATACCACCAAACAAAACTACCCGCCCTCGTATAGATACCCCGTTCCGCGCACACTGACAACTTTTTCTGAAAGGGACGGGAAGGCTTCCAACTTATGGCGCAGGCGACTGACAAGCGGGCGCAGGATCTCGGGAGCTTCGCGCGCTGAAGTGTCGTAGCCTTGTACAAGCAGCACTAGTTCGCGATGCGAAAAGACCTTGCCCTCATTTTCCATCAGGATGCGTAACAAGCGTCCTTCGGCAGGCGTTAGATGTTCGATCTTGCCCTTGAAACGGATCTGACGCCGGGAAAGATCGACCATGGTGCCATCTTTGAGCGTATATACTTCCTGGGTAGATTCGGTACCGGTCACTGCGGCATTATTGACCCGTGAACGGCTGCGTCGACCCAAGCCCTTCTTTACGCTGGCAAGAATCTGCGCGGGGGAAGCGGGCTTTAATAAATAATCATGGATGCGTAATCGCAACGCCTGAATGGCAGTTTCGATGGAACCATGCGCTGTTAAAAGGATGATCTCGGTTTCAGGTGAAGATTGATTCACGACCTGAATGACTTCCAGCCCATCCATTCCCGGCATTTTCAGGTCAACGATCATTAAGTCCACGGCATGGGTGCGGATGTGCTCAACAGCCGCCTGCCCATTCGGGACGGAAGAAACGATAAACCCCTCAAGCTTTAGAATATCAGATAGGGATTGCCGGGCTACAGGTTCGTCATCAACGACAAGGATGTTAGACTTCATTGTGTTCCTCCGGTTGGCAGTAGGATTCTAAAACAAGCCCCGGGAGCGCGGTCGACGAGCAGTTCGAGCGAGCCTCCGTGTGCGGTAATTATATTGTAACTTACGGTTAAGCCCAACCCTGTGCCTCCATCTTTGGTACTAAAGAAGGGTTCAAAGATATTGGCTTGTTCCTCGCTTGAAATCCCCTTTCCGCTGTCTTGAAATAAAAATTCAACCCCATCCTCCCAGGTGCGGGCAGTAATGCGCAAATCGCCACCCTCAGGCGCCATGGCGTCAGCAGCGTTCAAGATCAAGTTTATGAAAACCTGCTGGATCTGACTCCCCACCGCTGTGATCAACGGCAAGTCGTCACGAATATCCTTGATCACGTTCACCTTCGCCTCAGACATCTGCTTCGCCATCAGGCTCAAGACATATTCCAACATATCCACCAGATTGACCTTGGTTTGGGTGACGGCATTTGGGCGATAAAAATCAAGCATGCGTCGGGCAGTGACCATCAGGCGTTCAAGTTCTGTGCGTGCCAGATCAAAATATTCCTTGCGTTTTTCTTCAGGCAGGTCATTACGCCCGGCAAGATGTAGACAGTTTTGCACAGCCTGTAATGGATTATTGATCTCATGTGCAATGGATGCGCTTAAACGCCCGGCGGCAGCCATCTTTTCGGCTTGGATCAATGCCTTCTGTGAGGCTTCGATCTGGCGTACATACTCCAATTGCTCAGCATACAACCGTGAATTCTCAAGCGCCGTGGCAGCCTGCCTTGCCAGAATTTGGAACATCTCCAGATCTGATTCGCGGAAGGCAGGCTCACTGACTCCGCGTGCCGCAAAGAAAACTGTGCTAAGGCTGGGGTGGCGTACAGGCGCGAGAATCGCCGAACCCAGTTCGAGGTCTGCAAGAAGCGCTTTGAGAGCATGGTCACCAGGACCGGCAATGTTGATCAGGATAGGCGAATCCGTCGTAGTGGCGCGGGCTAGTAACTCCATCAATGGTTTGGATTCTGATGCCCCGCGTGCAGCAAGACGGGTGTATCCCTGCACATCGTTCTTTTTTTGGTAGCATGCCGCCTGTGAACAACTTAATTGCCCGCCAATGGCTTTGATGATTAGATCAAGCAGCGGCGCCTGCCGTCTTTCAGAGAGTAATGACTCTGTGATAGCAAAGAGCGGACGAAGTGCCTGTGTACGGGCGGCATCGCGTTTCTTTTGATTATCTGCAAACGCCAGCTGAACGGCATCGACAAGTTCGGCACCCTGCTTGAACGGTTTGAGGATCAAACCATCGACGCCTTGCCGCAGGGCACGAATGGCGGTATCCACCGTGCCATGACCGGTCATGATGAGGATCGCAGCATCGGGCTGCCAACGTTGGACGTGCTGAATAACTTCGAAACCATCCACATCCGGCATGCGGATATCTACAAGCAGCAGATCGATCGGGTTATCTTCAAAATAGTCAACTGCCTTACGCGGATTGGTCTCAGTGGCAACTCGATAGCCAGCGCGGGTAAGTACGCGGTCACATAGCATGGCAATGCCAGGTTCATCATCAACGACGTAAACAAAAGGTGATTCCATAAGCCTATCCTGCTCGTAGAGCGGGGCTGAAACCCATCATGTAATTTTTGGCTAAAATAATGGTCCAGCGGAAAATAAATTCTGAGTACATAGCCCGACCTACATTCACTATCATAACGGCAGCCAGACTTCAAAAACCGAGCCGCGCCCAGTCTGACTTAATACCTCGATCGTCCCGCCATGATCGGCAACAATGCCATACGTAACCGAAAGTCCCAGCCCTGTGCCGCCGCGATTGCCCTTGGTGGTAAAGAACGGCTCAAAGATCTTGGATTGGTCTTCAGGTGTAATTCCCGTCCCCGTATCACGCACAGACAGGACGATCCAGTCCCTGTTTTCACGCTTTCCCAAAAAGGTACGCACCTGCATCTCGCCGCCCTTGGGCATGGCTTGTAACCCATTATGAATTAGGTTGAGCAGGACTTGCTTCATTTGATTCGAGTCAATGGATACCCAGGGAAGTGATTCATCCAGGTCAAGAATGAGTGCAACATTATTTGTCTGAAGCAAATGCCGCGTCAATGCGATCACATCATTCACAACCTCGTTCAAATCAGCATTAGCACGGATGCGCTCGCCCTGCCGTGAGAAATCCAGTAAGCGGCGCACGACCGAACTTGCCCGCCGCGCCTCCTGCAAGACCATGAGCAACTCCTGCCGATGAGCCGAATCTTCGGGTAGGTCTTCCAGTACCAACTCAGAAAAACCCGTCACTGTGGTCAGCGGGTTGTTTAATTCGTGCGCCACACCCGCCGCCATTTCACCGACTGCAGCAAGTTTTGCCGCTTGCAAAAGTCGATTCTCTGCAGCACGCTGGGCTTCCATGCGCTCTTTGAGCTCAGTCTCCGTCATTCTCAATTGCCGGACGGTCTCCTGCAGTTTCTGATATTGGTTTGCGCTGGTTACCACCGAAGCAAGAATACCCGCCAGCGCTTCCATCGCAATGAGGTCGTTATGTGAAAAAGCGTTGAGTTCACGGCTTTCGACATCAATAATACCGAGTATTTGTTCGCCATCCTTTACGGCAACACATATTTCCGAACGCGCCAGCCAACCCTTGGATGATTTATAAAGTTTGCTTTGGGTCGTGTCATTGAGCAAAACACTTTCGCCTTTGCGGGAGACATGCCCCGTTACCCCGCTCAATTGCAGGAATTCCTGATCTCCTAATGCCTCCTTAAAGATCTGCGCCTGTGTACCACCAATGCCTTGAATGGAATACTCGCTTCGTCCATCCATAAGCAGAATGGCAGCAAGCTCATACTTGAAATATTGCGCAACCAATTCAGCCGTAATGGAAGCGACCTCTTTTTTATCGTTCAAGCCAATGACTTGTTGCACGACTTCATGGATCAACCCCAAGCTCCTCGCCCTGCCTTCCGCTTCCTCACGCAGACGGGTGTATTCGATCAACCCTGCCAGATGGCTTGCGATCACCACCATGAGATGTTCATCATATTGGCTGAACGTCTCGGCATGAGAATTTTCAATGACCAGTACGCCGGTTGCCTGTCCGCGATAACGCAACGGGACGACCAGTTCGGAACGGGCAGTCTTATGAATGCCGACAAAACCTTCACGCGACGAATCCGAAATGCGACGAACCCGACCCTCTTTCAATAACGGCTGAATGGGATGATCTGCCACAGAAACGCTGATGACGTTCAATTTTCCTTCGAGCAGGCGATAATCACGCAAAATACGTCCGTCACTGGAACGAAGGAAGAGGGCGATCAATTCCGTGTTAAACGCACGTGAAAGCAAGCCAAACATGCGCCGCGCGATCTGATCAAGGTTTTGCGCCGAAGATACGGTCAACACGAAATCGTTGAGCAAACCCAGACGCCTCAAATGAGAAGACATCTCGGAAAAGGTAACAACAATATCCACCGTCTGCGGGACACTCGCCGCCAACTCGCGCAGTTGACCTCGCTCTGCCATCGTAAAGTCCTTTTGACGCCACATCGCTACAATGCCGATCAAGCGTTGCCCAATAACTAATGGCAGGCAGATCCATGCGCCGCCGCTGGGTTTCATGGCAGTGAATGGAAGTTGGTCAAAATTAGGTTGACCGCGAGTAAGCAACAGGTCAGACAGAGACCGGTTCACCCGGCGGAAGATCGGATTGTCATCAATCAATAAGGAGGCGCCACGTGACTTCGGCGCGTTCCATTCGGCTTGGATGTCGAGCGCGTCGCCGCGGCGGATGGCTAGCCAGGCTCCCTGACAAGCCACTGCCTGCACGAAACTGCTGAGAACTTTTTCGAGGGCAAGCGGCAGGTCGAAAGCCAGGCCAGATTGCAGGTCAGGCAGAAGCGCCTGCCCTTTCGGTGTGAATTGACCGGCAAGCAAGGAAGCCGTGAGTCGCCAGATCCGTTGCGCGGCAGCGGGCTGATCCAACGCGCCTACGAGAATCAATTTGGAACTATTAGAAATGGGAAAGGCAAAAAAACGCCCCTGCCCTACTGAATTATTTTCCGGGATCTCTGCCGAGCGCGTATGTCCCCCACTCAGCGCACCACACAACCACGCATCTGTGGATGAGCCAGCCATAATACCGGTCAACTCATTCTGAGCAGACTTATTCAAATGATGCGAAGCCCGCACCAGCCAAACCCCTCCGACGCGTTCCGCCAAAACAGCCCACAATGCACCGGTAAGCTGCACTGCTTCTTTGAGTTGGGAATCTATGAGGGTATCAGTCTGCATGGTATGTGCTGTTCAAATTATACATTACGATGCAAGCTCCTTGAGTTTTCCGGATGGTAAAATAGCGCCCTATGAATACTATGATCGTAATTGGCGGCGGACTCGCCGGAAGTGAAGCCGCCTGGCAGCTTGCCCAGCAAGGCATTCAAGTAAAACTTTATGAAATGCGCCCCGGCAACCCGACAGGCGCGCATGTGACCAATGATCTGGCTGAACTCGTCTGCTCGAATTCACTCGGCTCCAACCAATCTGACCGCGCCTCCGGTGTTCTGAAAAATGAACTGCGCCGGTTGAATTCGCTTTTAGTGGAATGCGCTGAAGCAACGGCACTCCCTGCCGGGGCAGCTCTCGCCGTAGACCGAGAAGCCTTTGCCCGCCGCGTTACTGAGAAAATTCAAAGCCACCCAAATATTGAGTTGATCCGCGAAGAGGTAAAGGAGATACCCGCCCAACCTGTCATCATCGCCAGCGGACCCCTCACCTCAGACAACCTCTCCAAGTCCATTGCGGCATTGAGCGGCGACGAGCACCTATTCTTTTTCGACGCCATCTCTCCCATTGTCCGTGCCGAAAGCATCAACATGAACATTGCCTTCCGCGCCTCGCGTTACGACAAGAGCGAGCAGGAGGAAGGTGATTACATCAACTGCCCCTTCACAAAGGAGCAGTATTACGAATTTCTCAATGCACTCCGCACCGCCGAACGGATCGAATTGCGCGCCTTTGAAGATGCCATCAAAAGCGGCGTGAAAGCCGGGCACTTCTTTGAAGGCTGCCTGCCAGTCGAGATCATCGCAGAACGCGGCGACGAATCTCTGGCGTTTGGTCCCATGCGTCCGGTCGGCTTGCGCGACCCGCAAACCGGCAAACGTCCGCACGCTGTGGCGCAGTTACGGCAGGACAATCTCGCCGGAAGTTTATATAATATCGTCGGCTTTCAAACAAACTTGAAATTCCCCGAACAGCGCCGTGTCTTACGCATGATCCCTGGCTTGGAAAATGCCGAGTTCGAGCGCTACGGACAGATGCACCGCAACACCTTTATCGCTTCTCCCAAACTTCTGCGCCCCACTTTGCAGCACATCACGCGAGATGATTTATTCTTCGCAGGTCAGATCACCGGCGTGGAAGGTTACATGGGCAATATCGCTACAGGTCTTGTGGCAGGGCTTAACGCCGCGCGATGGCTAAAGGAACAAAGCCTGCTTACCCTGCCGCAAGAGTCCATGCTGGGTGCCTTGTGTCATTACATCACCCATGCCAGCCTCAAAGATTTTCAACCAATGAAAGCCAATTTCGGCATCCTGCCTGAACTTGGCTTGGAGAAGAAGATCGGCAAACGCGAAAAGGGGCAAGCCTACGCAGACCGCGCTGCACAAACATTGGATAATTATTTGCAAGCCAATCCATGATGAATAAACGCGCTGTCGTCCTTTATCTGACCTTGATCAGCGGCTTGTTATTGATCGTAGCCGGATGGTACACCGCTTCATTTCTAACCTTTGGAGCTGGTACTGAATCTGCGGGCGAAACCGCAGCTGTTAACTTCACCACGGCTACCGCCGGCGTCACCGCACAACCAGAATCTTTTGACGGGGCACGTGCTTACATAGATGTCCAAACACAGGTGGATATGGGACCGCGTACACCCGGGTCGGAGGGGCATGCCCAAGTCCGCGAATGGATGCGTGAGGAGTTGGAATCTGCCGGATGGACGGTGGAATTCCACGAGTCGGAGCGACTGGGTCATCCTATTTACAATCTCATTGCCAAACGCAGCAGCGAGCAGCCACAGATCATTTTTGCCGCACATTACGATACGCGCTTCGCCGCAGATAATGACCCCGACGAAAGTAAGCGCACGCAACCTGTGCCCGGCGCCAACGACGGCGCTTCCGGTGTGGCAGTTTTGCTCGAATTGGCTCGTACCCTGCCGGAGAGTACCATTCCTGTGTGGCTGGTCTTCTTTGACACGGAAGACAACGGACGCATCGAAGGCTGGGACTGGATCCTCGGTTCACGCGCCTTTGTAGAGGAAATACCCATCCAACCCCAAGCCGTGGTGATCGTGGATATGATCGGGGATGCCGACCTGAACCTTTATTACGAAAAAAACTCCGACAAGACCATCCGCGCTGAAATTTGGGAAACGGCAGCCCGGCTTGGGTACGGAAATGTGTTCATTCAAACCGAAAAACACAGCATGTTGGACGACCATACCCCCTTCCTTGAGAAGGGCATCCCCGCTGTGGATATCATTGATTTCGACTACCCGTACTGGCATACCACAGCCGATACGCCAGACAAAGTTTCTCCAGAAAGCCTGCAAGCCGTGGGCGACACCCTCTGGCACTGGGCAGCCAGCCGAACGGGGGAATAACAGTATGGTCAAAAGTTGGGACTGGGCGTAAACTTACGGGAATGGTAGTACAAACTTCGCTGCAAAAAATACGCGCTACATGGGTGGAACGCATTTCCCGCGAACTGGCCGCAGGGGAAGGTGTGCGTGCAGGTTTTTCCGAACAACTGGAACGCTTTTACGAACTGCTTGAACAGACCATTATCAGCGGTGATACCGCCTGGCTGGATCCCATTCTGTATGATTGGGGACGCTCCCCCACAGAAACAAACCTGGAACAAGCCGATTACAACGTCTCTTTTGTACTTAATCGGATGATCGCACTTACCATCGAAGTGGCACAAGATCATCTGGAGTACAAGGACGCCCTGGAACTGCTGGCAGCAGTGACACCAGTACTCACACACAGTTTGAGTGTGGTGATCCGCTATGAAATGGAAACCCGCGTTGCGCACATCTCCAAGGAATTGGGGCTGGTACAGGAAAAACTGCAAACCCTCGACCAGAACAAATCCAAATTCATTTCAGTGGCGGCACACGAACTAAAAACCCCACTGACCCTCATTGAAGGCTACACGTCCATGATGGCAGATTTGGTGCAAAATTCAGAACAGGCTCAGATGAAAAATTATCTGAGCGGCGTAAATACCGGCATTTTACGCCTGCGCGACATTATTGACGACATGATCGATGTCTCCCTGATCGATAACAATCTACTGACCCTCAATATTCAGCCCATGTGGATCAGCCATCTGTTGAACCTCATGCGCAACGAGTTCAAAAAACCTATTGCCGATCGCAGACAGAACCTGGTGATCAACGAATTTGAAGGCAGTGATATGATGATCTACGGTGACTCAGAACGCCTGTATCAGGCGCTCAACAATGTAGTCACAAATGCGATCAAGTACACGCCCGATAAAGGGACCATCACCATTGACGGGCGCATGCTCCCCGGATTTATTGAAGTAACAGTGAGCGACACAGGCATCGGCATTTCTCCCGAAAACCAGACCTTGATCTTCGATAAGTTTGGTCAGCTTGGCAGGACCGATCTGCACTCAAGCGGCAAGACCAAATTCAAAGGCGGCGGACCGGGGCTGGGTCTCTCTATTACACGCGGTATCATTGAAGCACACAGCGGTACGATCTGGGTCGAATCTGCAGGCTATGACGAAGTAAAATTACCGGGTTCCACATTCCATATTCTGTTACCCACACGCACCGAGCCTAGCAACCCGGTGATGATCAAATTCTTTGGAAATAACGACAAGCAAAAATTAGAAACGGAAACCAGTGGCAAAGAAAATACCCCAACCAACGACCCCTCCGCGTGAACGCGCCTTTTTAGCGGGCGTGGAACTTCACGATAACAAACAACTCCTTTCCCTTGAAGACTCTCTCGCAGAACTAGCCTTACTGGCAGATACCGCCGGTGTGGATGTAGTTGGTGAGATCACCCAAAAACTCAGTCGCCCGCACGTCGAAACATACATCGGTCCCGGCAAGGTGGAAGAACTCAAACTACTCTCTGAGGAAACCCTGGCAGAAGTTGTCATTTTTGATGATGAATTATCACCGCGCCACCAGCGTGAATTGGAAAAAGCGCTCGGCAAGAACATCCGCGTTATTGACCGTACCGCGCTGATCCTCGACATCTTTGCTCAACACGCCCACACAAAAGAAGGCATGCTGCAAGTGGAGCTTGCTCAGTACGAATACAACCTCCCCCGCCTCACCCGCGCATGGACACATTTGGAGCGTCAGGCAGGCGGCGGCGGCGGACGAGCCGGTTCGACAGGCGGTGTGGGTTTACGCGGTCCCGGTGAAACCCAATTGGAAGTTGACCGCCGAACTATTCGCAAACGTATCTCGCATATCAAAACCGAACTTGAGAAAGTAGAGGCACATCGTCTGCGCTATCGTGCCCAACGCAAGCGTTCACGCATTCCAACCGTCGCACTTGTTGGCTATACGAATGCCGGGAAGTCCACTCTGCTAAACCGCCTCGCCAAAGCAGATGTTTATGTTGCCAATCAATTATTTGCGACCTTAGACCCAACCACCCGCCGAGTACAACTCCCTGGGGATAACCTTGCCCTCATTACCGATACGGTTGGATTCATTCAGAAACTTCCCACCGCATTGATCGCCGCCTTCCATGCAACACTGGAAGAAATCGCTGAAGCCGACCTGCTCCTGCACATGGTCGATATCTCTCACCCCAATGCATTGGGGCAGTATCAAGCCGTGCTGCAAACATTGGAAGAGATCGGCGCGAATCATATTCCCATGATCACCGCCTTGAACAAGGCAGACCAATTGAAAGATCCGGAAAATGCCGCGCGCATTCTGGAAAACTTCCCCAAGTCGGTTGCCATATCTGCACTGAAAGGCACAGGAATCGATAATTTGCTCATGCTGGTTCAGGCTGAATTATTCGAAGCCTATGAGCAGATCGGTGTGCGCCTCCCTTATAAAGAAGGAGCTTTGATCTCACTTTTTCATGAGCTTGGGCAGGTAGAGCGTGTGGAACACGAACGCGGCGGCGTCATCATCCATGGCAGCATCCCCGGCAGGCTTTTGGCGCAATTTGCAGCCTGGAAAATAAAACCGAACAGCAGTTCCCCCCATATCGCTGAAGAAGAAAACGACCTGGAGGAAGTATGATCTCTAAACTACTTGATAATCTTTCCAACTATCTTGCTCACCGCAAAGGCTTGTTGCCGATCATTGGATTAGTTTTGATCTTCCTCAACCTGCTGATTCAATTTATCGTCCCTGGTTCACTGCTTGCCACCAGTAATCTCTTCCTGCATATCGGCTTGATGATCGCCATCTTCGGCTTGATGCTGGCATGGGCGCTCTAAGAATCCATAATGGCGTCCGCGGTTACGCATAAAATTTTATTCAATCAATATCGGGTTGAAGAGCTCATCGGCATCACACCGTTGGGCGAGTTATACCGCGTCACCGATGAACGCAGCAACCTGCCGCTTGCACTTACCATCCTGCCTAAATCCATTTCAAGCAATCCTGAAGCGCTTAAGGAGCTTGAAGTCAATTCAACCCGTTTGCAGGGTCTCAGTCATCCCAATTTAAACAAATACCTTGGAATCCAAAAAACATCCGAACAAACCTGCCTGCTCGAAGAATGGGTCGACGGTCCCTCACTTAAAACTGTCCGCGAACGCGGGAGATTAAATGCTGTAGAAGCACTCTTCTTCGCGAAACAGATCTGCAACGGGTTGGAAACCCTCCACAAACAAAAACTAATCCATCTTCACCTCGCCCCCGAATTGATCCGCATCAACAAACGGGGCGAAGTCATTCTTTGCGGAATCGCTGGCGCCCAGTCAGTCGGCGCAAAAATGAAGAGCAAACCCGGCAAGTATCAACCGCTATACAACGCTCCTGAACAATTTCTCGAGCAAACACTCACTCCCGCCGCAGATATTTATGCACTGGCGGTATTGCTCTACGAATTGACGACAGGCAGCTGGATCAACGGGAAGTCCGCGCCGAAAACCAGCGACTCGATCCGCAAAACGCATCTGGACGTAACGCCGCCTGCTCCCGCCTCCCTCAACCACGACATCCCCGACAACTTCTCACGAATGGTTCTATGGGCTTTACGAAAAACGCCGGATGACCGCCTAAAATCAACAACCGAATTGCTGTCCTCTCTTGCACTTGGTACTCAACTACCCTTGGAAAAGGTCCCATCGCGTGCCACCCCCGAAATGACCCCAATCATCTCGAACATCCTTAGTGATTGGGATTTCCTCCCGGCACCTCAACCAACCACCGTTCGTGCAGATACGATCCCACTGGAGGAACGCCTTGCAGCGATCACTCCACCGAAGAAACCAACTCGACGCGTGGGTTACTTTCCCGTTTTTTTGTTCCTCCTGCTCGCAGGTTTTCTTTCGCTCTTTCTTTTCGTACGCCCCGCCGCAGAAACGCTGCTCCCCACACCCATCGTTTTCACATCCATTGTCGTTGATTTCACTCCCGAACCAACCGCCACTCTCACCCCGCGTCCGACGTTGACCAATGGCGGGCGTATCGTCTTCACCTGTACCCGCGGCGAATACAACCAACTATGTATGATAAATCGTGACGGGAGTAACCTCGTCCAGTTAACGGATATGGGAGCCAGCAACTACTATCCCATCTCTACTCTGGACGGCAGCTCAGTGCTTTTCGCCTCCAACCGCAGTGGACCTGCGTTCGACTTTTTCATTTTGAACTTCAGCGAACGGGAAGTCTTTCAAGTAACGAACAATGTCGGCAATGTTATCTCGCCAGATTTTTCACCGGATGGGCGTTTTATTGTTTTCGCCAACCGGGTTGGCGATAATCCCACCGCCATATGGATGGTCAACGCAGACGGTCTAAATCCGCATTTGGTGTATACAGGAGCAGGTGATATTGTCTCTGTTAGTTGGTCGCCCGATGGCGAAAAGATCGCCTACGCCATGAATACGGGTGTCCCCCAGGAATACGAGATATTCACGATGGATGTGAATGGGCGGAACCACATCCAGATATCCAAAGGGCTGCAAGGCATTGGCGGCAGCGTGGACTGGTCCCCTGATGGGACGTCACTTTTGATATACGCCGGTCCGTTTGGGGATAAAGATATCTTCAAGATCGACGTTGCCAGCGGCAGCTTCGCTCAATTAACCGACGGCGGCAATAATGCTGGTGCATCCTATTCACCCAATGGTCAGTTCATTGTTTTCAACTCCCTGCGCAACAACGATCAGGCAGATCTTTACATCATGGAAGCAGACGGCTCCGGTATGAGGCAACTCACAAACGATCCTGAGCCCGATTGGGGAGCAAATTGGATCGAGTAATGTGGGTATTTTGTGGGGAAATAAGGGCAAAATGGGTGGAATCAATTCGGAGCGAAAATGAAGCGCAAACAGGTCTTGAATCGACGATGTCATTTTTGCACTCAACACGTCAATGCAATATCGTTTATGAATTGCAAAGAACTCCACAATAACGAATCATTAATCAAACGAAAATAATCTGCGCAATTAAAACCTTTACACTGCGGATATTTAATGTATTATTGATACATCAATGGCGTTTTTCGCGGCTCGTCCACCGCGGGAGGCGCTGTTAATCTTTAATCCACAAAAAACGAAAGGTAATTATATGAATGTCCAAGCAACCGAGTTCCTATCTGTCTTCTAAGTTGGAAGGTCGCCTGAAAGCCGACGAAAGCGGAAACAGCATTTTCGCCATCGAACCCATTAAGAAGGGTGAGTTAATTGCTGTTTTCGGCGGCGTTGTTTATGAATGGGAGACCTTTATCCACCTACCCGAACTTGAGCGCATGTTATGCATCCAGGTAGAAGATCGTCACTTCCTGGTACCGCGCCCCATTGGAGAGGGAGATTATGTCAATCACTCGTGCAATCCGAATGCGGGTCTTTCGGGCCAGATTGGACTTGTTGCCATGCGCGACATCCAAATCGGCGAGGAAGTTTGTTTCGATTACGCCATGAGCGATACGATGGCGTACGACGAATTCGAATGTTTATGCGGCGCGCCCACTTGCCGCGGGAAAGTTGGCGGCAATGACTGGCAGCGCCCGGAATTGCAAAAGCGGTATGCCGGTTATTTTGCCCCGCACGTCCAGCGCAAGATCGATGCGCAGAAGGCGGAACGACGCGCCTTTGACCGGGCAATGCGCGAAAAAACCAGCAGCAGCTACGCGAGTAAGGTCGTCACACCCACTGTTGCATTCAAGTAATAACAAAAAAGACAGCCTTGCTTGCAAGGCTGTCTTTTTTGTTGCAATTGAGGTATCTTGGGTTTAACCGATAAATCATTTACTTTCTTTGCTTACAATTACTCACAAGTAAAAGCGCCGGTTTCCACATTCACTGCCTGATCCCATAACTTCTGATATTCCTGTAAATAAAGCCCAGCGATCTCCGGGTTATCCAGGATAATAACGTTTTCTTCATTATCTTCATCGGCGCTGGAAGAGAAGTTCAAAGACCCCGTCACCACAATGCTGTTGTCAATGATGATGATCTTATCGTGTAAAAAGCTTGAGTTACCGTCCTGCCTCACAGGCAGCCCAGCACACCAGAACGTCTTTAACTCCGAACGCGGGCTGTTACTGCCGAAGGTTTCAAATACTCCCTGCACGTCCACGCCAGATTGGGCACGCGCGATCATTGCCTGCGCCATTGGATAATCCGTGAAACTGAAAGCAAGAAAACGAATACTGACCTGCGCATCATTAATCAAGGCGATCAAATGACTTACTGCACTGTCCTCTGGCGAAAACAAAACCTGAATAGGAGTCCCCTCCAGAATCGTCCATTGAGTATTTACAGTGGAAGGCGCACGCCGACCTAATTGGGCATTCCACAGCTCCTCCCATTCCCGTTCATAGATCACTGAAATCTCTGGCGAATACAACACAATGGCATTGTTATTTTGTTTATAAATCCCATTAACTGTAATGTTTGTAGAACCGGTCCATGTGATCTGACGGTCGAAGATCCAGAATTTATTGTGCATCAAGGCAGAACGCCCCGCATCATCCTTAACCTCAACTCCGCCAGCCATCAAGCGGGTGAATTGCCCCCGGTTCGGATTCGCATCAATATCCAAACCGTTTTCATTATCAGTAACCCAGCGCACGTCCACGCCGCGAGCTTTTGCTGCGAGCAAGGCATCCGTGACGCGCGGCAGGTTAAATTCAAACGAGGCGATATGAATGCTAACCTGCGCACCATTGATAAACTGGATCAAGCGGTCTTCAATGGAACCGTTCGAATTATTCGGGTCATTGATGATTAAAGGGTCAGTGAAGTAAACCTCCCATCGCTTCACAACAGGAGCCGGAACAGGCGTATCTGTTACAGCAATCGGCTCTTCAATCAAGGTTTCCGTGATCGGAACAATGATCTGAGGCGTATCAGTGGCAGGGATGATGAAAGGCGGCGGCGTTTCGCTTGCGTAAAACGAGATCTGGGTAACCGGCGGCAGAACCGGTGTTTCAACATCCAGAGGCTCACATGCAACAGTAAGGACAAATATCAGGAGAACAGCAAGTTTCATTTTCATGGCGGGTTTATGGTTCCTGAATCAAAAAGTGACAGCTGCAATATTGTACCGGAAAGCAACTGTCACTTTGGGTTACAAAAAAGCACTACCCCAACGCGGAAAAGTCCTGAGGATTACCCAGTGGATAATTCACTCCCTCGCTGATAATTCGTTTGACCAAACCACCTAATACGGAACCGGTTCCTACTTCTACGAACGAACGCATGCCCATTTCGCTCATTAACTTGACACTATCTGTCCACCGTACACGCGATTGCATTTGGGCTTTGATATCTGCCCGGGCATCATCAGCTGTCTTTAGAATGGACGCATGTACATTTCCGATCACAGGAATCTCCAGTGTGTTCATTGTGATCGAATCCACTGCTTGATTCCATTCCTCTTGAATGGATGCCATCAATGGTGAATGAGCAGCAATGGAAACCGCCAGCGGCAACGCGCGCTTGGCACCGGCTGCTTTTGCTCCAACCATGGCGCGCTCCACCGCGGGCTTCGAACCAGAGATGACCACCTGCCCCGGGCAGTTATCGTTTGCAACCTGCACAAGCTCATCCGCAGAACTGGCTTCAGCACAGACTTTGTCTAGGGTGGGAATATCCACACCTAGTATGGCAGCCATACTGCCGGGAGCAAGCTCGCCTGCACGTTTCATTAACTCGCCGCGTTTTCGAACGAGGCGCAAGCCGTCTTCAAAAGATAATGCACCAGAGGCGGTCAACGCCGATAACTCACCAAGAGAATGTCCGGCAAGCACTGCAGGCTTGAGGTCTGGGAAGAGGCGTGAAAAGGTGCGGAACGAAGCGATGGAATGCAGGAACAACGCGGGCTGAGTATTGACCGTATCGTTTAATTCGGCATCGGGCCCATTCCACATCAGTGTTGAAAGTGAGAAACCCAGGATGGCATCGGCTTCAGAAAAAGCATCACGAGCTGAAGCATGTTCTTCAGCAAGGCTTTTTCCCATCCCCACGGCTTGCGACCCCTGCCCTGGAAAAATGAAGGCAGTGGCATTGATATTTAAGTTCATTCGATCTCCTTGATAAAAATTTCATGTTTTAAGCAAAAATTACAGCATTGTTAGGCACGGCTATTAAACACAAAAATGAAGGGTTGGTCACGCTAGGCTGGGGTAAAATTTCAATATCATTACAATTTTTTGTGGCAAGAAAAGGCAATTAATCCCATTAAAAGCAAGCATCAAGGAGGCTCCCAATGACCGAGCTTTTCATTTCATACTGTCGTCGAAACAAGGGGTTTACTGAAGATTTTATTAAAACCCTGGGGGAACACGGATATTCAGAAGACAAGATATGGATAGATTGGAATAACATTCCCCCATCCTCAAAATGGGAAGACGAGATCCGCAAAGGCATCGAAGCAGCAAATGCAGTGATCTTTATCCTCAGCCCAGACTGGATCCTTTCCAACGAATGCGCCAAGGAATTGCAGATCGCGGTTGAATACAACAAACGCCTGCTTCCTGTTATTCATCAAAATATTGACCCCAAAACGACTCCCGCCGACCTGGCTTCTTTAAACTGGATCTTCCACCGTGAGACAGATGATCCCAAAGGCGCCATGCAAAAATTACTTGAAGCGCTCAAGACAGATCTAGAATGGGTCAGCCAACACACCGTAATTTTGAAGAGAGCAAACGAATGGAAAGAAAAAGCGCAAGACAATAGCTATTTGTTGCGAGGCAGCGAATTACAAGAATCGGAATTATGGCTCTCAAAAAGTTCTGAAGGCAAGGAACCACGTCCAAACCCGGTACAAAACGAATACATCTTCGCAAGCCGCCAGGATGCCACCAGACGGCAGCGTAACACGTTGATCGGTGTCAGTGCCGCATTGGTCGTTTCGATCCTGTTGGCGATCGCGGCGGTTATTGGCGGGATCGAGGCAGTTCGAAAAAGCCAGCAGGCACTTGCCAGTCAATTGGCTGCTCAAGCGATCACCTTAGTCGACACTCAACCAGACCTGGCCCTGCTATTAAGCCTTGAATCGAACTATATCAGTGACACAATGGATGAATCAGATCCAGCCAGACTGGGAAGTTTGATTACCAGTATGAACAGCATGCCAAAGTTGGAAATGTATTTGCACGGGCATGAAGACGAGATTCGCACTGTAACATTCAGCCCGGATGATCATTGGATGGCATCTACAGGCAACGCATCAAATGACGTTGGACAAGTGTTCTTGTGGGATATGACCTCCACTACGAACCCCAGGACTCATCAAATATTTACCGGTGGCTCACAGCGCATCCTTGGTTTAGCATTCAGTGCGAACAGTAAGGTCCTGGCTGGAGCGGGCGATGAAAAGAAAGTCTTTATATGGGATCCACAACATTGCTGCGAACCTGTTCAAGTATGGGAGATGGATAAAAAGGTCCGCGCCCTTGAATTCATTCCTTTATTTGGACACGAGTATCTTGCTATTGCATCAGGAACACAACTCACTTTCTGGGATATCAAAACCGGAAAAATGAATCCAAAGTTAACACTGGAAATACCGACCGAAGACCCTACAGTAAGGATCTATAGCATCGCATTTTCTCCTGCGAAAAACCTGATCGCAGTTGGCGGCGATGATGGAAATATTACAGTATGGGACGCAAGGTCGCGCACGATGAAATTTCACGCCTGTAGCTATGGGGATCCCAAAAAGAATTCAGAAACCGTTTGCAAATCCAGCGGAGCAGGCGTCGTCGAAATCCGGGGTGTGGCGTTTAATACAAGTGGAACGCTGCTGGCTTCCGGAAGCTCAGATCATCGGGTTTGGCTTTGGGATACAAGCACTGGCGAACTCCTGGCGCAATCCATTAGCGGCGTAGAGGGTGGTCACATTAACTCAGTCACAAACCTGGCATTTGACCCCATAACCGGAGAGATCGCATCTGTTAGCTGGGATAACACCGTATGCCTCTGGCAGCCCGTCATTACAAATAATGGGAACTGGCAATTGAACCTGGTTGAAACGTTGACTGGGCATACAAATTCTGTCTGGGCAGTTGCATATAATTCTTCAGGAGACTGGCTTGCAACCGGCAGCTCGGACAAGAGCGTTATCCTTTGGGATCCTCGTCAGAACAGCCAAATAGGAACCCCTATAAAGACCATGGAAGATGATACATGGGCAATGTCCGTTTCTCCGGATGGCAAACAATTTTCGGCGGCAGACATGGCAGGCAATATTTATCTATGGGATTTTGATGGAACCACGCTATCGAATGAAAGGCATGTGATGCACGAAGGCGGGGTTCTTTCACTTGACTACAGCCACAACAGCAAGCTCCTGGCATCTTCTGGCTACACAGACTCATCCATTCGAGTTTGGGATGCTCAAACAGGGGAGGAAGTCTGGCACATTGAGAATGCGCACGATTCTGAAATTTGGGCTTTGACATTCAGTCCGGATGATACCCAAATTGCTTCAGCAAGCTTCGACCAAACCGTGAAGATCTGGGATGTGGCAACACAAACCCTGATTTCCGAACCATTAAAACACGAGACCGGGGTGTTTACACTAACATATAATGAGGATGGTTCAAAGCTTTTTGTAGGAGGGTTCGCAACCGATATATATTCCTACGATCTAACAGATATTAAGAACATTCCCTCCCCCAAAGTATTGTTAGGGCATGCATCTGCTGTTAACTTGATAGCAATCAACCCCAAATATCCAAACTTACTCGCATCCACCAGCGACGATAAAACCCTGCTCATCTGGAACGTTACCAACAATGAACACACCCCGCAGGTGCTGGGTTTGAACGAAAGTATGGAGGCGGTTAATTTCCGCCCAAGCGGCGATTGGCTGGCAAGCGCGACCGATAATAATACAGTTCTGCTTTGGCAGTTAGACTCAAAACGCTGCTCAAAAGAGTGGGACAAAAATGGATGCCAGCCGCAAATGATCGGCTCCCCGCTGACTGGCAGTGAAACACCCGTTGAAAACGTAGTGTTCCTGTCAGATACAGTAATGGTATCTTCCAGTGAAGGTGGACAGCTAATTCAATGGAATTTGAAGAAAGAGGATTGGTACCAACAAGCCTGCAGCATTGTCAACCGCCCGCTTAGCGACTCAGAGTACAAGCAGTATGTTGGCGAAGATATCAACTCCTCGTTGTTAAATCTGGTTTCCAAGGTATCCAACTGGTTCAATAACGAGACGCCTGATACCATCCCTCCCTGCTTAATAACCAGCGAACCGGAATAAATAACGGGCTGCAAATTAAACACAAACGGGTCGTGAAAATCACGACCCGTTGTGATTATTCAGCTGATTTTTTTTCTTTTTTGACCTGAACAACTTCACGTCCTTTGAAGTAGCCGCAGTTCGGGCAGACGAGATGCGGCAGGCGCTTGTTACCGCAATTGGAGCAGGCGACCAAATTCGCGGTGCTCAGGGCGTCCTGAGAGCGGCGGCGGTCACGGCGTCCTTTTGAATGTTTGCGCTTTGGATGTGGGGTCATGAAACGTTCTCCTTTATACATACATCAGACGGGCAAATGCCCGTCTGGATTGGTTTTATTATGAAGCCCGCTGATTATATATGCGGGAGGCAGTGACGTCAAGGCGAATCCGATGTAAAATCCTGAGTATGGAAATCCAGATCGCAGTCGCAAAAGTCAACAAATACGCGGTTTCCGAAAGCGGGGATACGCTTGAGGTCATTGAACGCCCCACGGGTGGACTTTCCGTAGTACTAGCCGACGGACAAACCAGCGGACGAGGCGCCAAAGCCGTTTCCATGATGGTAGTACGCAAGGTGATCAGCCTGATCGCCGAAGGAGTACGCGATGGAGCTGCTGCCCGCGCCGCCTCAGACGCCCTCTTTACCGAACGGGCTGGCAAGGTCACTTGTACCTTAAACATAGCTTCTGTAGACCTGCACAGCAAAACCATTGTGCTGACTCGCAACAACCCCGCCACCGTGTTCATTTGTAGAGACGAAGTGATCGAAGCACATACTGAAGAAAGTATCTCCCTCGGAACTTCGCGCAATGTGCGCCCGATCATCACCGAATTAACGATCGAATCGGGTTTGACCATTGTCATTTTCTCAGATGGCATTAGCCATGCCGGAGAACGGCGCGGCACCCCAATGGATGTCCGCCATACTCTGCGATCTGTCCTGGAAGACCAGGACCCCAGTCCACAAGAGCTCGCCGACGCTCTGCTTGCCCAGGCAGTTCGCCTCGACGATAACCGTCCGGCAGACGACATTAGTGTACTAGTATTACGCGTCTCAGCGCGTGCTGGGGATGAAGTCCGGCGCATGGCAGTTAGACTACCAATCAATGCATAAAAAAATCTCCTTCATCGATAAACATCGCTGGCGCCATATTCAAGCGGGAATTCGTGATACAGTCATTCTGTTGCGCGAATTCCGTAAACCGATTTTCTGGTTCTCTTTTGCAGTGATCGGCGGCGGGGCTCTTTATCACTATTTGTCACAGCGGTTAAACGAGCCGGTCTATAGTCTTGTTGAATCGATCTACATTGTCTTGATCGCAACATTTCTACAGCCAGCCAACCGCGACTTTCCACACCACATCCTCTTGCAAATATTTCATTTTCTCATGCCCGTCATTGGACTGAGCGTGTTGGCGCAAGGACTAGCTGACTTTGGCAGTCTGTTCTTTAACAGAAAATCACGTAATAAGGAATGGGAAATGGCTGTCGCATCTACTATGCAAGACCACATTATCCTCGTCGGACTTGGTCATCTCGGATACCGGGTAGCGCTCAAACTTCACGAAATGGGTGAACCATTAGCCGTCATTGAATTCAACGCCGAAGCAGACACAGTTAATGCCGTAAAGAACATGGGCGTCCCGGTCATTCATGATGATGCCACACGACCTTCCATTCTTGAAGCTGCTAATATTAAGAAAGCGCGCACGATCATCATGGCAAGCCAGAACGACTCGATGAATTTGCAGATCGCACTAAAAGCCCGCTCACTCAATCCAAGCATTCAGGTTGTGATCCGCATCTTCGATGACGACTTTGCTCACGCGCTTCAGGAACAGTTCTCCTTCATTGCATTGAGTGCCACCGAAATGGCGGCACCCGTCTTTGCCGCCGCCGCCGCCGGTGTGGATGTCACCAATCCGATCTCGGTCGAAGGGCAATTGCTCAGCCTCGCCCGCCTGACAATCTCCAAGAAAGCACCTTTTGCCAACAAGACCATTGGTTTCATCGAAGACACATATCACCTAAACATTGTTCTTCACCGCAAGAACGGGAATTCAGAAATGCACCCTACCGATAAGACCGAGATCAAACCCGGTGATGTTATCGCCATCCTTGGCGGACCTCACCAGTTGAACCAAATCTTTCACGATAATGGACAATGACCCTGCGACACCACTTGTGATCGGCGTTGTTGGTCCATGCGGATCCGGGAAATCCACGCTTATCGCCGGGCTGGAAAAACACGGCTATTCCTGCCGGCACATCGCCCAGGAACATTCCTTTGCAAAACATATGTGGCAGGTCATTGCCAAACCGGATATTCTCATTTATCTGGAATGTTCCTATGAAAACTCCACCCACCGTCGCAAACTAAACTGGCTACCCCGCGATCACGAAGAACAATTACGCCGTCTGACGCATGCCCGAGAGCACGCCAACCTTATTATCGATACAAACACACTCAATCAAGAAGGTGTCCTCGCCCAGGCTTTAACCTACTTGAAAAGTTAAATCCTCCGCCAAGCCTTTCTGCGCTTCCAGCGTAGTTCCAGCCTGGGGTTTCAACTCAGGCATCTCCCAAGCTGGAGGCGATTCCCTTCCTCCAAAAATCAAATATCGGGAGTATAATGTCGTCCGCGCCAGCCACAGGCTGGCATTTTCGTGGATGGAGATATTTCCCGCATGATACGTAACTTAACCAATCGCATCATCCTGATCGTAGTAATCCTTGCTCTCGCCTTATGGATCGACCTGACTCCCGAGATCAAGCTTATCAATCCGGTCAACGATGAAACCCTTTTCTCACAAAACGTCGAGCCGCGCCTTGGGCTCGACCTGCAAGGCGGCTTACAAGTCCTGCTTGAAGCGGATATTCCTGAAGATCAGCAGATCGATCCGGAATCCCTTAACCTTGCACGCGACATCGTGCAGCAGCGTACAGATGCCTTGGGCGTGAACGAAAACGTCATCCAGATCGCCGGAGATCGCCGCATTGTAGGCGAATTTCCAGGTTTGGAAGACACCGAATCTGTGCTTGCCATCATCCAACAGACTGGCTTGCTCGAGTTTGTTGATACTGGCGACTTCAGCCCCGAAGAAGGCTCTGTCCTCGTTACCGATTACAGCCCCACCGGTGAACCTATTACATCTTCAAATCCGGATGAAATTGTATATCACACCATTATGACCGGTGGAGAACTCTCTGCTGTAACTGTTGCACCCGATAGCATTGGCGGCAGCTATCAGATCAGCTTTACGCTGACCTCAGAAGGCACCAAGATATTTGCCGACCACACTGGGAAGAATTCCGGCAAGTTTCTGACGATCCTCCTCGACAAACAGGTGATCTCCGCTCCAGTCATTCGCGAGCCGATCACTGGCGGTCAGGGCTCGATCAGTGGTAATTTCACCGCTGATTCTGCAAATGCCTTTGCCGTTCAACTGCGCTACGGCTCCCTGCCGGTTCCCTTGAAAGTTGTGGAAACCCGTATCATTGGTCCGACCCTCGGCGCCGACTCTCTTGATAAAAGCGTAAAAGCAGGCTTAATCGGTATGGCAATCGTGGCGCTGTTCATGATCATTTATTACCGGATGCCCGGCTTGGCAGCAGTGATTTCCATTTTGACCTATGCGTTGATCTCCTTCGCCATCTTCAAGTGGTTCCACTTTACGCTTACTCTGCCCGGTATCGCTGGCTTCCTGCTCAGTACTGGTTCTGCTCTTGATGCGAACATCCTGATCTTTGAGCGCATCAAGGAAGAACTTCGTAATGGGCGCAACATTGTACAGGCTCTTGATCTTGGCTGGACGCGCGCCTGGTCTTCCATCCGCGATTCCAACCTTTCAGCGATCATTACGGCAGTCATTCTATTCTGGTTCGGATCCTCCTTTGGCGCGACCATTGTAAAGGGCTTCTCGCTCACCCTCGCCCTCGGTGTCATCATCTCACTCTTCACAGCGATCTACATCACCCGCACGATCCTGGCGTTGCTCATCAATTCCTTCAAACCTAAAAATCTCGAAACCTGGTTCGGTCTGTAAAGAAAAGCTGCAAGGACAAAAACATGAATATTCTTGGTAAACGATATTACTTTTTTGCACTCTCCCTGATCTTGATCGTGCCAGGGCTCGTGCTGCTCGGCATCAAGGGAGTCCCCCTTTCCATTGACTTCACCGGTGGGACACTTTTGGAAGTTTCCTTTGCAGACGGCAAAACCCTTGATACGGCGAATATCCTATCAATTTATGATGATGCCCAGATCGGCGATGCGCAAGTTACAACGACTGAAACTGGCTCTCTGATCATCCGCTCTTCTTTCTTGACGAACGAAGCCCGAGATGTAGTCTTGTCTTCAATGAAGGCTGCCTCTGGCGGTGATGTGACCGTCATCAAATTCGACAGTGTGGGTCCAAGCATCGGCAAACAGGTTACCCAACGTGCTGCAATCGCGGTAACCGTATCCTCGCTTTTGGTGGTGTTGTTCATCATCTGGTCGTTCCGCAAAGTAGAGAATGCGTTCCGCTATGGCGTGTGCGCCATCCTGGCAATGATCCATGACATCGCCATCATTATCAGTATTACCGGTATCGGCACATATTTCTTCGGCTGGGAAGTGGACTCACTCTTCCTAACCGCCTTACTGACCGTAATCGGCTTTTCCATGCAGGACACCATTGTGGTGTTCGACCGTATCCGCGAAAATGCGAACATCTTACGCCGTGTGGAATACGAAACCCTCGTCAACCACTCCATTGTTCAAACTTTACAGCGCTCCATCAACACCCAGTTGATGACCGTTGAGTTCCTGCTCCTTGCGCTTGCGATGTTTGGTGGTATTACCCTGCGCGAATTCGCCATCATCCTGCTCGTCGGTCTTTTGAGCGGAACCTACTCCTCGATTTTTGTAGCGGCTCCCATTCTCGTACTGTGGGAAAAGCGCGAATGGACCACTTGGTTCGGACGCAGCGCCAACGCGTAAAACTCTCTCAAAGACAGCCATCAAATTGATGGCTGTCTTTTTATATCAATGGAGTGGCAGATGAAAAAGAGCATTCTCGTTCTCATTGCAGCCCTTCTTATTTCTTGCTCGAACCCACCAGAAAAAACAAAACAATCACCATCTTCAAAAACAACACCGGTTGAAATACCGATCACACCCTATCAAATAAATGAAAACCCAGCATCCCTTCCACTGGAAATGTCCTGGCAGATCCAATATTCCGGCGATATGGACTTTTCATTAGGTGTTGAAATGTACAATATAGACCTCTTTGATATTTCTAAAGAGGAAATAGCTCAACTTACAGAGCAAGGAATATTTGTCATGTGTTACTTCAGCGCCGGTTCGCATGAAGACTGGAGACCCGACGCAGATGATTTTCCAATTTCAACTTTAGGAAAATCCATGGAAGGCTGGGAAGGCGAAACCTGGCTTGATATTCGGCAAATCGCCGTACTCCAACCCATCATGGAAAAACGTCTTGATATGGCTGTCGCCAAAGGCTGTAATGGCGTAGACCCGGACAATGTGAATGGCTACGAGAATGAAACCGGGTTTCCACTTACATTCGAAGACCAGATCGCATTCAACATTTTTCTTTCAAATGCAGCCCATGCACGCGGACTAATGATCGGGCTGAAAAACGATCTTGGTCAAATAAAAGAGCTGGTCTCTTACTTTGACTGGATCTTAAACGAAGAATGCTATTCGTTTCACGAGTGCGACCTGCTGCTGCCTTTCATCGAGGCAGGCAAACCCGTTTTTGTAATAGAATACGATTCTTCTCCGCAGGATTTCTGCGAGCAGGCAAATCGAATGAATTTCAACGTTTTGCATAAAAATTTGGACTTGGACGCATATCGCGTTTCATGCAGGTGATTTCATGCTTTTTCTACGTGCTTTTATCATTGGTATTTCCATCGCTGCCCCGGTTGGACCGATTGGCGTACTTTGTATCCGCCGCACGCTGGCGAATGGCAGAGCCGCGGGTTTCATTTCCGGCTTGGGGGCTGCCAGTGCAGATATGGTCTACGGAGCGATCGCCGCTTTCGGGCTGACTGCTGTGACAGGATTACTGGTTGACAATGCTTTTTGGCTGCGGATCATCGGCGGGATATTCTTGCTGTATTTGGGAATAAAAACATTCCTGGAAAAGCCTTCCGATAAACCAGCGCAGGCAGCCCAAAGCGGATTATTTAGTATGTACACCTCTACATTCTTCCTGACCATCACCAACCCAATGACCATCCTTTCATTCGCCGCCATATTCGCCGGGACCATGCTGGGAAAAAATACCGGGTCACCATTGATCATGGTGGCAGGCGTTTTTGCTGGCTCTGCAACTTGGTGGCTAACCTTGAGCTTCATTGTTGGGATCCTGCGAGATCGCCTAACTCAATCTCACATGGCTTGGATCAATCGCATCTCCGGCGCGATCATCATTGTATTTGGAGTTTATGCGCTGTTCAGCGGAAACTAATTCCATCTTGCAAAACATAAAAGCGGCAGACCTGAGGGGCTGCCGCTTTTATGTTTCCGATTAATCCATCAATCATCTCTACGCCGACGGTGATGCTCTGCCTTGCTGTTATACATTGCATTATCCGCAAGCTGGATTATCTTTTCCATATTCATCCCCGGCTGCCCGGTCGCAGTTCCCAAAGAAACGCTCAAGATTGGGTCGCGGTAATATTTGTTATTTATATCAATTAACGCCTGGATTTGCTTCAGGTAATCAGCCGCCTCGGTTTCATCAGTACGCGGGAGGATGACAGCAAACTCATCGCCGCCGATCCGTGCTGCAATCTGCCCATTATTGAATGCCGTAGTCAGCACCTCGGCGGCACGTCGGATCAATTTATCGCCCGCTTGATGCCCAAGTTCATCGTTTGTTTTTTTGAGGTAATTGAGATCGAGAATAATAATGCTGACGGGGTCCTTTCGGCTGAATTCCAACCGCTGAATGGTCTCTTCAAAAAAACCACGATTAAACAACCCAGTCATTACATCATGCGTCCCCAGGTAATGAAGATATTCCTCCGCTTTTTTACGCGCTGTAATATCCTGAATGGAAACCATCGCCCAACCAAAGTCATTATCATGTCCTGGCATGATCCTAAAGTTCAATAGAATATTGATCGGATCACCACTCAAGGAGTAATTTACGCCTTCGCGCTCATACATCAAAACACCATTCCAAAGGTCGATCAACTCTTTAGCAAAATGATGCTCCATCTCATCACGAAATATCTGATCCAAATTCGAGAGTAAATGCTCCTTCGAAGCCGCACCAAATAAATCCAGCGTGCGGCGGTTGACATTCAGAACCTTGATCAATTTTGTACAATGCTTTACGGTATCAGGGTGTTCATTCAAATAAGATTGCAGATCCGTCACCCCCTGACTACGAAGTAAATTAAAGAAGTCCTTAATAGCGCTGTAGTCTTCCTCCCACAAAGAGATCGGAGAAGCTTCAAATAAATTATACAAGCGCCGCTCCGCTTGCTTGCGGGCAGAAATATCTTGAAAAGTGACCAGAACCTTTTCCCAGGTTTTTTCAAACTCCGGCAGAATGCGCCAATCCAGGAGAATATCCAACGGCTCTCCATCCAAAGTGTAATTGACCCCCTCCCCCGACCAACTAAGTTCACCATTCCAAAGCGCCCGCAGTTCGTCACGAAAATGATGCCGCATGCCATCTCGAAGTACCTTGTCCAAATTAGCAAGCAACTGCTCCTTTGAATTTGCCTTCAGCAAGGAAAGTGTTTTGTGATTAACCTCCAGAACCCGTATCTGCCCCATGCAATGATCAATGAATTCTGGGTGCATTAGAAGATGAGCATCCAGCGATTTGACTCCCGCCTCACGCAATTCATCAAAAAGCCTTTTGATCTGACTAAAATCCTGTTCCCATAAAGAAATTGGCGCGTGCTCAAATAAAGTCACCAAATACTCCTTATCCGAAGAATCGAACATAAAAACTCCCTTATCCAAGATTACACTTGGAATAGCATTATGAATTATATCTGCAAACTCTGGCGGTCAAACCTTGCAAGTTGTAATATCATTGGGTAGTTTTTACAAAGGACACCCTATGTTCACAACTGAAACTACATTCCTTGAATTTCTTCACGCAAACGGATTTACTCCACAACGGCTGGAACACCCGGCTGTTTTCACCTGCTCCGAAGCCGAAGCGCATCACACTGGTATGGAAGCGATCAGCACCAAAAATCTTTTCCTCTGCGACAAAAAGGGGCGCCGCTTCTTTCTGGTTGTGACTGCTTGCGAAAAAACGGTAAAACTCGAAGAACTGGCAGAGCAGTTGGGCGTCACTCACTTACGTTTCGGCTCCGAAGACAATCTTATGCGTCTGCTGGGTGTAACGCGCGGCTCGGTCACGATGATGGGGCTGGCAAACGACACAGAACACACCGTAGAACTCTGGGTGGATGATGATATCTGGAAAAATGAACGCTTCCTTGCGCATCCACTCGTCAATACAGCGACTCTTGTCTTTTCAAAAACGGAACTACAACGATTCTTTGGGTTGACGGGACATACATTAAATCTTTTCAAGGGCTAGTTGGTGCCTTCTAATTACTTTAATGACTGACTTACCACATAGCGTTTTCCGCGCGCTGCAAGCAAATTGCACTCAGATTCCAGTCCGCAATCGGTACAACATTTGCCGTCGGGTCCGATCTCGATCAACTTTCCCTTCTTAACAAGCAGGTCGAGCATGGCAAGAACCGCCGAAGGTTGCGCTTTCATCTCGCGGCTGATCTCCGATAGGCTTAAGCCATTCTCTTTACCTGCCAGTAGTTCAACCAACTGTGTCAGCATGATCGATCAACCGAATCCCAGAACATGCCCGCCCTGATAAACCACAAAGGCGACCAACCAGGCGACGACGGTCTGATATACCGCAGATGTCACCGCCCAGGATGTTCCAAATTCATGTTTGATCGCACCAAGGGTTGCCACACAAGGCACATACAGCAAAACAAATACAAGCAAAGCAACAGCACTCAATGGTGAAAAATTCTCGCGCAATGCAAGGCTTAGAGCCGTATCTTCGCTTGTTAATCCATCATTCACAAGGTTTACACCAGGGATGATGCTGATAAGGATCTTCCCCGAACTCACACACGCATCCCAAAATCCTTGCACAATGCCGATCAGATCTTCTCCCAAATCGACAGGTTCAACGACTTGTGCAGTTTTTTCGCCGCCAAGGTAGATCTGACTCATAGTACTAACCACGATCTCCTTTGCCATAAACCCGGAAACGAGCGCGCCGCCGGTTTCCCAATTATCAAACCCAAGCGGAGCAAAGATCGGCGAAATAGCACCGCTAACCCTGCCAAAATACGAATCGCGCTGATCCACAACTCCCCAGGGAAGGTTTAACAACACCCACATCACAACCGAGGCATACAGGATCATTGTGCCTGCCTTGCGAACAAATTCTCTGGTGTTCTCCCACATATGAATAAGGACACTCTTTAGAGCTGGTCGACGATATGGCGGCAACTCCAGCACGAACGCCGAAGTCGCATCTGGTTTAAGGATGGTACGGGTGAAGACCATGCCTGCAAGCATGGCAACAAGAATGCCAAGTGCATACATTGCCCAAATGACCGTCCCTGCGCGAGCGCCAAAAAAAGCCAGCCCAAAAACCACGTACACAGGCAATCTCGCAGAGCAGGACATCAGTGGAACCAACAATGCCGTCAACAAACGGTCACGGTGACTGGCAATGGTTCGTGTGGCATAAATGGCAGGTACCGCACAGCCAAACCCCAAGATCATCGGAATGAACGATTTTCCGTGCAAGCCCACTACACGCATGAATCGATCCATCACAAAAGCTGCGCGAGACATATATCCCGAATCTTCCAACAAGGCAAGAAAGAAATAAAGGATCAACAGCCCGGGGACAAAGACCAGCACGCCTCCAACCCCGGCGACGATTCCGTCAATGATAAGAGAATGTATCCACGCTGGAAGAGGCACAAGGTCCAGAATGAAGCGCAGCCAATTAGCAATGGGACCGTTAATGACTGCATCAGTCCAATCCAAGAACGGTGAAGATACATCAATAACGAGTCGAAAAACAATATACATCACCGCAAAAAAGACGGGCAAACCAAACCATTTGTGCGTCACAATATCATCAATGCGGTCTGTGAGGGTGATCCGGTCGAGGCGCGGACGGTGAAGGGTTTGACGGACAATGCCATTAATAAATCCATAGCGTCGGTCAGCCGTGAGCAGGTCAAAATCATCCCCAAGCATCGACTGGACATGCTCTGCTCCCCGCTTTGCACGTTCAATGATCAACTCCCCTTTTGTCATAGATTGGACTCGGGCAAGAATATCCGCGTCAGCTTCAAGCAGCTTTAGCGCCAACCAACGCCGGGGATAGCGCCCTGTATCAAATTCGACTTCATCGAACAGAGTAGTAAGTTTTTCGATCTCTCGTTCGATCTTGCCGCCGTAATCAAGTTTAAATAAAGTGGGCGCCAGACTCATGCCAGCTCTCTCTTTCGTGCCGCATCCACCGCCATCTTCACGAGATTCTTTATGCCACTGCCTTTATTCGCTGCCGTCTGCACGACAGGAATATTCCCCAGCAGTTGCGAAAGCTGATCGACATTAACTGTCGCTCCGGTCTTTTGTAAATCATCGGTCATATTAAGAGCAAGAATAACCGGCACATCCAGTTCGAGAATCTGAACCGTCAGGTACAAATTACGCTCAAGGTTGGTCGTATCCACTACATTGATGACAACATCCGGGCGCTCTTCAATGATATAGTCACGCGCAATGATCTCTTCAGGTGAATAAGCAGTTAAACTGTAAGTGCCGGGCAGGTCAACAACGTTGATCGTTTTGCCTTCATGCTCAATCTCCCCTTCTTTTTTTTCAACTGTTTTTCCGGGCCAATTCCCAGTATGCTGATGCAAACCAGTTAATAGGTTAAAGATCGTGGTCTTGCCAGCATTGGGATTCCCCGCCAGCGCGATCGTCAGGTCAGGCATTTTCGCCCTCCAACAAAGAGACTTCTATAAAAGCGGCTTCTTCTTTTCGCAAAGCAAGGTGATACCCCTTAATAAAATATTCTACAGGGTCACCTAAAGGTGCGCTTCGTTCGATCAGGATCGTTTCGCCCTTGACGATGCCCATTTCTACAAACCGCCTGCGCAATGCACCGTTCCCGTTGATTTTTGCAATGGTAGCCTGCTGACCAGGACGAAGCAGGTGCAATTGGATCAATTCATTCATGGATTCCTTCTTTTTTCATTTCACGAACACAAGCTCAGCAAGTGAAAGCCCAAGTGCAATTTCTTTTCCGCCGACTAATAATGTCAACGGACCTTCCAGCGGCGCAGCTTCCAATATTTTTATTTTTTGACCCGGCAAGATATTTCGCTCATATAAATACCTAAGCACATCTGTTTCAGTTGCGTCAATCGCTAAAATCGTCACCGACCTGCCAATCTCAACCTCGCGCAACATCAACCCATCCATAGCCACAAATAGCCCATCTTCATCAGGTATCGGGTTTCCGCGCGGGTTCACCTGCGGATGACCAAGAAATTTAGCCAGCGCTTCAGTCACCTCAGGCGCTGTAGCATGCTCAAGCGAACAGGCCAATTCGTAGACCTTTGACCACTCAAGGTGCAGATGTTCGTATAAAAACACCTCCCACAAGCGCTGACGGCGAATGACATTCGAAGCCACTTCACGCCCTTTTTTAGTCAAGGTTACACCTTTATACGGTGTATGTGACACCAATCCTTGCTCCCCCAGACGACGCATCATTTCATTGGCTGAAACGTTCGTTACCCCCAACCGTTCTGCGAGCCGTGCAATCGAAACATCACGGTCGCCCAGTTCCGCCATCGCTTTCAGGTACATTTCCGTACTCTCGCTTAACTGCCGAAACGACATAAGGGTATCCTTTATAAAATCATATGGCTCACCTTATTATCGCCTTCATGCAGGGGTTTCGTCATGGATGGAGGTCACAAATTCCATGGAAATTTGTCATCATGCTATACTCGGCTCATCTTATTCATAAACGAGGAGTGAGTTATGTATCAAACGGATATGTACGAAGGTCTGCTCGCAGAAACCGTCACCATGACCGGCGCAAATGGAGACACGATCAACGCCTATTTTGCCCGTCCATTGGGTGCGGGTCCTTATCCGGCAATGGTTCTTGCACACCACATGCCCGGGTGGGATCAATGGTACCGGGAAGTGACACTGAAATTTGCACATCATGGGTACATTACCATTTCTCCTAATTTATATTTTCGCACCGGCCATGGTACCCCGGAAGATGTTGCAGCAAGAGTCCGCGCGGACGGCGGCGTTTCAGATACCCAAGTGGTCGGTGATCTCGCGGGCGCAATGCAGTACGTCCGTTCCCTGCCATATTCAAACGGCAAAGTTGGCGCATTTGGAACATGCTCGGGCGGAAGGCATTCCTACATAGCCGCTTGCAACACCCCCGGTTATGATGCGATCGTGGATTGCTGGGGCGGGCGTGTTGTGATGACCCCTGATCAATTAAGTCCTAAAACACCCGTCTCGCCTCTTGATCTGACCCGCAACCTGTCTTGCCCCATCTTGGGTCTATTTGGCAACGACGACTCCAGCCCCACCCCAGAACAAGTCAATCAACATGAAGCTGAACTAAAGAAACATGGCAAAAATTACGAATTCCATCGCTATGATGGCGCTGGTCACGGCTTTTTCTATTACGACCGTGCAGCCTATCGCCAGGAACAGGCAATGGACGGCTGGCAAAAAGTATTTGCTTTTCTGGAAAAGCACCTTTCATAACAAGGAGATTTACCATGTGTACCATGATCGTTGAAAAAGTAAAAATCGAGGGAAGCGGTAAGGGTGTAAATGGCTGGTTCAAATTAAATCAGGCAAATATCTCTTACGACCATCCATTTGACGCACCATACGAACATGCCCTCAACATTGATTTCGTGAACGAAGCCCAGGGTGTGGGTGCCCGTGTCGCTGTGGAATTAAGCGAGCAAGCCGCCCGCGAACTCGTTAAGACGATCCTCGAAGTATTAGATCAAGCCGAAGCTGGCGGGCATCTGCCAAAGTAATCTTACGCTTGAATTAAATAAAAAAACCAGCCAAAAGTGTAACTTTTGGCTGGTTTGCATTTACAGGCTATCTCAGTTGGTTTCTTGTATGACAGGAGTTATATATTTCTCCAGCATTTCGTAACTGATCTCACCCGTCCAGGCATAGCGAACAATACCGGAGCGGTCTAATACATAGGAACTTGGCAGGCTCCCATTCTTGAAAGCATCAAGTGCTGCACCGTTTGGGTCAAGCCATACGTTAAAAGTGAGTGAATAATCAGAAACGAATTGGTCCACTTTAGATTTAGTGTCGCCAGCGTTGACCGCAACGATGGTAAATCCTTGCTCATGATGCGATTGGTAATATTTCTGCAGGGATGGCATCTCTGCCTTACAAGGCGGACACCAAGTCGCCCAATTGTTCACCAAAACGACCTGACCGCCAAAATCTGTCAACGACTCTGTGCCGCCTCTGACATTCTCCAACACAAGAGCGGGAGCGGGAAAGTCAACTTTAACAGGCACAACAGAATTAGCAACACTGTCAGCCGCAGATGCATCTGCGGGTTTTTGAAGAACGCCGATCAAAGCAAGACCGAGGAGGATCAGTCCACCGCCAATGATAAACGGCAAAATGGAATTACTCTGTCTCTGCTTGCGGTATTTTTGGTGTTTTTTCATCTTGCACCAACCTCAACTTTGCAAAGCACGTTTGATTTCAGCCAGCATTTGCGCCTCAGGGTATGCCCCAACAAATACGGCTTTCCCAGAATCAATAACGGTTTGAGGCACTCCCTGTACATGGAACTGATCGGACAATTCCGGGAATTCCATTGCGTCAACCGCTTCTGCGCGGATCATGGACGGATTTTCCATTGCCATTTGATGTGCGAGCAACACGGCTCGCGGACAATGTGGTCAGGTAGGGGTTACGAATACCTGCAAGTGCAGGGGTTGCGTCAGGGTTTTCAAAAATTCACGTGTGGCAGCACCCAATCCCGTCGCTTGCTTTGAAGCGTATATGATGTCCGTGATCAAGGTACTAAATTCATACCCCGCGGGAATTCCCGCAAACTGCACGCCCAGATCCACGATCTGCCCGCCATTCTTTGAGGCGATCACGATCGCAGGGACTTTATCGACACGATATTGGGAAGCCAGAGCGGCATCCTCTTTCAGGTCATGAACAGAAAGGTTGACGCGTGCGTCGACCATGCTGATCTCGGTCAACAACTGCTGGGTTTCACCGCAATAATCACAACCCTCTTTTGATCCAAAAAAGAGGATCTGGACAGGGTTGGTCAGATCGGCAAAAGCCTGCTTGAGCTGCCCGACAACTTGTTCATTTAACAATTTTTCCATGGGGTCTCCAATCAGTTTCAGGTTCAATATTTTGGATGCACAAGCCGTAATAAAGTTACAAGTCTACTCATCTGTGATGTATACTCGAGCTGTATCTTTTTGAACCTGAGCGCATCAAATGATTGAATCACTAACACCAGAACTCTCCATTGAAGCTTTACGGGCAGGCGACCGGGCAGAATTCGCACGACTTGTGGATCAATTTTCAGCACCGATCTACCGTCTGGGCTTGAAAATGCTTGGAACCCCCCAAGACGCCGAAGATATATTACAAAATACCTTTTTGAACGCGTTGACCCATCTCGCCTCCTTCGAAGGACGCTCAAGCATATCCACCTGGCTGTATCGCATTGCGACAAATGAGGCGTTAATGCTCATTCGCCGTCGGAAATCGAATATAAACCTTGAGGACATGCAAACTGAGGACAGTGAAGAGGTTTCCCTGCCAGAAACCTTTGTAGATTGGAGCATTCTGCCGGAAAAAGAATTACTTTCCAGCGAAAGCCAGCATGCCATTGAGGCAGCAGTCAGCAAGTTACCGGAGCCGCTGCGAATCGTTTTCATCTTGCGAGACGTGGAAGACCTCTCTATCAGGGAAACTGCCGAAATTATGAACCTTACCGAAGCCAATGTTAAAACCCGCTTATTGCGCGCCCGCATGGCATTACGTGAACAATTATCATCTTATTATGTAGAACGGGTTCAGAGAAAGGATTTGCAATGACTTCTCACTCACACGAAAATTGTCAGGCTCTTTTAGGCTCCCTGTCAGAGTACATTGACGGCGAGTTGCCATCTGATCTTTGCACTGAGATCGAAAAACACCTCGAAGGCTGTGAAAATTGCCGGGTTGTTCTCAATACCACGCGCCGCACCATTGACCTTGTGCAGATACCCGCTGAAGGAAACCCGCTCCCCAGCGAAGTGCGTGAACGGCTTTTCAAACGGCTCGATTTGAATGAATTTCTAAATTCAAATCATTAATTTCCATCGCAGAAAGAAAAAAAGACTCCCTAAAAGGGAGTCTTTTTAGCTGGGGATCAAGGATTCGAACCTCAAATTTCGCGTCCAGAGCGCGACGTGATGCCATTTCACCAATCCCCAATGTATTTCCATTTTTCCAGCGGGCGGTATTTTATCACGCCCATCGGCAGAGAGCAAGCCCTATTTCCCACGAGCAGAGCGGCGAGTGTTATCTTCAATATCGAGCAGAATCAGAAGCCCTTGAGCAAAAGCCTGCAAAGCGGTAAAAAATATCAACCCTGCCAGGCTTGGCTGAATCTGCCACAGAATCTGCATCATCAGGTCGGTGGGACCACCGACATAAATCAGGTGGCGGATGAATTGCAAAATAAAAACGCCCAAATTTAAGACTAACTGATAGATATATACGCCAGCCACAATCCAAGAGGCGACTTTTATAAAGCGTACAAGCCGAAATACGGTGTCTTTATCGAAGTAGGTACCTGAAAAATGAGTGCCAGTTTGCTTGGATTCGGTCATAGTTTCCTCCAGAGAAAGGTATTATAAAGCAGTTATAATTGAGAACGCTTTCCATCTGAAACGCATTCCAGTGGAAAAAAGTTCCTGAAAGCAGTATCAGATTCGAGTCAAGAACGAAGCGGACCTTGCTTATCCGCATAAATCCATCACGAAGGTTAAGTCATAGAATGAGTTCCGAAGAAACAACCAAGCCCACTGATTTTATCCGCGAAGCTGTTGCAGAAGACCTGAAGAACGGACGCTTCAAAAGCATCCGGACGCGCCTGCCTCCAGAACCAAATGGGTATCTTCACATTGGGCACGTCAAGGCGTTCATGATCGATTATCTCATTGCCAAAGAAAATGGCGGTGAGTTGGTTTTGCGTTTTGATGATACCAACCCTGCCAAGGAAGAGACTGAATTTGTGCAAGCCATTGAAGAGGATGCACGCTGGCTTGGCATTGAATGGGTAAAGGTAACGTACGCCTCTGATTATTTCGGTCTGTTATACGACTGGGCGGTGCAGTTGGTCAAAAAAGGTCTGGCGTATGTGGATGACCAGACTCCCGAAGAAGTAAGCGCCAACCGCGGCACATTAACCCAGCCAGGGAAAAATTCACCCTTCCGTGATCGTTCGGTGGAAGAGAATTTGGACCTACTCGAACGCATGAAGAACGGTGAATTTCCGGAAGGTTCGCGAATTTTACGCGCCAAGATCGACATGGCACATCCGAACATCAATATGCGTGATCCTGCCATGTATCGCATTATCAAAACACCGCCGCACCATCGCACCGGGGATGCATGGAAGATCTATCCCATGTACGATTGGTCTCATGGGCAGAACGACTCAATGGAAGGCATTACGCATTCTTTGTGTTCGTTGGAATATGAAAATCACCGTCCATTGTATGAATGGTTTCTGGATCAACTTGGCGTGTTCAAGCCGCGCCAGATCGAATTTGCACGCTTGAACATCAATTACACTGTGATGAGCAAGCGCAAGTTACGCCGCCTCGTTGAAGAAAACCTGGTGAAGGGCTGGGATGACCCGCGCATGCCGACTCTGCGTGCCATGCGTCGCCGCGGATATTCCGCCGAGGCAATTCTGGAGTTCATCCGCCGTGTGGGCGTGGCAAAGAATTACAGCGTCAGCGATGTAGCACTGCTCGAAGAATGTGTGCGCGACGACCTCAACAAACATTCCCTGCGGCGCATGGCTGTCATCCGTCCACTCAAAGTGATCATCGACAATTATCCTGATGACCTCACTGAAGAGATGAGTGCCATAAACAATCCTGAAGATCCCGAAGCAGGCTCGCGCAAAGTTCCATTCTCAAAGGTTTTATATATCGAGCAGGACGACTTCCGCGAGACGCCCCCGCCGAAATATTACCGTCTCTTCCCCGGCAATGAAGTCCGATTGCGCTATGCATATTTCATCAAATGTACGCATGTGGTCAAGAATGATGCCGGTGAAGTTATAGAGGTCCATGCCACATACGACCCAACCACCCGTGGTGGTGATGCGCAGGATGGACGCAAGGTCAAATCGACGATCCATTGGGTATCTGCGGCGCACGCTCGAAAAGTGGAAGTGCGTATGTATGACCGTCTGTTCACCAAGGAAGACCCCGAAGAAGGTGATGAAGGCTTCCTTAATTGCATGAACCCGAACTCATTGGAGATCCTAACGGGGTATGTAGAACCAGCGCTTGCTTCCGCCGAAATCGGTTCGCGCTTTCAGTTCGAGCGTCTCGGCTATTTCTGCGTGGACAAAGAAACCACATCCGAAAAGCCTGTGTTTAATTTGACGGTCAACTTAAAAGATACCTGGTCGAAGGTTGAAAAGAAGACAAAGTAATTGTGTAGGCTTTGGAGAAAATGATGAGATTAATTTTCAGTCGCAATATTGCGCTTGCAGCTTTGGTTTTGATCTTGCTTACAGCCTGTGCACCGCAAGCCGCCACCCCAACCGTTGATATTGTAGGCACGACCGCGGCACAATTGGCAGTCGTTATGTTGACCCAAACCGCAGGTGCCGTTACCGCTACCCCCATTCCGCCTACAGAAACACCCACCCCTGCGTTCACAGATACGCCTTCTGGACCACCCACCGACAGACCACAGGCAAAGCCAGCAGCGCTGATCGCCCAAACTGGCTGCTGGACAGGTCCAGGGGATACTTATACATTGATCAGCAATATTGAACTTAATGCACGAGGGCGAAAGAATGTGATCATCCTCGGAATGGGAACCGAACCAGGCTGGGTCGTGATCCGAAACCCTTACTTCAATAATCCCTGCTGGGTCAGAATTGAAAATATGGATATTGACCCCAATATGGATATGAGTCAATTCCCGCCCATGACCCCCGGTCCGTAAAAGTCATCGGTGCTATAATAAAAGTAAATAAAGGAGTGACCCATGAACACCGAAAAACGCAAATCCATGAAAGACAAACTTCCGCCCGAGGCGTTGGAACACATGAAAGCTGCCCGTGCTGAGATGCGCAAAAGCATGGAGACCATCCTCCCGCCCGGCTTTTTAGAACACCGCCGCGCTGCCCGCAAAGAAGCGCTTCTCGCCTTCCGCAGCTTGATCGATGCAGCCATCAAAAAGACAGAAGAAAAATCCTCATAAAGCAAAACTCCCAGCCAAATGGCTGGGAGTTTTTTTCTACTGAAATGGACGTCTGCCGCGCACAAGAAAGGCGGTATAGAAAAGCACCAAGCCTGCCCCACCAAAAAGACCTTGCCCAAGTAAAGTGTGGCTATCGTACAGGATCGCACCTGCGATCAACAGACCTAAAAACACAATTCCACTCGTCAGACGATTGACCGAACGTTCCAAATAGCTGATCTGCAAATTGACCAGCGGCGCTTCCACATTCAACTGTCCGCGTTCGATGCGCCCAAGCACACGCTCTGCCCTGCCGGGGATGGCGATCAGGGTCTTGAGCAGTTCGCCTGCTTCGTTCAAAAACGTATCGAAAACCGAGCCACCTTCGCCTTCGGTAAGTTTCTTAGCATAGGGTGCAAGTTGCAGCCACAAATTGAAATCAGCGTTCAAGCCGGTACACATGCCGGACAATATTCCGATGGTACGCCCCAAGAGCAAAAGGTTTTCAGGAATCTGAAATGGCATCGAGGTCATCAACTCGCGGAATTGCAAGCCGAACTTCATCATGTCACTGTGTTGAATGCTGCGCAGCTCGTTCATGCTCTTGCCCCAAAAGCGGTCAAAGACCTGGGCACTGGCTTCTTCCAACAATTTTATATTTGCACTCGGCAACAAAACACCTAGGGTTTGATAAGCCCTGATCAATCTTGTCGCATCTTGCAGCCCTACAGCAATGACCACCTCGCGCAAACCTTCTACCAGTTTGTCGGGCATGCGTCCAACCATACCAAAGTCGATAAACGTCAGGCGAAATTTGGTAAAGCCATCCTCGTCTTTTTCACTCAATGGCAGTACGAACAAATTGCCGGGATGAGGGTCGGCATGGAAAAACCCATCTTCGAAGATTTGCTTTAAGTAGGTTGCCAATAAACGATCTGCCACCGCGGCGCGACTGATCCCAGCGGCTGTGATGGCATCGTAATCTGTGATCTTGATTGCAGTGACATCTTCCAAAGTCAGCGTGCGACGCGTGGACCGATTCCATACTACGCGTGGAACATGAACGCCTCCATCGTCTTTGAAGTTGGTCGCAAACGTCTCGGCGTTTTTCCCCTCTGACAAATAGTCCAGTTCCGCGTTCAGGACGGCGGCGAATTCCTCCACAATAGCAGGGACATCCGCCCGGTCGCTGACAGGTTTATAGCGCTTGAGCCAGCCACCCACTACCCGTATTGCGGACATGTCCACTTCTACTATCTGTTCGATGTTCGGGCGCAGGATTTTTACGACGACGTTTTCAAATCCCATTGCTTCGGCTTCGTTAGGAAGAAGCTTCGCGCGGTGGACTTGCCCCAATGAGGCGGCGGCGACGGGTTCTTTCTCAAAGGTAAGAAAAACTTTTTCGATGGCAGAACCAAGCTCGAGTTCGGTTTGGAGGCGAATGGGTTCGTAGTCCACGGGCGGAACTTCATCCTGCAATCCAGAAAGTTCATCCGTGATCTCCGGCGGCAACACATCCAAACGCGCCGAAAGGAACTGCCCCACTTTGATCATCACACCGCCAAGACGAATCGCCAACGCACGAAACCGAATGGCGATATTTTGAAGCCGCCGCGGACGAGTATTTTTCACCCAAGCGCCCAGCCCAATGCGCCGCAGAAAAATATCCCAAAAGATGATGCTCGCCGTAACGCGGGCAAAGAACAGAACGATGCGCCAATAACGCATCCGTAAAATGGTTTTCATGAAGCCTCCATGCGAGGTAATTGTAGCCCGATTATTGAGTTTGTCAGGATGACGAAAATCTCGAATCGCCTTGACAACTCATCCCACTCTCATGTAAACTGACAGCGTAATTAAATTTCAAAGAAAGGAGCGCACTTCAAATGCTATTACATCTTCTGCGTAGGAAAGCCAGCCGAATAACAACTTACCCCGAAGTGCGCCTATTGACCGTTTAACTACGGCTCAATTCCCTGTGTCTTTACAAACACGGCGCACCCGCGCCGTGTTTTTTTATTTTTATTCGTGTTTCTTCGTGTCCTTCGTGGACAAAACTGGAACCAACTATGAACCTCTCATTCAAATCCTACTGGAACCTGCTCGCTGACCACATCCGCCCTCAACGCGGACGATTCATCCTGCTGGCTGTCTTGTTATTTGGCAGCATCGGCTTACGCATCCTTGCCCCGCAGATCATGCGCCTCTTTATCGACGACGCGCTGGCAGGCGAAGCCCTCTCCACGCTCATGTGGACAGCCGTCGGGTTTATCGGTATCGCGTTGGTACAGCAGGTTGTCCACATTGGCGTGACCTATCTCGGTGAAAACGTGGCATGGACCGCCACCAACGCCCTGCGCGCTGAGCTCGCGGAACATGCCCTCAAACTCGGCATGAAGTTCCACAACGACCACACACCCGGCGAGTTGATCGAACGCATCGACGGCGACGTGACCGAGTTGGCAACCTTCTTCTCGCAATTTGCGCTCAACCTCATCGCGAACGGACTTCTACTCGTCGGCATCCTCGTCACCCTTGCCATTGAAGATTGGCGTGTGGGCTTGGCATTCGCGGTCTACTCCGCAATCACCATTGGCGTGCTTGGCAGGCTCAAAGACATTGCTGTGCCACATCAAAAAGCAAGGCGTGAAGCAGAAGGTCAGATGTACGGCTTTATCGAAGAACAACTGGCAGGCACCGAAGACATCCGCTCGAGCGGCGCAGTCGGATTCTCCATCCGCGAACTCTTCCGCCATCAAGCTGAGATCCTCAAGCACAATCGCCGCGCGCACTTCAAACGCTGGATCATCGAAAATGCGATGGGCTTGGCGCTCACTACTGGCACCCTGCTTGCCGTCACCAGCGGATATTGGCTCTTCACCGCGGGCATCGTCACCATCGGCACGGTTTATCTCTTTGTCCATTATCTCAATTTGCTTGAAGAACCCTTCTGGGCGATGACACATGAGATCGAAAGTTTCCAAACCATCGGCGCCTGTGTCGAACGCCTGACCGAGTTCAAGCAGTTCCAACCTGAAGATAGGAATGAGACCGGCAAAGTGATTGACTCGCATCCGCTTGCATTGGAATTCAAGGATGTGACCTTCTCCTATATCACCCCCGATGAAGGGGGCAACGGTGACAACTCGGTCATCAAACGCCTCTCACTCGACCTCAAGCCTGCTTCTGTTTTAGGGTTGCTGGGTCGCACCGGAAGCGGAAAGACCACCCTCGGGCGATTGATCTTCAACCTGTATGATGTGAACGAAGGCAGTATCAAGGTCAATGGCGAAAATTTGCACAACATCCAACTCGACTCGCTGCGGCAAAACATCGCCATTGTGACACAGGATGTGCAACTCTTCCGTGCCTCCGTCCGCGAGAACCTGACCTTCTTCGACCGTTCGATACCCGATGACAAGATCATCGCCACCCTCGAAGACCTCGAACTCGGCGACTGGTTCCGAACCCTGCCCAACGGTCTGGACACTGAACTGGAAACAGGATCAAGGTCGCTCTCCGCGGGTGAGGCGCAATTACTGGCATTCACGCGAGTCTTTCTGCGAAATCCCGGTCTGGTCATCCTCGACGAAGCCTCATCCCGCCTTGACCCTGCCACCGAGCAGAAACTCGAACACGCGATAGACAAGCTGCTGAAGGGACGTACCGCCATCATCATCGCCCATCGACTCGACACCCTGCACCGCGCCGACGATGTGCTCATCCTCGATAACGGCTCCGTGCTCGAATATGGCGACCGCAAAGAACTGGCAGCCAACCCGAACGCAAGGTTTTATCAATTGCTGCAAACGGGCTTGGAAGAAGTATTGGCTTAAGAGCATTAACCACAAAGGACACGAAGGTCACTAAGGAAAACCTTTGTCAAACCTTCCCCTTTGTGTACTTTGTGCCCTTCGTGTTTAAGGATTTTTGACTATGACCGAAACCACCCTCACCTCAAACGACCTCAACATCCCCGCCCTGCCCGCGTGGAAAGTTGTGTTGGAACTCATCCGCTTTCGCACCTGGCTTTGGATCGTTGACTTTTTCAGCGTCGGGCTCATTCGCTTTTGTTGGCAAGTCGCACCTGCCCTCATCATCAAAGCCTTCTTTGACTATCTAACAGGCGCCGCACCATTGACCTTTGGCATCTGGGCTGTGGTCGCTTTCCTCGCCGCCACCTGGCTCGGACGCATACTCGCAAGTTATGGCTTCTATTATGCCGATGTGCCTATCTTTGCAGACATGGGCACGTTGCTGCGCAAGAACCTGCTCACATATATCCTGAAACGCCCCGGCGCATCACAACTCCCTGACTCCGCAGGGGAAGCCATCAGCCGTTTCAAAAATGACGTGCAGGAACTTCCACTCTTCGTCATTCTCGTCAACGATGTGATGGTCGGCATTGCCATCATCTTCTACTCGATTTACCTGATGGCTCAGATCAGTCCGTCTGTGACGATCATGGCACTCATTCCATTGGTCATCGTCGGCATCGTTGCTAACATCGCCACCAAGCGCATTGAACATTATCGCAATGCATCGCGTCAATCCGCTGGCAAAGTGACGGGTTTCATCGGCGAATTCTTCGGCGCCGTGCAAGCCGTAAAAATTGCCACCGCCGAGAAGAACATCATCAGTCACTTTCACAAGATCAACGAAGAACGCCGCAAGCTAACTGTGCGTGACAAGTTGTTCGATGAAGTCCTTCGCTCGCTTTATCGCAATACATCCACGCTCAGCACGGGCGTGATCCTGGTGCTGGTTGCTCAATCCATGCGCACAGGCAATTTCACCCTCGGTGATTTCTCGCTCTTCGTTTATCTCCTGCAAAGCATGGGCGACCTCACCACACTCGGCGGCGAACTCTGGGCGCGTTACAAACAAATGGATGTCTCTGTCAAACGCATGTATCACCTGATGGAGAATGCGCCACTGGATGCGCTTGTCGAACATTCTAAAATTGATTTGGATCACGAACTGCCTGAAGTGACCTACGCGACGAAAACCGCCTCAGACCGACTGAGCGAACTGGTCGCTGACCATCTGACCTTTCACTACCCGAATTCGGTCAACGGCATCGAAGACATTTCGCTCAAGGTCAAACGCGGCTCGCTGACAGTCATCACCGGTCGCATTGGTTCTGGCAAAACAACATTACTGCGTACATTGCTGGGGCTGCTCCCCGCCGACTCTGGCGAAATCCGCTGGAATGAGCAAGTCGTCACGGACGCTGGCAACTTTTTCGTGCCGCCGCGCTGTGCATACACCGCGCAAGTTCCGCGCTTGTTCAGCAACTCCCTGCGAAATAATATTTTGCTCGGCATGAACAAAAGCGATGACGAGATCTACAAAGCGACCAAACTCGCCGTCATGGACAGAGACTTGGAAATTCTCGACGATGACCTCGAAACGATGGTTGGCTCACGCGGAGTCAAACTCTCTGGCGGGCAAGCCCAGCGCACCGCCGCCGCCCGCATGTTCATCCGCGAACCAGAACTGGTCGTCTTCGATGACCTCTCCAGCGCGCTGGATGTGGAAACCGAAAAGCAACTTTGGGAGCGCATCTTTGCATCAGGCAACGAACTCACCTGCCTCGTCGTCTCCCATCGCCGTCCGCTTTTGAGGCGCGCTGACCATATCATCGTCCTTAAAGACGGCAAAGTTGAATCCGAAGGCACGCTCGATGAACTCCTCGAAAAGAGTCAGGAAATGCGTGAGCTTTGGAAATTAGAAGAAAGTTAATCCGTCATTGCGAGCCACGCTCTTGCTCTTAGTGGCGAAGCAATCCCATGAAATAATTATAAGATTGCTTCGGGCGGACGAACACCGCCCTCGCACGCGTGCCTGCGCACGGTACAGGCAATGACGAAGTGAAAACAAAAGGAAAACCATCATGACCCAACCCACCTCCACCGACCTCATCCGCGCCGCACGCGAAGCCTTCAACCGCGCCATCGCCGAGAAGGACGCCAAGCGTATCCGCCCGTTGCTGGCTGCAAGCTATCATCTGGTAACCGGTCGCAGCGACCAGTTCCACGGAGCCGACGAGGAAGAAATACGTTGGGCAGAGCTTTTCCAAAACGACCCGACCTCCGTCTATCGTCGAACCCCGCGGGAGATCACCACCAATGATTCCTGGGGCATCGCCGAAGAACTCGGCAACTGGCAAGGCGAGTATTCGATAAATGGAAATCTCGTCCGCGCCTCAGGTGTCTACGCCGCCAAATGGCAGCGGACACAAAATGGCAACTGGGTTTTGCAGGCGGAAATTTTTACGACAATTAAGTTTGATGAAGCCTGCATCCCGCCTGATCCGATATAAAATATCATGTCACTCTGAGGGAGCGATAGCGACCGAAGAGTCTCTCGCAACATCGTAGAGATCCTTCGCTCCGCTCAGGATGACATGCTGGAGATTTACAAATGGACATCATCACAGGAAAAATCCTGAAACTCAACAACTGGGAAGACGGAAAAAGTATCGGTCTTGCCAAAGAAGCTGGAAACAAAATGATCGCCTCCGGCATGGAACGCGACGCGGCTCTTGCCGCGCTCGAGGCTGTTCGCACCAACCCGGGCAACTTCCTCGCCGACACCTTGCTCTCCAACCTCGCCCGCGAGATTCTGCGCAAGAATAAGAACAACGAACCAAGCGAAGATACACTTCGCGAGTCACCTCTGCCCTTCCCCATCTGGGGCACGGACAATATCGACCCGGAAGCCATCAAGCAGATGGAAAACGCCATGCGCCTGCCCGTGACCGTCACCGGCGCGCTCATGCCAGACGCACATGTCGGCTACGGTCTGCCAATCGGCGGTGTGCTGGCGACGGAGAATGTTGTCATCCCTTACGCTGTCGGCGTGGACATTGCCTGCCGCATGCGATTATCGCTATACGAAGTATCGCCGATTCTCATCGGACAGAAGAAAGGCATGTTCGAAAATGCTCTTATGGACGAAACTGCCTTCGGTATGGGCGCTGCCTGGAAAGGCAGCAAACGCGCCCAGCATCAGGTGTTAGACGATGAAGCATGGCTTGCCACCAAGCAACTGCGGACTCTGAAAGACACCGCCATGAATCAGCTCGGCACCAGCGGCACAGGCAATCACTTCGTCGAATGGGGTTCGTTCCGTTTGCATGAAGAGATGTTTGGCTTAAAACCCGGCGAGTATCTTGCCTTACTTTCACACAGCGGCTCACGCGGAGTTGGTGCGAAGATCGCAGATCGCTTTAGCAAGTTGGCAAGAGAAAAGCATCCAGATCTTGATCTCAGCGTCAAACACCTTGCATGGCTAACGCTGGATTCAGAAGATGGTCAGGAATATTGGCTCTCGATGGAACTGGCGGGGCGTTTCGCTTCGGCGAATCACTACATCATCCACAAACGTGTGGCGGCAGCCATTGGGCTGAAAGAAGTGGCGGTGGTTGAAAATCACCACAACTTTGCCTGGCGTGAGAAACTTCCCGACGGGCGCGAAGTCATCGTCCATCGCAAGGGAGCCACGCCCGCGGGTGCTGGCGTTCTCGGCGTGATCCCCGGCTCGATGGGAGACGCAGGCTACGTCGTCCGCGGAAGAGGCGTGAGCGAGTCGCTTGAGTCGGCTTCTCATGGAGCCGGTCGCAAGATGAGCCGCAGAGTTGCCATCAACTCGATCAGCAAACGCGAACGGGACGATTACCTCAAAGAGCGCGGCGTCACCCTGCTTGGCGGCGGCATCGACGAATCGCCTCAGGCGTACAAACAGATCGAAGAAGTCATCACTGCCCAGCACGACCTGGTAGACGTGATCGGCAAGTTCACCCCACGCATCGTCCGCATGGCAGATGAGCCGGGAGATATTTAGGTAAAAAGGGTCATGGGATTGGCTTACATTCCCATGACCCTTTTCGTTATAATCAACTCATGCATATCCAACCAAAAGACCCCATCCTTCAAGAAACGCTGTTGAATTACTCGCAAGAGTCGGATCCCACCAAACGCAAGCAGCTGGAAGAATCGATTTGGCAGCGTTATGGCAGCGAAAACACCGCCTTCGTTTTGGATATGTCCGGGTTCTCGTTGTTGACCCGCAAGTACGGCATTGTGCATTACCTCTCCATGATCCGTCGCATGCAATTGACTGTTGAACCGATCATCACAAGCCATGGCGGGCGCATCATCAAATTTGAAGCGGATAATTGCTTTGCAGTCTTTCCCGAACCTTCTTCAGCGACCCGCACGGCTATTACTATTCAACATGCTCTTGCCGCATCCAACCTGCTCACCAGCGAAGATATGGATGTACATGTTTCCATCGGAATTGATTATGGGAAGATCCTTATTCTCAATGAAGACGATATGTATGGTGACGCCGTCAATCGTGCGTGCAAAATGGGTGAAGACCTTGGCAAGGCAGATGAAATCCTCATCTCAAAAGAAGCCATGGATATGATCCCAGAGGATGCTCAAATTCATGGAAAACTGATCGAAGTCAGTATTGGCGGGCTGACAATGCCAGCGTATCAAATTATTTACCGAACCGACACCGAAGAAGAACAACAATAAAAAAGACGGAGCGAGTGCTCCGTCTTTTTCGTTATTACATCTTTTCCAAAATTGAAATTGCATTTTGAACACGTTTCAAACAGACATCACGCCCAATGATCTCCATGCTTTCGAACAACGGCGGACTGACCTTCTGCCCGGTGACCGCGACACGCAGCACACCAAAGACCTGCCCGGCATTAAATCCGCTGGCTTCAACATAATAGCGGAAGGGCGGCTCGCTTCTTTCGTGACTGATATCTGGTTGCGCAGACAGGAGCTCATACGCCTTTCGAGCGATCTCTGCCGACTGTTTTGCGTCCAAGCCTTTGGCGATAAGTTCTTCAGGGTTTGGCGTAACCTCATCTTTGAAGAAAAATGCGCCGAAGGAAATGCAATCATCCAAAGTGGTAAGGCGTTCGCGGATGATGGGAATCATCTTCAACAAGACGTCATCTTTGACGGCGAGTCCCTCACGGGCGAAGTAAGGCTTGAGGCGGGCTGCCAGGTCTTCGGTCGTCAGGAGGCGGATGTGCGTCGCATTGAAGTGATCCAGGCGCTGGAAGTTAATCGCAGCCGGGGAAGGCGTCAACGAGTCAATGGTGAAGCGCTCCACCATTTGAGCCGTGGTCATCACATCATCTTCTGCAACGCCCCAGCCCATCAGCCCGCACCAGTTCAAAACGCCTTCGGGGGTGAAGCCAAGATCTTGCATGTCTTTGACGAAAATGGAATAGCCATCTTTCATGGCATCTGCCGCTTCACGTTTGGACATTTTACCCTTGCCGCTCGGCTTGAGAAAAACGGAAAGGTGGATCCAAGTCGGTTCATCCCATCCGAATGCGCGGACAATGTTGACATGCAACGGGAAGGTGCCCAACCATTCTGAACCGCGCATCACATGAGTGATTTTCATTTCATGGTCATCCACCATCGCGGCGAGGTGATAGGTTGGCAAGCCATCTGTTTTGAGAATGACCTGGTCATTGAGTTGCTTGTTCTCAATGGTAATGTCACCACGCAGATGATCATGTGCAACGGTCACACCATCATGGGGCATCTTGAAACGAATGGTATACGCCTCACCATTTGCGATGCGCTTTGCGGCTTCATCGGGAGCCAGGCTGCGACAAGTTCCGTCATATCGCGGGTTTTCCTTCCGGTCCATCTGCTCCTTGCGGACTTTATCCAACCGCTCAGTCGTACAGAAACAAGGATAAGCGCGCCCATTATCCACAAGAGTTTTTGCATGAGCTTGATAAATTTCTCGCCGCTCTGTCTGACGATAGGGTCCGTAAGGTCCGCCAATATCTGGACCTTCATCGTAATTCAAGCCAAGCCAACGCAAACCGTCCATGATCTCTTGTTCAGCACCGGGGACAGTACGTTTCAAATCCGTATCTTCGATGCGCAAAATGAACTGTCCGCCGGTCTTTTTGGCTAACAGATAGGCATACAAAGCCGTACGTGCACCGCCGAGATGTAAATGTCCGGTCGGCGAGGGTGCAAAACGAGTGCGTGCTGGTTGAATGGACAAAATCTTTTCTCCTTAAGAGCGCTTATTATTCTGCAGAAGTCTAAATTAAAACTCAAGTTCTTTCTGGCGCATAACGACAGATTCTACCAACCCGATACCGATCATAAGAGCGGTTAAACCGCTGCCGCCATAACTAACAAACGGCAAAGGTAAGCCTGATACCGGCAAGAGGTTAAGATTCATTCCGATATTCACTGCCCCTTGAAAAAAGATCAGGGTCGCCACGCCAATGGCAAGCATAGCACCTGCAACGTCTCTGGCTTTTTGCGCCGCACGGATACAACGCCACACAACTACACCAAGCGTGGCAATGATCAGCACTCCGCCCGCCATGCCAAACTCTTCAGAGCTTGCAGCAAAAATAAAATCAGTATGGCGAACTTTCAGGAAGCGCAACTGGGTTTGGGATCCATACCCGTATCCTTCGCCAGAAACGCCGCCCGCGCCTACCGCAATCAACGCCTGTTGAACGTTATAACGATTCCCAAACGTATCGTTCGGGTTTGGTACAACGAAGTTCACGATACGTTCCTGCTGGTATGCCTGCAAAAAGGGAATGCGTACTCCCAGCACCGACAGAGAAATCACCGTTACTAATAGAACTGCACCGATCCCGGCTGCCGAAAACACATGCTTGATCTGAATGCCATTTACCCACAACATCACCCCAAGGATCACGGAGAGTACCATCACATTACTCAAGTTCGGTTGAAGCAGAATCATGCCAATGATCCAAATCGCACGAAAGACCGCTCCGAAAATCCACTGCAAATCACGCGGTTGGTCACGGGTAAATTCAAAATAACGCGCCAGAATAATCAATGCCACAATTTTGGCAAATTCGGTCGGCTGAAGGAACAAAACGCCTACCTGAAACCAGCGCTGAGCACCGAAGGCGGTCTGACCGAACCCCGTCAGTGTTACCAAAAATCCCAGGATCACAAAATGAATGGGACGGTAAAGTGCCAGCCAGTAACGATAGTCAATGGATGCGAGAAAAAAGATCAATGCCACACCCAAAATTGCGAAATAGACCTGACGCAAGATCAGGGGTTGAAGCACTTCATTTCCCGCGACAGCAGAACGGATCATGACTGCGCCAAAAGAGGACGCCAATACAACTGCGCCTAATAAAAGAAAATCGAAATTTCTCCAGGAAAGTCCACGATTCATAATAAAAAAACATGGATAAACCCGCATCGCTACAGGTTGATCCATGCCCTTTAATTTAACATATCAACCCGCGCGATGACGCGATGTACTCTTCAATGGGATATCCGCAACCAGACGTTGTGAACGCCCGTCTTTTTCCAATTCGATGCGAACGGCTTCAGGGTCGATCTCGATATATTGTGAGATCGCTTTCAACAAGTCGTCCTTTAAAGATTCCAGTTGACCGGGTGTCAGATCTGTGCGGTCATGCACAAGAACCAGTTGCAAGCGTTCTTTCGCACTGGAAGCGCTCCGTTTACGTGTGAAAAAATCCATGATACTACTTCCTTCCAGCAAGGCGTTGAATGGTACTCCATAACCCGCCCTGTTGAGCAAGATCCATGAAAGGCACATCTTCACCTTGCAGGCGTTTGGCGATATTGCGAAACGCCTGCCCAGCCCGGCTTTTTCCATCTGTAACCACGGGAGCACCCCGGTTTGAACCAATGATCACATTTTCATCTTCCGGCACAATACCGATCAGGCGGATGCCTAAAAGATCAAGTACATCTTCGGCTGATAACATATCATTATTTTTGACAAGGGTCGGATTCAAACGGTTGATAATGAGAGATGGATTTCCTTTTTCTTCCGCTTCGAGGATGCCCACCACACGATCCGCATCACGCACCGCACTGACCTCAGGATTGGTCACCACAAGAACACTGTCAGCAGCAGCGATGGCATTCCTAAATCCACGCTCGATGCCAGCTGGAGAGTCGATCACGATGAAATCCGCATCTGGTCGAAGGTCATTACATATGCGGATCATATCCGAAGGTGAAACGGCATTTTTATCGCGGGTTTGTGCCGCAGGGATCAGATAAAGGTCCGGGTTATGTTTGTCACGGATCATTGCCTGCTTGAGTTTACAACGCCCTTCGATGACATCCACAATATCATAGACGATTCGGTTCTCAAGCCCCATCACAACATCAAGATTGCGCAGACCAATATCACCATCAATACAAACTACACGCTTGCCGTCCATGGCGAGCGCAGTAGCAAGGTTTGCAACGGCAGTGGTCTTGCCAACGCCGCCTTTTCCAGAAGTTACAGTGATCACTTGAGAAGTCATATTATTTCCTAATAGTGGTTTCGCCGGTATGCCAGAGTTCTGCTTGTAATTTACCCTCGCCATTGATGCTGGCAATCTCAGGCTTGGGGTCTTTTTGTGGCTTCAGCATGGCGGACGATTCATCCGCGATGCGCAATTGATTTGCGGAAAGGTCAAGGGCGCAAATGAAAGCAGAGCGATCGCCCTTTGCTCCTGCATGGATCACGCCGCGCACGCGCCCCCACACGATCACATTTCCTTCTGCAACGATCTCCGCACCCGGGTTAACATCCCCGAAAACAACGATGGTGCCGGGGTACTCAATGCGCGTCCCTGAGCGTACCGTCTTGGAAACAAACAACGCTGAGTCGCTAGGCACAGATTCATGCACATGCCGGGTCTCTTCGGGGCGCGGCTTTGAGATTCGGGTCGCCAAGCCCAGCAATTGAGCCGTAGTTTCTGTAGTAGGCGACTCGCTGATAACTGCCCACAATGTGATGTTTCGTTCTGACAACCAGTCCCGCAGGTCTACCAGATCATTTACTTTCAAGGGCTGCGAGCCCACATCCATCGCAAGGCGCGCGCCTTGAAAGAAAGCAGCGCGCTCATTGATCTGGATCATGAGTGCATTGCGCTGCTCCAGCCAAGGCACATCCATGAAGGTAGCAAGAAGACCATCACGGATACCCTTGATCTGAACGATCGATGTGGTTGATTCCATAGGCGTATTCATACAGATAATGAAAAACAATTATACCTGATGAGCAACTTGAATCTACGGAGCTGCACCTGAACCGCCCGCACCTTGAGCAATATCCAGTGCTTTTATTTCAAAGTAAGCCTTAATCATGCGTGAAACCATGGGGCCTGCCACACTGGCACCCTCGCCGCCATTATAGGCAAAAGCGATCACCGCAATTTCAGGGTCTTCATAAGGCGCATACGCGAGCGTCCAGGAATGAGTTGGCCAGGCGCCAAAGTTACAGCGTTCAGCGGCACGGGCCACATCGTCACAATATTCGGCGGTTCCTGTCTTTCCGGCAACGGCGATCGGGAAATCAAGGAAGAGTCTATATAACGTACCAAAGGATGTGTCAGTAACTGCCCGCCTTGTCCCTGCCCGTACAGCCGCTACGGTCTCCGGATTTACTGCCTTTAAATCATCTGTCAGTGTGCAATATGGTCCGTCACAAGAATATCCATGAATTAGAGGGTCCACTGTAATATCCCATTTCATGTTGGGAGTAAAGGGAGATATCTGGTAACTGCCTTCAGTTTGAAACGGAGAAGCCTTAAAATCTTCAGGGTCTGGGTCAAACCACATTGGCACCACGTTCCCATCACCATCCGTCACTTGGCGAATAATGGTAGGCTGCATCAACTTTCCATTATTTGCGATCGTCGCTCCAGACATTAAAACCTGCAGCGGGGTCGCCAGGACAAATCCCTGACCCACGCTTGCAATGTACGTATCGCCAGTAGACCAGTTCTCACCCGTGTTAATACGCTTCCATTGCGGGTCAGGAATCAAACCATTTTGTTCACCCGGTAATTCAATACCCGAAGGAGCGTTGTATCCCAACGCAGTTGCATATTCCTTTAGACGCTCAATTCCCAAGCCCTGGAGGATCTCATCTTCAAAGCCGCCGCCTAATTTATAAAAGCACACATTACTCGAATAAGCAATGCATTGCGTAAAGGTAATGGGACCAAAACCCTCTGGGCGCTGGTCAAAAATATGATCAACGAACGGGCGTGTATTTCGGTCCGTACAAATATCGTTTGGGTTAAAGCGCTCACAAAGCAAGAGTTGACCTGGAGCATTAACGATCGTATCTAGGTCCACCACGCCTTCATTGAAAGCACCGGTCGCCGTTGAAAGCTTGAATGTGGATCCAGGCGGATATTCGGCAGAGATGGCGTTGTTTAATAGCGGCTTGCGGGGATCCTGGCTTAATTGCTCATAGTAATAAGCAGGGATAAGACGGCTAAAACGGTTGTTCTCATAACTCGGGTAAGAAACCATGGCAAGGATCTCACCCGTTTTCGGGTTCATTGCAATAATTACACCACTCGAAATACGAACCTGCCCAAAATACGTGTTCCAAAACTCAATCTCTTCCAACAAAGTTGCTTCAGCAGCAGCTTGCAGCCGGGTATCAATAGTGAGATATACATTGTTCCCCGGCTCGGGCGCAATCGGCGGCTCAAGGTTGCGGATCTCCTGACCGGCAACGTCAACTTGGACAACACGCAAGCCATTCCTGCCAGCAAGAATCTCCTGCATGGAAGTTTCTACACCGGCATAACCGATCTTATCGCGGTTGGGAATAAATCCCTTGGCACGCAATTCTTCCTCTTGGGATGCAGGGATCGGTCCTAAAAATCCAATTAGATGCGCAGTCAGTGAACCCGTTGGATAATCACGGATCGGTTCGATCTCTACGCTCACGCCCGGCCAATCCATCTTCTTCTCTTCAACCACCCGGGCTATTTCTTCACTAACATTACACTGGACCTTAACCGAACTGTATGGGGCAAGCGTATCCTGCAGAGCAACCAACTGAGCAATGCTCGGACCCGGCACACACGCTGCAAAAAGTTTCGCCTCTTCCAACGATTCCTCTGTCATCAAGCCGCCAGGAACGGATAAAAATATGGCGTCACTTTCAGGGTCGTTCGCCACAAAACTACCAGCTGGTACACCGACCAATTCGGATAATTCGCGATAGATCAACTGAATATCTGAATCATCCGCTGGAAGGTTGGCAGGTGTAATAACTACGTTATATGCGGCAATATTTCTCGCAAGAATGTATCCATTACGGTCGTAAATAATACCGCGTGGAGCAGGAATACTGACCTCATTCGTGTAATTGTCAATGGCACGCGCCTGGTACAACTCGACATCGAACACCTGTAAATTTATCAAACGGATAATGAATCCGGTCAACGTGAGCGCCACGACAAGATAGATCAATCCAAGCCGCCATGCCTCAAATCGAACCGGACGAGAATCTGAACCAACGCTCATTCCTACTCCTCTATTGGGTATACCCAATAAGATACATCACGCATAAACGCATACATTGGAACCGCAAGCAACATATTCAACAAAAGGCTTGGCAAAGTAAGTAAAAACACTATGTCTTCAAGCATTAATGGGGTTCCAGAAAAGCTTAGAACAATGAATGAAAGCATATGAAAAAATATCGTCCCTAAAAAAACAACGCTGAACATGGCAAGGAGCGGAGCCTGCCACACTCGCCTTTGGAGTACCCGTGCCAGAAATACCACAGCCAAATATCCTATAACGATCACAGGCACAGATAAGCTTGAAACAAATCCAACATATAAACAGACCAATACACCCCAATGCCAGGAAGTTTTCACGCGCTCTTGTAACGCCCAGGCGGCAAGCAACACCAGAGGCAGGTCGGCATACCCAGAAAGCAGTTTAACCTGACTCACAACCGCAGATTGCAAGATCACAGCCAAACCTAAAAGTGGAAAGGCGATCAAATTTCGCATGATGTTATGGGGCGGGGGTTACAGCCGGTTCAAGCGGAGCAATATCCACAGGGCGGAAGTTGGTAATGACCAGCACGATCTCAAGGCGCGAAAAGTCTACAGCAGGTTGAACTGTCGCCTGCTGGAACAGCTCAAATTCCAAGGCGCGAACCGTTACGATCTGCCCAATAATGAGGTCGGCAGGATAACCGCCGCCCAAACCGGAGGTCAGGATCAAGTCTCCCGATTCCACGGCTACATTTTGAGAGATAAGATCCAGAGAAACATCGCCAGTGACTGAGCCGTACAAGACCGCGCTGGTATCTGCGTTTTGCAAATAAACATTTACAGCCGATGCCGGGTCCGTTATGAGTTGAACGCGCGCAGCATCTGCAATGACCGCATCCACACGCCCAACCAAACCCTGGTTCGTCACCACAGGCATGCCACGGCGAATGTCATCATTTGACCCGCGATTAATAATAATGTAATGAAGAAATGGGCTGGGATCGCGACCGATCACAGAGGCGGCCTTGTATGTACTCTCTGGATTGGAACGGGAAAAGTCAACGAGTGCAGCAAGAATTTCAGTTTCGTTGACGCGCTGCTGCAACTCGATCAACTGCGCCTGCAACTGCGAAACCTGGGCTTCTAATTCAGCATTGCGTGTGCGCAGTGTAACGATATCGCGAGGCGCAGTAACAAAATCCTGAAAGCCAAGGAAGCGGCTGGAGATCCAGGTTTGAACATCAACCAGAACTGAGGTAAACCCTCTGGAGGCTGAACCCAATGCGCCGCTAAAGGCAAGCACAAGAATACCCCCAACCACCAGAAAGATTATCGTCGTTTGTAAGGAACGGGAATTCATTTTTTATTCAGCCCAGCAAGGGACTGTTTCAATTCATCCTAAATATGTCGGGTACTGCCGCGCTCAAGCCCAATAAGATAACGGGAAAGGTTTTCGAGGTCTTCAAAGACAGTTGCCGCTCCACGGGCAACGCAGGTGAGCGGATCTTCCGCCACCCACACGCGCAGTTTCAATTCATCTGTAAGTCGTTCAGCCAGTCCTTGTAACAACGCACCGCCGCCGGCAAGACAAATACCAATATCCATCAGATCCGAAACGATCTCTGGAGGGATTTCATCCAAGGCATCGCGTACGGTATCAATAATAACCTGCACTGAACCGGAAAGCGCTTCGCGGATCTCAACAGAAGAGATCTCAACCGTTTCGGGCAAGCCGGTCACCAAATTCCTGCCACGTACTTCTGTTGTTTTCTCCGGCTGTAATGGGTAGGCGGAACCGATCTGCCATTTGATCTGCTCTGCAATACCAGACCCGATCAACAAGTTATATTTGTTGCGTAAGTACTGCACCACATCCTGGTCCATCTCATCGCCAGCAACACGTAAAGAGCGAGATGCAACCACACCACCTGTAGACATGACCGCTACTTCGGTAGTACCACCACCAATATCGACCACCATTGAACCACGGACTTCGCCAATGGGAAGCCCGGCTCCTATCGCCGCCGCAATTGGCTCCTCGATCAACATTGCCTGACGCGCCCCTGAAGCCATTACCGCATCATAAACCGCCCGTTTTTCCACTTCGGTTACACCGGTCGGCAGACCAACAATCACGCGCGGACGCGGCAAAGGCACCACACTCTGTTCATGCACCTTGCCAATAAAATATTCAAGCATGACGCGTGTGACATCAAATTCGGCGATCACCCCATCCCGAATGGGACGCACCACCACCACATTGGCAGGAGTGCGGCCAACCATTTCCTTGGCTTCGAGACCGATCGCCAGTGGTTGCCGCAATTTCTTGTCGACAGTCACCCAGGATGGCTCATTGATCACGATCCCCTTGCCACGGACGTGTACAAGGGTATTCGCGGTGCCAAGGTCAATGGCGATATCCAGAGAAAAAAGGCCTAACAGCCAATTAAGTGGGTTGAAGGCCAAAATAGGCTCCTATGATACAAGAATGGGCTCAAACAAAACTGCCGACCCATTATACCATGAGGAAGAGTCGCATTTTTTCACAATCCCTCAAGGCAATCGGGGTAAAATCAGGAAAATTTTCAACTCCGGAGGAACGAGACATGTCCAAGTTCGCGATCGTTACTGACAGCACTTCCTATATCCCATCAGAGGTTAGCCAGAAACATGGCATCACCATCACCCCACAAGTCCTTATCTGGGATAACCAGACTTACCGCGATGGGATCGACATCCAACCGACAGATTTTTACAGCCGTCTCAAGACCGCCAAAACCATGCCGTCCACCTCGCAAGTTTCTCCCGCTACCATGCAGGAGACCTTCCAAGGGCTTGTTGATAAGGGATTGTCTGTCCTTGGCATCTTCATTTCTTCCAAATTATCCGGCACTCTTCAATCTGCAATGCAAGCGAAAGATATGATGGGAAGCGCAGGCGAAAAAGTAATGCTGGTGGATAGCCAATCCACTGCGATGGGGCTTGGGTTCCAAGCGATCGCCGCAGCACGCGCCATGGAAGCTGGAGCGAGCATCGAGGATTGTGCTGCGTCTGCAGCAAATGCTCACACTCGCACAGGTGTCCTTTTCGCTGTGGATACGCTTGAATTTCTGCATCGCGGCGGACGCATTGGCGGCGCTCAACGTTTTATCGGTTCAGCGTTAAATCTCAAACCCATCCTTGCAGTCAAAGATGGAAAAGTGGAAGGGATTGAACGCATTCGCACCAAAGGCAAAGCTCATGACCGCATCCTTGAATTGGTTACCGAACAGGTTAAAGGGAAGTCGAATGTTCGCATTGCAACTCTGCATGCCAATGCTGCAGATGATGCGAAGATTCTATTGGATCGTGCCACCACAGCCCTATCTCCAGTGGAATCTCTTTTCACCGAGGTCAGCCCGGTTGTAGGAACACATGCCGGACCTGGCACTGTGGGTCTCGCCTATATCTTTGATTAATGAATGATCGACGAAACGCAATTTAAACGCATCGTAAAGTCGATGCCTTTTCTACAAAACGCAGACCTGGATTTCGTAAAAGACTTCCAACGGTCTGCATTTGTTGCACAGATCCCGGCAGGGCATGATGTTTTTCTGGAAGGGGATCATGTGGAGGCGATCGCCCTCCTGATCTCAGGTGTGGTGCGCGTTTACAAGGTCGGCGAAACGGGACGAGAGATCACCTTATATCGATTTGGAAACGGCTCTTCTTGCATCCTGACCGCCAACGCCATTTTGAGCCGAAACACTTTCCCTGCCATTGCCACAGTCGAGCAGAATGCGGAAGCTGTGATGATCCCGGCGGATGTGTTTCGTGACTGGGTAAAACGTTACGATCTATGGCGCGATTTTGTCTTTGACCTGTTATCACAAAGACTCTATACCGTTATGGCAGTGGTGGATGAAGTGGTTTTTCAGCGCATGGATCGCCGGGTTGCCACACTATTATTAAAACGTGGAAGAATATCAAATCCTATCCGAATCACCCACCAAGAGATTGCCTCGGAACTGGGCAGCTCCCGCGAAGTCATCAGCCGCCTGCTGGAGGATTTCATCCACGAAAGCAGTATTCAGGCTGGGCGGGGAAGCATCGAAATCATGGATTTTGAGCTATTGGAATCGCGTTCGCGTGTGTGACATTGTCACAGACAGAAAACGTGAAGTCTCATATACTAACAACATCAATTCAAACTTCCAAAGGAGATTTTCCAAATGAAACGCAATATGTCCAATACCGATCGCATCGTCCGTGTCGTGATTTCCGCTCTTTTTGCCTATTTGTACTTTAGCGGCATTGTCACCGGTACCCTTGGCATCGTACTGCTCGTGCTCGCTGGTGTATTTACCTTGACCTCAGTGATCGCCTTCTGCCCGCTGTATGCACCCTTCAAGCTCAGCACCTACAAAGGTTAAAGGATAACATCGAGAGCGGACGAGAACTCGTCCGCTCTACGCTTTAATCATGAACAAACAAGAGTTTCAACAAAAACTGGAGTCCGGCAAGCCACTCGTAGTGGATTTTTGGGCGCCTTGGTGCGGACCTTGTAAGATGACAAAACCGATCCTAGACAAACTAGGCAGGGAATTTACTGAAGATGTAGAATTTCTGCCGATCAACGCCGACGATTCGCGCGACATCATTGAACACTATCGTGTTTTTGGCATCCCAACCGTGGTCGCCATTCGCGATGGAAAAGAAGTTGCGCGGCTGACGGGCGCTCAGAACGAAGCTGGGTATCGGGCGGTGTTCGAAGCGCTGGCACAGGGAAAAGAAGTGAAAGTTTCCATGTCTCAGTTCGACCGTATGCTGCGGCTTGGCGCAGGCGCCTTATTCATCATGATCGGGGTGTCGAATAACAATTGGATCGTGGCTGGCATTGGCGGCATCCTCGCTTTTATGGGAATCTATGACCGATGCCCAATATGGAACGCATTGACCCGATCGCTCAAGCGTAAGTAAAAAAACTGAATGACAGTAAACAGGCTCCGGTTTTGCCCGGAGCCGTTTTATTTGCACCGCATGGATGGCGACGGGTATAATCCTGTTCATGATGCAGAAAATCCCATTGGTGATCGGAATTGCGGGCGGGTCAGGGTCTGGAAAGACCACCGTTGCACAGGAATTATTAAGGAGAGTGGGATCAGATCGCATCGCCTACCTTCAACACGACTCGTACTACAAAGACCTGCGCATGCTGCCATCGGCACAGCATTCTGAGATCAATTTCGACCACCCCAACGCACTCGAAACCGAATTGCTCATCGAACACATCACAACCCTGCGCAGCTTCAAGCCTGTGCAGGTGCCGATCTATGATTTTTCCAACGACACACGCAAATCAGAGACTTTTACCGTTCAGCCAAGTAATGTGATCCTTGTTGAGGGCATCCTGCTTTATGTGGAGCCCGAGCTGCGGAAATTATTCGATGTAAAGATCTTTGTGGATGCTGACGCAGACATCCGCTTCATTCGCCGCCTGCACCGCGACATCACCGAAAGAGGTCGCAGCACCGAATCTGTGATCGAGCAATACTACGCCACGGTGCGTCCCATGCACCTCGAATTCGTAGAACCATCCAAGCGATATGCCGATGTCATCATTCCCGAAGGCGGGCATAATATTGCCGCCCTGGACATGGTGACAGCGAGAATCGAATTGCTGCTCAAATAAGGCAGTCAATCTATTTTATTTCATCACCCCAAGGAGAGACGTATGGCAAAACAATGGAGCACGCCCCCCGCAATGCAGATCGACCCCAAAAAGAGTTACCGCGCCCGCATGGAAACCGATAACGGCACGATGGTGATCGAACTATTTGCAGACAAAGCACCGGTCACTGTAAATAATTTCGTTTTCCTTTCACGGGAAGGCTATTACGATGGGGTTATTTTTCATCGTGTAATCTCAAACTTCATGGCACAGGGCGGCGACCCGACCGGCACCGGACGCGGCGGACCTGGCTACAAATTCCAGGATGAATTTCACCCCAGCCTCAAGCACAGCAAGCGCGGCATCCTATCGATGGCGAATGCAGGACCTGGCACGAACGGCTCACAATTCTTCATCACCCACGGACCCACCCCGCACCTTGACAACCGGCACACTGTGTTTGGTCAGATCGTGGAAGGTGAAGATGTGCTCATGTCCATCCCCGAGCGCGATCCGATGAAGGTCAATGCTCCGGCGGTTAAGATCATCAGCGTCACGATTGAAGAAATCTAAAGGAACAAACCCTGCCAACTCCAAAGCCAGAAAACAGGACGTTTACAACCATAACACGCATTCTTGCTGTGCTGGTAGTGATCGGGATTACGGTTTACGTTTATTCCATTCGCGAACATGTAGAAGAATTTGCCCAATATGGTTATTTCGGCGCGTTCCTGATCATGTTGATCGCTAACGCGACGGTCATCCTGCCTGCACCGGGTGTGGCGGTCATTTTTGCGATGGGCGGCGTATTGAACCCATTGGGTGTAGCGCTGGCTGCAGGGGTTGGCGGCGCCCTAGGTGAAATGACCGGCTATCTTGCCGGTTACAGTGGACAGGCGGCGGTGGAAAATACTCAGCTATACAATCGCATCCTACCTTTTTTACAAAAATATGGTGCTTGGGTCATTCTCGTTCTTTCATCTTTCCCCAACCCTTTTTTTGATGTTGCCGGGATCGCGGCAGGGATTGCAAAGATTCCCATTTGGCAGTTCATGCTGGCATGCTGGGTTGGGCAAACCATAAAAATGGGTTTATTCGCTTTTGCTGGTGCCTACTCACTTGATTGGATCGCAAGTTTCTATAAATGAAATTCAAAAGGAGCGTGCCATGAGTAATTACGATAAGATCGATACCTACATCGATAAGAATCTGGATAAAAATCTAGATGAGCTTAAAAAATATGTTGCCCAACCCAGTATCAGCGCTCAGAACTTGGGATTGAAAGAATGCGCCCAACTTGTAAAAGGGATGCTTGAACAACGTGGCTTCAAAGCCGAAGTCATGGCGACGGATGGAGCGCCGGTAGTCTTTGCAGAACGTAAAGGCAAAGTGGATAAAACCATCCTCATCTACAACCATTATGATGTTCAGCCGCCTGAGCCATTGGAATTATGGGAAAGCCCTCCATTCGAACCCGAGATCCGCAACGGCTATTTTTATGGACGCGGCGTCAGTGATGACAAGGGACATCTCACCGCGCGCTTGCATGCCATTGACGCGATCCTCGCGGAAGAAGGTGAACTGCCCTGCAACATCAAGTTCATTATCGAAGGCGAGGAAGAAACTGCCAGCGAACATCTGCACGAATACATTTCCAAAAACCTTGACCGGCTCAAAGCCGATGCCTGTATTTGGGAATTTGGCGGTGTGGACCATCGCGAGCGCCCGCAGCAATATCTTGGTTTGCGCGGAATCTTCTATGTGGAGCTTTCAGTAACGGCGTTGGGAACAGACGTCCACTCGGGCTTGGGTGGCAGCATCCTGCCAAATGCGGCGTGGAGACTCGTTTGGGCATTGAACACGCTCAAAGGCGAGGATGAGCGCATCCGCATCCCCGGCTTTTACGATAACGTTGTAGCACCCACCGAACGTGACCGCGAATACATGGAAAAACTTCCTGACCCGGCAGAAGAATACAAGACCCGCTTCGGCGCCAAAGCCTTCATCAAAGGTTTAACCGGCGGCATGGATCTGAAGATCGAAGAAGTTTTCACACCGACCTGCACCATCTGCGGTTTGACCAGCGGATATCAAGGTCCCGGCTCGAAAACTGTGCAGCCTGCCTTTGCCTCTGCAAAAGTGGACTTCCGCCTCGTGCCAGACCAAAAGCCGCAGGATATTCTAAAGAAGCTGCGCGCCCATCTGGACGCGGAAGGCTTCAGCGATGTGGAGATCAAATTCCTGGGCGGCGAGCCCGCGGCGCGAACGGATCCGGATCACCCCTTTGTCAAACTAGTGGTGGAATCTGCAGAAGAAGTCTATGATGCCAAAATGGATATTGTCCCCATGATCGGCGGCTCAGGACCCAATTACCCATTCGTGCATGACTTGGGCGTTCCCGTGGTGACAATGGGTTTTGGCTACCCGAATACTAAAGCCCACGCCCCCAACGAAAACTTCCGCATTGACCTGTACGTACAGCACGCCAAGCACACGGCCAGGGTCATCAAAGAATTCGCAAAATAAAAGCAAGGCAGAGTATTGACCACGGATAATCTTATCCGTGGTTTTTTATTTGACTATCGTCCAATCTAAAGTGACCTTTTTCACTCCGATTTCGTGACTTTCTTTTTTCAAATTTTGTATATAATGGACTTGTAACAAATTTCACAATTCAAACAAGTACATTTGGAGGTACTCATGTTCGTCGGCGAAAGAATGTCTCACCCTGTAATTTCTGTAACCCCTGAAACCCCAGTTCACGACGCATTGGTCATGTTCAAGAAAGAACACATCCGCCGTGCGCCCGTGGTCAAAGATGGAAAAATGATCGGCATCGTCTCGGAAAGCGACCTGCTTAACGCCTCGCCTTCCCCGGTTACCAGCCTGAGCGTTTGGGAGATGAACTACCTGATCAGCAAAGTAACCATCAAACAGGTTATGAGCAAAAAACTTATCACAGTTGATGTCAACACCCCCATTGAAGAAGCTGCACGCATCATGGCAGACAAAAAACTCGGCGGTTTGCCTGTAATGCGCTCAGGAAAATTGGTTGGCATCATCACAGAGACAGACCTGTTCAAGATCTTCCTCGAACTGATGGGCGCCCGCACCAAAGCCATGCGTGTCACCGCAGAGATCGACGATAAACCCGGTGTGCTTGCCAGGGTCACCAAAGCCATTTCAGACGCAGGCGGTAATTTCGTCTCCTTTGGTCAGTTCTCAGGCGACGACTCTACCAGCAAGATCGTCACTTTCAAGGTCGCCGGATTGAAAAAAGAAGAGATCACCAAAGCGCTCAACAAGGTGGTGGTCAAGTTTTGGGATATTCGTCAAAGCTAAACTCCTTCATAAATTAAAATCAAACTCACCCCGAAATTATTTTTTTCGTGGGTGAGTTTGATTTTAAGACAGTACAAAAAATTTAATTAAAGCTCAGACTAGAGTAATGTTCACAAACGGATCACATCCCACGGCGCGGTCCCTTGCCCAGACCCGCCTCGCAGGGACCTTTGAATGGGTCCTGCCAACTCCGGGAGTATCTCCGCTGTCGCCGCCAGTAACCCAAAACAGCCTGCAATCATCATGTCGCCAAACGGGACAGCAAAATAAGGCTTCAGCGAATCTGCAGAACGAGAACCTGCAAACATGCTCCGGCGTGGACCAGTCACTACCACGTCGAATTCGTCCCTGCCGAATTCGAACGCATCCTGCGAATACATTAATGCACCATGCCCCATATCATCAAACACATCGGCGTGACGAAGTGATCCATCTGCCAGCTTGCGGATCAAACCCTCAAGTTTGGCAAGGTCGATCTCGCCGGTATGGTGCTCAAATACACCCTCAATTCCCCTCTCCCCAAGGCGAAAAGCCAATGTATGGAAATTACCCACATTGCAAATGATCTTGTTCTCGCTTTTAGCAACCACGGGGTCAAAGCCCGCACCCCAAACCGCGGCGGGAGCTGTATCCATTACCACCAAAGGACAGGGCAAACCACGCCCAGAATCTGCGACGGATTGCAAACGCGTCATGATCTTTGGAACTTCCGTTGACAGAAATGCAAAGGAAGATAGTGAGTTCTTTGCGCGAATTCTTTCATCCAGATAATCGAAACGAAACTGCCGGTCGGAAACCCCAGCCGGAGCATTGCCATGGTCAAAGACAGCCACTGCCGCCGCACCAAGCCCATTCAACGAAACGCCGTAATCCTGAAACGTCTTTGAGATCAAGAGGAAATCAAAATCTTTCAACTCCAGCGTCTCGACTCTGGAGCGCAATTTATCTGCTTCGTCTTCAGAAACGATCTGAATCCCAAGCGCTTCCACTTTATCCAATTCGTCGTTCAAAGTGGTGGCAGCTGAGGGTGTCATGTACACGGGGATTCCCGCACGAGCATATTCTTCGATCGCCCAAGCTGAAGGACCGCCGCCCATTTGATGTCCAGTTAAAAGGATCGGGGTCCGCGCAGGAAGCGCTGCTTTAAGACGACGGTGAATCATCATTGTCGGCGAAGGCAGGACGAGCTTGAATCCGTTCTCAATATCAAGATCTGAATCGTACAAAAAAACATCCTGTGTACCTGTGCCAATATCTACCGTTAATATTTTCATATGCACCTCACTAGGAATAATAACAAAAAAAGATGCGCCGCATGGCGCATCTTTTTTTGTTTCTACTTATTGGGCATCACTTACCACATACTCTTCATCGATCTCGCCGTCACCGTTCAGATCAACGCCGAAGTAAATACCATCCGGGTTGGCATCTGTCCATTCAGCATAGTTGACATAGACCAGTGCACCTTCTTTCAAGGCGATATCTTCAGCAAAGAATTCTTCTTCAGCTTCATCAGTAATACGAGTGAGGTAGAAATTGAAGCTGCCTTCGCCGGTCAATTTTTCGGTATTAATGAGCAGGTCACCTGCAGTGCTATCGAGCCAGGCTGTAATGGTGCCGCCGCCGATCATATCCGCGCCGTACACTTCGAAGTAGTAATCGGCATCAGGGTTCTCAACACCAAAAATAATACTGGGCGATTCGTCTGAGGTGGTTTCATAAGCAATCATTTGGTCGGCAGGGTAAATATACGCCACATCCACCTGACCGGGGGTCAGATAAATGCTTTCCACGCCAATTGTAAAACCAGCACCGATCATAACGAGATCAGTAAGAGTCTCTTCAGTAAGGTCCGTTCCGTCAATGGTGACGGTCAGGTCAAGCCCGGCAGGGATCGAATAGATCGGCTCGGGGGTTTCGCCGTTCGCCAACATGCGCATCTGAGTATAGGAAGCATTCGGAATTTCATTGATGATCTTCCCGTCCACATAACCAAGACGGTTGCCGCTTTCATCGGTAATCAGGATGTGTCCTTCGCCATCCAAAAAGATCTGATTAAAGGGCTGGTTGGCGGCCGCAAGTTTCCCGGCACTTGCCTGCCCTTCTTCACAAAAATAACAGTATTGCGATTCAAGACGGGCAGATGTGGGCGTGAGATTAAGGGTCTGCGTCTCAGCATTGCCGCTCCACACTTCAGATTCCACCTGCGGGTTGATCGAAGTCTCATACGTCCAGGAATTATCGCGAGAGTCAACAAATAATTCGCGGGTTTCACCAGGATAATTGTTATCATACACAAGGATGGCATACAAACCATCGCCTTTGTCTTCCACGCCAAAAGGGGTAATCGCATGACCTGAGCCATTCCCATCATAAATGCCGATGGTGTAGGTCTCGCCGCCGACTTCCATTTGACGGATGGTTTCAAGAATTTCCATGGGAGTGCCCGTCACCGCACTGGATTGGGTCGGGTCCACCGACTGGGTTGCCCACCAATAAGCGATCTCGCGCTGAAGCGTTTCGTCGTTGATATCCAGCTCACTGGCAACCGAAGCGCCAAAATCCGAAGGTGAAACTTGCTGGGTGTACATCATCAAGCTAAGAACTGCCATGCCCTCACAGTGTCCGCCTGCCATGTCGCCATTGATCTGCTCCATCCACTGTTCGGCGGGTGGAGTAAGAATACATTCATCTCCGTTGATATCCGCACAGACCACATCACCGAACATGCGGCGCATTTCTGCGGCGGTCAGGTTGGTGACTGATATTTCATCTCCATAGTTTTCAAAACTGAACCCATTTTCTTCCGGAACGAAGCCAAAATCATAAATAACCTCGCCCGGCGCAGACTCTATCGGCGCAGCCGCTTCTGAATCTGCCTCTTCTGTGACTGCCTCTTCCAAATCAGATGTAGTCTCGCCAGATGCATCCACATCCGCGCTATCTACCGACTCTTCTTCCACTGTATCACAGGCAGAAAGAACAAGACTAAAGATCGTCAGGATCATAACAAGTATATAAAACGGTTTCTTTTTCACAGTTGCCTCGGTTAGGTGAATTATTAGATCGCGCTGATAGAGTCACGGGCTCAGCCAGCAATGATTTCTTTCGGACGTATCGAACGATTATGCTTTTTGCAGAACAAAATACCAGTATCGGCGTCTTTCCAAATGCGGTACAGCCGTCGGCGAGTCCAGATCGAGACCGGCAAAATGATAGAACTGCTTGCGCAAGATCACCGGAATGTAAGTGTCCACCAGGTGGATACGGCGCTCCCTATCCAATTCCATGGCTTTGAGCACGTTATCGGTGATATCTTCCTCCTTAATGATCTTCAAACCAATCTCTTCGATCTGCGTATGCCATTCCGGTATCTTTTCTTCGTAACGCAGGTCTGTGTAGAGAAAATACCCTCCTGGTTTCAAAACTCGCTTCACATGTTGAAAGAATTTCTTGACGTTCGGATAATACAAAGAGGCTTCCACATTCACAATAACATCAAATGAGTTATCCGGATATTTCAGGTCTTCGGCATTGCCGTGTTCAAAACGCAATCCTTCCAAAATATGATGACTGCGACAAAACTCGATCGCCTTGGCGGAGAAATCCACTCCCACATACGTTCGGGGCTTGAAATGACGCATGATGAAAGACGCGCCGCCGCCGCGCCCCGAACTGACTTCGAGTGCATCGGCGTTCGTCCAGCTGACATGCTTTGCCACATGATGATACAACTGCATCGGATAACGGTGAATCTCATCTTCTGGCTTTAACGGGATCGGATCCACTCCTTGATGATGGGCAGTGTAGCCAAAATTCATAAATAGCACATCACGTTTGAGATTTAATGCCGAAATGAATTCATACTGCAGTCGTGTCAGGAGGCTTTTTACATTTGGGAATCGATGGAACAGCAGTTTGTTGAGCACGTCTTTCTCCTATGATGTAATTACAAAAAGCACCCAAAATCTGGATGCCTTTTTGAATAACGTCAATTATAACCCTGAGATTTCGCGGAAGATACCGCCTTTCAAAGTTGACGAGAATTATGCCAGCGGCAAATGCAAACCTGCCCCCGTAAAGTCATCATGTAGACGAACCGCCTCAAACGACCCGTGATTTGCTCCAGCAGTTTCGACGAATTTACATACGCTGAAGTTTCTGCTCGCCTGTTCATAGCTCTGCAGCCAGGCTTCAAATTGAAGATCCGCCTCCACTCGCGGATACTTCACCTTATATGCCTTCATTTTTATTCGATTGGGTTTAGGCGTTAACCTTGCACGAAAACAGCCCTGTTTACGACAAAGAGCGGCATACAAAGGATCGGTATTGAACTCCCGCATCAACTCCATGGCAAACAACTCACGCGGATCGAAACTTCGTCCGGTCACGATCACCCGTGCTCCCTGAAAGGTTTCGTAGATACGAAATCCCAGCCCGGCGTATTTTGAACCTGATGCCAATTTACGCACCATATCAAAAATTTTTTCTTTATCGTCTCCAGGCGAGCTTTTCCTGAAAAGACCTGCCAGAGTTGCTTTTGGTTTATCAATGTCAAGAAACATTAAGTTTTCTGCATTCATCACCTGTGCTCCATAACGGTTACGAGTGATGACAGTATGGTCATCCACAGTTCGAAGAATTTCCTCACGGATCTCTACTTCATATTCTTCAAACGCATCTCTATTCCCTTCTATTTTTCTTTTTATCAAATCTGCCTTTTGTCTTGCCTTTTGTGCGGCGTCATCCGTTGAAACATTTGACCCACCATAGATGGTAATTTCTTTTATTTCGCCATACACATCCATCCGCACTTTTTCTGTAACCCAATACTTAAAAACCTTCATATTTTTTTCTCCTTTACATCCACATTACTTTTTGCTTGATCAAAAAAGCGGAAGCGATGGAGATTATAGGATTCAAATTTAAATACAAACATCCTCCAAATTGGGGATATGGAGGATGTTTGTAGAATTAATCCCCATCCTTACTGGCATGCCTTAAGTTGTGATATACCGTGAAATAGAGCATCTCGCGCATGGTTAAATTGCCTAAAAGCGGATGTGGAAGCTGCGCTTCATCCAAGGAAGGGTCGTCCCACTTCTCGATATTTAACACCAACTTATCCATCGCTTTGAAGAGCTCAGCAAGAATTGCGGATTTTCTTTCCTCGGGGTCAGCCGGATCTTCCTGTTGAGGGAGAAAACTGCCGCTTGCTACAGCTCCTTTTGCGATCTCTGCACGGTAGAGGGAACAAATTTCCTCATAGCTTTTCGAAGATCGATCAGGTTTTCCAAACATTGCATGCAAAGCTAATTTGGGAAGCCCCAGCGCCTTGGCAATAGGCTTTATCGCTTTGATCAAATGGTCAACATTATCTGATGCAGACCAGACCTCTCCATGCCTTGCGAAATACTCTTTAGCTGAAAAGGAAGAGTACCATTCTTGCATATATTTACTAGATTCCTGTAAAGCAGAAACGATCTCAAGTTTGGTTTGAATAGGTTGCATAAAGTTTTATCCTTTATCAATAAAACCATCAAGTTGAGCATAAGTTACTTAAACACAGTCTGGGCAGACGGATGCCTGCCCAGACAAATACTGATTTCTAATTGCTTCGCTACACTAACTGTTCATAATTCTCGGGCAGCCAACAGCAGAGGACCAACTCTCTCGCGGCTTTGACCTCGTCCATGCGACCGAATTGCGTGGTGCTGGGTGCGTTGTGGAGCAGCTCGGGCTGGGTCTTGGCCTCTTCCGCGATGGCGATGAGCGCGTCGGCGAAACGGTCGAGGGTGTCTTTGTTCTCGGTCTCGGTCGGTTCGATCATCAGCGCTTCGTGGACGATGAGCGGGAAGTAGTTCGTGGGCGGATGGAATTTGTAATCCATCAGGCGCTTGGAGATATCCAGCGCGCGGACGTCGCTGCCTGCGAACTGTCCTTCCATCACGAACTCATGCATGCAAATACGGTCATACGGGATGTGATAGGTGTTGCGCAGACGGGCTTGCAAGTAGTTGGCGTTGAGCACCGCGTACTGAGAAACATCTTTCAAGCCATCGGGTCCGTGCATGGCGATGTAGGTGTACGAGCGGACAAGCCCGCCGCCGAAGTGACCGTGGAAGGCTTTCATGCGACCGATGCTGTTCTTGGGGGTGACGAAACCATAAAGCGGCGCAGTTTCATCGTCGCCTTCTTCGATGATGCCAACGAGGGGGGACGGGAGGAAATCCACAAGGCGCTGGCTAACACCGACCGGACCAGAACCCGGTCCACCGCCACCATGCGGGACGGAGAAGGTCTTGTGCAGGTTGAAGTGCATCACATCAAAGCCGAGGTCGCCGGGGCGGACGATGCCGAGCAAGGCGTTGAGGTTCGCGCCGTCGCCGTACATCAAACCGCCGCAGTCCTTGACCATGTTTACAACTTCTTCGATATGTTCATCGAACATGCCAAGGGTATTCGGGTTGGTGAGCATCATACCGACCACGGTATCGTCACAGGCGGCTTTGAGTTTTTCCAGATCTACGTTACCGCGCGCATCGGAGGGGATGGTCACGACTTGCATGCCAAGCATACCGACAGAAGCAGGGTTGGTTCCATGTGCCGCATCAGGTATGAGCATCTTGGTGCGTTTGGTATCGCCACGCAGCTTGTGATACGCCGCCATCATCAACACGCCGGTGAATTCGCCATGCGCGCCAGCGGCAGGCTGAAGGGTCACACCGGCAAAGCCGCTGATCTCTTTGAGCCATTCCTGCGTTTCAAACATCAAGGCGAGGTTGCCTTGCACGGTTTCGATGGGCTGCAAAGGATGAGTGTAAAGGAAGCCCGGCAGGCGGCAGGTGTCTTCGTTGATCTTCGGGTTGTACTTCATGGTGCAAGAACCCAATGGATAGAAGCCGCTGTCCACGGAGTAATTGAAACTGGAGAGTTTCATATAGTGACGCACAACGTCCACTTCGGCGAGTTCGGGCAGAGGCAAGTCAGAACGAAGCAGATCTTTGGGAGGCAGAGCAACTTCGGGCACGTCTGAGGCGGGCATGGTCACGCCGCGTCGCCCGGGAGAGGAGAGTTCAAAAATGGTGGGTTCGATCACGGTAGCCATTATTTCATCTCCTTAAGGATTTCGACGAGGGTGTCAATTTCATCTTTGCTGTTCATTTCGGTGACTGCCACAAGCAGATGATTCTTGAGCGAGGGGTAATCGTTGCCGAGGTCGTAGCCGCCGAGGATGCCATTATCGAGCAGGTACTGGTTGACTTCGCTGGCAGGCTTGGGGCAGCACAACACGAATTCATGGAAGAACGGGTCGGTGAAGCACATGCCAAAGCCGTCGACCTTGCTGAGTTCGGTTGCGGCGTAATGCGCTTTTTGATAGCACAGGTTTGCAACTTCCTGCAGCCCGCTCTTGCCGAGCACTGACATATAAACCGAAGCAGCGAGCGCAAGCAAACCCTGGTTCGAGCAGATGTTTGAAGTGGCACGTTCGCGCTTGATATGTTGTTCACGTGCGGTCAGGGTCAACACATACGAGCGATTGCCGCGGTTATCCATGGTTTCGCCGATAAGGCGCCCTGCCATTTTGTGAACGTAGGATTTCTTAGTGGTGAAGAAGCCGAGGTAGGGTCCGCCATACCAGAGCGGAATGCCAAATGGCTGTGCTTCGCCCACGACAATGTCTGCGCCCATTGAGGCGGGCGTCTTGAGCATGAGCAAGGCGGTGGGATTTGCCACGATGCAAACGAGCGCGCCCTTGGCATGTGCGTCGTCAATGAGCTTGGTGTAATCGTAGATGCGACCGAAGAAATCAGGATATTGCACCACGACCAGCATGGTCTTGTCATCCACAAGCGACATCAACCCTTCGGGACCCGCTTCGAGATCTGCATTGGGGTCGTCTCCCGCTTCTTCAATTCCCATCCCCTGCGAGTAGGTGCGAATCACTTCGCGGTACTGCGGGTGGACGGTGGGTGACATGACGACTTTCTTACGCTTGCCGCGGAACTGGGCAAAGGCAAGGTTCACGGCTTCGGCGGTGGCAGTTGCGCCATCGTAGTGAGATGCGTTGGAGACATCCATGCCGGTGAGGTTGGTCATCAACGATTGATATTCGAAGATAGCTTGTAGAGTCCCCTGCGAGATTTCAGGCTGATAGGGGGTGTAGGCGGTGTAGAACTCGCCGCGGCGCAGCATGTGATCTACAACTGACGGAATGTAGTGGTTGTATGCACCGGCACCGAGGAAAGAAATGAGATGGTCGCGCACGTTCTCGTTCGTGGCTGCCATATCGCCCAGGTGAGCGGCGGCTTCCATTTCGGTGAGCGCGGGGGGAAGGTTCAACTCGGGAAAACGATGCGCGGCGGGAATCGCCTCAAAGAGATCGTCAAGCGATTTTACGCCGACGGTCTCCAGCATCGCATCCCGTTCTTTGGGACTGATTGGAATGTAGGTCATGGGTTACCTCTAATAATCGCAGGGACGAGGCACCTCGTCCCTGCGAAAAAATTAATGCGCTCTTCCTGCACAATCAGCTTCATAGGCAGCTGCATCCATTAAACCATCTGCAGAGCCGCCTTCGATCTTGATCATCCAGGCATCACCGAAGGGATCACTATTGAGTGTTTCGGGTTTCTCAGAGAGTCCTTTATTCACAGCGCCGACCTTACCAGCCACAGGCGAGTAAATTTCAGCAGAAGCCTTCACCGATTCCACGGAGGCGATGGCTTTGCCCACGGTCACTTCTTCGCCTTCATCCACAAGAATTTCAACAAAAACAATATCTGAAAGTTGATTCTGGGCAAAATCCGAAATACCTACAGCGCCAGTGGCAGGGTCAAACCATTCATCAGATTTAGCGTACTTGAGGTTGGCAGGTGTGTTCATTTGTTGTCTCCTATTTGGAAATAATTTTTGGCGAATCAAAAGAGGACGCACGATTCCATAATCATGCGTCCTCTGTAATTGAACCTGAGAGATTAGTCTAGTTGTGTAGTTTTTGACTACCAAACTAACTTTACACCGTCGGTATCCTGTGAGTCGTTTCAACAGGAATTTTCCAGAGTGTCGTCGGTTACAGGGTCCTTTTGCCTGAGAGATTCATCTGGATTCGCCTTGTCTCCAGATTTGCACCTTCGGCGTCCTCTTACGGGGATCTCTTCCCTGTGAACCGTTTAATTGTTATACAAATTCTAAGGTCGAGAAGAGACAGAGTCAAGGGGAAAATGTAACCTTTAAGGCTGAGATGTCCTTGGCTGCCGTTCGGCTTGCAGGTATTGTTGTAAAGTAGCGATCGTTTCCTGATATTGAGGGTCGGAGATCGCATTATCCAGTTCAAATGGATCAAGGTTCAGGTCGTAGAACTCCGACAGGTCATTCTCTGTTTCAATATAAATGTATTCTCCAGTATGAATGGCAGACCAGGCACCCCGGTCTGGCCAGGCTTCCAGCAAAATGTGATCGCGCCAATCCGCCCCGCCTTGAAGCATATTGACCAATGAACGCCCATCCATAGAATCCGGGATGCGTGTTTCAGAAAGTTCATAAAGGGTTGGGGCAATATCGATATTAGCAACGATGCGGTCATCCACATAAGGCGTGGGGACAAGCACCGGGTAACGAATGGCAAACGGCACTTTGACAGATTCTTCATACGCGGTACTCTTCGAATCCAAACGGTGCTCACCCCAATGTTTACCGTTATCCGAAATAAAGATAATAACGGTGTTATCCAACTCGCCGGTTTCCTTCAACTTATTAATAATGTCCGGGATGGTACGGTCGAGCGCCATCAAGGTCAGGATCTGACGCCTGCGAGTGTTGTCGATCGAAGTAATATCTTTCTCTGTCAGCGGAGCCATATTTGAAATTGAAGCAGGTTTATCTTCTATATCTGCTTCATTAAAACTTGCCGGACGATACGGCACCAGATCGGTTAAGAGTGCATTATCCTCTTCGGCAGGAGTAAAAGGTGCATGTGGCGCATTGGGCGCGTAAACAAGAAGGAAAGGTTTCGACTGTTGACTGGCTTGGTCAAGAAACTCAAGACCAAAATCCCGAAAGAGATAGGTTGAATAGCCTGTATGTTTTGACCATGTCCCGTTCACATTCAAGTCTGGGTCATAGTAGCTTTTCAGCGTACCACCCCAAAACGAAACCCAGAAATCATACTCAGGGCGGGTATCCCCTTTCCATGAGTTTAGATACTTCCCCACCAACCCTGTGTAATAACCGTTTCGCTGAATATCTTCCACCATAGTGCCAAACTCTAGCGGATCTTCATTGACATGCACCCAATGGTTATGCGCATACATACCTGTCAAGATACTCGCCCGACTCGGGCAACAAAAAGGAGTCGTCACATAACCCTTTGAGAAGGTCACACCCTGATCAAAGATCAATTCCTGGGTGTTCGGCATATACTCCATCGTGTCATACCGCTGGTCATCTGTGATGATGATCAGAAAGTTTGGGCGTGTGTCATTAAAACGCGGAAGACCCTGACAAGCTGACATCACAGACACCGCCAAGGCAAAGATTACAACGTAATATAACTTCTTCATTTACTTCCTTCTTTTGGGAGACGGTCCAGTCCGTTTTTGGGAAGCAGGCTCAGCTCGCCGTCTCGAGGCTGATTCGTTTCTCCTATTCGGAGTCGAATCGGTCGTCCGTTGCATGGGTCGCCTGGGCGGACGCGGCTTCATGGATTTCTGTTCCATCTTCGGGACATTTTCCCCTTTCAATTCCCGAATTTCATCCTCGGTCAAATATCGCCACTGACGGGGCTTGAGATCGCCAAGTTTCAAGGTGCCGATCCGCAAACGGATAATTCTTACAACGGGCAAACCGAGCAATTTCCCGATCTCACGGATCTGACGCTTCTTGCCTTCCCCCATTACCACCCGGATCCACGCGCCTTTGCCGGAAGATGAAATAAAGTGGACATGTGCAGGCTGGGTACGGTCACCATCGGGAAGTACCACCCCTCTCCGCCAGGCATCGATCTGTTCGGTATCGGGGCGACGTGCCACAAGGACGCGATATTCTTTCTCATGACCAAAACGCGGATGTGTGAGCTTATTTGTCAGCTCCCCATCATTGGTCATAAGGATCAAGCCTTCGGAATCATAATCGAGACGCCCCACCGGATAAAGATGCCCCGGTACAGGGATCAGATCACGCACGGTCTGGCGGTCATCTGGACCCTCTGCAGCAGACAGCACATTGCGTGGTTTGTATAAGGCAATATATGCCATCGTCTCAGGCTTGGCAAGCGCCTTACCGTCCACAGTGACACGGTCAACAGCAAGGTCAGCTTTCTGTCCCAACTCGGCGGGTTTCCCATTGACGAAGACGCGCCCTTCAATAATAAATTCTTCACAGGCGCGGCGCGAGCCATATCCAGCCTGGGCGAGCAATTTTTGTAAACGTTCCTGCATGTTTAGCCTTTCAATAACTCTGTCGGTTCCGGTTCAACTTCAATGGGTGCGGCAAGTGGCGGCAATTCCATAATCGAAGTCAACCCGAAATGTTGTAAAAATTCAGGCGTGGTCGAATACAAGATCGGACGCCCCGGACCCTCTGTTCGTCCAGATTCCTGGATCAAACCTTTGCTCAATAAACTCTTCATCATACCGTCACTATTCACGCCGCGGATCGAATCCACCTGCGGGCGTGTGACCGGCTGTTGGTACGCAATGATCGCCAGCGTCTCCAATGCGGCTCGGCTGAGGTGTGTGATCGCCTCCAAGCCAAGAAACGTCTCGACCAAAGAAGCCAGTTCCGGAGCAGTCGTCAACTGCACGCGACCCGCATTGCGCTGCAAGCGCAAGCCGCGCGACTTTAATGCTTCTTCCAATTCTTTCAAGCCACGTTCCACCACCGAAGCTGTCACATCCAACGCCTGAGAAAGCTGCACCATCGGCACTGGCTCCGCCGAAACGAACAACATCGCCTCGATCTTCGCCGACAGGCTCAACTCTTCATTTGAAATGGATTGAGATTCGCTCATGCTATAATTGCTCCGCATTCAATAGATTTATACATACAAAATGAAACCAAACAATCACATCCAACTCTTCTTCATTATTCTTGTTGCCGCGTCGCTGGCTTGCTCCATCAACGTCGGCGGACCCGAGTATCCGGCACAGACAGTCCCTGCATCTGCCACCGATGCGCAAACCTTGCGCGATATGATCCAGCAGGCAATGGTCACTGGCGCAGAAACGGGCGTCATCACACTGCAGATCACAGAATCTCAACTCACCGGATACATCGCAGAAAAGATCGCCCTGCAAACCACCCCACCATTTACTGAGCCGCAGATCCTACTCCGCAACGGACAGATGATGATGTATGGCAAGTTCACACAAGGCTGGTTCACCGGTAACATGCTCATCACCATGAATGTGACCATTGATGAAGCCACCGGTCAACCCAAAATTCAAATCGCCTCGGCAGATTTCGGTCCCGTCCCTGCACCGGAAGGTCTCAACACCGCCATCAGTGCCATTATTGACGAAGCCTTTACCGGCTCATTCGGTCCTGTGGCTGTCGGCTTCCGATTGCAAACCATCAGCATTGCAGATGGCATCATGACGGTAACAGGAAGAATTAAATAGCGGCTGGATTATACCCGACATGCCCCGCTTCCCTCTCCGCTCCAGCCTGCCCTTCATCATTTTACTTTTTGCTTCTCTGTTGGCGGCTTGTCGCTCACCCCAGCTTAACAGCAGCATCAAGATCAGTATTACCGCAGACGGACAAACCCAGGAAGTAACCGTTGAGCCTGGCGCGACCGTAACCCAGGCACTGGAAAGCGCCGGTATCGAATTAGGCAGCCTCGACAAGACCGAACCGCCGCTTTACACCGTCATCAGCGATGGCGACAGTATTACTTTGACACGTGTGGAAGAGGTCTTCGAAACTGCCGAATCTGTCATCCCATTTGAAAGGCAGATCGTCCGCAATGAGACCCTGCCTGAAGGAGAAACGCGCCTTGTGCAGGCAGGCGTGAACGGACTCGAAGAGGTCACCTACCGCAGGATACTGGAAGACAAAGTAGAGATCAGCAAGAATGTAGTTAAGAGCGTGGTCGTAAAAGAGGCACTGCCTGAGATCGTCATGGTCGGCGCGCAAGCTTCCTTTGTGCCGCTAAATGTGCCGGGAACACTTGCCTATTTGGCAGGCGGCAATGCCTGGATCATGGAAGGCTCTACTGCCAATCGCCGCGTCATCGTCAGCACTGGCGATCTGGATGGACGCATATTCACCCTTTCTCCCAATGGGGAATATCTGGTCTTCACCCGTAAATCAAGCAAACCCGCCGACGAAGAGATCAATACGCTTTGGGCGGTACGCACCCGCAACCTTGAACCAAAACTGATCTCATTGCAAGCCCGAAATGTCGTCCACTTTGCGGCGTGGATACCTGGAACAAACTCAGTGGCGTATTCCACTGTTGAGCCGCGCAGCACAGCGCCCGGTTGGCAGGCGAACAATGACCTGTACCGCGTGAGCATCACAAACAGCGGCAGTCCGCGCAAACTGCTAGGTTCTGGCAGCGGCGGTGTGTACGGTTGGTGGGGTATGTCCTTTGCCTTCGCACCAGACGGGCGCCTCGCGTATGCCCGCCCGGATGGAATCGGTCTTGTTGATCAAGATGGCGGCTATTTGAAACCCTTATTAGATATCACCCCATTAAACACACACAGCGACTGGGCATGGATTCCGCCCATCGTTTGGGGGGCAGACGGAAACAGTTTATACTTCGTCAGTCATGCCCCTGCACCCGCACCCATTTCCGGCGAAGAGTCGCCTTACTTTGACCTCTCCGCCCTCTCGTTCAAAAACGAATCGGCGGTCACTCTGGTTAACTCAGCCGGCATGTTCTCGTATCCATCCATTTCTCCGGTCACATACATTGGAAGAGAAGCCGCCTTTCAAGTAGCGTTCCTGCAATCCATTTTTATTGACCAAAGCGATTCGAGCCGTTATCGGTTGATCGCGATGGATCGTGACGGTTCGAACAGCCGCGCGCTTTTCCCACCGGCAGACAAAAATGGAATCGAACCACAAACACCCGCCTGGGCACCCGGACAGGTGGAAGGACAAACCGGAAGTTTTATCGCAGTCACCTATCAAGGCAACCTGTGGTTGGTTGACAGCGGCAGCGGCAACACCTATCAAGTTACCGGGGACGGATTGATCTCCCGGATCGACTGGAAGTAACTTAAATAAAAAGAGGTACATACGCAATGCGAATACTGATCACAGGCGCAGCCGGATTCCTCGGCTCTCATCTCTGCGACCGCCTTCTTGCAGACGGTCACGAGATCATCGGCATGGATAACTTCATCACGGGCAACCCTGATAACATCGCTCATCTTGCTGGCAATGAAAAATTTCAATTCTTCAAGCGAGATGTTTCCAATTACATCTTTGTGCCCGGCAAAGTTGAAGCGATCTTGCACTTTGCTTCTCCTGCCAGCCCAAACCCGCTTTCCAAATCCGGTTACTTTAACTTGCCCATTCAAACCATGAAGGCAGGTGCGCTTGGAACGCATAACTGTTTGGGTGTAGCGCGTCGCGATGGGTCTCGTTTCCTGATCGCTTCCACCAGCGAGATCTACGGAGATCCAGAGGTTCACCCGCAGGCAGAGACCTACCCCGGCAACGTTGACCCGGTCGGTGAACGTGCCGTGTACGATGAAGCCAAACGCTTCGCTGAGTCGATGACCATGGCATATCACCGCTTCCATGGTGTGAATACAAGCATCGTGCGCATCTTCAACACCTATGGTCCACGCATGGACATGGAAGATGGTCGCGCCCTGCCCAATCTGCTCAAACAAGCCCTGTTGGGTCAACCACTGACCGTATATGGCACTGGCAGCCAAACCCGCTCCTTTTGTTTCGTAGACGACCTGATCGAAGGGATCGTAAAACTGCTGTACTCCAATGAGCATATGCCCGTCAACATTGGCAACCCGGTGGAAATGACCGTGCTTGAATTTGCAGAAACCATCAACCGCATCACCGGCAACACCGCCGGGATTACCTTTATGGAAAATGCCCGCAGCGCCCGCGACCCGCAGCGCCGCCGCCCCGACATTACCCGTGCAAAAAATATCCTGAATTGGGAACCGAAAGTCAGTCTGGAGGAGGGTCTGCGCCGCACCATCCCATTTTTCAAACAAAAACTGGGGCTGGCATGATCCTGACGGACGCAAAAGAACGAAGGCGTTTTCTCAAATTTGCATTCGTCGGAGCCATTGGCGCGGCGATCGATTTCGGCGTGATGAACCTGCTTTCCCATGGGATATTGCAACTCCCCTGGTTGTGGCAGGGACCATTTCCTTCGTTTGCGCCGTCATTAGCAACTTCACATGGAATCGCTACTGGACCTACCCCGAATCACGCTCGCGCCCGCTTCTTAACCAATTGGGCATGTTCTTTGCCGTCAACGTAGCTGGCATGGCGATCCGCATTCCGATTCTGCATTACCTTGAACCACCGCTTCTGCAACTGGTTGAAACTTCCTTCCACACCTCCTACCTTACCGCCGAGTTCTACGCAAAAAACCTGACTCTGGCTGCCGCTGTGGGCATTGTGATGATGTGGAACTTTTTTATCAACCGTTACTGGACATACAACGACATTGACGATGACATAGGATAGGGATATTCAAATGGCGCAACTCACATTAATTCCAATCTACACCACCAAAGGCGATGCCGAAGCTTTTCTTTTATATCCTTATTTATTCAACCGCAACGGAGATTGGATCGGATTTGTCACCCCAAACCGGGACGTGTATTCAGTGATCGGCGAATTTGTCGGCACGCTCACCAATGACCCGCGCATCGTCACTAAACGAGCCATAGAAGAGACCAAACCACGCATCTCCCCGCCGCCAACTCCCAAGAAAGTCCAATTACCCGCCAGTGTTCCGCTTGCACCGCTGATGCCCGAACTTAGCCACTCTCTGATCGACGTTCTACTTGAAATGCCTGAAAAACTTCACACATTAGATAGTGGTGAATTCCGGCAGGATATGGATTGACCGATGAATCAAGCAAAAACGTCTCGCACGTCTCGTGTTTACCTTTCGCAGCTGATGCAGCCCGAACACGCCAACCACCATGGCAACGTCCACGGCGGCTGGATCATGAAATTGGTAGATGAAGCTGGGGCGCTTGCCTGCATGCGCCACGCTCAAACCCGTGTGGTCACCGTTGCAGTGGACTCGCTCGTCTTCCGTGAACCGATCAAGATCGGTGACCTCGTCACCTTTACCGCCGAAGTGACTTACACCGGGCGTACCTCCATGGAAGCCGAAGTGCAGGTCACTGCCGAGAACCCTATCACCGGCGAACGCACTCACACCAATACCGCCTACCTCGTCTATGTTGGTTTGGACGATAACAATCACCCAACCACCATTCCGCAGCTCAACCTTGAGACTGACGAAGACAAAGCCCGGTACGAACAAGCCAAACTGCGCCAGCAGCGACGCATTTCCAAATAAACTCTTGAAAACATTTCGGCAACACCCTGTTTTGATTCTCCTCGTCATCAACCTCATCATCGGGTTGATGACGTTTCGTTCCTATGGCTTATCATGGGATGAGCCGCTGTTTTATGAGTATGGCGCATCTGTAACGTACGCCTACAACCCGGCTAACTGGTTTAGCGGCAATTTCGACATTGAGAATGCCTTTGGTGCCAGCGCCAGCGACCATGCCAATCGCGGTCCGGCCTATTTATTGCTCGCAGTTCCATTGATCTCTTTTTTGAAATGGCTGAGTGTAGACACCGCCTCTGCCTGGCACCTCTCCAACTTCCTGACCTTTAACCTGGGAGTTTATCTACTCTACCGCCTCGCCTCAAAATGGATGAGCCGGGAGGCTGCCTTATTCGTTGCCGCGCTTTACGCCTGGCAGCCGCTTCTCTGGGGGCACGCCTTCATCAACCCCAAAGATTCTGTCTTCATGACGTTCTTCATTGCCAGCGTTTACACCAGCTTTGGCATGGTGGAAAAATTAACAGAAACTGATTCGGCTTCAAATCTACTAACGAGCCGACAGATATTCAAGATCGTTCTGCTTCCCGCCATCCTGCTCGGGCTGGCAACTTCCATCCGCATCCTCGCCCCGCTGGCTGGGCTCCTTGCCATACTCTATGCGATATTAATTCTCAAAGCCAAACTTTTCTCACGCACGAATTTCATTGCACTAACTTTGTTCGGCGTGCTCGCATTGCTATCCATGGTGCTCGCCTGGCCCTATCTCTGGATCGACCCGCTCCATCAATTCCGGCAAGTGCTGCAACTTGCCAGTGAACACCCAGCGTCCATTCAAGTGCTCTTTAGCGGCGAGCTTTATCGCGCCTACGATCTGCCTCAAAATTACCTGCCTAAACTGCTTATCCTTACATTGACCGAACCTGTCCTGCCGCTGTTTTTTATCGGCGTCCTTATTCTGGTCTGGAAGCGAAAAGACTGGCATGCGCTGATCCTGATCTTATTGTGGTTCGTGATTCCATTGTTTTATGTTGTACTTAGCCAGCCGCCCTTATCAGATAACTATCGACACTTCCTTTTCATTTTGCCGCCTATCTTTATCTTTGCAGGCATCGCCACAGATCACATTTTTGGCTGGCTAAAAACCAAATGGATGGTTGCTGTGTTTTCGGCGCTGCTGCTCCTGCCTGGAGTTTACGCGAATATTTCCCTGCATCCATACGAATATACGTATTACAACAACCTGGCAAGTGCAGTGAACGGTAACTACGAAACCGATTATTGGCTGACATGCTACCGCGAAGCAGTATTGAAGTTCGAACAGGTCGCGCCGCAAAACGCCCAGTTATTCGTCCGCCGCGAGCCGTATATTGCAGCCTACTATGCCAGCCCAAATATCACCATCCGTGATTTTCGCAGCGAAGAAAAAAACGTACAAACCGGCGACTACTATCTCGTCAATACTCGAGCGAACGAACAATTAAATTTCCTCAAAAATGATCCAGCGCTGATCGAGATCTCCCGTCAAGGTAACGTGTTCTGTCTCATCAAGCAAGTCCCCTAACCCTGCTATAATCCCCGCGCCATGACCCCCTCTCCGCGATTACTCCTCACGATCGACTATGAATCCTGGTTCGCACTTTCCCGCAGGTATGATTTTCTGCCGCCGGAAACGCGCTTTCAAATGGACGAAGAATATTCGCGCCGGGCGATTGACCCCATCCTTGAAATGTTGGGAAATTCCAAGATCACATTTTATCTCGTGGGCGAAATGGCGGGGTGGTACCCTGAACTTCCTGAAAAGATCAGCAAAGCCGGTCATGAAGTCGGCTTTCACTGCCATGTTCATCGCAGATTGAACAATATCCACGAGATCGAAAAAGACCTGAATGCCTCTGCTGAGTGGATAAAAAAATATAATGTCCGCGGTTACCGTGCCCCCATGATCACCACCGTCGAAGAGGTCTACCCTCTGCTGGCGAAACATAACTTCACATACAGTTCATCCCAATACGCACCGACCGGCGTCACTATAAAAAAAGGCAGTATTTGGGAGATCCCTGCCAGCACATTGCCACTCCTCAGTATGCCCGACGAATTCAACGCGCCGCGTAATATGAATCTCAAACTTATCCGTGGCGGCGAATTCCCCTACGGCTCCAGTTTTATGAGCGGACTGTTCCGCCCGATCGTTTACAAGATCATCGAACAAGAATTCAAGGCGGGCAAAAGCCCGGTCATCTTTTTACATCCCTACGAACTCGTCAGACCATCACGCTGGTATGCGCGGTTTGCAAACGACCTGCTCCGCGACCCATCTTTGCTTCCATTTACTTTTCACAAAGTCAACTTCCTCAAAGACCTGCTTAGGAATTTCCCCACCTCCAGCATGCAGGACTACATCAAAGAGCTATCATGAAAATTCAACGCGTCAATTCTCTCGACTACCCCTCGCTTGAGCCGAAACTCAGCTACATCGGACTCGACTCGTGGATGAACTTCATCAACGATGTTTATGGTCATCCCGTCCATCGTTTTGCAGTGCTGGAGGGAGACCGCCCGCTGGGTGCGCTTTCATTGTTGGAAGTCAAGCATCCGGTCTTTGGGCATTATCTCGCCACTGCCCCGTTCGGAAATTATGGAGGATTCACCTTCGAGGATCAAGCCGTCCGTGACCTTTTGTTGAATGAAGCCCGCCGCCTCGCGGAAGAAATCAAAGCTGAATACGTTTCCCTGCGCTTCGACGATATCGCTTCACCCCTCGCCGAAGGCTGGGTTGAACACCCGGTTTACTCCACCTACCTGATCGACCTCGCTGCCACTCCAGACGATCTGCTCAAACGCTTCTCCTCAGATCACCGCAACCACGTCCGCAAATCAATGAAAAAAGGGTTCTCGATCCGCTTCGGTCATCTTGACCTGCTTGATGATGCCTATGATGCGCTTGCCCTTTCGATGCATGAGCTTGGCTCGCCGTATCACTCTAAAACCTATCTTCGCAAGATGGCAGAGTATCTCGGCAATACGCTTGAATTTGCCGTGACGTATGATGCAAAAGGCAAGATCACCGGCGGCGGTGTATTCATTTACCAAGGAAAAACCATCTTCAACCTGCATGCCAATGTTTTACGCTACGCCCGTTCTGCCTATGCGGGTGAATATCTTTATTGGATGGTCATTGAACGCGCCATGCAAAAGGGCTGCACCACTTTCGACCTCGGACGCAGCCTGATCGGTTCTGGCAATGATGTGTTCAAATCCAAATGGGCACCAGAGAAGAAGCCGCTCGCCTATTGGTTCTGGCTCGCTCCGGAGCAGGAATTGCCTTCACTAAATCAAAAGAATCCCAAATTCCAATTTGCCATTGCAGCCTGGAAACTCATGCCTGCCTTCATCATTCGCCCGCTTGGACCATACATCATCCGCGGGTTGGTCTGATCTATTTTTATGCCTCATACTCTCCATTCCCTCAAAACCATTCCCGCCAGCCTGCTCCCGCGCATTGCCGAGATCCATTTGGGAGATGCGGGTTTGCTTTCAAAACTTGGGTATCCTTTTGTTCTGCGGTATTTCGAGGGCGCTATCAAGGACGATCGCGCATTTGGTTTTTACGCACAAGACGATGGCACTGGCGAGATCATGGGCTTCAGCCTCGCCTCTCCGGAGCCTTCTGCCCTCACATCCAAATTGACCGAAGATAAGGGCTGGTTCATCCAAAATATTATCAAGGTTATTTTCACCCGCCCGGCGGCTTTCCTGCAAATGGCAATCTCCAGCATTACCATTCGCGGGCAAATGTATGAACCGAACACCATTGAATGCGTATACTTCACTGTTGACCCAACATTCCGCGGGCGCGGGTTGGGGCGTTCCCTGCAAAAAGCCCTCATGGACGAAGGACGTAAACAGGGGTATAAAAAAATCTACGCCAGCGTTGAAACATGGAATATCGCCAGCTTGAAAGCGACGCAGGCAAATGGGTTTAGAATCATCAAAACCTTCCGCGAAGGGATCTATCACAGGCATCGCCTGGAAAGCGAGTTGTAAGAATATATGACCACCACCCACCGAGAACGGATCAAAGCCTGTATCAACGGCGAAATGACAGACCGGACACCGGTCGCATTATGGCGGCACTTCCCCGAAGAGGATCAGAACCCTGAAACTCTCGCCGCTGCCACACTGAAATTCCAACAAGCCTATGACTTCGACATCGTCAAAGTGACACCCGCTTCCTCTTTTGCCGTCAAAGATTGGGGCGTTGAGGATGAATGGCAGAATAACCCCGAAGGCTCGCGGGCTTACACCAAACGAGTCATTCAAAAACCACAAGACTGGGAAACGCTCAAACCGCTTGACCCCACTGCTCCGCACCTCGCTGCCCAGTTGAAATGCTTAAAACTTGTACGCGATGGCATCGGTGCAGACACCCCGGTCTTGCAGACCATCTTTAACCCCATTTCGCAGGCAAAGAATTTAGCTGGGAATGACCTGCTTTTAGAACATATAAAAAAACATCCGGAAGCGGTGATGAAGGGGTTGGAAACCATCACCAAGACCACAGTCAAATTTATAGAAGCTGTTCAGGACTCCGGCGCAGACGGTATTTTTTATGCAGTGCAACATGCCCAGGGTCACATGCTTGAATTGGATGAATATAAAAAATTGTGCCTGCCCTACGATCAGGAATCATTGAAAGCCGCTGAAGGATTTTGGTGCAACCTGCTCCACCTGCACGGCAAGGATGTTTATTTTTCCCTGTTGCGGCTGCTAAACGTTCACATTGTCAACTGGCACGACCGCGAAACATATCCGTCCCTTTCTGAAGCGCAGAGTGTACACCGCGGCGTATTGTGCGGAGGTATCCGGCAGGATACGCTTTACTCGGGCGATCCAGAACAAGTTAAGAAAGAGGCGGCGGACGCCATTCAGCAGACGAAGGGGAAAAAATTCATCCTCGGTACCGGCTGTGTAGTTTATTATCAATCTGCCCATGAAAACATCATGGCGGTACGAAAGAGCGTGGAATGAGTCTTCGAGTGATCGCAGGGACTGCAAGAGGCAGGAAGTTAAAGTCCGTTCCCGGGGATACAACCCGCCCTGTTATGGATCGTGTAAAGGAATCGCTGTTCAATATTCTGGCAGGCGATGTGATCGATTCGAACTGGTGGGATCTCTTCGCTGGGACTGGTGCAATTGGCATTGAGGCACTCAGTCGCGGCGCTGCTTTTGTGAAGTTCACCGACCTGAACCGTGCGCCGATCGAAACGATCAAGGAAAACCTGGAGCACTGCAAATTCATTGAGCAGGCGGAGATCAAACGCGGCGATGCCTTTAGTATGTTATCCGGCACACCAGACAAGCGTTTTGAATATGTTTATATTGCTCCGCCACAGTACAAAAAAATGTGGGTGGAAGCCTTGAAATTGATCGACGACAATAGCGAATGGTTGAGCGATGATGGCACGGTCATTGTGCAGATCGATCCACGGGAGTATGAAGAAGTTGAAGTTAGAAATCTGGTGGAAAGTGAAGAAAGAAAGTACGGCAGTACTCTTTTGATCTTTTACGACCGCAAATAAACTCATTCAAGGACAAAGTTATGATCCTCTCGATCTTGCAATACATTGCATGCGGCTTTACGATTCTTGTGGGTGCTTACGCCCTTTTCGCTCCACAAAGCGCCGACGTTTACCGGACTAACCCCCAATGGCGGGCGTGGCGTGACCGAGATTCGTGTGGTGCTTGGGATGTTCTTTGTTGCGCTGGGCGCCTATCCCCTTCTTTTCCGCAGCGAGACTGCATTTCATATGCTCGGGTTTGCCTATCTACTCGTTGGCGCGGCGCGGACGGTTTCGATCTTTATCGATAAGTCTGGCGAACAGTCGAATTGGATCAGTGTCGTGAGCGAATTCGTACTTGGCGCGATCTTGTTCTTCTAAAACATCTTCCATCCACGAAGCTTCAATAGCATAAGTGAACAAAAACAACTATTTTTGATTTCCGGGAATTCCAAACAGTCATAGTATCTTGCTCCGAAGTAAATTAACTGTGTGGAATCCCCATATTGTTCACTTTGAATAAGAAACCCTAACTAATATTGCCTTTTAGCCCGTCCCATATTGCCCCAAGCCCTAACTGGGTAACCCATTTTTCGATATATTGGAGGTCGATATTCCCACTTTTAGCTTTCAGAATTGCTGTAATATCTCGAGCATGTTTTGGTTGCCCACTCAATCCTAGGTACATCAGTTTGTAAATGATCAAATCTTCTGGAGTGTGAACAAACACTTTCCCAATCGGCGAACCATAATCCACCAAGATACGACGTTTGAAAGCGCTCTGACGTAAAGCATCACCTTCTCGCATCAAATACAAGTCCGCTTTAAGACCGCTGTACATGTGAATCGCATTCAAGGGAATGTCCGCTCGATCTTCAGCAATCGTATCCAAAATAATGTCCGCAGGAACGAGCATATCTCGCTTTTCAAGTTCCTTGGAGAATTTACCAATGGATTTGATGGGTAGATTGATAACAACATCCAGATCTTGAGTGGCTCTCGGCTCTCCCCAAGCCCATTCCGCAATCGCCCCTCCGATCATGTACTCTACCTTGGAAGCTTTCAACGCCTCAAGAACAAGTTTGAGGAAACTTGTAATATCCAGAGTCTTTTTACTCATTTTGTATATGCCCTTTGTAAAGCTAGCTGATGAGCCTCTTGTACAGTCAGTGAAGGATTTTCCTTCCGGATACGAAACGCCACAACGTTTCGAGCAGTGTCGCTGATTGCGCATCCTTGCCGAAAGCGTGCAGCAGGGGATAACCTGCGGTAAATGTCGAGCTGTCGTTGGTCCACTTCTGCGGCGCTAGCTTTCACCATATTCATGAATTCAGGCGATAAAGCATCTTGCTCACATATATAGTAACCAGAACGTTTTTTGCCCCGGCTGTATTCCAAGGTTAATCCGGCGGCTAGAAAAGCCTGCTTAACAACCCGCATATCCCGGTAAAAAGCATCTTCCCAGGCAGATATGCCAAAGCAATTCTTTCCTAGCTGATACCCAACTCGCGCGATCAATTGCGAACGTGTGAGGAAGCGTTCGTTCCAAAGGATACGCAACAAGGCAGCGCGACGAGCCGTAGTGATATCACGTTGTTCAGCATCATAAAGTAGAACTCCGATCGCTTTTTGTGCAGGGATGAGAGTGGACATATTCCATATTATAAACTGATTTAAGAATCAGGTGTTCTTTATATTTCACGCCTTTTCACAATTCACCACAACCAAACGCATATTGGGTCTTAACCTTATGGCATCCATATAAGATGTAAATAATAAAAGAACAATATGGGGATTCCACACAGTTAATTTACCTCAGAGCCAGATATTACAACCCCGCCGATGGGAGGTTCCAGTCGCGGGATACGTGGAGTGGGGATTACAACCGTCCCTTGTCGCTGAACCGGTGGATGTACGTCGAGGGGAATCCTGTCAAGCATACGGATCCAAGTGGATTCTGCCCTGAACCTCGAACAGATGAAGACCCATGCTGGGGTCTTCTACTTCAAATTGAATCTCGTTATAGTTTTGTGGATTTAGGGTCTGAGTTGAGTAAATTTAATTTTTGGACTTACGAAGAATTATTATATATACAAAAAGACCTCGAAAGATTTGACCAATCATCTAAAGTTGACTTAGGCACACTTTATCCCTCTAGCGTAAAATTAAAGAGAATTTTGGCTAATGACAATAAGGCTTGTGCAGAAACGAATCGCTATTTTGTAAAAAACAGCTCCATTGTTTTTTATAACAGCTTTGATAAATTGTGTGGCGAAGGGGTTTTGGTGCATGAATTAGGGCATTATCTTGATGGTATAAATCAGCGGAAGTATAGTAAAGAATTCGAGGAATATGTTGGGGCATTCACTTTTCTTTGGTGGTACAACCTTGGACAAGAGAACCCACCAATTTATGGTTCAGGTTATCCTCCTAATCGTCGCGAAGATTTCGCCGAATCACTAGAAGAATATGTTTTACTTTACACAAATTATTCAGGACCAGACATTGGCATAGTTCCTGGCGAAAAAAGATGGAAATTTATTGAGTTTGTCTTAGACACAGGACAATTATCTATAAATAAAGAGCAATACCTCTGTCTTCCCAGCTATGGTAAATTGATAAATCTCAATTAGATATTCAATGGTGAGTTATGAAGATTAAAACAGTTATTTTGCGCATATTGCTAATTCCACTTCCTTTGATTTTGGTACTAACAGGTTGCAAAGATTCTAAAGGAACTGTTTTAGTTGGTACAAGAGATTGCGAGCCACCTTGCTGGTTAGATATTATGCCAGGAGTTACAAAAAGTGGTGATATGATAGAAATTCTTAAGAAGAAAGAACAGGCAAAAGAAGGATTTTTAACACTTTTGGATGGTGGAATTATAAGATGGCAATCACTCGATGGTTACAACTCTTATGTTTACGCGTCAGAGAACGAAGTTGTTACCAGAATCGAGGTTGACTTGCGATCTAATTCAATAAAGTTGGATGATTTAATTACCATCTTTGGAGAGCCTTTAATATTAGATATTGGAAAAGTTGAAGACGGATATTTTCGTTCTACTGTGTTTTATCCAAATAAGGGATTGGCATTCGTTATTAGTGGTGATGAAATTGATATTACCACTTCGGATTTGAAGTTTCTTTTCAATCCCGATATGGCGGTTTTAAAAGGTATTTTTTTTAGTCCAATGGAAGATATATTTGCTATGATCAATTTACTTTATTCGTCAAATGCCAAACCCAGCGTATTGTTAAATATCCAAAATTGGACAGGATATGGGATTTATTATAAATAATATTGGAACTGAAAGATGTATGGCAACTTCCTACGTATAAATTTTCAGGAAATTACCATACATCCTAAAACTTACTTAACCTCAATACCCACACTCCAACGTCAGAAAGCACATCATCAGCGACTAGAGTCAATTTCTTTATTTCACATCACTTACCTTCCAAAAATCTCTCACAACTGTGACATCGTATAACCTTGCATATCGCAAAGTCGTCTCCACATATTTGTGCCCCAACAACTTTTGCACGCCAAGGACTGACATTCCCGCATTGAGGAGTATCGTCGCGCAGGTGTGTCGAAGTTGGTGGGGCGTGACATGAAACCCGACTTGCCTGCCAAGAGTCGTCAATCTGCTCTGACAATAGCGACGGCTTAAAGACTCGTTGCGATAGGTGAATACAAAATCTTGGTTTTGCGGGAGTTCCTCCAGTACTTCCTTTACTGGCTGGCTCAGAAAAACGACACGGCTTTGCAAACCCTTGGATTCTCGAACATAGAGAACGCGTTTTTGCAGATCAATATCTCCCCAATGCAAGGCGCGGATTTCACAGGTACGCAACCCGCAATGAAGCATCAGCAAGACCCAAGCTCTATCTATTGGTTTATGAATAGCATCAACCAAGGTTTTGACCTGACTAATGCTCAAATCCTTAGGTAAACCCTTTGCCTGTTTTCAATGGGCGGACTTCCAGCATTGTCTCGCAAATAGGGTTGTCGGTTTCTTTTACAAACCGAAGCAGAGACTGAATAACCTTCAACTCTGTGTTCAGTGAGGAAGGCTTGATGCATGCCCTGATTCTTTCTTGAACATAGGCAAACCAGACCCTGGGCGTGAGGTCTGCAAGGTGTAGTACATTCAAATTGCGGGAAAATGCCATCAAGATGGCAAGCAGGCTGTGGGTCTGGGTGAGACGATCCGCTTCGCTCCAGGATCGAGCTCGATAATTAACATATTTAAGGATACAAGTCTCCCACTCCGGCGCGTTCATGCCGTACCACCCAATGCCTTTTGGATCGCGCGGTCATAGTCAGCTTGCAGCGCAGGGTTGGAGAGATTGACATAGCGCTGTGTGGTGCGTGGACTGCAATGTCCGAGCAGTTTTTGCAGGGAGGTGACCGGCATGGAAGCCTCTGCCATGCGCCTTCCGAAAGCATGGCGGAATTGATGACAGGTGACTTGAACTCCTGCTTTTTGGCAATATTCCTTCAAGATGAACTGGACCCCATTGACGGAGAGGCGCATGCCACGTTGGGAAATGAAAACCGCCCGATCTTTCGTGACCGGGCGGTTAGTGAGCCAATCTGTGAGTGTGGATAGGGCTGGTGGAGGGAGATAGGCAATTCGTTGCCTGCCTCCCTTGCCATTAATCTTTATTTGGGGAGGAGATTCGAGCAGGACATCCTCCACTGAGAGAGCACGGACCTCACCCACCCGTAGTCCACATTCGAGCATGAGGGTGAAGATGGCAATATCGCGTTTGCAGGTAACAACAGAGAATAAGGTATTAATTTGCTCTTCGCTGGCGTCGCGCGGAAGGGATTGTGGTTTGCGAAGGAAGTGACGCTTTTGGACGGGACAATCCAATGCCTCTTCCTGAATGATCCTGAGGAAATAATAAAACAACCGCAGGGAGGAAAGCCTGCGGTTGATGGTGAGAGGGGAGAGCGTTTTTTCAAGACAGTGGTGAATGTACCGGTCTATATTCTGTGGGGATATTTCTGCTGGTGGTTTATCGATCCATGAAAAGAATAGCGCCAGGTCACTAAGATAGTGTTTCCTTGCACTGAATTCGGGTACTGGCAGGTCAGCCAGTCGTGAAATGGGATGAGGTCGAGGTGCATGATAATCTCCTTTGATTGGGTTTAGGGGAGATTATCATGATTTCTTGTAAAAAATTCATGTTATTCACAAAAAGCAAAAGTATTTCATTATTAATTTTTTGATGACAAACACATTATTGGGTCCATGCTAATAATTCCAAAAAATAATACGAGAAATTTAATTTTGTGATTTGAAGAGTAGAAATATTCATTATGTTAATCTTGTCATATTCATTTAGAGTAATAAAGGCAATGTAATTCCCGTCCGGAGACCATATAAACTTATTCAAGTAATTTCCTGGATGCATCTCGCCATTAAATAATAGCTTAATATCTCCAGTATTAATGTCCAGCAATACTAAGTCGGATGAACCCTGATTTGTGATAGACGTATAGCTTTGGAGAAGGATAGAATTACCGTCTGGAGACCACGCTATCCCTCCGATCAGTTCCTTGGGAATGCTGAATAAATTAATTGAACTTGTTTCCACGTTTATTATTGCAATTTTATTAGGACTAAACCCGCCAATGGCTAAAAACTGTCCATCAGGCGACCAATTAAACGCAGATGGATCGTTTATTTCAAAACTATTGATTGTTTTTTTGCTGACTGTATCTAAAATTACAAGAGAGCGGTTAGTCTTTTCGTCAACCGGAAGACTCAAAATTGCAAGTTTACTGTCGACAGGAGACCATTTGATCATGAAAGGATCGTTGCCCTCCAAGAGGATATTTTCATTATTAGTTTCTCTACTGTAGAGTATTACTTTATGTCTATTTTCTAAACCCGTTTGATCAAAACGGTCAGATACATATGCTAGACTCATACCATTAGGAGATGCAGAGAGGTCATAATCCCAATAGCTATCATTTGTAAATCTTACAACTCCCTGAGAACTACCATCAAACATAAATAGATCTTCCGGTTCATTTTTGGCACCAGTTGTCTGTAAATAAAACAAGTCCTTCTTTCTAGCATTAACACTCTTGAATAAATGGAAGGTATCTTCGCTTAATACGGTTATTTTTTCTGAATTGACATTAACAGAGTAAATTCCATGATTATTACTCGCTAATATCTCTCCAGAAGCATCAAAAGAAGAACTATCTACTAATAGAGTGGATGCAGGAGAAGGTGAGGTTAAAACCGCAGGAATCGCTGTTTTTGTTGGGATAATAACTATATTCTTATCACCATCACAACCATTAAGCAGTACAAGACTTAAAAGAAATACTGTTTTTTTATTCATGCTGAGATCCTGATATTTTACTTTTTCCATAATTCGACTAGTCCCCATCCATTATTGGCGATAGAAGCTTTGAAATCTCTCCACATATAAACTTCTTTACGGTTGTTATAGGGATTATTTATTCTAACGTAGTTTCGATTTGAATTTTCATCCATCTCGTCCCAATTTGTCGAAAATCCAGTAATTAATACCCAATGTAATATTCCTGTTCCAGTAACAAGAGGTCTCCACTCACCGCTCCCTTTTAAAGTAGCAAGTACCAACAAGCGATGTCCGCTTGCAAGTTTGTTCCTTAAAGCACTTGCGGCAATAGAGCCGTATTCTGTACCTGACCATGAATCATTTCCAATAAAATCTCCCTCATTCCACCAGCCATTATTAGGGAAACTCGAAATTTTCGCAATCTCTCGCTATCCAAATAATAGCTTTGAGAAAAATAATATACCTTTCCTGCCCACGAATTCCCAAAAGTTTTTATAGCGGAATATAACAACTCATATCCACTTGTTGGACTTTGTGTACTTCCTGTATTTTGCCAAATAGTCGGTAAGAGATTTTCTCCGCCCGTGATTTCGGAAGCAATCATAGAAAGAGCGACTTGCCCACATAAATTGAAACCCATAAATCCAGTGATTGGATTTAACTGAGCGTCGGGGAAATTTGCAGGAAGACCAGGAGAGAGCGGAATGTCTGGTTCTCCAAAAACTGGCTGAATTCCTACACTAACGCAATGACCTGAAACAGGATCATAATCAAAACAAGACCCTGGACCTTTAGGTTCGTTACCTGTCGGATCTGTAAAACTAATCGGATTCCCCTCCACATACATCCACCGGTTCAGGGACATTGGCCGGTTGTAATCCCCACCCCACGTATCGCGTGACTGGAACCTCCCATCGGCTGGGCTGTAATATCTGGCTCTGAGGTAAATTAACTGTGTGGAATCCCCATATTGTTCGGGAGCAATGCAAATTTACCCAAACCCGCTATATTAAAGCGCCAAAAAGGTGAATTCATACGTGTATAATTACCTCACTATGAGCGACATAAAACGTTCCCCCTACGTTTGGGACTACGACATAAGTGATTCACAGTTTAGAGATATTCTTGAAGGACGATTAGTGTTGGGACGACTGAATAGGGATTGGGCAGCACGTCGCCTTCTGGATTATGCACCTTACGAAGAGATCATTCGCTTGATTGGATTTAAACAACTTGTGGAGAATTGGTCTCGCTGGCGCCCAGGAGTACGTTCCAAGAGGCGCATTCGTGGTCTGGATTTTCTTGTTACTTGGCTTCCAGTCAAGCACCCTGAGGTTCTAAATGGATAACTCATCATATTACTTCGATGTTCTCTATCCCTTTCAAGATCGGGTGATAAAAGTTGTCACTCAAGTTGATACAGAATTCTATTTATCAGGTGGAACCGCCGCGTCACGAGGTTATCTTGAACATCGGTTTTCAGATGATTTAGACTATTTTGTCAATGATGATGATCGATTTGGGTTATGGACTGAAAGGTTGTTGCAGGCTCTAAACTCTCAGTGGAAATGTGATGTAATTCAAAAGGAAGAACGATCTTATCTTCAATAATATTGAAGATAAGATCGTTCTAAAAATCGAGTTGATTAATGATGTCCCTGCACGGGTTGGAGAAACACAGAAGCACCCCATCCTTGGACGAATAGATAACGCTGAAAACATTCTCGCAAATAAAATTACAGCCCTACTTGATCGCAATGAACCGAAAGATTTGGCGGACATTTGGGGTTTCTGTTGTGTAAAAGGAATAAGTATCCAAGATGCAATCGCGAACGCCCAGGGAAAAGCAGCGGGGGTGTTTCCTGCCGATTTGGGGCGTGCTTTGTGTTCTGTTACTAAAGAAGATTGGGAAACGATACGCTGGATAAACCAACCATCTCTAGACAGCTTTTTGACCCAATTGAATGAGCTTGGGGAAGGTTTGTTGTTACCGGGGAATTTGTAGCCTCTATCCCAGTTTTGATGGTGAACAATATGATACTTACATTAAGTTAATTTATCTGCGCTCCCGAATGTACTTCCCCACCAGCAGACGGTCTCTCCTAAGAGCGCAACCGCTTTGTACTATTCTTCTTCAGGCTCGGTACCATATACTCGTTCCACTGCCGTTTTCACTTGTTCATCGTTATGATGCTCACATGCAACCAACGGGCGGCTCTCATGTACCACCCGTTTACCATCCGCGCTCATCACCTTTAGATCGAACAACTTCCCATTTGTATCATAAACAACTAATAGTTGGTGAAGTTTTCCGCACACAATACAGCCGTGCATTTCAGTGCGAGTGGTTTTTTCGCTCATCTCATCCTCCAATAGGATAAAAAAGAGGCAGCCTCCTCAAAAAGCGGCTGCCTCTTTTTTTATTACTCTTCCGTGATCGTCACAGACTTCATTACATCACCTGTGAAGTTCGGGTTTTGTTCAGGGTCACGGCGGGTGATCTCATTGACCACATCCATGCCTTCAATAACCTGCCCAAAAATGGTATAACCGCCGTTCAAAAATTCCTGCGGACCGTATGTGATGAAGAACTGACTGCCATTTGTGTCGGGTCCGGCATTCGCCATTGCGACCACACCATCTTTATCAAAGGTCAAATCGCTGTTCTCATTCACGAACTGATAACCGGGACCACCCATACCGGTGCCGGTCGGGTCGCCGCCCTGCGCCATAAAGCCATCGAGTACACGATGAAAAGTAACGCCATTGAAATAGCCTTCCTGCGCAAGGAACACAAAACTATTAACGGTGATAGGCGCCTTATCAGCGTACAGCTCGATCACAAATTCACCGCCTTTTTCCATCTCAACAGTTGCAAAATATTTCTTCGCAGTATCAATGGTCATGGGCGGAGGGGCATCATAGGTCTTCGGTCCGCTCGAAGCGGCGCTTTCGGTGGCAGTTTCTGAAGAAGCGCCGAAAGAACTCCAGGGAACGTAGCGCACCAGGAAGAAAATTGCAACGAGCGCGATCACCACTACCGCAACGATCTGAACGGTCCGGTCAGTTTGAGCCGGTTGGGTCTTTTTACCTGCTAATTTCTTTTTTGCCATACAAACATCTCTCCTAAAAAATTTTCTCAATTATACCCACTCTGAATAATGAGTATGGATGTCACCTTGCGGACAAAATCTTTTTCCTTTATCCTTGTTGAAATGCAATCCTATTTAAAACGCCAGATCGCCCTGCCGCAAGACCACGGCGCATGGGTTTTCATCTTCAGCCCATTATTAGTAGGCGTGTTTGCGGGCAGAACCTTTCAGTTGCCCAGTCTTTGCCTCGTCATTGCGGCGATGTCCGCTTTTTTGATACGCCAACCCGTGACTGTGATCGTCAAATCCATGAGCGGACGACGCTCCGCTGCGGATCTGCCCGCCGCCCAATTCTGGGTACTGGTCTACGGCATTCTCGCCGTTGCCGCCTTAATCGGGCTTATTCTGAACGGCTATGGGTATGTTCTCTACCTTGCCATACCAGGAGCCCCCGTATTTGCATGGCACCTTTGGTTGGTAAGCAGACGCGCCGAGCGCAAACAAGCAGGTGTTGAGATAATCGCCACTGGAGTGTTGGCATTGGCTGCCCCTGCTGCGTTTTGGGTCGGGCTCGGGAGTTACGACCCGAACGGCTGGTGGCTATGGCTATTCGCCTGGCTCCAATCGGCAGCCAGCATCGTATATGCTTATCTTCGGCTGAGTCAAAGGGACCTATCGCCAGAACAAGCCGCGGCGAAGAGTCGAACCGAATGGTGGCAGATGGGGAGACGTGCCTTGGCATACACATCTTTCAATGTACTCTTTTCCGTTGGGCTGGTTATGTCGGGGCTTGTCCCATTCTTTATATTTGTCTCTTTTCTGGCACAATGGCTGGAAACCCTTTGGGGCATCACGCATCCCTCCGTGGGATGGAAACCGGTGCATATTGGCACACGTCAATTGATCGTCAGTATCTTGTGGACGGTGCTTTTTATTGTATTTTGGAGGCAGGCATGGACGAGATGAAATACGAATTACTGACCGAACTAAACAGCCGCATGCAAGCGGACTTATTGGAGAGTTTCCTCGAGGCGAACGGAGTTGATGTTGAGTTATTTCAAGAATCAGTGGGGCATTCGATCTACCCCGTCAATGTGGACATGCTTGGGCGGGTGCAGGTCTTCGTACCAAAAGAAAAGATTCAAAAAGCAAAAGAACTGCTTGAATATTTTGAAACATAGGAGTTACTTTGAAAAACACAATCCTTCTCATCACAAAATTTGGAATGGGACAAACCGAACATCCCGAACTGGGCATAAAGTTAACCCAGAAATATTTCTCACTATTGCTTGAAAACGCAAACCTGCCTGCCGCGATCTGTTTTTACACCGATGGCGTAAAATTAGTCGTCGCCGGGTCGCCGGTCATTGAGCAACTAAGACAATTGGAGAACAAAGGCGTGCGCTTGATCGTCTGCTCCACGTGTCTGGATGCAATGAACTTGACCGATCAGTTACAGGTCGGCATTGTAGGTGGAATGCCCGATATAATCGAAGCGCAAATCAAAGCAGATAAAGTTATTACGCTATAAATTCAGGAGCCACAATGAATTTCGATCTAAATGAAGAACAAAAAACATGGAAGAAGATCGTCCACGAATTCGCAGAAAAGGAATTGCGTCCCAAGGCGCGCGAAGTGGATGAAAAGGAAGAGTTCAATTGGGAAGCCTTCCGCAAAGCAGGACCGGCGGGTCTGGCAGGTATGAGCATCCCGGAGGAATTCGGCGGTTCGAACGTAGACATGATCTCAAATGCCATTGCCATGGAAGAATTGGGCTGGGGTTGCGGCTCGACGGCACTCGCATTCACCGCTCACAATGGGTTGGGAACCGCTCCGATCGCGTTGTACGGTAGTGATGAATTGAAAAAGAAATGGCTGCCCATTGTTGCCAGCGGAAAGAATAAACTTGGCGCATTGGCACTCACCGAACCTGGGGCTGGTTCCGATATTCAGGGCGGCGTAACCACTCGCGCCGAAAAAGACGGGGATGAATGGGTCATCAATGGCGCGAAAATGTGGAACACGAATGCGAGCATTGCTGAATACATCATCACCCTTGTGCGTACCGACCCGAAAGGCGGCTCAAAATCATTGAGCATGATCCTCGTACCAACGGACTCAAAGGGCTTAACCATTCATCCGGCAGAGAAAAAGATGGGGCTGCGCGGCTCTCCAGCCCACGGCGTTTCTTACGATAATGTACGTGTCCCCCTCAGCAACCTGATCGGACCCGAAGGCAAAGGCTTGCAGCAAACCCTGTCCACTCTGGATGCAGGTCGCATCAGCATTGGCGCGATATCGATCGGTCTGGCACGCGGCGCAATGGAAGCTGCTGTCCTGTATGCAAAAGAACGCAAGGCATTCAATCAATCGCTCGCAGATTTTCAGGCGATCCAATTCAAGATCGCGAATATGGATATGGAGATCGAACTGGCACGGACATATATTTACAAAGCCGCCTGGCTCAAAGACCAGGGTCGCCCATACAGCAAGGAAGCAGCGATCGCCAAATTGTACGCGACCGAAATGGCGGAACGAGTCATCTATGATGCCATTCAGATCCATGGCGGGTATGGATACAGCCGTGAATACAATGTGGAGCGCATGTACCGCGATGCACGTCTGATGACCATCGGCGAAGGGACAAGCGAAATTCAGCGATTGGTAATCTCAAGACATGTATTGGCTGGCTAACTAAATTTCAAAATAAAAAGGAGGTTTCTAAAGAAACCTCCTTTTTATTTTTTTACGATCACCCAAGCTGTACCATCGGCAGATCTGGTTTCTTTTTCCCCTGCGTCGATCAATTTCATTATGGCATCCGGCTTAAGGAAATGACTGCGCATGAGCAACAACTTCTCAGCGATGGCGATCAGCTTCACGCCAAATGTACGAATATCGGGCTCTTCAACAACAAGCACGCCGCCGGGCTTCAGCACCCGGTACATCTCGCGCATCGAATCAGTATGATTGATCACATGATGCAGGGCATCTACCATGATGACTCTTTCAAAAAAATTATCAGCGAAGGGTAAAGATTCAGAAGCGCCGCACACAGGCTGAAAGATAGTACGAGGCGAATGGGCTAACATCCCAAAAGAAACGTCAGCGATGATGATCTCATCCACGTATTCGCGAATGGCTGCAGCGACGCGCCCCGTACCGCCGCCCACATCCAAAAGGCGACCCTGAACCGGGAGTGAAGCGATCTCGCGCATCGCATCTTTTTTCGAATAAGTGACACGTGCATAGATCGGGGCAATGGCAGAAAAATGATCGAAGCTCATTAGGTTGAAATTAATTCCTTTATATTCTCAAAAGTTGACGGACCAATACCGGAGACATTCATCAGGTCATCAATTGTCTGAAAAGATCCATTCGCCTCACGGTATTCGACGATCCGTTGGGCAATGGTTGGACCGATCCCCGGCAGATTATCCAGCTCTTCAGCAGATGCCGTATTGATATTTACCAGATCCTGCCCGGCTTCTGATGCGTCTGGTTTTTCAGTAGCGCCAGGCAAAACGAGCGCATCATCGCCATTTTCATTTGAAGAATCTGTGCCCGCCTTGTATGGAATATCCAATTGCTGCCCATCTTCAAGCAAGGCAGCAAGGTTGACCGAATCAACATTAGCGCTGGTCAGCAAGCCACCTGCGGCATCAATGGCATCCTGTACACGTGAGCCCTCAGCAAATTCATACAAGCCGGGTCTCGGCACAGCCCCAATGATATGCACAGCAATCGGTTCTTTTGTCGGCGCAGGCTGTAATACGATCGGTTCTCCGGCAGGCGCGCGTGACACAAACAATAACATGCCTGCCAATGCAAATCCCGCCATCACACCGACCAGTGTGTAGATCACATTTTTCATGCCCCGAATTCTACTCCAACTTCATGACCAACAAACCCTCATCGATCTTACGAATCGCCTTGGAAACATCGAAAAGTTTCTTGATGCGCTGAAAATATTTTGGCATTCCGGCATTATCCACGGCTTTGAAACCAAATTTCTCATACATCGGCCCGTTATGTTCAATGCACATCAAATACAAAGGGCGGGGATTTTGCTCCAACAAGATCTCAATAATCCTGCGTGCAATGCCCTGCCCGCGCCGGTCGGGGGAAACAGCAATAGAAGCCAGTTCGAGGATATCCTGCCCATGCGGTTTGATCTGACCACACCCAACCAACCTTCCATCTTCATCCAATGCGACAAGGAAACGCTTCCAGTCCAACCCCATGGGATTGATTCCCACTTCGTGGATCAGGTCTTTGATCTGAACTGACTCTGCTTCAGTTGCAGGTCGATATTGATAATTTCCCATATTAGATCGCTCCAGCCGCCACAATGATAATGAATGTTCCGATGAACCAATGGATCAGGAATGGATAGATGAACGAGCGTGTACGCCATGCAACCCAACCGAAGGCGAATCCACCAAAGATGGTGGATAGTGTCTCGACCTCTGGTTTACCGATGTGTGCAAGCGCAAAGGGAACGGCATGCAGCCACAAGGCTTCCGGACCAAATTTGCGGGAATATGCAAACAGAATCCAGCCGCGGAAAAAGAATTCCCAGCCGAACAGGTCAAGGAACGTTGTCCAAGGCAAGCCTGGCAAAAATCGCTCGTAATATTTTTTCATGACCTCGTCGCCATGCCCAAGATAATAAATGATCGGAGCCATGAGCAAAATGCCGATAACTGTGTACGTCAGACCGAGTTTCCAATCACCGAGGGAAAAACCGTAATCACGCGGGTTTTCGCGGAAAAAGACAACGGTGATCAACAACGGAATGACCAGGTATAGCAGGATGCGGTCCCAATATTTATATGCGAATATCTTATGGTAATGGTCAACCATCAGCAAGAGAGTACTGACAATGGTGACCGAGACGACCTTCCAATCAAAATTTATTTTTTCGCCGGTTAAATATTTCATAGTTCACTCAATACGAGAAATGTGATTGGTTTCCGTTTGGACCAAGAATGGCTGAAATTTTATCCGCATCACGGTTTAATTCCAGCCCCCAATTAAGCAGGAAGAAAAAGATCAACACAGAGGCAATCAGTAATACCCTGCCATTAGTATTTTCTTTATATTCCCGCTCTTTTATCAAGGTAAATGCATATGCCGCCCAAATTGCCATAACTGGAATCAGCGCCAGATGAAAACGATCTTCCGCAAGAATGAGAACATGCGGGGCGACATAAGCGACTAACAGGAGGGTAAACACATCCAACTGCGGAGTATGTCTCAGAACAACGCCGCCCAAGACGGCAAAAATACTTACAAACACCAGAGGCAAAAGCAAGATGGCAGCGGTCAATAAAAGCCCGGGCAATGGAATATAACCAAGGATGTTATTGGAATAAAAATACATCAACACCCGCTTTTCCAAACCGAAGAAAAAGCCAAGGCGATTTAGGGCAAGCGGCAATACCCGTTCTGGCTGAGCGCGGATAAATTCCAAGGCTCTTTGTGTCCCAACAGCATCGCGCTCCGAGTCATCCATGATGGTTAGCAAATCCAGCGACGGTCCGAAAATAAATGAACCATTTCCGTCAGGGTGGTAGCCAAGATAAAGGTTATATCCCATGGAAGTTTCAATACCGGTCAATTTATGATGCAATATGGAATTACGCACAACCCAAGGTGCGATCAGCAAGGCAAAAGAGAGGGCAACCAGTAAAGCCCTGGATCGATGAAGATACAGGAAGTACAAGATAGCCAGCCCGACAAAAGGCAAAATAACGGAGCGCGTTAATGCCGTAAGCGCAAGGAAAAATCCAGAAAGTAACAGATTAAGTGCAGACGAATCCTCAAGCGACCGCAGCAGGAAAAGAACCGAACAAAGCAGCAGGACAAAAAACAGGTTCTCGGTACCCAGCCCAAGCGGATAAACCAGCAGCATGGGATAACAAGCCACGATCCAGGCGGAGAGGCGCGCACTTTTTTCGGCAAGATCGTCTTCGTTGCCAAAAAACTGCCTGGCGGTGAGGTATGTCAACGGCGCAAGCGGTGCGCCGAGCAAGATCACCTGCGCGAGCCGGGCAGCAAAGAATCGCGAGAATTCAAGTCCACTAATCGAGTAGACCAGAGCAAGGAAGGCGGGATAAAGTGGAGCACGAAAGGAAGTGTAAAGCCCATACTTTGGATCGTAACCAGTTGCCGTGGAGAGGTCAAAATCTACATAGGGTTCGAGAAGTTTCAGATCGTCCTGGGCGTACCAACGGAACCCATTCCCTGCAGCAAGGCTGCGTGCAAGCATATCGTACTGAAACATGTCATCCAAGCCGATGCCAAGGTTCATGGTCAACAGCACAGGGATCAGTCTCAGGACGAGAGCGGCAAAATAGATCTTTACAGGGAAGGGAATTTTCATTTCCGCAATTGTTCGATACGGCGTGCAAGGTAGGATGAGAAGTATCCGTCGTATTTCTTCCACAGTTGCGGCATTGCCCAGTCATTCCCTGTCACCTTATGACGGCAGGTAGGGTTGCCGCAATCGCATTCAAATTCATCATACGGCGCCCCATCCGACATGGCGTAATCAAAAGTTAATTCTTCACCCGCTTCAATATCCCGCATTGCCACCAGCCCGATCTGCCCAATAAACCCAAGGTTTGGCTCACAAGAGTGGTTGAAACAATCATTCGGTTCTTTTTCTGCAGAAGTTAATAAATACAGTTCTTCGTCGATCTGTATCACGCGTTCAGTAAAGCGCGGCATGTCAAGGTCAAGCTGGTCTTTTGTAATCACTGTTCCACCCCATAGAGACACTAATTCCCCTTTGGTGATCAGACGAAGAGCATAAACAGCACAGCCGGAGCCGCGCTTTGAGCGGGTTTCACATTTTGGGTTGAGATAAGAGTTATTCATGGCGTGTATTATACAAAAAAATCCGTCCAGGGTTATCACTCTGGACGGATTGCAAATTCGTATGTTTTTACTTCGAGCCACCTTCAGATTCGGAATTTTCAGAGGTGATCTTTTGTGCGTACAGAATGGGCAGGGCTGTGATCAAAACGACCAGCATCGCAGTCACATTGGTAATGGGACGATTGCGCGGTTTCAGCATTTGCGAAAAGATCCAGATCGGAAGGGTTTGTTGATTTCCCGCGGTAAAGGTTGTCACGATCACTTCGTCAAACGAAAGTGAAAAAGCCAATATCGCGCCTGCCAGCAGCGCAGTGCCAATGTTGGGGAGAACAACATGCCAGAATGTCTGGAAGGAATTAGCCCCAAGGTCCATTGAGGCTTCGATCATGGAATTGCTCGAGCGTCGAAAACGGGCGATCACATTGTTATAAACCACCACAACACAGAAGGTGGCATGACCAATAACAATGGTCCAAAATGTGAACGGGATCTTGAGTAAGCTGATGGCGGACCGCATGGCGATGCCAGTGACAATGCCCGGGAGCGCCAGGGGTAGAACCAGCATAAATGAGATTGCTTCTTTGCCGAAAAAATCAAAGCGATAGACCGCCGCTGCAGCAAGAGTGCCAAGGATCAAAGCAACAAATGTGGCAAGGATGGCAACGCGCAAGGTTAGACCCAACGCTTCCTGCATGGCACTATTTTGCAAAGCTTGCGGAATCCACTTTAACGTCAACCCTGGGGGAGGAAAAGTATACGCCGACTCTTCAGTGGTAAACGCATATAAGAAGATCAACCACAATGGAATATGCAGGAAGAGTATCGCCGCCAAAGAACTTAACTTCAGCAACCAAGAGGCTTTGGGTGCATTCGAATCAGAGACAGTTTTAGAGGGCATCGAAAGCTCCCAATTTGCGTGCGATCAGCAAATAGATAATCATGATGACGATGGGTCCCATGGTGAAGGCCGCCGCCAATGGAATATTCCCGGATGTACCTTGATAGGTCAGCACCGCTTTACCGATGTAGAAGCTGGAGGTTCCAAAAAGTTGCGGCACAATAAAATCGCCAAGTGTTAGTGAAAAGGTGAATATTGAACCGGCGACAACGCCCGGAAAGGATAAAGGCAGCAATACTGTTCGAAATGTTTGCGCGGGAGACGCTCCCAGATCACTGGAAGCCTCGATCAGAGATTTTGGCACACGTTCCAATGCAGTTTGAATTGGAATGATCATATAAGGAAGCCAGATATAAAGAAAAACCAGAAAAATGCCTGTCGCAGAAACCGCAAGAGAGGGTCCGCCGACGACCTCATTACTTAAATACCAATCGAGCAGTCCATCCAAATGGATAATTCTTGCAAACCAGGAAATGATGCCCTCCTGCGCCAGGATCAACTTCCAGGAATAAACACGCACTACATAACTGATCCAAAGAGGCAGGGTAACAGCAAGATAAAGAATTGTTTTCAAGCGCGGAGAGGCAAAGCGCGCCATGTAATAAGAAATGGGAAATGCAATAATAACACTTGCAACCGTAACCAGGATCGCCATAATGGTCGTGCGAAAGAATATCTGAAGGTTGGTGGGCAGAAGTAATTTGGCATACGTTGCCAATGTGAACTCACGCACAACCTGCCCGGTAAAGCCATCGAGATAAAAAAAGCTGTTGACGAGCAAGGTGAGCAAAGCACCAATGTAAACCACCAGAAACCAAAGCAGAGGCGGGGTTAAAAAGAGGGCAAGGACAGCCTTCGGGCGCAGGTAAAAATAGGTGGAGATTCTTTTTAGCATCCTACCCTCCCACGTAGCTGACGTGATCTTTCTTCCAAAACAGGCGGACGCTTTGTCCTTTTATTTTGGTCACATCCATGGAGGTTGTTTTCAGATTTTGCTCCACAACCACCAGGTCGCCGCCGCCATTCATTTCCACGAGATAACGTGTATACAAGCCCAGGTAGACCACATCACGCACAGTCCCGTCTGTGCTGAACATGTCGCTTTCCACTTTATCCCCAGCTTGAGCGAGATGGATCTTCTCCGGGCGAACGGAGAAACGTTTGGGTGAACCTGTAATCCGTTCGGCAGTCTCACCTGAGACGAGGTTTGATGTACCAACAAAACCTGCAACAAATGGTGTAGAGGGATGTTCGTAAACTTCTGCCGGAGATCCGATCTGCTCGATCTTGCCTTGGCTGAAAACTGCAATGCGATCACTCATCGTCAGCGCTTCCTCTTGATCGTGAGTCACAAAGATAAAGGTAATACCAACTTCACGCTGAATGTTCTTCAACTCGACCTGCATTTGCTGGCGGAGTTTTAAATCCAAGGCGCCGAGGGGCTCATCGAGAAGTAAAACTTTGGGGTGATTGATCAAGGCACGGGCGAGTGCGATGCGTTGACGTTGTCCGCCGGAGAGTTGGGATGGTTTCCGGGCACCAAACCCTGTCAACTGCACCAACTCCAGCATTTCATCCACGCGTTTTTTTCTTTCCGGTTTGGATACGCCTTTGATCATGAGTCCATATCCAATATTTTCCTCAATGCTCATATGAGGAAAGAGCGCATAGTCCTGAAAAACAGTGTTAACCGGTCTTTCATAAGGGGGCAGGTTTGAAACATCATCTCCATAAAGAATGATCTGCCCGGCAGTCGGGCGATCGAACCCGGCGATCATACGCAGGCAGGTGGTCTTCCCTGAACCGGATGGACCAAGCATTGAGAAAAATTCTCCATCCTTGATCTCCAATTCAACGTTATCAACCGCTTTGACTTCCCCAAAATGACGGCTTACATTCTTAAATAGGATCGCAGTTTCGCTCATAAATAGCTGCCCTCAGAAATGGAATAGGGACACGGCAATTGCCGTGTCCCTATAATCATACTCAGAAAATTATTGACCTACAATGGCGGTGAACTCTTCAGTCCAGCGATCATAGGTAACGCAGTCGGTATTGCCGTTGCCGCAGGCGGCGATGGGCGTCTTCCAAAAGTAGATCTGATCAAAGGTATCGTAACCGTTGGCTTTACAACCTTCGGTGCCGAGCAGTTCGCTGGCGCCGTCACAAGCTGCAGGTACAGACGGAGCAGAACCAAACCAGGAAGCCACGTCACCCTGAACTTTCGGGTTGATGGAGTGTTCCAGCCACAGATAAGCGCAGGAAGGATGCGGTGCATTTGCAGCCATCATGGTTGTATCTGCCCAGCCGGTAGCGCCTTCTTCAGGAACAACGCTGGCAATCGGTGCGCCGTCTGCCTGAAGCAGGTTCACCTGCAGAGGCCAGGAGGAGGAAGCCACAAAGCCTTCGCTCTTGAAATCTTCAACCTGAATGAGGTAATCGCCCCAATATTTCGGAGTAAAGCCACGCTGTGTGCGGAGGAGATCGAGCGCCGCATTGAACTGGGCTTCATTCAACTCATACGGGTCAGTAATGCCCAATTCAGGATTGTGCGCCTTCAGGTAAAGAGCAGCATCTGCAATGTAGATCGGACCAGAATACGCCTGGACGCGGTCCTTGTTAGACTCGCCATCGGGCAGGGCTTGTTCTTCGAAGACCACACTCCACGAAGTGGGAGCATTTCCGCCAAAGGCTTCAGTGTTGTACATCAACACGTTAGGACCCCACTGATAAGAGACGCCGTAATGCTTCCCATCCACAGTGTGCCAGGGAGCATTCTGCAATCGTTCGTCAATTGTGTTGTACGAAGGGATCTTTGTGATATCGATCTCCTGAACGATCTCACCATAGACCATGCGAAGACTGGCGTCACCAGATGCGGTCACAAGGTCATATTCACCAGTGGACATCAAGGACACCATTTCGTCTGAAGTGGCAGCATCTTTCACAGTAACCTTGCATCCGGTTTCCTGTTCAAAGCTGGTCACCCAGTCGTAAGCGGGGTCATTTGCACCACGTTCGATATACCCAGGCCATGCCACAATGGCAACCTCGCCTTCGGGCTTGGCGGCTGCGCCACCACAAGCCGAAAGAACAAGGCTGGCGAACACGAGCACGAACATTACCTTAATTGCGAACTTATTCATTCTCTCTCTCCTTTTGTGAGTTGAATGGATTCGAATCGACAAGCCTCCAAAAAATAAATCGCCACCTTTTCGGAATTCGATCGCTATCATCTGAATCCGAATCGGAAAGCGCTGTGGTGACTATTGTCGAAGTTCGGGCATTATAACGTGTTTAGATGCCGCGTCAATATAAATAATTCCGATACCGACACACGCCTCCTTCTCCGCCGTGTCCTGCCCCTCCCCCGCAGCCAATTCAAGCCGAAAGTTTACGCATGCATCACGGTATAATTCACATACCAATTCAACCGGAGGAATCAGTGACCGACCTTCCTATTTACCCGCTTACAAATGAACACAAAATGCTGCGTGATGCCGCGCGGGATTTTGCCGAAAAAAAAATCACGCCAATTACCACTGAGTTCGACGAAAACGAAAAATTCCCACATGCCACCATTAAAAAAATGGGCGAATTGGGCTTCATGGGCATTGAACTCCCCGAAGAGTACGGCGGAGCAGGCATGGATGCACTCGCATATGTACTGGCGCTTGAAGAGATCTGCAAAGTGGACGCCGCTCACGGCGTGATCATGTCGGTCAATAATTCTTTGTATTGCCACGGTATCTTGAAATTTGGGACAGAAGAACAAAAGAAAAAATTCATCGCACCCATCGCATCTGGCAAAGCCATCGGCGCCTATTCCCTCACGGAGCCCCAGAGCGGATCCGATGCCGGAACCATGCGCAGTCGCGCCACTCGTGACGGTGATTTCTACATTTTGAACGGTCGAAAATCCTGGGTCACCAGCGGACCTGTTGCAGACTACTTTGTTGTATTTATGATGACGGATCCTGAGAAAAAACAAAAAGGCGTAAGCGCCTTCCTTGTGGACGGGAAGACACCCGGATTGGTCCGCGGAAAAAAAGAACCAAAGCTTGGCATTCGTGCTTCAGCAACAAGTGAACTGATCTTCGAAAATTGCCGTATCCCGGCTGAGAATCTGCTTGGTGTGGAAGGCGAAGGTTTCAAGATCGCAATGACCGTGCTGGACGCAGGTCGGATTGGGATCGCCACACAAGCCCTCGGAATTGCCGAAGCCGCCTACGAAGCGGCAAGGCAGTATGCAGGTCAACGTGAGGCGTTTGGTCAACCGATCGGCAGTTTTCAAGGAACCGGATTCAAACTCGCGGATATGAAAACACGTATCGAAGCATCACGTCTGTTGATCTACAATGCTGCGATCGCAAAAGAAAATGCAAAAGGCTCGAATGGCAGATACTCTCTTGAAGCCTCAATGGCAAAACTGTTCGCTTCAGAGACAGCCATGTTCGTAACCCACCAGGCTGTGCAGATCCATGGCGGTATGGGGTACAGCAAAGAATTACCCGTTGAGCGCTATTTCCGTGATGCAAAGATCACAGAGATCTATGAAGGCACGAGTGAAATACAAAGGCTGGTCATCTCACGTATCGAATTAGGATCTAAATAATTTGGCTACGAACCACATCCTCTTCTGGTCTTTTGTGCCGGCAACCGCGGCGGTCTTATTCGCATTTGCACTAATGTTCATGGCACGCCGCCATAAATGGACAGACCCGGAACCTGCCGCAGCGTCCTTAGTAAGTGAACTTGAAGCAAAGCCAAGAATCGATTGGAGCAGCCAGGGATTGCGCACCTTTATCTCAACTTATCGTTGGGAAGTTGCACTGGCAGCGGTCTTCCTCGGGCTGATCCTTTTCCTTTGGGCATCTGCTCCGGTTCAAATGACAGGCGAAGTACCAATCACTCCAAATAATCCGGGGCGTCCCTTTTATTTTGTCCATTGGCAGCGAAATCATCTCTTTCTTTTTTATAACCAAACGGCAAGCGCAAGCAATCTTCTGACTGGATTTCTCGCACTTGCCATGACGGTCTATGCTGCCGTCCGCCGTTCGCCGCGCAAGGTGCAAGCCGGTCTTTTATGGGGTGTGATGGCACTCGCAGGCGGTGCACAATGGATGGTTTCTGATGACGCCCAACGCGGGGTAGGCATTGCCATTTATTTGATCGCAGGTGCAGGGCTGCTGATCTGGAGTCTTATAAATCACAACGTGCTTGGTTCAGACATCAGCGAGTCACGTCCACTCTCATTTCAATGGGAAGTTGCATTGGTCGTTGCAGTTATAGCCCTCGCTTCCTTTGGACGCATGTATATGCTTACTGAAATACCATATGGGATCGAAGGAGATGAAGCCAAATGGACGGCTGAAGTAGTTTCCCTTGGTCTGCGCGGCGAGCCCGATTCGAACGGACTATATCACCGCGATTCATTACCCGTCAGCTTTTACATGCAGACGATCTTCCACAAGATCATGGGTCCTTCTTTGTATGCAGCGCGATTTGAGGTGGCACTCTTTAGTGTCCTCGGCACACTTGCGTTTTACCTGCTCCTGCGTCAGATCACAGCCATGCCGCTCGCATTACTGGCATCCTGGCTTTTGAGCGCTTCCATGTTTGATATCAGTGCCAGCCGTCTTGCGAATGTAGAGAGCCACGTAAAATTCTGGCCCATCCTAACATTGGCTTTATTTGCCTGGGCTTTACAAAAGAAACACTGGGCAACTTACTCCATCGCAGGCATCGCACTCGCGATCGGTTTATTGACGTATGACACAGTCCTGCCTTTGGGTATCATAATGGTCATTATTGCCATTGTCGAAGCACGAAGACAGAATGACAGTCTTGCAGATGCAATTCGAAACCTGATCGCGCTGCTTACCCCCGCCCTGCTCACCTTGCCATTTTTAATCCCCTACCTGACAGGCAGGTTGGGATATTACGGCGTAAGCGAAAAAGGCTGGGAAAGCGGGATCGCAACCTTGTGGGCACATTTCCAAGATGTACTCTTCACCTGGTATGCCCGTTCGTTTGAAGATTTTCTTTATAACCGCAACGGACCTCTATTAAACGCCTTCCTCCTGCCCTGGCTGACATTTGGACTTACAGCATCGCTTGTAATGATCCGCCGCCGCCTCTCTTTCTGGGCTCTAATCTGGTTGCTACTCTTCATCCTCCCCGTCCCGATCGCGACTCATACGCCACTCGGGCGTGTGTATTATCCCGGGCTTCCTGCCGCATATATTTTGGCAGCCATTGGTTTATATGTCTTCAGCCGTGAAAGCCTGCGCGCACTGGGCAATGAATTCCGTCCCCTTGTTACAGCTGTTTCCGTTGCAATACTGGTCTGGCTGCCTGTATTTAACCTCTATATCTATTTCAATGAAGTCTTCGACTTCGCAGACAGACAGATGCGCCGCGAAGTTGCCGAATTTGCAGGAGAGGTTGCAAGCAACGACAACATGATCATTCTTGCATCCGTTCCGCGCGCCAATGAAGCCTTGAATAACGAATACCAAATGATCGAACTCTTCATGATGGATAAACTTGACATCGAGGACGTCAAATCATCATACAAAAACGTCCCTCTCGAAGAGGTTCTGCCCACGTTGCAAAGCATCAGCCCTCGCATAAATCGTTCTGTGCTTCTTGATAAATCAACAGAGAATGATCGTCAGAAAAGGAACAACCTCACCCAGGCATTACACATGTGTTACCCAAACGCCAAATGGACCGAGGGCGTTTTCTTCGACCGAATGGATATTGACGAGAAATCGCTTGTAAACCCTGCCTGTATAAGTACAGTTCTCACTTTTACTCAAAAATCAAGCGACACGTTTTCATGGGAGTTATCCCAAGGCGTGGTAAATCAAGTCGCCTTACAGTGTGATCTGTTACAGGCAGATCGGAATTGGATAGAAGCCGAAAATCTGCCGCTCAATGCTGGCTGGCAATTCGAAACCGCCTTCGCTGCCGACTGGAATGGTGACGGCTTTATCATGGACAATTACGACAGTTCCCCCATGATCTTCGATGTTGAAAAAGTACAGGATGGCAGCATGTATATCTGGGTACGGTATTTCAAACGCGCCGTAGATAACTCTCCTGCCGAAATCACACTTAACGGTCAAACCCTAACGTTCAGCGACATCAAGGACGACCAACTCAATCAGTGGGTTTGGGAAAAGGTTGGACCGTTCAATTCTTCTGCCGGAAATTACAGTGTATTCCTAAATCGTCCATACAAAGACGACCCATACGGATTCATCGCTCTTTTTATCGATTCGTTAGTGTATACGCATGACCCCGATTTTATTCCAACCGACGCCCAATTTCAGGCTCTGCCGCCGCACGTATTCTCCTTCCAGAACGACCGCAATCAAGGCACCATCACCACACAACTTGCCCCAGGTACGTACAGCTGTTACCTCGAAGTGACGAATAAAAAACTTTCTCTGGTGGATGCGTTTGGCTTCACACCAATAAAATCAGAGATCATTGAATTTTCGGTCAAATAATCATTTTGATGAAAACTATTTTTTTTCATAAACATGGCGGACCGGAAGTCCTTGAATACGGGGAACTCCCAACACCAACCCCAAAACCGGGTGAAGTTCTGGTTCGCCTGAAAGCTGCAGCCCTTAACCGAGTGGATGTATTTGTCCGCAATGGCTGGCCCGGTTTAAAGCTGGAACTTCCTCACATTCCCGGTGCAGACGGCGCAGGGGAGATCGTCGCACTCGGCGAAGGCGTGAACGGATTCCAAATCGGCGAGCAGGTGGTTCTCAATGCAAACCTCGGCTGCGGTGAATGCGACGCTTGTAAATCCGGGCACGATAATCTTTGTAAGAACTGGCATCTATTGGGTGAAACCACTCGTGGGACGTATTGTGAATACATTTGTATGCCAGCCAGGCAGCTGTATAAAGTACCCACAGGATTCGACCTGCGCCAAGCCGCCGCGGCTGCCTTGGTCTATCAGACCGCATGGCATTCGATGGTAAAGCGCGGGGGCGTCCAGGCTGGAGAAACCGTGGCAATTGTCGGCGCGGGTGGAGGCGTGAATTCCGCATCCATTCAGATCGCCAAATTTCTTGGTGCCCGGGTCGTTGTCATTGGCTCGAATGCCGAAAAACTCAAACAAGCCGAAGCCATTGGCGCAGACATCCTGATCGATCGTTCGAAAGAAGAAGATTGGTCGAAAGCGGTCTTTTTAGCAACGAACAAACAAGGCGTAAATGTTGTAGTTGATAATGTTGGCACTACCTTCCCCCTCAGCTTGCGTGCACTCGCAAAAGGCGGAAGATTGTTAACCGTGGGGAACAGCGCTTCACCAAGATTCGAGATCGACAATCGTTTTATTTTCGCCAAGCATCTCTCGATCCTTGGTTCTACCATGAGCACCCTATCCGATTTTCGTGAAGTCATGGATCTGGTCTTTACGGGCAAACTCAAACCCATCATGGACAAAACCTTCCCTCTGCAAGAAGCCGCCATCGCACAGGAACGTTTGTGGCGTGGTGAAAATTTCGGAAAGATCACATTGAATATTTCTTGACAATGAATTTTATTAAACGAATCGCACCCTTCGAAGTCCTGTTAGTGCTCGTCATGATGGGGCTGCATCTTTTTGCCGCCACGGCAGACCCATATGTTTTCCCTAATCATTGGTTTGTACGAGATGATTCTTACTACTACTTTAAAGTTGCTCAAAACATCGCAGCTGGATACGGCAGCACCTTTGACGGCATCAACATGACAAACGGTTACCATCCACTGTGGATGTTGATCTGTATCCCGATCTTCGCGCTTGCAAAATACGATCTGATCCTGCCCTTGCGTGTGCTGCTTACGGCCATCACCGTGATCCACACCGCAACTTCAGTAATGCTCTATCGGTTGGTCAAAACACATCTCTCGCATGCAGTGGCAATTTGCGCTGCGATTTTTTGGTCTTTTAACGGCTACATCCACTCGGTAGTTTATGAAATGGGTCTTGAAACCCCCATTGCAGCATTTTCACTAGTGCTGGTCATCTACCTGCTGTCCAAATTTGAAAACGAATGGCGTTCAAATCCGATTCCGCTTTCACGAATCGCATGGCTGGGTTTTTTCTCTGCGCTGGCTATGTTCAGCAGGTTAGATCTGGTCTTCTTTGCAGTAATCATCGGTATTTGGATCATTTTCCGAAACACTCCCATTCGATATTTCCTGCCATTGGATATCGCGATCATATTCATCACCATGACCAGTTCCGTCATTCTGCGAACAAGTTTTTCTTCATATAACACCGTCTACGCTGGATCAGGGATCGAAGTAACCATGATCGCTTTGGTTATTAAAAGCCTTTCGTTGTATTTCTTTGGTGCGTATCAACACCCACATACCTTGCCCAAATGGCAAATGCTGCGACAGGTATCGCTTGCCCTCCTCGTCAGTTCACTCCTTACTACTGGAGTTTACACTTTACTTGTCCAAATAGGACTAGGAAAAGGCTTCCCCCGCTCGGCATTTCTTCTAGACTTTCTTTTCAGCCTGATTCTCATTTCCGCTTCACGCTTAATTTCAGCCTGGTTCACAACCCAGAGAAGTTACCCAGCAGAAGCCCCACTCTCACAACTCAGATTACAGTGGAAGAATTGGCTGAGAGAAGGCGCCGCATATTACGGAATCCTTGGTGGTTTGCTGCTTTTCTACATGATATTTAATCATTTTACGTTCGGCACCTCCAGCCCAGTCAGTGGACAGATCAAACGCTGGTGGGGCAGCATGGGCGACACTGCCTACGAGCGCCCGGTTGCCAGCTGGGATTCTTATTTCGGTTTGGGTGAAGATGCCTATCAGACTTGGCAACCCTACTCAGAATTCTTTTGGAAGACGTCAGACTATATTCGTCCCTACATTCTGCCAAGCGAAGATGCTGAGTTTCTACGTTTTTATATTACTTCGGCTGCATTTGTCTTGTTATGGATCATCCTAGTGTTAATCAACAAACGCCGTTCTGCACAGGCATTTATAAACCTCGGCATCGTCCCGTTATTTGCAGCGAGTATCGTCCACATGCTCTCATATACAGCTACTGCCTATGGTGGTGCGAAAGAATGGTACTGGTCCAGTCAGATGATCCTTATTCTGTTGGCATTCAGCCTGCTATTCGACTTGTTATTAAAACCGCTGCGCCGTGTTCGCTATATCAACATCCTACTGATATTTACTGCCTGTTTCTACGGCATTAGCTCAGCCGAGAATTTCTGGCGGACTATTGAATACACCATGCCGCATGGACGCTTCGAGGCGGATCGTCCGTATCTCGAGGTGGTCGCTTTTCTTGAAGCTAACACCTTTCCAGGCGAAGTGATCGGCATGACTGGCGGCGGTAACGTCGGCTACTTCATCAAAGATCGTACGATCGTCAATATGGATGGGCTGATAAACAGTTATGAATATTTTCATATCCTGCAAAGTCAGCAGGCAGCTCCCTATTTGCGCGAGCGTGGCATGACCGTCATTTTCGCAAATCCACGCCTGTTAGCCCTACCGCCATACTATGGTCAATTTGCACCGTATCTGGAAAAATACAGTAGTTACGGCGGCAAAGACCTCCTTTATCTACTGGAAGAGCCGAAGTACTAGACAATGAAACGTCCCTTTTCAGTAACCCTTGCGGGCATGCTGGTGTTAATCCTAGCATTGTGGAACGCCCTGCGGGCATGGACATCCCTAGCCTGGCGGTCGATCCTTAATGAATACTCGGTGCAAATGCCGCCCTTCTTCAGTGCCGGCATGGGTTCCTTTTGGTTTATCATTGGGTTGACCATCGCAGCAAGTATTTGGAAGAAGAACCCTTGGAGCATTAAACTGCTCTCATTGGCGGCAATAGGCTACACCATCTGGTATTGGAGTGAGCGGATGATCTGGCAAAATCCACGCCCAAACGTACCATTTGCGATCATCATAAATCTCGCATGTTTGGTCATAATCTATTTCGCATCGAAATCACTGTCGAGAGAGGCATATGAACGAGATATCGAAAATCCAGCAACTGAATAACCTGAAAGCACAATCCCGCCTTGGCGGCGGGCAGGCACGCATCGATGCCCAGCACAAAAAAGGACGCCTGACCGCGCGCGAACGTCTTGATCTTTTATTAGATCGCGGCTCCTTCCGCGAAGTGGACCCATTCGTCGTCCATCGCACTCATGACTTCGGGCTGGACGAACAAAAAATCATCGGCGACTCGGTCGTCACCGGCTGGGGCACCATTGATGGACGGCTGGTGTACGTCTATTCACAGGATTTTACGGTTTTTGGTGGCAGCCTTGGTGAAGTGCATGCCGAAAAGATCTGCAAGATCATGGACATGGCAATGAAGAACGGCGCTCCAGTCATCGGCTTGAACGACTCTGGCGGTGCGCGCATTCAGGAAGGCGTTGTCGCCCTCGGCGGATACGCAGACATCTTCCTACGCAACACAATGGCATCCGGTGTCATCCCACAGATATCTGCCATTATGGGACCCTGTGCCGGCGGTGCAGTATACTCCCCGGCTCTTACAGACTTTATCTTCATGACCCGCAACACCTCATACATGTTCGTCACCGGTCCGGATGTGGTCAAGACCGTGACTCATGAAGAAGTAACCCAGGAAGAACTCGGCGGAGCAGGCGTACATTCGGAAAAATCCGGCGTCTGTCACATTGCCGCAGATAGTGAAGCTGATACGCTTTATCTCATCCGCAAAATGATGAGCTACCTGCCGCAGAACAACATGGAAGATGCTCCCGTCGTCCCCACTTCTGACGACCCGCTGCGCATGGAAGAAGCGCTCAACACCCTCGTCCCAGATGACGCGAATAAACCGTACGATATCAAAGAGGTCATTCGCCATATTGTGGATGATGGTAACTTCTTCGAAATCCACGAAAACTACGCCGCCAATATCGTGGTAGGCTTCGCCCGCCTCGGTGGACAATCTGTAGGCATTGTCGCCAACCAACCAGCAGTACTCGCAGGCGTGCTTGATATCGATGCCAGTGAAAAAGGCGCCCGGTTCGTCCGTTTCTGTGACGCCTTCAATATTCCGATCATCACATTTGAAGATGTCCCTGGCTTCCTGCCGGGAACCTTTCAGGAACATCACGGCATCATCCGCTCTGGTGCAAAATTGCTTTACGCCTACTGCGAAGCCACTGTGCCAAAATTAACCGTCATCACTCGCAAGGCGTATGGTGGCGCGTACTGCGTCATGTCTTCCAAGCACATTCGCTCAGACCTGAACCTCGCCTGGCCCACCTCGGAAATTGCAGTCATGGGTCCCGATGGTGCAGTCAGCATCATCTTCCGTCGTGAGCTCGAAGCGGCAGAAGACCCCATCAAACGTAAAGCGGAATTGGTGGCAGAGTACAAGGAAAAATTTGCCAACCCTTATGTGGCGGCTTCCCGCGGTTACATTGACGATGTCATTGAACCCAAAGAGACCCGCCCACGCCTGATCAACGCGCTCGCCATGCTCAGCAACAAGCGCGATGCGAACCCTGCCAAGAAACACGGCAATATTCCACTATAAACCGAGGAGCAACCATGTTGTTCAAAAAAGTACTAGTTGCAAACCGCGGTGAAATTGCCGTCCGCATCTTGCGCGCCTGCCGCGAACTGGGGCTCGAAACCGTTGCCGTGTTTTCAGAAGCAGACAGAAACGCGCTTCATGTACGCTATGCCGATGAAGCCTATTTACTTGGTCCCGCCCCTTCGCGCGAATCGTATTTGCGTGCCGATAAAATTTTCGATGTTGCAAAACGCTCCGGCGCCGATGCCATTCACCCCGGCTACGGATTTCTCGCAGAACGGGAAGATTTTGCCGCCAAATGCGCTGAATTAGGAATAACATTTATCGGTCCTAAACCTTCTGCCATTGCTGCCATGGGCGACAAAGGCAAAGCCCGTGCCACGGTTATCAAAGCCGGAGTACCGGTTGTGCCCGGCACTGAAGACGTTGGCAATATGACCAACGATGACCTGTTGCGTATCGCCCCTACCATTGGATTTCCGCTGCTTATCAAGGCGACGGCAGGTGGTGGTGGAAAAGGCATGAGAGAAGTCCGCAGCTTGGAAGAAATGCCAACACTTCTCGCGTCGGCGAGGCGTGAAGCAGAATCGGCATTTGGCGACGGCAATGTCTATCTTGAAAAATTGATCGAAGGCGCACGCCATATCGAATTCCAAATCATGGCAGATGAACAAGGAAACGTCATTCATCTCGGTGAACGAGAATGTTCCATTCAACGCCGCCACCAAAAACTTGTAGAAGAAGCACCGTCTCCATTCCTCGACGAAGAATTGCGCAAACAGATGGGCGATGTCGCTGTCAAAGCCGCTCAAGCCGTGAACTACGTCAACGCAGGCACGATTGAATTCCTGGTTGATAAAGACCGTAACTTCTATTTTCTGGAAATGAATACCCGCCTTCAGGTGGAACATCCGGTAACCGAATTGGTAACCGGTATTGATATCGTTGCTGAACAATTACGCATCGCACGCGGACGCCAGCTCAGCTACACTCAAGAGCAGGTCCAATTTAAAGGTCACGCCATTGAATGCCGCGTGAATGCAGAAGACCCTTTCAACAACTTTATCCCATCCACGGGTCGTATTACCCACAGCATCATCCCCACTGGTCCGGGTGTGCGCGTGGACACAGGCGTTTACCCTGGCTTTGAGATCACACCGTTCTATGATCCAATGATCGCCAAACTCATTGTGTGGGGCGAGACCCGTGCGCAAGCCATTCTACGCATGCGCCGTGCCCTGGAAGAATATCGCATCGTAGGGGTACGCACCAATATCCCCTTCCACCAAACCCTGATGGATTCACACCGCTTCATGGGCGGTCAATTCGATACCCGCTTTGTCGAAGAACGCTTCTCGATGGAAGCCGCGTCTGAAATTGATGAGGCCCAGGCGGAGATCGCCGCCATCCTTGCCACTCTGGTCTCTCACAAGGAAACCGAACGCTCGGCACAGATCGTGCGCGGCAATGAACGCGATACCAGCAACTGGAAGTGGGTCGGTCGCTGGGAACGAATGCATCGTTAAATTACGATTGAGGCAAACGCATGAAATATGTGACAACCATTGACGGCAAGGAATTCGAGATCGAAGTGGTGGATGACCACCATGTACGTGTGGCTGGGCGCCTGCTGGAGGTTAATTTTGAATCGGTCAGCGGGCAGCCCGTTTATTCGCTGATTTTGGATGGAAAATCCTACGAGTCGTATGTGTACCCCGGCGACGAGGACTGGCAGGTGTTGCTGCGTGGGCGGCAGTTCCAGGTAAAGGTCGAGGATGAGCGTGAAAAACGACTGAGAGTTGCAGCAGGCGGCGGCGCAGCAGAAGGAGGCGAATTCCACCTCAAAGCGCCCATGCCGGGTCTTGTTGTTGCCATACCGGTCAATGAAGGACAGGAAGTCAAAAAAGGACAGGTGCTCGTAATCCTTGAGTCGATGAAGATGCAAAACGAGCTGAAATCGCCCCGGGATGGCACTGTCAGCCATATCAAGGTGAAAGCGGGCGAAAGCGTTGAACAGAAGCAGATCCTTTTAAACCTGCATTAACCATGACCGGACAAGAAACCGAAGTTAAGCTCTTTGTAAAAGATCTGGGTCGGATCGAAATGCGCCTTCGCGAGTTGAAGGCGCATTTGATTCAGCCACGGGTACATGAAGTCAACCTGCGTTTCGATAACCCAAACGGCGACCTGCGGCGGGAGTTCAAAGTGCTGCGCCTGCGCAACGATACCGAAGCGAAATTCACATTCAAGGGACCCAGCGAAGAACGTGCTGGCGGAGTCCTTAGCCGCCGGGAGATCGAATTCTCGGTCAGCAGCTTTGAGGCGGCACAGGATTTCCTAGAAGCACTGGGGTTTATTCCGGTTGTGTTCTACGAAAAATACCGAACCACTTATGAACTGCATCAGGTCCACATCATGTTGGATGAATTGCCGTACGGAAATTTCGTTGAGATCGAAGGGGAAGATATTAATGCACTGCATAAAGTAGCAGACTTACTGGCTCTGAATTGGGAAGCCATGGTAAAAGCTGGTTACCATGCAATATTCGAACGTATCACCAGAAAATTCGATCTTGACCCAAGCCAATTAAGCTTTGAAGCCCTACGTTCAACTCAGGTAAGCAAACAGGATCTGGACATAACCTATTCAGATGAGTAGGCAAAAATGAAAAGACCAAAATACAATCCGATCTTCACGATCCTTTTATATCTGGCAGCAGCATTTTTTGCGATATTTGCCCTAAAGCCACTAGACCATCCGCCTGGTTCGTGGACTGTGACCATCATGATGCTTGGATTGTTTTCAGTCTTCTACTTATGGGCATTGCTTCGCACATTACAGGCACGGGATGAACAGCGCGCTGAGGCATACAAAACGCAGAATGCCATCCCTACTCCGCCACGCCCCGAATTAGAAGGGACGGCATATGGGCTAACGCCCGGAATTAAATACAAGGTCGTACGATCATTCAAAGACTTTTACGGAAAATCGTTTAATGAGCACGAGGTATTGACTTTTAAAGAGCAGCATTTTTTACCTTACCATGGCGGGTATACAATTATCTTTGTTGAAAGATCCTTGTTTTTACAGGAAAACACGAACAAGGATATTTTGGAAAACTTTTCGGAATACATCGTAAAACTTACTTAACAGAATCGAGAGGGCGTCATGCAAATCAAAGGGTGCAAAGAACTGAGTGACCTCGTTCTCGAACTTGATACAACAGAAGGAAGTTGCAAAGTCGCTGCGATATAATTTTTTTCAAAGTCTTGATAACTGGAAAATAACATGCTAGAAAAACGCCCCACACCTCTACAAAAATATTTCTTCAAGATCCCGTTATTTATGCATAAATTGGGCTTCGGCGGCTGGGAACGGCTCATTGGAGCTCAATGGATGCTGATCGCCACCACCGGCAGAAAAACCGGCAAACGCCGCGAAACACTGGTAGACGTGATGGATTACAACCCAACCACAGATACCTACTACATTGAAGCAGCCTATGGCTCACATGCAGATTGGTTCAAAAATATTCAAGCCAATCCTTTATTTAACGCACAAGTTGGCAGGCGAAAGTTTATTGCCCAGGCAGAAATTCTCAACGAAGGCGATACGGGTGAAATACTCGTCCAATTCTTTCGACGTAAACCCGCCTATACTCGTTCTGTCATGGCAATGGTTGGTATGAAATTCAAGGACGAAGACGAGTTAAGGGTACTGGGCAAAAATCTAACCTTGCTGGTGGTCAAGCCACAATCTCCAAATCGTTCTTCCAAATAATCGTCTCAACTTCGCTATTGATCCCCAATAAAATATTTAAACTGGACTTAAGTGCTGCTGCCTCGCCAGAGGTGACAAAACGCAGGATGCCGCCAGTCTCGTTTATCATCCCCCGCGTCTCCAGCAGACGTTTGACCTGCCGCGCCACTGCAGGAGCGGGGTCGATCACCCTGACCTTCTCCCCAACGATCTCTTCAACCAGCGGGATCACAAACGGATAATGTGTACACCCTAACACCACGGTGTCAATATTATTCTCCAGCATGGGTTGTAACGCATTCCGCAGGATTTGACGCGTCTTTTCGCTGTTTAAATCTCCGGTCTCGATCTGCTGAACCAATCCATTGCATGTGTTCTGGAAAAGCTCCACACCATTCGCAAAGCGTTCCACCACAGAAGCATATAATGCCCCCTGAAATGTAGCTGGGGTAGCCAGTACACCTACTTTGCCAGTCTGGGTCTTCTCCGCCGCCGGTTTGACGGCTGGCTCCATACCCACAAAAGGCACCTCAGGGAAGGTTTGCCGCAAATAAGTCAACGCCGCTGCAGATGCAGTATTGCAAGCGACAACAATTATTTTCGCACGCTGCTTCAGCAAAAATTGAGCGATCCCTTCGGAAAAGTCCTGTATCTGTCCCATTGCCCGCGGACCATAAGGGACATGCCCCTGATCACCGAAATAAATAATGTCCTCCCCTGGCATCAACGAACGGATCTCACGTAAAACGGAAAGCCCGCCTACGCCGGAATCAAAAACACCGATCGGTTCTGTATTCATATTAATAACCGTTAAATAGGCTTCTTTCTACGCACATACAAGAGCTTTTCAACACTGGCAACGACTTCGCCTTCTTCGCCGATAACATCAACAAAAAAGACGGGCTCGATCTTGCCTTGTGCATCAGCATCTCTGCGAATTTCTTCCACTCGCTCAACAGGAATATTGAACCGCGCTCGCACTCTGCTGCGCCCTGGCTTCTTAAATTGGATGCTGGCTGCTTTATCCCAAACAATATAGTCACTGCCCAACAAACGCATCAAGATCAACATAAACCATGGGTCGCACATGGCATACAGTGACCCGCCAAAATGTACACCGACCAGATTTCTGTTGAAGGAGGTCAAGTTCATTTCAACTTCAACGGTTCGATCATCAATGGTGTGGGAACGAATGCCCGCCCCAACAAGCGGCGGGTAAAAATTAATGAGCCTCTCCATCCAACGTTGACGCAGATTCATGATTCGGAATTCTATTTTTGAGATGCATCCACAAAAGACTTAAACAAACGACGCATTACAGGTTGGTCGGTCAACCATTCGGGGTGCCATTGCACGCCCATTGCATAGGGATGGTCAGGCAATTCAACAGCCTCGATCATGCCGTCTGGAGCATGACCAACCACCTTCAGGGAAGAAGCGACGTCTTTCAAGCCCTGATGATGCAGACTATTCACATTCAAAAGCGTCTCACCGAATATCTCCGCCAGGCGCGAATCCTCATCAATATTGACCGGATGAGCGATGGTTGTAAATTCATCCTGACTATGCTCCAGGGTCGTGTTAAATTGATCGGGAATGTGGGTGTAGAGCGTACCACCCAGGGCAACATTCATCACTTGAACACCGCGGCAAATTGCCAGAAACGGCTTGCCATCTTCCACAGTTTTCTTCAATAAGGTGAGTTCTGTAATATCACGAGAGTCATCCACCTCTGCGATCTTGGGATGATCTTCTCCCTGAAAATACTTGATCGAAATATCCCCGCCGCCGGAAAATAACACACCTTGTACGCGAGCATACAGATCGTTCCGGTCTTCTTCTTCCAATATAGACGGGATCAAAATCGGTATCCCGCCCGCCTGAACCACGGCGCGAATATAAGTATGTTGCACACCCGACATGGGTCTGCCATAATCATTATTACGGTTAAAGGTGGTAATTCCGATCAACGGTTTGGTCACAGGTTCCTCCAAAAGGGGAAATTTACAATACAGAAATCCAAGGATACCACAAGCATATTCAGGATGAAATTAAACAAAAAAAAGACTCCGATGAAAAATTCATCGGAGTCTGGTAAGGAAAAACTAGGAGAACTTTTCCTTGATGCGGGCGCTCTTGCCGGTGCGATCACGCATGTAGTACAGCTGAGCGCGGCGGACTTTGCCGTGGCGTTCCACCACGATCTTGTCTACACGCGGCGAGCGGAGCAGGAAAGTACGCTCCACACCGATGCCGTTCGACGCCATACGGCGGACGGTCACCGAGGAGTTGTTGCCGCTGTTTCGCAGGCGGATCACCAAGCCCTTGAACTCCTGAATACGCTCACGTTCGCCTTCCTTGATCTTTACGTGGACGCTAACAGTATCGCCAGCAGCAAGCTGGGGGATCTTTTCGTTGTCTTTTGCCTCTACGGCTTTAATCAGGTCTGCCATTTCCGTCTTCCTTACTTTGTGATTAGGTTTCCAATATACGCGAGGGCGGATTATAGCATGGATGTTCTCAATACACAAGAAAAAACGGGTTATTCTAACCACCCAATTCCCGAGCCAACCGGTCTACCTGAGCCAGCAAATCCGGGATCCTGCCCTCCCCAGACATTGAACCAACCAGAGATTTTGCCTCGTCCAAGGGGATGCCTGCTGCCGTAATATAAAGGGGCTTCCGGCTGATACCTCTGATCAATTCACATTCAGACGGTGTGTTCAAATAACGCGTCTTGGCAACCCCTATCACTGGCACATTGGAATTTAGTGCTTCAAAAAGGTAACGTCCTAACCCCGGTTTGGCATCGAAACCCAGGCTAACATAACCATCAATAAGAATGACATCCAATTCAAGATCAACATCAGAAAGAATAGCCTTGAGACAGGGCAGCTCACGCTTGTAGAAAGCACCCGGCTCATAAGCTTGGACACTTTCGATGCGCTTGCGAATGATCTTCTGGATCGAAGCGGAAGTCCAATTAGAGAATAGAATTCCAGCCGCATAAGCGGCATCATCAACATATTGAACATCAACAGCCAGGATCATACAGCCTCCATAAAGAAAGAGACCTCTTGGAAGAGGTCTCGATTGGTTGATTCTCTAGCTGTATTTTCGAACCGCCAGCACAGCGTTGTGTCCGCCGAACCCAAAGGCATTGCTGATCGCTAAAGAGATTTTCGCCTCGCGCGCCTTGTTCGGAATATAGTCCAGATCACATTCAGGGTCAGGGGTTTCGTAATGGATGGTCGGGGGCAGAATGCCTTCACGAATCGCCTGCACACAGAAAATGATCTCTAATGCACCCGTCGCACCCATCATATGCCCGGTCATTGATTTTGTTGAAGAGATCGGAACCTTATATGCCAGGTCACCAAATGCCGCTTTGACCGCGCGTGTCTCCGCCTGATCATTAAGGGATGTCCCCGTCCCATGGGCGTTGATATAACCGACTTCATCCACATTCGCTTTAGCAGAAGCCAGCGCCATCTTCATGGCTGCCGCTCCGCCTGCGCCATGCTCATGCGGAGCCGTCACATGAAATGCATCTGCTGTAGCACCATACCCGGCAAGTTCCGCCAAAATATTCGCGCCACGCGCCTTCGCATCCGATTCGCGCTCCAGAACGATCACAGCACCACCTTCCCCCATCACCAGACCATCACGGTTCTTATCAAAGGGCTGCGGCGTCATCGAATAACCATCGTTACGACGAGACATGGCACCTACGCGATCAAACGCAGCCACACCCGTGGATGTGATCGTCGTTTCGGCAGCGCCAGTCACCGCAGCATCGATCATCCCCGTGCGAAGCATCATCAGTGCCGTTCCAATTCCATCCGCACCGGAAGCACAAGCCGACGCCACCGAAAAACACGGACCCTTGATTCCAAATTCAATGGCAGTCATACCTGCACCACCATTCGCCATCAACATGGGAATCAAAAACGGACTAACCTTTCGGGGACCTTCCTTATAATTGATCAGAGTGGCTTCCTGCAGAGAATGTAAACCACCAATGGCAGAAGAAATGATCACGCCAATACGCCCTGAGTTGGCTTCAGTCACTTCCAACCCCGAATTCGAAATAGCTTCTTTGGCAGACGCCACAGCAAACTGTTCAAAACGATCACGGCGACGTGCTTCACGAGCGTCCATATATTCTTCAGGCTTAAAGTTCTTCACTTCAGCAGCGATATGCACCTGTAAATTCGCCGCATGTGAATCGAAAATAGTGATGGGACCCACCCCCGATCTCCCCCCGATCACATTTTCCCAACTCTCTTTAACATTCAAACCGAGCGGGTTGACCGTGCCCATACCCGTGATGACGATACGTTCCTGCATTTCTCCTCCGAATTCAGTGAATATAACTACAGTAAGAACACAGAATTTACGAAATCGTGACGCTCCGCTTCGCTTTCCGCCCATGCCTGCCAGCTCTCTCAAAAAGGGGTTTACGTCGAAAATATTTTCAGATCCCGCCAGCCATATACAGATTCTATTATTTTAATACCGCCTAATCAATCTGAGATTGAGCTCACCCACTGCTCTGCCCGTCGCTGAATGGAAAGGCTGCCTAAAAACTCATCTGAGACGATTCCACGGTAACTCTCTCTCCAAGCTGTCCCATGGACGGTGACAATGGCAGATGCATCATCAACAGTTTCTAAACGCCGCTTTCGCACGCCATTCGCGTTGAAGCAAGCCATAGTGGTATTCACTTACATAATCATTCCCCACAAGCAAGCTTTCTACAAAGTGAGCTTCCCGCCGGAAGCCCAACTTCTCAAGAGTTTTCCATGAGCCTATGTTTTCCGTATCGCAGTCGGCAATGACGCGGTGCATGTCCATGTCTTCGAATAGATAATCCAGCAAGGCTGTTGCGGCTTCGGTAATGTATCCATTCTTTTGGTGAGTGGAGGCGATAGTGAAACCAATTATGGCCTGTCGGGCATCGTCTCCTTTTATGACGAAAGCAATATCACCGATCAATTCACCCGTCTCTTTTAGCTCAATGGCTAGCTGCAGCCAATCATCCACTTTAGGCGCGTGGACGTCCTGCATTTCACGAATCAAAGCCTCCGCTTTCTCGCGCGGATATGGCAGTGACCAACTTTGATATTTTGCTACCACGGGATCATTACGATACGCCAAAAAAGCCTCCAAGTCAGAGGCGTTGAAATTTCTAAGAAGCAGACGTTGGGTATGAAGGAACATGATTTTCCAAAACAGGGCGGGGTGAACCGCCCTTACAAATTATTCGCCAGGCTTCGGAATGTAATCGCCTTCGACCCATTCCTGCCCATCAGGACCGATTTCCTTTTTCCAGACAGGGACGATCTCTTTGAGACGGTCAATCCCATAACGGGCAGCCTCAAAGACACCTGTATCACGATGGGCAGCAGTGCATGCAATCAACACAGTTGGGGTCTTCGGGTACAACTTGCCAATGCGTTGAACGATGGCAATACCTTCCACAACAGCCCACTTCTCACGGATCTCATCGGCAACCTGTTTCATTTTAGCTTCTGCCATCGGCACATACGACTCGTACTCGAGATATTCCGTCTCATGAGCATCGCCACGTGAGGTAACACCACGCACCATACCGGTGAAGATGGCTGCTGCCCCCGTGGAGGTAAGTGTGATCCTGGCAAGCAGGTCGTTTAAATCAATTTCTGATTCGGTGATGGAATAAATGGTTGGGAATGTTTCGGTCATAAAACTCTCTTGGTTCTAGTATGAATTATGCGTGGTATCTTGCATACGCACCTTATCCACCGCTGACGGGTGGGAATAAGGCAATTTCAGCATTACTGGGAACAACGGCTTCATCGAAAGCATACTCACGGTTGATCGTGATCAACACAGATTTCATCGACTCTCTCAAATTGGGGTGATCAGCGCCAAGCTTTTCCTTCAATTGCAGGATGGTCATGTCCATTGGAATATCCATCTCCATCGATTTAGTCCCGGCACGATCACGAATAGTTGCAAAAAATAATAGTTTGATATGGTTCATATTAAATCCAGACATCAGTAGGGGCTGTTAGCGTGGAATCTTTTGCAGTACCTGTGTTGACCAAGCCTGCAGGTTCGATCAACAGAATATGACACTCCTGCTCAGCAACAGGCTTGTGCTCCACCCCTTTGGGTACAACGAACATTTCGCCATCATTAAGTGAAACTTTACCATCACGAAAGAGAATATCAAGGTTACCCTTCACGACAATGAAGACTTCATCGGTTTCGGGATGGCTGTGCCAGACGAATTCTCCCTGAACTTTGGCAAGTTTGAGATGATAGTCATTCATTTGAGCAATGATCTTCGGCGACCAGTGCTCGGAAAATTTCGAGAGCTTTTCTTGGAGGTTGATGGAGGGATAATTCATGGGTTCACCAAAAATAAAAGGGACAAAGTCGCCATTACGGGTTGACAATATCTCCCGATTGACCACCATGCTTTTCAACGAGACGGATATTTTGAATCCGCATGGTTTTCTCGGCAGCTTTCGCCATATCATACACAGTGAGCGCAGCGACCGAGACAGCAGTCAGCGCTTCCATTTCTACACCGGTTTTGCCGGTGACCTTGGCAGTAGCGGTAATGACAACACCTGGGAGCGTGTCATCCAACTCAAGGTCGACATCAACTTTTGAGAGTGGCAAAGGATGACATAACGGAATCAGGTCTGAGGTCCGTTTTGAGGCGGTAATGCCTGCAATTTGAGCCACCGTCAAAACATCGCCCTTCTTGATCTGCCCGGCACGGATCAATTCCAATGTCTCCTTTTTCATGTGGACTTCACCGCGGGCGATGGCAGTGCGGGAGGTATCGGGCTTATCGCTCACATCCACCATTTTTGCGCGACCGTGTTCATCGAGATGAGTTAGCTTGGACATGAACTGAATTATAACCGCTCAATTTCCGCCATTGTGAGGGCACCAGAGCAAAGCCCCCTTGCAGTGACGGGAAGATGCAATGATATAATTCGCCCGCTATGGATGGAATTCTTGGAAATCAACTCGGCACATATAAGGTTCTGACCCCTGTTTACGAGGGACCACTGGATCTTTTATTGAGCCTGATCGAACGCGCCGAACTGGATATTACAACGGTCTCGTTAGGTTCTGTAACAGACCAATATCTCGAACATTTGCGCATGGTGGAAAACCAATTACCGGAAGAGATCTCGTCGTTTTTGGTAATTGCGGCGAAGCTGGTACAAATCAAATCAGAGGCACTTTTGCCGCGCCCGCCCGAACGCGAACCCGGTGAAGAAGACCCTGGGCTGGCGCTGGTGGAACAGTTACGGCTTTATAAGCGCTACAAGGAAATCGCGGTATGGATGGAAGAACGCCAGACCTTAAACTTACGAACATTCCTGCGCGTGGCACCACCACCCAAAGTGGAACCAAAACTTGACCTATCGAATCTGACTTTGGAAAAACTGATCTCCGCAGCGGAATCTGCGCTCTCAAAGGGTAAAGATAAGAAACCACTAACCACGGTCATCAGTGCGCCAAAGGTAACCATCCGCGAGAAGATCGATTACATTACAAAGACCTTGAAGAACATTCAACGCATGCACTTTAGCGGACTCATCACTGATAAAGCCACCCGTGTGGAAATCGTGGTGACTTTTCTTGCACTGTTGGAATTGGTCAAGCGCTATCGTGTAACAGCCAAACAGGACGTATTATTCGGCGATATTGAATTTGAACGCAGCGAAGACTGGAAAGAAGACGAAGAGATTGATATCGAGTTCGAATAACCTATTTAATAGCTAAAAACGGACGAGGTTTCACCTCGTCCGTTTTTGATTTCTTCAGTTGGCAGATCTGGAAACCCTGCTCACATCTCTTCAGCAGCAGCCACGCCTGAAAGATATGCTCCATGTACCGTGCTGGGGTACTCACGCCAGGTCGCCTCACCGGCAAAGAATAAAACATCGTCCACGGGCTCAAAAAGCGCATCATAATCAGCGCCGCTCGCAAAAGGCGGAATGTGCGAATATGCGCCAAAGGCAAACGGGTCTTTGCCCCAACGTGTCACCAACATCCCTTCAGGTTCAGGGATATCATCTCCGAACATCATGCGCAACGCATTCATGGCACCTTTATGGATGTCGTCATCCGAAAGGTCTTCAAGCGCAAAGCCCTTATCGCCACCATGAAAAGCCATCAACACAGGCTCACCCGTGAACGGCGCAAAACTCAACCAGTCACTCCATTCGCCAAGCTCCTCACCCATATAACTGATAGTCTGTATATCCTCATCCCAAAACGTTTCTGGAAATTTCAAATAGACTTTATTGAGGACGCCCATTGCAAGACGCTTAATTGCCGACTGTTTCGACTCGGGTAATTGCGGCTCAAACTTTAACAGAAGCCTGTTTCCAACACCCCAAGCGGAAACGTCACCACGGCTTTATCGGCCACAAAGCTTCCTGCAGACGTTTCCACCTCAACCCCATCACTTCCATAACGGACAGTGTTCACCACCGTCCCCAAGCGAATATCCAAGCCTTTTGCAAGTCCATCCGTGATCTGGTTGTACCCGCCAGGGAAAATAACTTCCTCGCCGCCAAATTCTTCATCTTGATCCCATTCCCAAAGCGACAGATCCTTCGGGTCAGCGCCATATTCCAATGCTGTTCCAAGGTAGGCGTAATAATTTAATCCACGCAGTTCTTCTTCTGATAGATCATACTCTGCCAATACTTCATTAAATGCCTCTTGTAAACTCATATCGCTATCCGTGTCTTCCTGCATAATTTCCACTTCAGCATAAATTTCCTCGAACAAAGCCTCGATCTCTGTCCATTCTGCATCTGACATTTCACTGCCATCCGCATGGAACATGATTCCATTTTCGCCATCCGTTGCCATGGTTTTTGCCCCAAACTGTTTCGCCAGCTTCGTGATCGGATTACCACTCACGCCATGGATCCATGATGCGCCAAGATCGAGCGGCAACCCCAGCGACGAATCTGTCCACATGCGCCCACCGACACGAGTCCGCGCTTCGAGAACGATGACGTTTAAGCCCTTATCGGTCAAAGTACGCGCGGCAGCAAGCCCTGCTATGCCTGCGCCAAGCACAAGCACGTCGGCACTGGTGGATGAATTTTGATTTGGCATAAGTTTGGTCTCCTCTTCCGGGGTTAATACACCACACGCAAGGGCAAGCGCTGAGGCTGTCCCGATCGAAGCGGCTTTCAGAAAATCTCGTCTATTAAATTTATTTTTCATGTAAATTCCTTTGTGTGTCACTCTAAGGGAGTGTTCTTCACGACCGAAGAGTCTCTTATTATTGACGTAAAGATCCTTCGCTACGCTTAAGATGACAAATTTGATAATGCATAAAAAGTGCGATCATCGCGCCAAAGCTATCGAACACTAGAACATCCGTAACTGCAGCGTGGCGCCCCGGCACAAATGACTGGTGAAACTCATCTGTCGCAGAATACAACACTGCCAGCAACCATGCCAAAAAATAATTTCGCTTTGGCAATGCCCGTAAATAGGAGAGAGCCAACAAACCATAACCGACCCCATGCGCACTTTTTTTGACGAAATAGTCCCAGCCGCCAAAACTCGGCAATTCATTACTGGTACGTGAAGAAATGGCAAAGATGGCAAGCATCATCAAGAACGCTGGAAGCCATCGCGGTACAATTGCAACGAATTTATTCATGAGAGGTTTACTTGAACGGTGACGTGATTCTCAAAAACGACGATGTTTGGTGGAAGTTCCATAATCCGCATCGCGTGATTTTAACCGAGAAGTTGGAAGATGTTCGCAAGAGATTGGAAGAAGTAGAAAGGCTGGTCAACGAACATGGCTGGATGGCGGCTGGCTTTATCAGCTACGAAGCCGCCCCTGCATTCGACCCGTCGCTACAGGTTATCCCATCCCACGGATTTCCTTTACTTTGGTTTGGTTTATATGATGCACCACATATTCTACAGACGCACGAAATCTTCGAAGACTTTGAAAGTCTGGCGCCATTAAATTGGCTGCCGGATACTGATAAAGAAACCTATAATGCAGCCATTCAAACCGTAAAAGACCGCATTGCCCAGGGGATGACCTATCAAGTCAACTTCACTATGCGCCTCAGCACAGACTTCCATGAAAATCCCTTGAAGTTATTCAACAACCTCGCCCGCTCACAAAACAAATATGCCGCATACCTCGACATTGGCAATTGGGCAATCTGCTCCGCCTCACATGAACTCTTCTTCGACCTAGATGGAGAGATCAGTACTGGACGCCCCATGAAAGGGACGGTAAAACGCGGTCGTACTACAGCTGAAGATAAAGCTATTTCTGATTGGCTACACGCATCCACCAAAAACCGCGCCGAAAATGTGATGATCGTGGACATGATCCGCAACGACATTGGGCGGATCGCAGAGACAGGCAGCGTGCATGTCCCTGAGTTGTTCACCATCGAAAAATACCCCACCCTCTTCCAAATGACATCAACGGTCAGGGCAAAGACCAAGGCATCGACAAGCGAAATCTTCGAGGCGCTTTTCCCATGCTCCTCCATCACCGGTGCGCCAAAAGTCAGCACCATGAATATCATCGCGGAATTGGAGACGAGTCCGCGCAGAATATATACGGGCAGTATTGGTTATATTGCGCCGAATCGCAAAGCACGTTTCAATGTGGCAATCCGTACCGCACTTGTGAACAAACAAGAACAGACAGCCCAATACGGCGTTGGCGGTGGTATTGTGTGGGATTCCACCTCCGCAGATGAATACGGCGAAGCCTTGTTAAAGGCGCGGGTGCTGACCGACCCTCCGCAAAATGAATTCTCCCTCTTTGAAACCCTGCTCTGGACACCGGAAAGTGGCTACTTCCTTTTGAACAGACATATTGCAAGAATAATGGACTCTGCAGAATATTTTGGGTTTTCTACAGAGAACTCGGAAGGAATGATAAAAAAATTCTTGAGCACGTTGACGGCAAACGCCATTTCACCCAGACGCGTAAAGCTTGTGATGAATTCTCGCGGAGAAATATCGGGTGAAGCGAAGGATTATCAAACAAGTGAAAAATTATTCAACGTATGTTTGGCAAAAGAATCCATAAACTCCAATGATAGATTCTTGTTTCATAAAACAACACGGAGAACCGTTTATGAGCAAGCTGGCATCCAAGGGTTCGATGATGTGCTTCTCTTCAATGAAAACGAAGAATTGACCGAGTTCACCATTGGGAATCTGGTTGTAAAGTTGAACGGCGAATTGTTCACGCCGCCAGTGGAATGCGGGTTGTTGGCTGGCACGTTCCGGGCGGAGCTGGTCGCATCAGGCGAGGTAAAAGAAAAGGTCTTGAAGAAACAGGATCTGGCGAAAGCGGAAGCGGTGTTTTTGGTCAACTCTCTCAGGAAATGGGTAAAGGTTCGATTCGGGTAAAATAAATCCACTACTCTAGAAGGATAATAAATGGAAAAGAAAAACTCAATCGGGCAGATGACTGTCTTTTTAGGAAGTATTGCGCCGATCATCGGGCTGGGGCTCATGATCTACATTGGTTTTTATAATCGGTTTTGGAACGATGACTGGTGTTACAACTTTGACTTCAAAACCCTTGGCATCGATAGCGCGATCAAAACATATTTCATGACAGGACCCGAAGCCTTGCGGGGATACGCAAACAACCGCTATTCCCTGACATTGATCTCCGGCTTGTTGTATCTTTTGGGTATAGTAGGTGCAAAAGTTACTGCCGCTTTGGTAATTACCAGCTGGTTCATCGGTCTTTACTGGACCCTCTCAAATATCGCCAAAATATCTGGTTTCGCCTCCAGGACTGCCATCATGGCAGGAACGGCTACCCTGCTTTATTACACGTTATATATCTCTCCGCAGAGATTCCAAGTCTTATATTGGACAGCGGGCATCCATTACAGCCTTGCGATCATCTCCGGAATATTCCTCTTTGCCTTGATCACATCTCAATCCGTCCGCGCAACTCGCAGCAAACTAATTGACTACATCATCATTCCAGTAGCAATTCTGGCGGGTGGATTTTCCGAAACCGGGAATACCTTTTTGCTCAGTTGCATGACTTTGTTTTTGGTTCAGCTTTGGTTGCAAAAAAAACAACAGTCCGTTTGGGCAGAGAAAGCGCTTCCCACAGCGATCATCGCTTTTGTTACCCTGCTATTTTCCCTGATGATCCTCGTTCTAGCCCCCTCAAACGCAACTCGCACTGAAGTGATCTCGGCAGAACGTACAAGCCTGCCCATGACGATCTTCCTCTCACTAAGGTTTGCCTTTGATTTCATCACAGACTCTATTCGCAGCCTGCCAATGCCGCATCTTATTTTCCTATTGGTCTTTCTTGCACTGCCGATCCTGATTGGAGGATCGTCTAAAGAAAAACTAAATGGGGTTTTGCGAAACGTCATCTTGCCTGTGCTCGTGATCCTTATCGCCATATGGTTGATCACAGCTGCAGTTCAGGCTCCCAGCGTTATGTTTTATGGCGCTCCACCCGACCCGCGTGGGAAATCGCTTGCCCGGTTTGTCATGCTTGCAGGGTTGGCAGGGATCGCCTGGTTGCTTGGCAGGGAATTAAACTCCCGCTGGAATAATACTTGGTTACACTCAATAGCCATCCTAGCTGTAATCCTCAGTGCTGTATACACAGCCCGAACTGTAACACGGGTTTATGCAGAACTGCCTGCCTATCGCCTACGCGCAGAATTATGGGACGCACGGGATCATGTCATTCAAACTGCGGTTCTTGAGCAACAGAAAAGGGTAGAAGTCAGCGTGATTGACATGAAAGGTCTGGGCGTACAGGACATTATGAAATCCCGCGATATGACCGGGGATTGGATCACCGCCTGTAGCAGCAAATTCTACGGGTTTGAGGCAATTAAGGCTGCCCAACCCTAGGCGGGGATGTTTGTTATAATCCAGTACGATAAATTAGTAGAAAAGGAAAGAAAAAAATGTATATTGACCCTGGCTCTGGTGGAATGTTGTTTCAAATTCTCGCGGTTATGTTTGGCGTTTTGTCTGGCACCGTATTGATGTTCTCTGGGCGTATCAAGATGATCTTCGCCAAGTGGCGCAGAACCATGCGCAAGGAAGATCAGCAGGACGAAACACCTAAAGACGATAACAACTCCAATTCATAAATCACCCTTCAACTCATGCGCACACTGATCATTGGTCTTGACGCCTTCGACCCCGCTTTTTTTGAAAAACTACACGCACAAGGAAAAACCCCCAACCTAAGTAAACTTGTAGAGGCTGGGGGGTATTCTCGTTTTAGCGTTTCGAATCCTCCACAAAGCGAAGTCTCGTGGACAAGTATCGCCACCGGCATGAATCCCGGCGGCCACGGCATGTTCGATTTTGTCCATCGTAACCCTGCAAATTACAGCCTGCAAGTTTCGCTGTTACCTACACAAAAGAATTTACTCGGACTGCAATTCGTTCCGCCATACACCGCACATACCATCTTTGACCAAGCTGTGGAAGACGGATATCCCGCCACATCCATGTGGTGGCCCGCCACTTTCCCGGCGAAACAAGCATCCCCTGTGCAAACCATACCTGGTCTCGGCACCCCTGATATTCTAGGGCGCCTTGGGGTGGGAACATATTTCTCAGTAGATAAATTGCAAGAAGATCCAGAAAGAAAAAGCGCAGTCCGCGGATTGACCCAAAAAGGCGCTTCGCGATTTACAGGTTCGCTTGAAGGTCCAGCCAAAAAGAACGGAACCGTCAATATTGATTTTGAGTTGGAGGTTGAGAGCGGCGCAGTGTCTCTCAAGATCGCCAAACAAAAGGTTACTTTGAAACCAGGTGAATGGGGCGATATTGTTGAGCTACCTTTCTCCGTCGGCTTTGGTATGACGGTCAAAGCCATTAGCCGCGCTATTGTTACAAATCTAAATCCCCTGTCGGTGTATTTCCTGCCGCTGCAGCTCCATCCGCTGGGCTCGCCCTGGCCTTATGCCACTCCGAAAAGTTTTATTCAAGACCAGTGGAAAAAGAACGGTCCCTTTCTCACACTTGGCTGGCCTCAAGACACAACCGCTCTCAACGAAGGTTTGATCAACGACGGGCAGTTCCTCAAACTGTGTGAAATGATCGACGACGAACGTGAGCGCGTCCTTAACCATGCATTGAGCACATTCGACGAAGGCATTCTCGCTTGTGTGTTCGACAGCCTTGACCGCGTCCAACATATGTTCTTCAAAGGACGTGAGGATGTCATTGAATCATGGTATATCCGCCTCGACCAACTGGTGGGACGAATTATCGAAAAAGCATCCCATAAAAAGAAAACCCGTGTGCTAGTCATTTCGGATCACGGATTCGGGCGCTTCGACTACAAAGTTCACTTGAATAAATGGCTGGTTGATCGTGGATACATGAAAACGACCAGCCCCGCCTCTTCCGACCTTCGAACGGCAGACTGGTCTCAGACTCAAGCCTACGCTTTAGGCTTGAACAGCCTCTATCTCAATATCGCCGGTCGCGAAGGTAGCGGTATGGTCAACGAAAATGAAGCCATGCAGATCCTTACCAAGATCAAGGAAGACCTGTTGCAATGGAAAGGTCCCGACGGCGGGCAGGTCATTCAAACTGCATTGATCCGCACAGAGGTATTCCAGGGACCTCTCGCTGCTTATGGTCCCGACCTCTTTGTCGGCTACCACCCGCCTTATCGCGGGTCTGCTGAAACAGGTCTCGGTCAGTGGCGCAGCGAAGCACTTGAAAAGAATACAGAGCACTGGGAAGCCGATCACTGTTTCGATGCGAAAGCTGTTCCGGGTGTGCTTTTCTCCACCGACGGGCTTGGCAACTTTCCTTCGCCTTCCTATCGCGATATTCCTGCCTTGACGATCGGCAAAGACCTTAAAGCACAAGCCTCTGCGCCGCCGCCCTCCTACAGCGATGAAGATCAGGACGAGATCGAAAAAAGGTTAAAAGATCTTGGCTATCTTTAAAAAATATTATTCACGGCAGGGGTTGTGGACACTCTTTCTGATCTGCGCCCTGCCGTTGCATCTTTGGGCACTCTTTCTCTCTTTGCGGGATTTCGACTGGATCACCGCTCGAACCAATTCATGGGATGCGGTTGGGGTTGTTTCTTACGGATTATTATTTGCGTTCCTGGAAAGCCTTGCGATCTTTGCTCTGGCAGCATTGCTCGGCTTTTTGATCTCCAACAAATGGATTGAAAACAAACGTGTCGCGTTGATGGGCACATTTGTGATCGTTCTTTCGTTTTGGTCTATCTTGAACCAAACTTATTTCCTGCGGGCAGTCACACCTTCCGGGCAAATTCTCAGCTTATTCGCCGGAACCGGTCGTCCCTTGATCGCGTTGTATATAACCGCGTTGTTCTTAATCGGGCTGACAGTTATCCTTCCCACATATTTCATCCTACGATCTGAAAAGGCGGAAAAAATCGTGCTGGATGGGTTTGAGCGTTTCTCGCTCCTGATGACCCTGTACCTGTTTTTTGATTTCATTGCCCTGGTCATCGTTCTTGTGCGTAATTTTTGAGGTCCATTATGAATCGCTCAATTAATCGGCGTGACTTTTTAAAACTGGCTGGGCTAGCCTCGCTTGGCATGGTTATTCCGCCCTCCATCAACCATATCGGTAACACGGCACAAGGCAACAAGAAAAATGTCCTGATCATCGTCTTCGATGCCATGAGCGCCTATAACCTTTCACTGTATGGCTATGACCGCGAGACCACACCCAACCTTGCCCGGCTTTCCAAACGCGCAACGGTCTTCCACAACCACTTTGCCGGAGGGAATTTCACCACGCCCGGCACCGCATCCATTTTGACCGGCTCACTGCCATGGACACATCGCGCCATCCGCTTTGGTGGCATGGTCAAACCTGAATATGCAGACAAAAGCATCTTCCACGCTTTCAACGATTATTACCGCATCGCCTACTCTCACAACAGCCTGGTAGACACGTTGTTCTATCAGTTCACAAAAGCCATCAACGAGCGAGTCCCGCTGGAAGAACTATTCCTATCCAACGACGGGCTGATCCGTGAAGTATTTAAGAACGATGAAGATATCGCCACTCTGGGTTGGGGTAGAGCGATCAAACGCCCGGATGGATATTCCTATTCGGTTTTCCTTTCGCAGTTGTACGAAAAATATACTACCAACCGCATGAAGGATATTGCCAAGCTCTATCCATACGGGCTTCCGCACATCAACTACGATAATTATTTTGTTCTTGACCAGGGAATTGACACACTAGGTGACCGGGTACTTGAATTGCCTAAACCCTTCCTGGGATATTTCCACTTTCTTCCGCCGCACTCGCCCTACAAACCACACAAGGACTTTGCGGGTACATTCTCGACCGATTCGTACAAGCCGCTTGCCAAACCCGAAGATCCATTCACAGAAGAAAAAGACTTTGAGTTTCTGCGAAAAGCACGAAGTCAATATGATGAATTTGTTTTAAACGTAGACCATGAGTTCGGTCGGTTGTTTGAAAAGCTCGAAGCCGCCGGGATTTTGGAAGATACCTGGCTGGTCTTCACATCAGACCACGGCGAATTCTTCGAACGCGGAATTTGGGGGCATTCCACAGGCGCCCTTTATCAACCCGTTGTGCGCGTACCGCTGATGATCTTTGAGCCCGGCGTTCAGACCGGGCGGGATGTGCATACCACCACCAGCGCCATCGACCTCATGCCAACCCTCCTGCACCTGACAGGGCATGAAATCCCCGCTTCCGTTGAAGGGACCATTCTTCCGCCCTATGCATCGACACCCACTCCTGAAGATAAAAAAGGTGCATTTACCATTCAAGCGCGTTTCAACGAAGCCACCTATCCTCTCACCCAGACGTCCATCATGCACGTACGTGACAACTATAAAATGATCTATTACCTTGGGTACGAAGAACTTGACGGAGATCAGGAACGCTTCTATTTGTATGATATCGAAGCCGACCCACAAGAATTGAACGAGTTATCACAGGTCAAACCGGAAACAGCTGCCGAGATGTTGAACATCATAAAGACCAGACTGGCAAAATCCAACGAACCCTATCTATAAAAAGAACGGCGAGAGCAACCTCGCCGTTCTTTTTATTTTCGTTGTCGGTAGAATTGCTCTTGCGGCACGTCACTCATTGCCTGAGTATTCATGGGCACGCCTAGAAATGCCGCCACTTTTTCGGCATAATCAGCAGGATGAGCGATCATCTCATTGTAGCGGATGTAAAGCACGCTTATGTTCGGTTGACCTGCGAGCCAGGCTTTCACTTTCTCCAAATGCTTTCCATATAACTCGGCAAACTTGCCATCCTCGGCAGGATTTCCCGGTTTACCACGGCGCTCCAGCATTTTTCGCTGCGAAGCAAGGATCTCCATCATCTCACGTTCCATGAAAATAACCTTATATTGATGGCTGGATGGCAAATGCTCCAACAGCGCCGAGATCACTTTCACCACCTTCCCCTGCGATTCTTCCACCCAGGCTGTATCGCCTTCTTTCATCGCTTTGACTCGCTCAAATTCATAATAACCCTGCAGGTTATCATCATCCGCTGTTCGGATATTATCAGTAAGCGGGCTTAACCCACCTGCTTCAAGCATTTTCATCATCATGGACGTCCCCGAACGGGGCAACCCAGAAACAATATAGATCGGTTTTGCTACTTCACTCATTTTTATTACACCTGTCCTTATTAGTTTGTGCCAGCATCATACCCGTAAATGAGGGATTTGAAAATGCGCCGCATCCGCTATAATCCACTCATTAGAGGTATTATGTCAAACCAACTTTCAAATTCAACCTCCCCCTATCTTCTCCAACACGCTCACAACCCTGTAAATTGGCACCCTTGGGGCAAAGAAGCATTAAAAATAGCCAAAGCTGAGAACAAGCCCATCTTTTTATCCATTGGGTATGCCGCTTGTCACTGGTGCCATGTCATGGCTCACGAATCATTCGAAGACCCTGAAACTGCGGCATTCATGAACGAGCGCTTTATCAACATCAAAGTAGACCGCGAAGAACGACCCGATCTTGATAACATCTACATGCAGGCAACCATCGCCATGACCGGCTCTGGCGGCTGGCCCATGTCCGTATTCCTTACACCCGAGCTAAAGCCATTCTACGCAGGCACCTACTTCCCGCCAGTGCGCAGGTATAACATGCCATCATTCATGGAAGTCCTCTCCGGACTTGCAAACGCATGGGCAAACGATCGCGAAGAAGTGGAAAAGACCGGCGGCAAGGTCTTTCAACATTTGAATGCCCAAACGAAGTCTGAAAACGGCGAAGTGTTAACTACTGCACATCTTGATGCGATTGCCAGATCCATGCAAGAATCGTACGACTGGGGATACGGCGGCTGGGGCGACGCGCCGAAATTCCCTCAGGCGATGGCAGCTGAGTTTCTACTGCACCATGCCAACGTCCGCAAAACAGACGAACATGCAAAGCTTATAAAACACTATCTTTACGCCATGGCGCGCGGCGGTATGTACGATGTAGTTGGTGGAGGCTTCTCACGTTACAGCACAGACAATCAATGGCGGGTGCCGCATTTTGAAAAAATGCTCTACGATAATGCCCTGCTTACCCGCACCTACCTGCACGCCTGGCAGGCCACCCGCGACCCTTTCTATAAACGCATTGTCGAAGATACGATCAAATTCATTGCGAAAGAAATGACCCATGAACAAGGCGGTTTCTATTCATCACTGGATGCTGACTCGGAAGGCGAAGAAGGAAAATTTTATATCTGGACTCTCGAAGAGGTTCGCGATGTTCTCCAGCACGATTCCGATTTTTTTGAAGCGGCGTATGGGATCACTCCCAAAGGCAATTGGGAAGGCAAGACGGTTCTACAGCGCGCCATAGATGATGCCACCCTCGCCGCCCGCTTCAAACTTGACGCTGAAACTGTCCCGGCAAAATTAGCCAGATCTCACACCAGGCTTTACACAGCACGCGCCCAACGCATCCGCCCCGGCACAGATGACAAAATTCTAACTGCCTGGAATGGTTTGATGCTCGCCGCCATCGCCGAAGCCGCGCGAGTTTTTGAAAACACAGAGCCCTATCTACACCTGGCAATACACAACGCCGAGTTCCTATTGAGCAGCCTGCGCCCGAACGGTCAACTCCGAAGAGCCTGGCGGGAGGGGAAAACCACGAACGAGGTATTTCTCGAAGATTACGCGGCGCTCATACTCGGCTTGTTGGAACTTTATCAGACTGACTTTAATGAAAAATGGTTCTCATCTGCCAGGGAGCTTGCAGACGAGATGATCGAAAAATTCACAGACCCGTCAGGTGGATTTTTCGATACCCCCCAGGATGGCGAAAACCTGCTCTTCCGCCCAAAAGATGTGCAAGACAATGCCACTCCCTCGGGGAACGCGCTGGCATGCGAAGCATTGCTCAAACTTGCCGCATACACAGATGAAGGTAAATACCGTGACCTTGCTGAAAACTCGTTGAAATTAGTAACCCAATTCACATTGCGATATCCGCTTGGGTTTGGGAGATGGCTCACAGCGGCAGAGTTAGCCGCAGGGACGTTGAAACAGGTGGCGGCGGTGGGAGAAGCGCAAGACCCAAGTTTTCAGGGTTTGCTCAAAGCCATTCGCGCAGAATATCGTCCAAGTGTGGTGGTGGCAGCTTCGCCATCTTCCTCGAAGGAAAATACCCCCGCCCTTCTACAAGAGCGCGGCATGATAAATGGCAAAGCGACTGTGTATGTATGCGAAGGGTTTGTATGCAAACAACCAACAACTGAGGTTGAAATTTTGATCGAACAGCTAAATTCATAAAAGAGAGCCGCCCCTAAGGCGGCTCTCTTTTATTCGATATCGTTGGCTATGCCCAAGGGCTGGAAGCCGGTAAAGTTCGGGAAGACCTGGTCAAGTGCGGGGTTCTTAAGGTGCTTGGAAACCAACTCGCCCAACATAGAACGAAAGTCGGTTGTGATCGCAAGGTCGCCAGGGGCGATGAGTTTGTCGGCAGCCAAGCCGGGCCACTCGCCATATACCTTGCCGCCATTGATCGACTTCCCCAAGGTCATCATCACATTGCCATGACCGTGATCTGTGCCAAAGCCGCCGTTCTCTGCTGCGCGCCGCCCAAATTCAGACATGGCTGTAACGGTCACATGCTTCATTGTATCTCCAAGATCATGATAGAAAGCCGCAAGCCCTGCGCTTAGGTCGGCAAGCAGGTCGGGCATATCCCCTTTGAGCGTTCCCTGGGTAATGTGTGTGTCCCAGCCGCCGAGATCAACAGCAGCAACCTCCACGCCGATCTCTGCTTTGATAAGCTGCGCCACCTGTTTAAGTGATTGACCAAATTCACTCTCCGGATACTTCGCTCCATTTGCAGGCTGATACTCACCAGACACCACACTTTGCAGAAGCTGAACTGCATCAAGCGTAAAATCTGCCCGTTCGCCAAGCGTAGAATCTGAGGCATACATGGAAGAAATGATGTTTTGAAATTGCTCCACCTCGCCTTTGTAACGACCGCCCAAATGAAAATCTGCAATGGACTGCAAAGCGATGGCTGGGATCGGTCCGCGCAGGGAAGAGGGCAACATTGCGCCAAACCCAACAGCCCGGAAGGGTGATCCATTTTCGGTGGCGGCGACTTGCAAATGCCGTGCAAGCCAGCCGGTGCCCATTTGTTTATCGCCAGGTGTACCGCGCTCCATGTAGTCCATGGCATCGAAGTGGGAATGGGTTGGGTCTGGTGAACCAGCCGCATGGATGAATGCCAGGGCTTTATCATCCCAAATATCTTTGAGCGGACGCAGAGAAGGGTGCATGCCAAAAAAGCCATCCAGGTCAATACCGGTTTCATCGTTGCCAGAGCTTGGTTCCGGGATGGCAAGCGTTGGGCGCAGGCGGTAATAATCAGCGTCACCATGTGGAATAACGGCATTCAGCCCGTCCATGCCGCCGCGCAAAAAGATGCACACAAGAACATTGGCTCGGGGTTCCTGCCCCTTTGGGGCAAGGAACGCAAAGCGCGGACGAAACTGCCGCGGTGTTTCAGGGGCAAACATCCAGGCGGGCAAAGCGGCGGCAGATCTTAAAAAGTCACGGCGGGATAAAGTTGAAGTCATGATTACCTCTATCGATACTGAAAATATGGAGATGCTAATAACAAAGCACAAGCTGAATATTCAGGTTCAAGATCACTGACTGACATAACCGTATCCAAAAGTTTCGAACGCGGTTCATCTGGCAGGGTGAAACCCAACAAACGTAAACTAAGCGCATCCACGATCTCAGATTCGGGCAGCCCAGACAGCCACGAAAGATCAAGCTGTGAGCCACGGACGGAATTGGATGCAATGAACAACGCAAAGTTCCAGCGAGCGAGCAGGTCGTTGGAATTCAGCCACGCGCTGCCGACATCTGGGTAGCCGTTCGGTGGGGACCAGAAAAATGGGATCTGCCCCATCAGTTGAAGCAATCGGTAGGTAGGGCGTTCATAATTTGTTTCGACACCCAGCTGACGTACAGCCGAAGTAACGAACTCAACCGGTCTCTTTAATTTTCCAGTTCCTAACGATGCTTTGAATTCTTCTGAAAAAAAGAGGGTGCGCAAAACAGCGCGAATATCCCCGCCCGAAGAACTGAATGTCTGCGCCACAATCGCCACCAAAGCTTCGGAAGGCAGGTCTGATACAAAATGTCGCACAAGTTTGTAAGCCACGAAACCAGCCGTGGAAGGATGGTCAGCAAGCAACCGGGCAAGCTGCTCGCCCTCCTCGATCCCCACACCCGCGGGGAAATCCACGCCGAGGATATGCTTGGCTCCATCATCATGAAAATTGCGTTTGAACATGAATTCACCCGCATTATCCATTTCACGCCTACCCGTTACAGACCACCCTGTTAATACACGTGCCACTTCAATAATATCCTGCTGCGAGTATCCGCCATTGACGCCCAATGTGTGCAACTCCAGCAATTCACGGGCATAGTTCTCATTCGGTCCATTCTTGGTACTGGAGGCATTATCCAGGTATACCATCATCGCCGGGCTGTGCATCGAAGCAGAAAGCAGGGTATGGAAATTCCCCAACGCATTCGGGCGGATCACATCCCGATCGTCACCAGTTTTCAAGAACCGATCCTGGCTTTTCAAAATATAAATATTAAAGTGATCTGTCCAAAAATGGACCATGCGTTCATATAACTGACGCGGCGAATAAGCGGCTCGCATCAAAGTTGCCTGAATTAGTTCAGTTACAGGCTGGGATGGTTTCGCCAATGCAGCCAATTCATTAACAGGCATGTTTAATGTCTTGTATTGACTTATGAGGCTGTTGACCGACGAATCATCGATTTGGTCATACGCAAGTTGCCTCTCAACATACGCTTCAAACCCGGACTTTTGAATTGCCTCCACATCTCCGGTTGTTGGACCAAACCCGATCCGCTTAAGTGCGTTAAAGAGAAATTGATTCCCCTCCGATGTTGGAAGTACCGTAGGCAGGGAAACAGCGGTGGAAGCTGCTCCAGGCGCGCACCCCCATAACAAGGTCAATGTTGAGGCGAAACCTGAGAGCTTGAGAAAGTCGCGGCGGGATATCTTATTCATATCCAAAAGTTTAATCCGGTTTAGTTATCCCCGCATCATTTAGTTGTAAAATAAGTGTAAAAAAACAGACCGTTCTCACGGTCTGTTTTTTTGGTTAATTCTTTTTTTCTGCATCCGAGGGTGTGCTGGCATTTTCTTCATCATCCTTGGTGCCTAACCCATCACGAAAGGATTTGATGCTTTTTCCGATCTCCCCGGCAACCTTGCCGATGCGCCCCGGACCGAATACGAGAACAACAATGAGCAGAATAACGATCCATTCTGTGCCGCGCGGTAAACCTAACATAGTACACTCCTTGATTGAATTTCACTTCAATCGTACCATAATTCGATGAAATCACGATTAAAGTTCGCGGCGGGAGAATAGACCTTCGATAAAGCGCAGGGCTCTGCGCACCAAAGAACGCAGGCGGGCAAACAAACGGTATTGCTCGGGGTGAACGTGCTTCTTGGTCGGGATCGGTCCAGACCATTCGGCAACCAGTGCGCCCCAGGTAAGCCCTGCCCCAAAACCTACGAACACCACCTTGCTTCCACTTTTTATTCTGCCTTTTTCAAAAGCCTCCACGGTTGCAATTGGAATGGATGCTGTTGAAGTATTTCCATAACGATCCACATTGATCATGAATTTATCAAGCGGTAATTTCAAGTATTTTGCAGCCGTCTCAATGATCCGGTAATTCGCTTGATGCGGGATGATCAGATCAACCTCTTCCAACTTCATACCTGCCCGCTCCAGGGCTTCCTTGGTGGCTGTGCCCATCACACGAGTGGCAAAACGGAATACCGCTTTGCCATCCATCTGAACAAAATGCTTGCCTTCATGGATGGTCAACTCCGTGGCTGGGTGCCGCGCACCACCACCCAATAGAGTTAAAGAGTCTGCTCCGGAACCATCTGAGTGCATGACGGCTGAAAGTACGCCGCCGGGTCTTTCGCTTGCCTGCAAAACGAACGCTCCCGCTCCATCGCCGAACAGAATGCAGGTGCTGCGATCTTTCCAGTTGGTAAAACGTGATAGGGTTTCAGAGCCGATCACAAGCGCATTCTTGATCGAACCACTCCGAATCGATTGTGCTGCCATATTGGTTGCATAAATAAAACCTGAGCAGGCAGCCAACAGATCGAATGCACCCGCTTTGGTGGCGCCGATCTGATCCTGCACGAGACAGGCAGTGGCAGGGAAAATATATTCCGGCGAGGAAGAAGTCACAATGATCAGGTCAAGTTCAGTTGGCGCAAGATTCGCCACCTGCAAGGCTTTAATTGCGGCTTCTACTGCCAGAGTGGAAGTAAACTGATCTTCACGCGCGATATGGCGTTCACGAATACCCGTGCGTTCACGGATCCATTCATCATTCGTATCCACCATTTTGGCGATGTCTTCATTGGTTAGAACAGGCTCCGGGATACTAACACCCCAGCCTGTAATATGCGCGTATGGCATTCCTACTCCTTATTGATAGCGACTGACGATCAAAGTCGCATTATGCCCGCCAAACCCAAATGAATTTGACATGACATTGGTAATGTTGGCTTTACGCGGCTGGTTGGGCACATAATCCAGGTCGCAAACCGGGTCTGGGGTTTCGTAATTTATGGTTGGAGGTATGATCTGGTCACAGATCGCCAGGGTCGAGATCATTGCTTCCAAAGCACCAGAAGCGCCCAGCAAATGCCCTGTCATGGATTTAGTTGAAGACACGGCAAGCTTATATGCCTGCTCACCAAAAACGGTCTTGATCGCAGCCGTCTCACTTTTATCGTTCAATTGAGTGGATGTACCGTGCGCATTGATATATTGAATATCTGCCACACCTAAACCGGCATTCTGAAGAGCCAGACTCATGGAAATGGCAGCGCCCGCACCATTTTCCGCCGGAGCGGAAATATGATGAGCATCGTCCGAAGTACCGTAACCAGAGAATTCGCATAAGATCGTTGCGCCGCGTGCCTGAGCGTGTTCCAAAGATTCGAGAATTAGGATCGCCGAACCTTCCCCCATCAAAAAGCCTTCACGGTCTTTATCGAATGGACGGGAAGCCCGTTCAGGATCATCGTTGCGGGTGGAGAGCGCCGTCATGACATTCATGCCAGCCATGGTCAACGGATGGATTGCTGCCTCAGAAGCGCCAGCGATCATCACATCTGCTGCACCGCGGCGGATCATTTCAGCGGCTTCACCAACACCATTCGTGCCGGAGGCGCAGGCTGTCGCCAGAGACATGTTAGGTCCACGAGCGCCGACACGAATGGCGAGATTCCCTGCCGCGCTATCGGAGATCATCATTGGAATGAGGAAAGGGCTGACACGTTCCGGTCCGCGTTCTTTCATCACTTCATATTGTTCAATGGTAGTGATCACACCACCGATGCCGGAGCCGATCAAAATCCCAACCCGGTCACGGATCGAATCATCAATTTTCAAGCCTGATTGTTCCAGCGCTTCCAGTGCGGCAGCAGTGGCAAATTGGGTGAAGCGGTCCATCTTGCGTGCCTCGCGTGTGCCGAACAAAGCCACAGGGTCAAAGCCTTTCACTTCCGCTGCAAACTTTGTCTTATGACCACTGGCATCAAATGCCGTAATAGGAGCCGCACCAGATTTCCCAGCTAAAAGGGCGCTCCATGTATCTTTTACATTATTCCCTACCGGGCTTACACAACCCAACCCAGTAACAACTACACGTTTTCTCATCTAACAGATACTCCTTAAGGGTTTTTTGCAACAAAAAAGGACAAGCAAACTTGTCCTAATTAACACTAAAAACAGGGTTTGGACACGCGGAAATTTTTACATTTTCTTCAAAAGCGCCCACGCCTGGTGAATATGCATTCGGTCGTGGTCTGCCATAAAACCGGCTACTTCACGAAAATCCGTGGGACCAAAGATGGCATGGCGAGCTTTGCGTCCCCATCCTTCGGCAGGGGTTGAGTATAGAATTTCAAGTGTGGCAAGTCGCGCGTCATTAAACTCCCGCAGTGCAGTTGGCCCATCCTCATGCAGATAATCTCGCTGACTTGCCCACACGCTGGTATCCGGACGGGGAATAAAAGGTTCATCTTTATCGCTGAATAACTTCAATTGCATAAGATGAACCTCACGTTCAGTATCACGTAAATGGCAAATCAACTCCGTCAGAGTCCACTCGCTGGCAGATAATTTTCGTTTCCAGTCATCAGTACTTAAATTACGCAACAACCCATCCAGAACTGCTGGTGTGGAAGAGAAAACGGTCATGATCGCATCCTTCGCCTTAAGAGACGGGGTTAGGGATGCGAGATCAGTGGTTTCAAGATATCGGCGTAGATCTGCTAATGTGCCGCGCGGACCCGCTTCAGATCCAGACGTTGAGCCGGATTCTGTTTCGATAAAAAATGTTGCCAGCCCAAGCTTTCTCGCCGACATGATATCCCGTTCCATATCATTCCCCACCATGAGGACGGGTCCATCCTGCCAGCCGATGCGACCAAGCACCTCGGCATAATAAGCGGGATAATTCTTTAGGAAATGAAAATCTTCAAAAGTGGAAATAAGTTCAAATTGCTCAGGTTCCAAACCCGCCCACTGCACGCGCTGCCGGGTGGCAGGACGGGGTAACAACGGGTCAGTGGCAACGACCAAGCGATACCCTTGAGCCACAGCCCAATCCACGAAAGGTTGAACCTCTGGAATTTGAGAGGTGATCCCGCGCAAGCTCGGGAAGACCCGGCTATAAAAATCATCGATGTGAGTATCGAGTGCTTCCCGGCTCATTCCCACCATCGGACAAAATTCATCACTGAATACATCTTTCAATGAGCGGGTTGCATCTTGATTCTGATTCATTTTTTCTATGCTGGAAAGGAGAGCACGCATAACCAGTTTTGGATCTAAAAAGGATGCAAAATTGGTGGATAATGCCTGAAGGTAGGCAGGAAAAAATATATCCTGATTTGTGTTCAGTAAGGTTTCATCTAGATCGAGCAGGAGTGTCAGCTTCATTAGGAAAAAAAGACTCCTTTTAGGAGCCTTTTGATTAATCTTCTTTTATTTCGAACTTAAATGGCAGGGCATGGCATTCACCACACCCCACCTGAGGTTCTGAAACATTTTGTTTCGACTTCTCGCAATATGCCTGCACTTGAACACGGCGTTGGAACAATGCGGTCAATGGGCGGGCAACCACTATATTCAACTTCATGAACTGGCATGAATTCGCGCGCGAAATTACAGGAACCGGGCATGTTCGGCATAGGTCTGGCGACCAAGCCTGGTTTTGCGACTTTAGCAAACGGCATTCTTCCACATTCTTGCCGCGGAAATAATCACCGTAAAAGTGCGGGCATTCATGCCCGGCAGGAGTCTTCATAGATCAGACGCGGGTAACGTACTCGCCAGTGCGTGTGTCCACGCGGATGGTGTCACCAACGTTGACGAAGTTCGGGCATTGTACAGTCAACCCGGTTTCGGTGGTGACTTTCTTGGTCACACCGGTGGCGGTATCGCCACGAATCGCCATTTCTGCTTCAACAACCTTCAAATCCACAGAGGTGGGCATTTCCACGTCGATGGCTTCGCCTTTATAGAAGGTTAATTTAACTTCCATGCCTTCCTGAAGGAACTGGGCGCTATCCCCAAGGGATTCGCGCTTAATGGCAGGCTGCTCGAAGGTTTCCTTGTCCATGAAATAATACATGTCGCCATCATTGTAGAGATAGGAAACATTGGCGAAATCAAGGCTAACATCCTGCACAGACAGACCTGAATTAAAGGTGCGCTCAATGTTCGCGCCGCTGATGAGGTTGCGCGCTTTGATGCGGATATTGGCATTGCCGCGTCCAGTCTTGTTGTGGCTGTAGTCCACCACTTTATACAGGTTGCCGTCCAATTCGAAGGTGACGCCTTTACGAAGTTCGTTTACATCGATCATACAGTTTTCTTTCCTTTTTTATGTTTTTGAAGCGGGCGGATTATACCAACTGGCAACGAAAATTGGGTAGGATGACTCTATTGGCATTTTCAAATTTCTAATAATCATCCAAACCATGATTTTCCCGATTTAATCATAGACTCCAACAAGAATACGTGCAGACGCAAAAACAGACTCGCCCACAAAACCATAGTTTCGGGACGAGTCTGTTTTTTTGAGAAAGCTAATAGCCTACACTGGATACGTCATTTGTTGGGCGCCACTGCGACCATTTATCCGTTGCCGGGTCGATGGTCATATTGCCTGCCGAACCGCCCTGCCAGTAGACCTGGAAGATGTTCGGGTCGCCGTCACGGATGGAAGTGAAAGCCAGGTTACTGCCGCCACAATCCCAAGTCGGACCAGAGTCGCGACCATCATAATCTGTCACACGATATTCTTTATCATCCCTGAAGTCAAAGCTATAGATATCCAGGTTTCCATCGCGTTCAGACTGATAAGCGATGCGATCTCCCTCCGGCGACCAGACCGCGTTGACGGTCTTGCCATCGGTGGTAAGTCGTCTCAGGTTTCTTCCGTCCAAGTCGATCACATACAGGTCAGTCACGCCACCTTCATCCAAGATGAAAGCGATCTGCTTGCCGTTCGAAGACCAAGCCGGGAAGGTTTCATCTGCTGTGGAGTTCGTCAACTGGAATTCTGTACCGGTTTCAACGTTTAAGACGAAGAGGTCCCAATTTCCGTTACGATTACTTTGGAAGACCAGTTTCTCCACATCGGGTGAGTAAAAGGCATTGACATCGTCTGCAGGATCACTCGTCAACTGCGTTTCTTCGCCTGACTGTTGGTCGATCGTGAACAGGTCGAAGCTACCGTTCCTATCGCTTTGGAAGGCTACGGTCTGTGCATCCGGTGCATACATCGGATTTGTATTGTTCGACTGTGTTTCCGTCAAACGGGTCGCCTCGCCGCTTCCAAGCAGATCGGTATAGTACAGTTCAACATTCCCATCACGGTTACTCTGGAAGACAACCCAGGAATCATTCGGGGCGCGACTAGGGCGGCTATCCACGGCTTCATCTTGCGAAAGATTGTAAAGCTTGAAGCCAGGTTGACCTTCAACTCCATCGAGACGGTAGACTTCAAGGTTCTCGTCACGGAAAGTATGGAAGATCAAACATTGGATACAAATGCTCGGCTCAGCCGGTGCAACGGTCAAGTCTGGCTCAACACAGTCGGTCATTGCTGTGCGCACTGTCGTGCCAGAAGGATCAGAGAGAGTAAGTGTCAGCACACCATAATTACCGGTTACCGTCAGTTTTTGGTTTTCTCCAGCCTTTAACTGGAAGGTTCCATTCTGGATCACTTTTCCGGATTGGTCGGTGATGACGTAGTTGTACGCTGCCGGCATGTCACCACCGTTATTCGTGATGCTAAAGGTGGCGATATCAGCCTCTACACAAACCCCATTCGCCGAGATGCTGGGAGGCGGCGGAGGCGGGAGAACACAAGCAGTCATGTCCACCACGGTGGTCAATTTGGCATCATTTGGCGTGGCAAAGGTATAACCGGAGGAAGCACCCTTTACTGTGAGTTTAATACTCTGCCCTGCCAACAGAGATACTGTCCCTGCTTGAACCACGGCACCAGTCGCATCGGTGATGGTATAGGGGTACGGAATTGCCATATCTGTGCCGTTATTCTTTATCTCAAAAGTGGCTTCACCAGCAACCGCCGTACAAATACCAGTAATAGCAAGGTCTGCAGGCGGGGGCAACGGAGGGGCTACAGCAGCTGCAGCCACAGGCGCACAGGCGGTCATATCCGCAACTCGTGTGAGAGTGACATCATTTGGCGTCGAGAAGGTATAGGAACTCGAGGCACCTGTAATTTTTATCGTAGTACTTTGATTGGCGAGCAGGTTGATCGTGCCGGAGTGCGCCAGGGCGCCATTGGCATCAATGACAACATAAGAATAAGGAGTTGTCATGTCTGCACCTTTATTGGTTACAACAAAAGTGGCTTCACCGGTATTTGCGGTACAAACGCCGGTTACTTCAAGGTTTGCAGGCGGTGCAAGAGGAGCCGCAGCAGCTGGCGCACAGGCAGTCATATCGACTACTCGGGTCAAAGTGTTGTCGTTCGAGGTTGAGAACGTATAGGTATTCGACTGTCCAGTGACCTTGATCGTAGTGCTCTGATTCGCCAGCAAATTGATCGTACCTGAAGTAGCCAGAGTTCCACTAGCATCAATGACAACATAGGTATAAGGAGTTGTCATATCGGCACCCTTATTGGTAACAACAAAGGTAGCTTCGCCGGTGTTCGCAGTACAAGCCCCGCTGACATCAAGGCTCGCCAAAACGATCGGTGCTTGCGCTGGAGGCTGACACGCAGTCATATCCGCCAATTTGGTCAAAGAAGAATCGTCCTGTGAAGCCAGGGTGTAAGAGGTCGAATTTCCTGTCACAGTAATCGTTGTACTTTGACCTGCTTGCAAGTTAATCGTGCCCGTATTCACTACAGCGCCGCTCGCATCAGTGACGGTATAGGTGTAAGGCTTGGTCATATCGCCGCCAGTGTTGGTAACAACAAAGGTGGCAGTTCCAATGTTTACATCACTGCATGAACCCTGAATGCTGAACGCAGCAGGCTGAATACTGGTGGCGGTCGGGGTGGTGGCAGTGGCTGTACTGGTTGGGGTGGCTGTCGGTCTGCGCGAGCACGAGCCGGTCACATTCAATGTCACAGAGGAAAGGAATGAGGTTCGATACGTAACTCGCATGGTGGCATTGCCAGCACCACGCACGGTCACAGATGCTCCAGGCAGAATATCAACGGGACCAGTGCTCACTGGGTCTGACAACGAATAGGTACCATCACTGACGCTTCCGGAAATATTCGTGATCAGGAAGGTGGCGGTCTGGTCGGTATTACAGAAGACCTTCAAATCCAACTGACCATCCACCGGGGTTGCAGTAGCGCTAGGTGTAAACGTGAATGTCGGCGTAAAGGTAGGAGCCGTTGTATTCGTTGGCGTGAAGGTAACCGTCGGGGTGTTCGTCGGCTTGGTGGTTTTAGTCGGTGTCGGTGTCTTAGTGTTGGTCGGCGTCGGTGAAGGTCCAGCCGTATTGGTAACCGTCGGAGTGTTCGTCGGCTTGGGGGTTCTGGTCGGCGTCGGCGTCTTGGTGTTGGTCGGTGTCGGTGAAGGACCCGGCGTATTCGTAAGAGTCGGGGTGTTTGTTGGTCTGGGAGTCTTAGTTGGCGTTGATGTCTTGGTATTGGTAGGCGTCGGTGAAGGTCCAGCCGTATTGGTTGGGCTGGCTGTCTTCGTAGGTGTGGATGTTTTGGTATTTGTAGGAGTGCCGGTCGGCGCCGTGGTCCGTGTTGGTGTTGGGGTGGCGGAGGATCCTGGCGTTCTTGTACTGGTCGGTGTGGAAGTTGGCGTGTTTGTCGGCAACGGCAAACAAGTGCCAACCGCCTGCAAGTTGACATTATCCAATTCCGACGTGGAATAATTTACAGTAACGGTGGCGTTCCCGGCAGCATTAAAGGAAATACTCTGGTTAGTGTTCAAATTAAGTACAGAAGTCACCGGAGACTTTCCGGGCTCAGAAACAGTATACGTCCCGCCAGACAGCGGTCCGCCAATATTTGTAATAGTGAACGTTGCGGAAAGGTCATTATTACAGGCTACCCCCAATCCAACATACGGATCAGAAACAACAGCAGCAGGGGCTGCGCCCTGATTGTTCTGCGCCGAATTAACAGAGGTCGGGGTTGGGGTAGACGTACTAGTCGGCGGCAAATTCTGGTTTGCGCCGCCTTGAGACTGCCCCGCCTGCGCAGCAGCCTGATCAGTTGTAGCCGTAGGTGTAGGCGTTGACGTAGCCGTTGCCGCTGCAGGAGCTTCTGTCGGTGCATCAGTTGGGGGTGGTGCCTCAGTTGGAGGTGGTGCCTCGGTTGGGGGTGCCTCAGTTGGAGGTGCTTCAACGACCGGGGGTTCGGTCGGTGCCGGCGGCTCAACAACAGGAGCCTCGGTTGGCGGCACTTCTTCCTGACCGCCGGTACCTTCCAGCCCCACAACCGGGGCGCACGAAGTCAGCAGCAACGATAGAATTACTAATGCTGATAGAACATTTAAAAAACTGGTGAATTTTATTTTCGCGAACATCTTAACCTCTTGAGGTACCAAACTTTAAAAAGGTAACAAAAAATCACAACGCAATAAAATCCTGCGCTCACTAACCTTGTCGCTTAAACGTGCAGAAATGGGTCGAAAAACTTCCCCCCAAACGGGGTTACAAATTTACCAGATTATTATATTCTCTCACCAGCAGAATTACGCTAGAATACATTGAGATTTCAATACGGTTTTTTTACCCCAACCAACCATAAGGAATGAGAGCCTACGATGAATAATAAAACTATAACCCAAGGATTTATTCTCCTGGCAGCCGCAATGTTACTTTTAACTGCCTGCGGACCCAAAGAAACAGACGCCTCCACCGTGACCGATCCTACCCAGCCCCCCCCGGCAGATGCCACTGTGCAGGTTGAAACAACGATCGTTATTAACAAAAACATTACGCTTGACCCTGCAAAAACCGAGGATTCAGATTCTTTGCTTGTCAGCCGAAACCTTTATGAAGGGCTCGTTACTCTCGGTGCAGATGGGACCATCCAGCCGGGCATTGCGTTCTCGTGGGTCATCTCAGATGATGAATTGGATTATATATTTGAACTCCGCTCAGATGCCGCTTTCAGTGATGGCTCCCTGATCACAGTTGAAGTGATCGAGCAAAATTTCAACCGCTGGTTCGAACCGCAAAATCCGCTGCATGGTGACGGGAATTACCCAACCTGGTTAAAGCTTTTCCTGGCATTCAACGGCGAAAGGGACGCGAACAACCGCCAAAAATCACAAGTAGACGGTGTGCAGATCGTGGATAATAATACCTTTATCGTCCACCTGAACCGCCCTGAACCGGAATTGCTAACATATCTGACGGAACCTGCTTTCACGATCCTCAGTTCGGCTTCCTTGAACAACCCTGCCTATGGAACCCGTGAAAGCACCATCATTTCAAGCGGACAATATGTCATCACCGACTGGACGGATGAGGGAATGACACTGAGTCCCAATCCGCAATATTGGAAGTCTGTTGAAGACGGTGACCTAAAGTATATTTTCAAATAATAACAACAGTGCCCCGCAGGAGAACCTGCGGGGCACTGTTGTTTAATCGTCTGATTCAATGAGACTTTTCAGAATTCGGGTCATCACTTAATAATTGAACGGCATGTGAGATGACTGGAAACACAAATTCGAGATTTTCTACAGCACCTTTGGGGCTGCCTGGAAGGTTGAGGATGAGCGTCCGGGCACGGATCCCAGCCATTGCACGGGAAAGCATGGCATGTTTGGTTTTTTTAAGGCTTTCGGCACGCATCACTTCTGCAAGTCCGGGTGCTTCTTTTTGAATGACCGAACGTGTGGCTTCGGGGGCAATATCTCTTGGAGCAAAGCCAGTACTCCCTGTTGTGAGTATGACATCGAATTTACCGCTATCCGCCCATTCGCTCAAGGTTTGGCGCAGTGCTGATTCATCATCGGGGAGGATCAGTTGCATTAAGACGAGGCAATTTTCGGCTTGCAAAAAGGAGGCGAGAGCAGGACCAGAGAGGTCTTCCCGCTCACCGCGGGCGGAACGGTCAGAGAGGGTTATGATCCCAAATCGAATCGTCATTAAAATTCCTTTGCAAAGACCAGATCGTGTTTCATCTGAGTCCAACCGCATTCTTCATAAAAACGCATTGCCGGAAGGTTATCATCCACAACCAATAGGTAAACCTTGAGGCAGCCTTTGGCTTGCAGGCGCTCTTCCACTTTCGCAAGTAGTGCAGCTCCGATGCCCTGTTTGCGCATTTCCCGTTGTACAGCAAGGTGATAAATCATACCTCGCCGCCCATCGAAACCACCAATGATGGTTCCAATAATTTCATTACGAACTTCCGCCACAAGGAAAAGGTCCGAGTCGCGATCGATCTTTCGTTTGATCTCTTCAGGAGTATCTGAACGTTCCACCTGCATTCCGACCTCTATGCTTTTCCAGAGAGTCAATACCCGGTCGTAATCCTCTTCAAAGGAAAATTCGCGAATGCAGGCAGCGGGGTTCATATGGATAAGACGTTTTTGAGTTGTTTGAATAAGTCGTCCGGCATATAAGGCTTCATGAGAAAGCCGTTGGCGCCGTGATTAAGACATTCGTCCTTGACATTAGCGCCAGATGACATTAACACACGGAGGCTGCTGGTATCGCCTGCTTCCCGTATTTTGTCGAGGATGTCCAATCCATTTTGGCTGAACAGGTGAACATCCATAAGAAGCAAATCTGGTTTAACAGACCGCACAGCCTGTATGACATCATCCTCCGCATCAAGGGCTATAACCTCATACCCCTCCATCTTGAGGAGGGTTTTTAGCAGGGATACCATGGTGTAATCATCTTCAGCGAGGAGCACTTTTTGCTTTGGCATTCTTTTTTGCTTTCTTTATATTGGGTTTAGCTGCCTTCTTTGTCGGCTTTTTCTTGCTCTTTGGTTTTTCCAATGCGGCTTTAAAAACATCTTCCACAGTTTCAGCAAACACGAACTTCATTGAGTTACGAATTTCGTCAGGAACATCGTCGAGGTCGTTTTCGTTTTGTTTTGGAAGAATGACCGTTGTCAATCCGCTGCGATGTGCCGCCAGCACCTTCTCCTTGACGCCGCCGATCGGCAAGACCTGACCTCGCAAGGTGATCTCACCGGTCATGCCGACCTGCGGGCTAACCTTGCGCCCAGAGATGAGTGAGACCAGTGAAGTTGCCATAGTCACTCCAGCAGAGGGACCGTCTTTGGGCTGGGAACCAGCCGGAACATGCATGTGGATATCATGCTTATCAAAATACTCGTGCGGGATACCAAGTGAATTGGAACGCGAGCGGACATAGGAAAGCGCAGCACGTGCCGATTCTTGCATGACATTACCAATGGAACCGGTGATCTGGAACCCCCTGCCCCCCGGCATGGATGTGGCTTCAACCAATAAAATATCACCGCCGAAGGAAGTCCATGCCAGCCCGGGGACAACACCGGGAATGGAGGTACGTTTATTCAATTCTTCTGGTCCCAAATAAATGGGGTTATCAAGGAAGTCTTCGACCACCTTTGGGTTGATGCTGTACTTTTTCTTTTTGCCTTCCGCAATGTGAGTACCCACCTTGCGGCAAACTGCACCGATCTTGCGTTCCAAATTGCGCACACCCGCTTCACGGGTGTATCGGCGGATGATCATCTTCAGCGCCTCATCATTGAAAGCGACTTCATTCTTGCGCAAGCTATTCTCGCGGATCTGTCGAGGAATCAAATACCCGCGTGCGATCTGCATCTTTTCAGTCTCGGTGTATCCCGAGAGATAGATCATCTCCATACGATCACGCAATGGACCGGGGATGTACTCCAACGTATTCGCAGTAGCAATAAAGAAAACCTGGGATAGGTCGTACGCCACTTCGAGATAGTTATCGCGGAATTCGCCGTTTTGTTCCGGATCGAGCACTTCAAGCAGGGCAGAAGACGGATCACCATGAAAATCATTGGTCAACTTATCCACTTCATCGAGCATGAAGACTGGGTTTTTCGTCCCAATGCGCCGCAGAGATTGCAGAATACGCCCCGGCATGGCGCCAATGTACGTACGACGGTGACCGCGAATTTCGGCTTCATCACGCACCCCGCCAAGGGAAACGCGGATGAACTTACGCCCCATGGCGCGAGCAATGGATTGCCCCAACGAGGTCTTGCCCACGCCGGGAGGTCCAACAAAGCACAAGATCACGCCTTCGCGTTCACGGCGAATGAGGTCGGTCGATTCTTCCTTCTTGTCATTGGCGCGGTCAAGCCGCAGTTTTCGAATGGCAAGGAATTCAAGGATGCGATCCTTCACATCCTCCAAACCAAAATGATCCTGATTCAATACCTGACGGGCATGGGCAATATCGAGATTATCCTGTGTACCTGCAGACCATGGCAACGCCACCATCGTATCAAGATAAGTGCGGATGACGCCGTATTCAGCTGCCGCCGAAGGCAGGCGCGAAAGCCGATCCAACTCACGTTTGGCTTGTTTATCCGCTTCTTCAGGCATTTTTGCCTCTTCGATCTTTTTGCGGAATTCGTCGATCTCCTCTGATTGCTCGTCACGCTCCCCCAATTCGCGCTGAATGGCTTTCATCTGTTCACGGAGATAGTAATCACGTTGAACTTTTTCGATCTCGCCGCGTGCTTCATTTTGGATCTTTTGACCAATGGTCAAAACCTCAGCCTCACGTACCAGCAAGCCGATCAATTTCTTTAACTTGTCATAGACCGAATCGATCTGCAGGATTTCCTGCGCATCCTTCAATTCGATGCGTTGGAAATTGGCGATGGTATAAACGGTTTGCAAGGGGTCTTCGAGCGAAAGGATGGAACTTGCCAACTCTTCCGGAAAGGAAGGGATCATCTGCGTGATCGCCTGGAACTGATCACGGGCATTGCGCGCAAGCGCATCGGTTTCTAGATTTTTTTCATCAGACTCAGGGGCGCGGATAATCTTCGCTTTGAGATAGGGTTCTTCTTCCACAAATTCACCCAAACGAAAACGCTCCATGCCTTGCACCAACAAACGGACGGTTCCATCCGGCGCGCGAAGCAAACGATGAACGGTGGCTATCGTACCCACCCGATACAACTCATTTGGACCCGGGGTTTCCTTTTCGGGATCCAGCGCAGCAACGAGCCCCACCAACTTATCACCAGCAACGACATCATCCACCAGTTTGATGGAACGCGCCTGCCCAACCGTCAGCGGAACAGCGGTGTTCGGGTAAACGACCACACCCCGCAAAGGCAGGATGGGTAAAGTATCGGGCAAAGGTGTTTTGTCTCCGCTGTTCTCAGATTGCGGCTCGCTTGAGCCGTCGTCCTTTTTCTGGAGCTGGGAAAAGAAAGAGGTCATGAAATGTTTCGAAAAATCGTCATCCATTTCACCCATCAATTGTAAAAAATTCTGCAAACCAGATTGCCATTTTTGAGCAGGCATCGAATGTTTACCCTTGTTCTTGTGTCTCTTTTGGGAGGGTGATGGTCAAAAAACCATCTTGATATTCCGCAAGCGCATGTTCAACATCTACCGGGGCGGAAAGCCGCACAACAGACGCAAACCTTCCTGATCGTATCTCCATTTGATGAACTGCGCGTTTTGCGGGGAAGTCGTGGCGAAAGCCAGTGATATACAGAGTGTCGTTTTGAACGGAAACGTCGAAATTTTCTTCGCGCATTCCTGCGATTTCTACACGAATGACAAATACTTCTTCAGTTTCATAGACATCGGTTGGAGGGTCCCAAATGCTGGACTTAACCTGCCAGCTCACCGAGTGGAGGATGCCCCGCCGCACTTCCATGAGAGTCTCTCGTGTTTTTCGCACCACGGTTGGCATGGGTACCTCCAATAACGATCGCCGATAATAGTGCGCCCCCGGAGAGGATCGAACTCCCAACAACCTGCTTAGAAGGCAGGTGCTCTGTCCATTGAGCTACGGGGGCAATTTTCTACATTTTACCCGACTATGCAGGCTCAGTGGGCTGAAGGCTAAGGATTGGTCGCAACCCACGGTACACGCGTGGACCTGCTATTGTACGCAGGATCGTATCTGCTGGCTTGCCAAGTTTCTTGCTTAATTCTTCAGAAGACATGGGTATATTCCCATTTGCCAAAAACATACGGAAGATCGCTTCAACCACTGCCGTGCGTTGGTCTACAAATTCGGGCAGCTGCGCACAATGAGTCATCAATGCATGCTGCACACCGTCCACGGGTTTTACTTCGGCAGTACGCGGGTCGACCCAATCGATCAAATCCCCTTCTTCCACGTTCGCAAAGGCTTCCTGATGCTCAGCGCAAAGGAACGAACGCAGGAAAATGTGCCAGTCGCCTTCATTTTGCTTCCACCATTCAAAATCGATATGAAAAGGGGTTTTTGCATTCGGTTTTAACAGACTCATAACGCCGCCTCTTCATCCAGACGGAAATGCAGATCGCCAACATGCTTGTAAATGGGATTCAATTCCAGCTCAGCAAAGATCGGCGCAGGCGGAACTCGCCGCACCAGGTTGACCGCTGCGTACAACTCCTGCGCATGGACATGTCCCTGCGGGTTTGATTTGGATAATTCACGCATCACCATTAATAACAGGTCCTCAAAAGAGCGCTTCTTTTCCCAGATCGGGTCAAGCGCTTTGAAATCTGGCACATGCACAACCATGCGGTCATTGAATTCGGCAGTAATGGGCTGTTTGAGTGTGGCAAAAACAAAACCGCCATCTGAGCCAACCATAACCGTGCGCACCCAATCCTTTGACGAACGCTGGCTTTTCGCCTCTACAATAACTTCGCCAGGGTTTTCCCCTTTACGAACCTGAACCAATGAGCCGGGGATCAACTGATGTGCCTTGTACCACTCACGCAGCCCAAAGACATATCCATGTTCCAACACAACCCAGGCGGGAATGCGCTGCTTGGTCTTTCCATCGACAAGTGTAAAACGCACACGCGGAGTTTCATACGCGGTCGGGAAAAGTTTACGCGTCCGTTGTGAAACGGGCAACGTCCCGGCTCGCAGGTGCGGGTATATCAAGGTAATGTTAACAGCCGAGACATCTTCTTGCGAATCGATCTCATGTATGGTCAATTCGTCATCGAGTTGCGCTTCCAACGCCAGCATTTCAGGCGTTAGTACATTGCGATCATGAGAGACATCCAAATATTGCAGCGGAGGAGGAACATCCCGCACAAAATCCGGTTCTAGGCGGCGCAAACACCAAAGTACCTGCCCAACTGGTCCCACTTCATCAAATCGGTCGTCATCCTGCAATGCATAATTCAAGGAAAATTCAACCAATTTAGGGCTCTCGCTCGTCGGCAGGTCTGAATCTTTCATTAATTCGGCAGTGGTCAATGGTTCGCCGCCTGCCATATCCAAAATGGCTTCGACCAAGTTTAACTGTCCCTCATTAATGTCGATCAACAGTGCTCGCGGAAACCAACTTCCAGCAATCTTGACTAACCCCTCATCGTCAACAAATGCCTGCTCCAGTTTTTTTCGGATCGACTTACCGTGCTCAGTGATGATAAGCGCAGAACTCACATCATCGCTTTCCGGCTTTACAAGCGGCTCATCATTTAACACATGTGCAGCCAGACCTGCAGCAAACATACGTTGCGATTCGTCTTCAAACTCGACCGCGATAACATCAAACTCGCCTACAGCCGGATTCACACCTGCCCGTACAGAAGCGACTTTGCCCTTCTGCCAGCCAAGCGCCGGGAAGACGAGCTCGGTACCAGCGGAATATTTTTCCTTTGGCAAAAACGGTTTGCCAGCGGATTTCTGTTTGTTCTCGGCCGCTTTACGTTCGAACTGGATGCGCGCCTCGACGAACTCAGAAACGAGGTCACCCGTTGTGAGCGGGGTCTCTCGTTCAAAGAGAATCGTATGCAAATTTTCTACATCTTGGGGTGTTACCTGAAGGTTTAACCAATATTCGTTGGGAAGTGTAAATACACCGATCATACTCAGCCTTGAAGTGAATTGATTCCTCTTGCGAGGCGTCCTGATTATACCTTTCTTGCGCAAAATGTCACAGGTCTTAAAGCATCGTAAGAATTCACACAATTTCTTCATCCAGTTCTTGTTATTATCGCTTACATTCCAAAAAAATCGCAAAAGGAACTCTAGACATGAACAAATATACTTTACCTGTATTGATTCTATTGGCTCTCGTATTTCTGACTTCGTGTGGAGGAAGCGCCGCTCAGACTCCGCCCACACCTGTCCCACCCACCGAAACCGTCACCCAACCAACACTTCCCCCTGCACCTACAGAAACAGCCATCCCTACTGTTGCAGCCACTGAAACAACGGTTGCTACTGAAGCCCCGGCAACAGAAGCATCAGTAACAGGTCAAATCAGTTTCGCAAGCAATGTAATGCCCATATTTGAAGCAAAATGTATTAAGTGCCACGGCGTAGAATCGAAAAAAGAAGGATTGGATATGCGCACCTATGATGCTAATTTGGCAGGATCTTTCAATGGACCGGTTCTCACCCCGGGCAATGCAGATAACAGCTTGCTTGTGCAATTGATCGAACGAGGCAAAATGCCCAACCGCGGACAAAAACTTACTCCAGAAGAAATTCAGATCATTAGAGACTGGGTAAACCAAGGCGCACTGAACAACTAACAAAAATATTTCACACGAATTCACCGCCGCAGAGAATAAGGAAGTCGGAATGATCTCCATTGCGCCATCCATATTTTCTGCGGTGTTTTTTTATGCTCAAAGAGTTGGGATGATATATAATTGTCCAAAACCATGACAAAGCAGCCCTATCAACCCAAGCCAATCATCCAACCACAGAGGACTCAATTCCTCACAAACTTCAAACTGCCCGACATTAGTTTCTGGCAGGATGACCCCACAACCCCATCAGGTATCAACTTTGTCAAAATGACAGAAATGACCAGAGGGGTCATCATCCGTGCTGGACAAGGGTCATTCGAAGATAAAGTCTTCAAAACATCGTGGAAGAATGCCAAGCAGGCTGGTCTTGTACGTGGTGCCTACTGGTTCTACGACAGTCGCGTTAACCCCAAACGCCAGGCAGAAAAGTGGGTGGAAGTCATGGGGGATGACCCAGGTGAAATGGAAATGTGGGGTGATTTCGAAGACCGCTATGGGGGTCCGTACGGAGGCTGGCGTAACTGGTTCGACTTCATGGAACGCATTCGCGCGCTTCTGCCAGAAAAAAAGCTGGGGGTATATACCGGCTACTATTATTTTCAGGAATTTGCCGCCGGTGTGAAATACTTTGCCCAATATCCACTATGGATCGCCTGGTATAACCCGACCGAACCGCTCGTTCCGCCTATTTGGGATGACTGGACCTACTGGCAGTTCACTTCAAATGGCGATGGGGCACTTTTTGGTGTTGAAAGCAAAGATATCGACCTGAGCTACTTCAACGGTACAGAAGCTGATTTTCTTGCCCGCTACCCAACGTCACAAGTTCAAGCCACTTTGATCGCCAAATTCGGGAATACCCTCGTCGAATATAGGAGAGTTTCATGACCCAATACAGCATGACCCCAATCAACAACGGTACGCGTATGCGTGCAGACCACAACACTTTTGCCGCCGTTATCGCATCCTACAATCGTAGTCAACTGATCGTTGGGGATGAGGTTTGGGAAGCAACAGCGGATGGAAACGAAGTCAAGAAAGGCGATAAATGGCTGCACGTCACATCCGTGGACGGAGTCAATTTGACAGACAGCGGTTGGATGGCTTACATTCACAAAGGAGTGGCAGTCTGTAATAACTTCAAGGAAATCGCATCCCCTCCCCCTCCAACACCGATCTTTCCCGACACCTTTACCCTAACTGACCCAAGCGGCGCGAAAGCAGAATATAAATTTGTGAGAATCATAGAATAGCCAATGCGTACTTGTGAAAAGTATTTACTTATAAATTCATAGCCAATATTAGATACCAGGAGAATGTAATGAGAAAAAGAAATTGGAGATTTGTACTTGCCGGTGTTTTCTTGATCGTGGTCGCTATTGTGATTTTTATTTCCCTGTCAGCACTTGCCACTCAATCTAACGATCCAGCCATGGTGGTTCAAACAGCCGGACAGGCTGCCGGCGTCGCGGGCGGCATCGGAGTTGCCCTGATCATTTCGGGTTTAATTGGCAAGAAGATTTCATAAACATCGCATAAAAATATCGTGTAAAAAACCGTTCTCAAACTTAGGAGAGCGTTTTTTTTATGCTTAAATTTAGCCGCAAAGGTTCCCGTTCCTAACTGAATTCTTAACCTTAATTCCTTGACATTACACTAACTAGAGGCGTAAAATATGATTAATCGGATTAATCAACTTTTATGTTGCGTGAACGAATCTCCCCTAATATTTCCGAATTCCTGCGTTATCTGGCTTCACATCCTGAAGCAGACGACAAACTCCCCTCTTTAAACGAACTTAGCCGCGAATTAAATATCAGTCTGGCATCTTTACGCGAACAACTCGAGGTGGCGCGTGCACTTGGGTTTGTAGAGGTTCGTCAAAAGACAGGTACGAGACGCCTAACATATTCATTCACGCCAGCCATCCGGCAAAGCCTTGGATACGCGCTGGCACTCAACGATGAACACTTCCGTAAATTCGCTGAAATGCGCAATCATCTTGAAGCGGCGTATTGGTATGAAGCTGTCAAATTGCTGACCGTGGAAGATATGGCGGAATTAAATACACTGATCGCACGTGCGTGGGAAAAACTGGGCGGAACTCCGGTGCAAGTTCCACATGAAGAGCATCGCAAACTTCATCTCACGATCTTCAAAAACCTAGATAATCCTTTTGTGATCGGTGTGCTTGAGGCGTACTGGGAAGCCTACGAGGCAGTGGGTTTAAATGTGTTCGCTGGAAGCTACGAATATTTACAAGAAGTATGGCGATACCATCAAGTGATGGTGGAGTCGATTTGCAATGGCAAGTTCGAGGTCGGGTATGAGGCGCTCGTGCGTCATACAGACCTTCTGTATCACCGTCCATAATAAAAAATTATTCATCATTACCAGGATAGTTTTACCCAGGTCTTGATGAAGACACTAAATAGAGGAGCTCCATGAATAAGATAGTGAACGATTTTTCGATCACCGTTGGCACGAAGAACGGTTCAGGCAGTTCAACTGCCAACAATACAATCCTGCGCTCTGTTTTCAAGATGGGCATTCCGGTTTCAGGCAAGAACTTATTTCCCTCAAATATTCAAGGCTTGCCCACCTGGTATACCATTCGAGTTAATAAAGATGGTTTCATCGCGCGCAAAGAGACCAGTGACATCGTTATTGCGATGAACCCCGATTCGTTTGCCAAGGACCTTGCGTCTGTTACGCCGGGCGGCGCTTTTTTCTACGCGGATGATATCAAACAGCCCATCACTCGCGTGGATGTTGCCATTTACCCGATGCCGATCAAATCCATCGTGAAGAACGACCCGAATGTCCCGACTGATTTCCGCGAGCTGGTCGGCAACATGGTTTATGTCGGCGTGCTTGCCCAGATCATCGGGATTGACTTTGAGACCATCCGTACCGCGTTGAACTTCCACTTCAAAGGCAAACAGAAACCGATCGATATGAACTTTAATGCTTTGAAAGCTGGCGCTGAATGGGCTGCCGCCAACCTGGAAAAGAAAGATCCGTTCTATCTCGAACATATGAACAAGACCGAGGGCATGATCATGTCGGACGGCAATACGGCCGGTGCGCTTGGGTCTATTTTCGGCGGTGTGCAATTTGCAGGCTGGTACCCCATTACTCCGGCTACTTCACTGGCAGAAGCCTTGAATGATTATTTACCCGTTCTACGCAAACGCGAAGACGGCAAACATACCTATGCCATCGTTCAGGCAGAAGACGAACTCGCCGCCCTTGGTATGGCGATCGGCGCTGGCTGGACAGGTCTGCGCGCCATGACCTCCACCTCGGGTCCGGGTCTTTCGTTGATGACCGAATTTGCAGGTCTGGCATACTATGCCGAAGTTCCCGTGGTGATCTGGGATGTGCAGCGAATTGGTCCTAGTACCGGTTTGCCGACCCGCACCTCGCAAGGCGACCTAAGCTTTACCTACTTCATCGGGCACGGTGACTCACACTCCGTCATCTTGTTGCCGGGTGATGTTTTTGAATGTTTTGAATTCGGCTGGAAATCCTTTGATGTAGCTGAACGCATTCAGACCCCGGTCTTCGTTCTGAGCGACCTCGATATGGGCATGAACCAGTGGATGAGCAAGCCATTCGAATACCCTGAAACGCCCATGGATCGCGGCAAGATCCTGTGGGAAAAAGATATCGAAGAACTCAAAGGCAATTGGGGACGCTACCTCGATAAAGATGGCGACGCCATTCCCTACCGCACTTTTCCTGGCAATAAGCACCCGCTCAGCTCGTACTTCACCCGTGGAACCGGTCACGATGAATACGCCAAATACACCGAGGATTCAAATGTTTATATTCAGAACATGGAACGCCTCGCCCGAAAACAGATCACTGCCAAGCAATATGTACCTGCTCCGGTTCTACACGGAAACCGGGACGCTTCAGTCGGCATCCTTGCCTATGGTTCAACGGAGAATGCGATCTTCGAAGCACAATCTCAGCTCGAAAAAGAACATGGCATCAAATCTGAATTTATGCGCGTACGTGCCATCCCCTTCACAAAGGAAGTGGATGAATTCATTGAACGCCACGATCAGATCTTTGTGGTCGAAATGAACCGCGATGCACAGATGCTGCAAATCCTTTACACTGAGTATCCGCAATTTGCGATGAAATTCAAATCAGTTGCCTATCACGATGGTCTTCCCGCTGCAGCCAAATGGGTTCGAGAAGGCATCCTTGCCAAGTACGAAAAACCAACAGGCGGCAAGCAGAAAAAAGCAGCACTTGCTCCTTCTTCAAAGGGAAAGAAAGCTGCCACGAAGGCAAAAGCAGCTCCGGTTAAGAAAGCGGCGGCGAAGAAATCCGCTGTCAAGACTGCCGTCAAATCCAAAACCGCTGTCAAGTCGAAGCGCAAATAGTTAGTAGTTATCGGTAAATTGGAAAAGGAGTAAAACAATGAGCGAAACACTTCCCATGGCTGGCGCACCGTCAAACGTGAACACCGTTGGCTTAAGTAAAAACGATTACCGCGGCGCCCCAAGCACCTCTGTCAGGGCTGCGGACATAACTCGATCTCAAACCAGATCATTTCGGCAATGTATGAGATGAATGTGCTGCCCGAAGATGTTATCAAGTTTTCCGGCATTGGCTGTTCATCCAAATCGCCGACCTATTTCATGAATCGCAGCTTTGGCTTCAACAGCCTGCACGGACGTATGCCATCCATTGCAACGGGTGCGCTTTTCGGTGATGCCCACATGAAGGGGATCGGCGTCTCCGGAGATGGCGATAGCGCCAGCATTGGTATGGGACAGTTTAAACATGCCATGCGCCGCAACATGAACATGGTTTACATCGTGGAGAATAACGGCGTCTATGGACTTACCAAGGGGCAGTTCTCTGCAACTGCTGAAAAGGGTCTGCAATTGAAGAAGCAGGGTGAAAATCCCTACATGCCGGTCGATATCTGTATGGAAGCCCTGATTTCCAACGCAACCTTTGTGGCACGCTCGTTCGCGGGCAATCCCAAACAAGTGAAAGAAATTCTTAAGGCTGCATTTGCCCATAAGGGTATTGCCGTTCTCGATATCATCAGTCCGTGTGTGACCTTCAACAATCAGGAAAATGCCTACCACTCCTATGCCTGGGGCAAGGATCATGAAGAACCCCTGCATGAAATTTCCTACATTGCGCCGCGCAGTGAGATCATGCTCGAACAGGAAATGATGGATGGCGAAATGCGCGAAGTTTCCATGCATGACGGTTCCACAGTCATTTTGAAAAACCTTGAAAAAGGCTACGACCCGACCAATCGCATGACGGCACTGCAGGTTCTCGAGGAAGCACACCAGAACAATTGGCTGCTGACCGGAATGATCTATGTCAACACTGCCAAGCCCGCCCTGACCGATATCTATAATTTGGTGGACACTCCGCTAAACCGCCTGACTGAAAGCGATCTACGCCCAGACCGCGCCATGATCGACAAAGTCAACGCGTTGATGTTTTAGCTTGACCTCACCCCTACCCCTCTCCCTAAACGGGAGAGGGGTTTTTATTTTATAATTTCAATAATGAAACGACTCGAGAACGAAATTCAATTGGAATATATCCGCGCATCGGGACCGGGGGGACAGAATGTCAATAAGGTTGCGACGGCGGTGCAACTACGCTTTGACGTGGTTAACTCCCCATCGCTCGGCGCAGACTTAAAGGGACGGCTGCTTCGGCTTGCCGGAAAACGCATCAACTCTGAAGGCGTTTTAATTCTCGAAGCCAAACGCTTCCGCACCCAGGAAGCGAATCGAGAAGATGCGTTGGCAAAGTTCCACGAGTTGGTCCGTAAGGCAGGGGAAAAGCCCAAGCTCCGTCACAAAACCAAGCCAACGAAAGCCTCTAAAGAAGAGCGCATCAAAGAGAAGAAGCAACGGGGGGCAGTCAAGAAATTGCGCCAAGGCAAAACCCGGATCGAAGATTAATAAAGCATTCATATATAATCGGGGAACTATGCACAACAAACATTCATTTGCAGGATTGGTTTCTGGTCTCACTGCCGCCTCGATCTGGGGTGGTATGTATGTGGTAAGCAAGGTGGTTTTGGAGGTCATCCCTCCCTTTACCCTGCTGTTATTGCGCCTGATCATGGGCGCGATCGTATTGGGGATCGTTATTTATTTTCGGAACCGAAAAACAGGGGCGGTCTCTCCCATGACAAAAGAATTCTTCTGGAGAAGCTTTCTGGTCGGTTTTGTAGGGTATGGCATTTCGCTTGGCTTTCAATTCGTAGGAACAAAACTTTCAACTGCATCGAACGGCTCTTTGGTCACTTCTGCCACTCCTGCATTCGTGCTGCTGTTTGCTCCCTTCCTGCTGGGGGAGAAACCCACCGCACGGGGCGTGATCGCACTTATCCTTTCCACATTGGGTGTACTTGGCAGTCATTGACCCGCGCACCGCGGAACTTTCGCCGTCGCTGTTTTGGGGCAATATGAGTCTTTTGGCAGCCGCGTTGACATGGGCATTGTATTCAGTGCTGGTGCGTAAAGTTTCCCAAACCCAAGACCTGCTTACATCCAGCACCATCATGCTGCTTGGCGGCATTCCCTCCAGCCTGGCTTTTTCGGTCTGGGAGATGAATTCGCAGGGGGTAGGCGAAATCACCTTGGGCATCATTGGCGGTCTGCTCTTTTTAGGGATCATCTCCACTGCCATCGCCATGTTTCTTTGGAATTATGCCTTTGCAGAATTACCCGCCGCTGTCGCCTCGCTGACGTTCTTTGCCCAACCGGTCGTAGGGACATTGCTGGGATGGTTCTTTCTCTCTGAACAGATCACATCCCTTTTCATCGTCGGCGGGGTATTGATCGGGGTTGGGATCATTATCGCTTCAAGTGAGTAATAAATAACTCGAGTTGCCACCTTGATTGCCAAAACCTCCCTCACCCCAATTAACAAGGCTTTTCGTCGGGATGACTCCCCTCGTGGGAGAGGGGGGTGGGTTTTTGCGGGCATGTGAATCTGTTCGCTTGTGGGCGGGTATTTCTGGAATCCGTGAAATCAGCGTAATCCGCGTACTTAAGAAACGGTCTCTAAGACGCTAAGATTTAAGTGCTTTTTCTTTGCGCCCCTGCGCCTTTGCGTTAATTTTTTTCACCTTCTCTATAAGTCGCAACTTGGTTAAGTACGAAACGCTGAAACAAGTCAAAAGTTAAAAAAGAAGCGGATGCAGTTAAGTAGATTACTGCATCCGCTTTGGTTAAGCTACGAGAGGAGAAAATTAATCCGAAATTATTTTTCTGCCAATTTACGGGCGAGGTTAAGGGTTGGCTCGCTGGCGACAGTGTGAAGCAATGCCATATTGGGAGGACGCTGCTCGCCAATAGGGAAACCACAGACCAACACCACTTGCTGCCCCGGCTTAATGCCAGACTTCAATAAAACAGAGTCCACTTCCGAAAGCATGTCATCCATGGTCTTGGCATACTTCACAAGGTTGGGCTGCACACCCCAGAGAAACGCTAACTGATTGAATGTTTCGCGCTCAGGTGTGAAGGCGAGAATTGGCTTCGACGGGCGAGCCTTGGACATGAGCCAGGCAGAACGACCACGCATAGTGAAGACGGAAACCGCCTGCACTTCAGGATCGCTTGCCAGCACGTTGGATGCGCGCGCCATGGAAGCCGCATCGCTCTCACCCAAACCTGCGTTGGCGTCCTGGCGGCTGCCCCACTCTTTGAAGTGGGTCTCGGCTTCGGTGACGATGCGAGACATCATCTCAACCGCAAGGCTGGGGTATTCACCCGAAGCTGTTTCAGCAGAAAGCATAACCGCGTCGGTACCATCGAAGACTGCGTTGGCAACATCAGAGGATTCCGCGCGGGTCGGCAGCGGATTTTGGATCATGGATTCAAGCATCTGTGTGGCAGTGATCACCAGTTTGGCGCGGGCGTTTGCAGCACGGATGATCATTTTTTGCAACGGGGGCACACGTTCGGGCGGAAGCTCCACCCCAAGGTCGCCACGGGCAACCATGACGCCATCCACCACTTCAAGGATGTCTTCCAACACATCGAGCGCTTCTGGCTTTTCCAATTTGGCGATCAGCATGGGCTCATGCTTGCCTGCTGAATATTCGCGAATGGCGGCGCGTACTTCACGCACATCGTTAGCGCTGCGAACGAAGGAGATAGCAACCGCATCCACGCCTTGCGAGATGCCAAACGCAAGATCAGCTTTATCTTTTTCGGTAAAGCCCGCAATGCGAAGTTTGACACCGGGCAGATTAATACCCTTGTGAGAGGACAATGCACCGCCCACTAAGACGGTAGCATGAACGAGTCTGCCTTCTGCAGAGGTTACCTGAAGTGCAAGACGACCATCATCAAGCAGGAGTTTGTCACCTTTTTGAACCGAGTCGAACAATTCGCGGAAATCCACCGGAATGATCTGGTGACCGTTTTTCGGGGGGGTGTCTTTGGTCGCGTACAGGCAGATCTCTTCACCCACTGAAAGTTGCAGAGGGACTTCTAATTTACCAACGCGAATCTTGGGTCCCTGCAAGTCCTGAAGGATGCCAACCGGCATATTAAGGCGCTTAGATACTTCACGGATGCGGGCAACTCTTACCTGATGTTGTTCGTGCGTTCCATGGGAGAAATTTAAACGGGCGACATTCATGCCCGCCTTGATCAGGGATTCCAGCGCCTGTTCCGAATCTGAGGCGGGACCGATCGTTGCTACGATTTTTGCTTTACGCATGTTGTACTTCTTTCTATTAATAATTGATTTGTAGTGCTGAATAAAATCATTCACGAACCCGCCAAAATCGACGGCGCGATAATTTCTCAAACCGCCCGATAATAGGTAAAAAACCCCAGAATGTCAAGCGGGATATTGTCAAGAAGTTAACAAAAAAACGGACGTGGGGTTACGGGCTCCCACGTCCGTTTTTGGGTCATCTTTGCCATTACCCAAACAACAAGAAGAATAGGGTCAAAAGCAGCCAAAAGCCTCTGCTATTGACCCTGATGTTTGGAATTTGAGTTATTAGGAGTAATGAAGTTCTTTCGCCTGCTTTTGCAGCTCATCGTGGAAGATCGGGTTTGCCACTTTGATAAGCGCCTGGGCACGCTGGCGGATGGTCTTGCCATACAGGTCGGCGATACCATACTCTGTCACCACAAAGCGCACATGGTTACGCGTCGTCACAACACCGGCACCGTGTTTCAGCATGGCAGCGATCTTGCTGATCTGCGTGCCATCCTTCATGGTTGCAGTACTCGGTAAAGCAATGATGGGAACACCGCCTTTGGAGCGGGAGGCACCGTAGATGAAGTCCAATTGCCCGCCCACACCGCTGAATAGTTTGGGACCAATACTATCAGCACAAACTTGACCGGTGAGATCGACTTCAATGGCAGAGTTGACCGCCACCATACGCTCATTCTGGGCAATGATGAACGGGTCGTTCACATATTCAGTGGGATGCATTTCGACCATGGGATTATCGTTCACCCACTCATAGAGTTTCTGCGTCCCAAGAATAAATCCGGCAACGATCTTGCCCGGATGCAGAGACTTGCGTGCATTCGTCAGGATGCCAGCATTCACTAGGTCAATGACGCCATCCGAGAACAACTCGGTATGAATACCAAGGTCTTTCTTGTCCGTCAAGAATTTCAAGACCGCATCGGGGATCGAACCAATACCAAGCTGCATGGTCGCTCCATCAGGGATCAAAGATGCCACATGCCCCGCGATCTTCTTGACAATATCTGAATCGCCCTCTGCCGTCATCTTGTGCTCGGGAATCGGATAATTGACCGGCACAATATGCGTCAGGCGGCTAACGTGGATGAAGGCATCACCCAGAGTACGGGGCATCTGGTCATTTACTTCTGCGATGATGATCTTTGCACATTCCGCAGCAGATTTGGTCAGACCGACTTCCACGCCAAGGCTGCAAAAGCCATGCTCATCCGGGCGTGAAACGTGGATAACAGCAACATCCACTGGGAGCACGCCGCGCTTGAACAAGAGCGGGAATTCAGAAAGCAGCACAGGCGTAAAATCTGCGCGCCCTTCCTGAACTGCCTTGCGAATATTGGCGCTAATGAACATGGAATTTACCCGCAGGTGACCTTCCATCTCCGGTCCAACATAGTCAGCTGCACCTACTGTCAACGCCTGGCAGATCTCTACATCTTGCAACTCGGGTGCACGGTCTACAAGCGCCGCCAATAAAGTTTTAGGGACAGATACATTACCGGTCAGAAACACCCGGTTGCCGGATTTGATCACTTTTACGGCTTCGGCTGCCGTGGTTACGCGAGATTGATAAATAGAAGCGGGATTCATTCAGATACCTCCTGCCCGCTTAATCGAACCAAATTAACCAGTTTTCCCTGGTGTGTATTTACTGCGGCTTCAATGGATGGATCTTTTTTCATTACGTCATCAATTCCGTTATTTGCGATCTCTGAAATATAGGGGATGGCAGAATTCAAGAATACATGGCTCGCGGTTCGCGCCACAAGGCTTGCAATATTCGGGACGCAATAGTGGACCACATTCTCTTCAATAAATGTCGGGTTGTCGTGCATAGTGGGGCGGGAAGTTTCCACACAACCGCCTTGATCGATACTGACATCGATAATGACAGAGCGTGGCTTCATGGCACGCACCATTTCACGAGACACGATAACGGGTGCGCGCTGCCCGGCAACGAGCACAGCACCCACTAATACATCGGCATAGGCGGTTGCTCGCTCGATATTCCGCTTGGTCGCCATCATGGTCACCACCCCCGGCAGGCGATCATGGATATTTTCAAGGGCGGTCATACTTTTATCAAGTACGGTTACATGCGCGCCCGCACTCTGCATGGCACGCGCAGCGGAAGTCCCCACCGCCCCGCCGCCAAGAATAACAACCTCAGCAGGCGGCACACCGGGAACACCACTCAACATAATACCTTTACCACCGCGATTGGTCTGCAGCCAGCGAGCCGCGATCTGCGCCACCATTGCACCAGAGATCAAACTGAATGGGCGCAATACAGGCAGCCCGCCGGAAGAATCGGTTATTTGCTCGTATGCTAGAGCCGTGATCTTTTTCTCCAGGAGCAGGTCGATCTGATCCTGTGAGCTGGAAGCCAGGTGTAAGAACCCTGAGAGAATGGCTCCTTCTTGCAACCACTCCAACTCCTGTTTCAATGGGCGCGATATCTTCAGTAAAAAGTCAGCGCGTCCAAAGACTTCCTGCCCGGAAAAAGCAATACGAGCACCCGCGCGTTCATAATCCTGATCTTTAAACCCTGCGCCCGCGCCCGCTTCATGCTCAACAAAAACCTGATGCCCAAAATGGGTCAAAATCTCCACCCCCGCCGGAGACAAACCAACACGATACTCGAACGGTCGGCTTTCTTTTGGAATTCCAATATACATATTACCTCCATAAAAAGACCCTAAAGGCATCCAAATCCTTAGGGTCTGGGTTGATGATTACGGCATATTAAGCACATCCCTGATCGCAGGGAGCGCCCAATCTATCGTTTCTTTATCGATCACAAGCGGTGGAGCAAAACGGATCACGTGATCATGCGTCTCTTTAGCGAGGATACCTCTGCCCTTCAAGGCTTCACAGAAACGGCGCGCGCCGCCTGCTTCTGGCTTAAGTTCCACGCCAATAAGAAGTCCCTTGCCGCGTACTTCCTTTACATGCGGACTTGGAATTTCACTCAGTTGCTCAATGAAATATGTGCCTAACTCTGCAGATCGTTCTGCCAGTTTTTCTTCGCGCAAAACCTTCAATGCCGCCCGCGCCACAGCCGCCGCCAGTGGATTACCACCAAAGGTCGAGCCATGCTCACCTGGTGTGAATAACCCGAGGATCGGTGCATCTGCCAACACAGCTGAGACGGGATAAAACCCGCCTGCCAATGCCTTACCGACGATCACAACGTCTGGACGAACATCTTCATGGTCAGCCGCAAAAAGTTTCCCGGTTCGCCCCAAACCAGTTTGAATTTCATCTGCCATAAATAGGACATTGTTCTTCTTGCAGATCTCAGCTACTTTTTTCAAATATCCGTCAGGCGGTACTACAACACCGGCTTCACCCTGAATCGGCTCCAGCATCACTGCCGCGGTATTGGGCGTGATCGCCTTTTCAATTGCGTTTGCATCGCCGTATTCAACAATAACAAAGCCCGGCGTGAAGGGTCCAAAATCATCGCGATAATGCGGCTCAGTGGAGAAGGAAATGATGGTCACCGTGCGCCCGTGGAAATTATTGCCCGCTACAATGATCTCTGCTTGATGACGCGGCACCTTCTTAACCTGATACGCCCACTTGCGCGCCAGCTTAACCGCTGTTTCAACCGCCTCTGCACCAGAGTTCATCGGCAGTGACATGTCATAGCCGGTCATCTCAGAAAGTTCCTTGTAGAGAAGCGGCAATTGGTCGTTACGGAAGGCGCGTGAAGTCAGAGTGACCTTTTTTGCCTGTTCTAAAAGAGCATTCAAGATCGCCGGGTGAACGTGCCCTTGATTCACTGCAGAGTAGGCAGAAAGACAGTCAAGATACCTGTGCCCATCCACATCGTAGACCCAAACCCCCTCAGCCTTTTCGATGACAACATCCAAAGGATGGTAATTGTGTGCGCCGAATTTTTCTTCGATCTCAATAAAATTTTGTGTGTTCATGTTTGTCCTGTAAAAATTTAGTTATGGCAATACCCGCCGGTCGGGTACTGATTTTGATTAATCTACATCGAACAAACGCGCCAGGATCGCTTTCTGGGCATGCAAGCGGTTATGAGCCTGCTGGAAGATCACCGAATGCGGACCATCCGCCACTTCATCGGTCAATTCCTGGTTACGATGGGCGGGCAAACAATGCATAACGATCACATCCTTGTCGGCTTCGCTCACCAATTTTGAGTTAACTTGATAGGGAGGGAATATTTTTCCGCGCTGGGCAGTTTCTTCTTCCTGCCCCATGCTGGTCCAGGTATCGGTGTAAATGACGTTCGCATTCTTCACCGCCTCATGTGGGTCACGTACAAAGGATAATTTACTACCACTCATTTGAGCGATCCCTTGCGCGATCTCAATTGCCTGTCGGTTCACATCATAACCTTCAGGAGTAGCTACGGTCACATTCCAGCCCAGCAACGCGGATACATGCATAAGTGACACCGTAACATTATTGCCGTCGCCGACATAACTGATATTCAACCCCTTCGACTTCTTGCCGAATGTTTCAATGATGGTCAACGCATCCGCCATTCCCTGGCAAGGGTGGTTGTAATCGCTTAATCCATTGATCACGGGAATGTCCGACCATTGCGCCAACTCAACCACATGCGAGTGTTCGAATGTACGCGCCATCAACCCCTGAACAAACCCGGAGAGAACTCGCGCCACATCCGCAATCGATTCGCGTGTACCCAGCCCGATCTCACTTGGCGAAAGATACAAAGCATCGCCCCCGCAATGCCGCATCGCCATATCAAAAGATACACGCGTACGCAAACTGGGTTTCTGGAAGACCATCCCCAGCACTTTCCCTTTAAAGATGGGCTTGTTGCCCTTCTTGAAATATTGCTTCTTCAACTTGATCGCGAGATCAAGCATGTCTTTGATCTCATCCGCGGAATAATCAGAAATCGCTATAAAATCCTTCATCTTTTGCTCCTTGATGAGGGAAGTATAACGTTATTAGCCTTTTTTGGCATGTTTCATGCATCACGCAATCAGCATGACAAATTACGCACTACGGGCTTTTTTCCAGTATCGCATCAACCCATCGGCGCTCATCGCCACCGGGTTCGAAAGGGAATACGCCCGCACAGTATCGTCGCTCAAGTTCTCAGCGCGGCTTTCCTCCTCCATCCACAGCGTGAATTCTTCGCGTAATTCTTCGATCGATGGGTCGCGCACCATGACCGTTTCAAGCCACTGCTCCATCCCAGCCAGGGTGGTATCCAGCTTATCCAAATGCCAGTGCACATCATCATAGATCCCAAAATGCGTGGGGGCAATGCGTGAAAACTTCAAAGCCTTCAATCGCGCCAGGCTTTCACGCCAGCGCCCAAAATGCAGTTCCGGGGGTGGCATGGGCGCGCGCAGATACATGTATCCTGGAATACGAACCCCGCCCACATCCCCACTAAAACAGATATCTTCAAATAAATAGGAATAATGATGTTCAGCATGTCCAGGTGTGTTAACTGGCAAAAAACGTAAACTGCCGATGACGATCTCTTCCGCATCATTCGGGGTTTTGAGCTGCTCCTGCGCTACTGGCAAAAACTCACCCCAAAGTGTATCCATCCTATCGCCATAAATGCGGGTGGCGCTGGCTATAAGCTTCTCAGGGTTTAACAAATGTGGCGCGCCAATTGGATGGACATAGATCTCAGCGCCCTGCCGTGAAAGCCAACCCGCCGCCCCGGCGTGATCAAGATGAATGTGTGTAAGCAGGACGTGAGTCACATCACGAGTAGACAAACCCTCCTTCGCCAAACCAGCCTCGAGTGTAGAAAGAGTCGAGCCGGGTCCGCTTTCGATCAAGACCACTGCATCCCCCTGTTGGATCAAATACGAAGCAATGGCTTGTGTCTTATTTTGAAAGTTCAGATCGATAGTGACAATTCGGGTGTTTGCCATTGGCGCAATTCCTGAAGTTTGAAGTTGGATGAAATTTCCGAAAGTGCCTGGGGTAGGTCATCTTCACAAGCGATCGGGATCACAGGTACGCGCCGGTCTTTTAATGCAGATATCAAGACGTCTGTGCCTGTGGGTCCGCCAAACGTGTTCACGTCCAACAAAACAACGATCGGCGAAAGATAACGCAGCTGCAAGTCATCGACAGCTTGAAGCAGGGTGGGGCGCGTCGTTGGAGTAATAAGTATAACGCTTGAGCCCTGCGGCAGAAGGGCGGCTTGGGTAGATACCAGCCCCGCCAACGATAGTGTACCATCCGCTTTAACGAACGCCAGAGTCTCCAAGATCTTCGCTTCCTGCCTTTCACTGCGTTCGGCTGGAAGTACGTTGTAGGTTTGTCCGGCGCTGGCAAAACCCACAGCACGCCGTTGATTGAGAAAATAATGTGCAAGCGAAGCTGCAATGCTGACGGAATATTCAAGTGTTGAAGGCGGCAAGTCGATCTTGGGACGCTTTCTCAGCAACATATCATAGAACGGGATTTCCTGCTGTTTATGCCGCTGTTGATAGTGAATGTTCTGCTGCAGATCCAGATAGATCCAGAGTTCCGCCTGGGGGTCCTGTTCAAATTCCTTCACCATTAAACGATTTCGCCGCGCACTGGATGGCCAGTGAATGCGCTTCATCGCATCCCCATGAACGTACTCCCGAACCCCGGCGGCATGCGGGGTAACGTCTGGTGATTTTTTTCGGATCACCTGCCCGCCCGTCAACACACCCTGCGGGGTTGGAAAAGAACGGATCTCATGGATCATAGGGAAAACGATCAAGGTATCTTTGGATTGAAATTCCCTGCTTGAAGTAAATAAGCCAAATGGGTCACCAACCGTAATTCGGGTAGGTCCTAATTGAAAACTTCCGCGGCGCGTCAACCAAGTGCGTGCTGTGTAATTCCTTCTTTGTTTCCCCATCAATAAAGTGAATAAACGCGACCCCGCGGCAAAAGGAATTGTCGAGTGATTCAAAATCTCCACCCACGGCATGGGCAGTCTTCCCCGATTTGAGATGCGGTAACTTTCTTCCAGTACATCACCTACGTTGGCGCGCAACTCACGCGAAGACCTCTCAAAAACGACCCCACGAATCACCCAGCGCGTCCACGCCCATGAAAAAAGGACCAGGAAAGCACTGCTATACAGAAAGCGGGAATAGATCGTGGCTCCGCTAACCAGAACCCCGATCCCACCGACAACGAAAAGCAAGGCGACAAGGATGCGCCCAGCCTTCATGGTTAATTATCCTTTGCAGTTACTTCAAATGATCCGCCGGGAACCGGTGTGGAGAGAACGATCTCATTCACGATCCGATCCGAGCTGACATCACGCAAGCGGGCAGCAGCACTGACGATAATACGATGTGCCAATACAGCCACAGCCAGCGCCTTAACATCGTCCGGCAAAACATGATCACGCCCATGTAAGGCAGCTCGAGCCTGCCCTGCCCTGGCAAGGAAGAGGCTTCCACGCGGGCTTGCTCCGAGGTATACATCCTGACTCTGGCGGGTACGGGTACTCAACTCTACAATATATTTCTTGACCGCATTGGAAATATAAACACCCCGCACAGCTTCGCTCATCGCCAACACCTCATCACTCGAAGCAACCGAAGTGAGCGCTTCGATCGGATGCTGCATTTTTTGATCATCCATAATGCGGATCTCTTCGGAGGCGCTGGGATACCCCAGGCGCATACGCAGCATGAAACGATCTAATTGCGCTTCAGGAAGTGGAAATGTTCCCTCATATTCGATTGGGTTTTGTGTGGCAAGTACGATATAAGGCTTTGGCATTGGGTGTGTAACCCCATCCACGGTCACTTGTCTTTCTTCCATCGCCTCCAATAATGCCGCCTGGGTCTTCGGTGTAGCACGGTTGATCTCATCAGCCAGGACAACCTGCCCAATGATCGGACCGGGTCGAAATTCAAACTGATTCTTTTGCTGGTTGTAAATCGAAACACCGGTCACGTCACTTGGGAGCATATCCGGCGTGAATTGAATTCTGTTGAACACGCAATCCAGTGACCGCGCAAGGCTCCGCGCCAGCATTGTTTTTCCCACCCCTGGCACATCTTCGATTAGGACATGTCCCTGGCACAGCAAACCGATCACAACCAGTTCCAGTGATTGCCTTTTCCCAACGATCACCTTTTCAAGGCTATCCACCAAACGCTCACCAAATGCTTTTACATCCGCCATTCGATATTATTCCTTTCAGGAAAGTTAAGCAGATTCTATCACGCGCACTATAATGCATATAAAGAAAAAATCCCGTTCCAATACTTTGGAACGGGATTTTCAATTCAATAACTACTACTTTTTAGTGGTCTTTTTCTTGGCTGCAGTAGTTCTGGTGGAGGATTTCTTTGCAGGTACAGCAACTTCTGCTGTCATCGACTGAGCCGGAGCTTTAGAACGCATTACAGCCCATACCAGCAAACCAAGTAAGGCAAAAGCAATCGTCCAAACCACTACCAAAGCACCGCCTGTTACACCTTGATACTGCACCACGATCGGGGCAATAATGACCGCAACGAGGTTCACAACCTTAATCATCGGGTTGAGAGCAGGTCCAGCAGTATCCTTGAAGGGATCGCCAACGGTGTCACCCACAACGCCAGCCTTGTGACGCTCAGAACCCTTGCCAAGGTTTCTGGCAGGATCCTTGGGTTCATCTTCAATCAACTTCTTGGCATTATCCCAAGCGCCGCCGGAGTTGTTGAGGAACACAGCCAACAACTGACCAGAGACGATGATACCCGCAAGGAAGCCGCCGAGAGCCTCCACGCCTAACATTAAACCGACAACAATCGGAGTAACGATACCGAGCAAGGCGAGAGAAACCAATTCCTTCTGCGCCGCGGTCGTGGAGATACTGACTGCCTGAGCATAATCGGGCTTGACTTTGCCTTCCAACACGCCCAGCTTGAACTGACGACGGACTTCCAACACAATCAGGGAAGCAGCGCGGGTTACAGCTTGAATGGCAAAGGATGAGAACAGCCATGGCAGAGCGCCACCGATAAGCATACCCACGAAAATCTGCGGGACATCGACACGAATGCCGACTTCGGTGATGAACTTCTCAAAAGGAGCAATATTGCCGAGGGCAAGTGCCGCATCATTCGCAACTTTTTGCGCGCGTTCCACATCCACAAGGAAAGAACCGAACAACGAGACTGCCGCAATCACTGCAGAACCAATGGCAACACCTTTGGTGATAGCTTTGGTCGTATTACCGACCGCATCAAGGTCAGCCATGATCTGCTGCGCGTCTTTCGTCGCCTTATCCGTTTTGCCAGACCAGGACATTTCACCAATGCCGTTAGCATTGTCTGCGATCGGACCAAAGGAATCCATGGCGACATTATTTCCGGTGAGAGTCAACATACCAATACCAGTCATAGCAACGCCATAAAGGATGAAAGTGGCTCTAAGAGTGCCATCAGTTCCGGGGATGGTACCGAAAATAAAGATGGAGGCAATGATAGTCATCGCAATGACGAGCACCGACCAAACCGAAGATTCGAAACCAACGGTGATACCGTTCAAGATCAACGTAGCGGGACCCGTATCAGCAGATTTTTTGATGTCATTCACAGGCGCTGCATGCGTACCGGTGAAGTATTCGGTCAGGCGATCGATCAAAATGGCAAGCACCACGCCCACACCTACAGCCGTCGGCATACGCCACCAACCACCATACTCAACCATGGTGTTATTCATATAGAGGAAACCTGCAATGAAGAACAACACAGCTGAAACCAAGGCAGAGGTCAAGAAGCCGCTGAAAATGGCGTTCATCGCATCTTCGCTCTTGCCGGTCTTGCCCGCTTTAACGAAGTAAGTACCAATGATTGAAGAAAGCACACCAATACCGCGAACCATCAAGGGGAAGATAATCCACTCGAGGCGGTCTGTGGCGTGCCAGAGAGCCAAACCGAGGATCAAGCCGGAGACGATGGTCACTTCATAGGATTCAAAGATATCCGCCGCCATACCTGCACAATCACCGACATTATCACCGACGAGGTCCGCGATCACAGCCGGGTTGCGTGGATCATCCTCAGGGATGCCAGCTTCCACTTTACCGACCAAGTCAGCACCGACATCAGCAGCCTTGGTGAAAATACCACCACCCACACGCATGAACAATGCAAGGAGGGTACCGCCGAAGCCGAAGCCGAGTAGCGCATCTGGAGCAGCGATACCAAGAATAATAAAGATGATGGTGCCGCCGAGCAGACCGAGTCCATCGGTGAGCATACCGGTGATGGTGCCGGCGCGATAGGCAATGCGAAGCGCGTCACCAAACGACTTCTTGGAAGCCGCAGCCACACGTACATTCCCTTCGATCGCCATGCGCATACCAATTTGTCCCACCGTCAGCGAAAAGCCGGCGCCCATGACAAACGCAAGAGCGCGCGCAATACCGATGATGAGTTTGATCTGGCTGTCAGCCATGCCACTGAAGCGTTCTTGAGCTTCAGGGGAAGGCGGAACCACATAAACGGAAAGGAACAGAGCGACGGTAAGAACGACGATCAGAGGCAGGATGGATTTAAGTTGCTTCTGCAAATAAGCATTGGCGCCATCCTTGATCGCTCCCCAAACTTCCTGCATTTTTTCCGTTCCTTTGTCTTCACGTAAGATTTGGGAACGCAAAAAAACCGCATATCCGAGACCAAGCCAAGCAACGGCAAAAACGGCCCAGATTGCGATCTGTTCAACACTGGTTAAGTCCATAGTGAACATGAAAGGGTACTCCTCCTAGAGTGATGAAAAAATAAAGGCTATTGCCTTTTAAGCAAAGGGATTTTACAGTCGCAAAGGGTTTGTGTCAAGAAAATGAGTACGGATTAATATTCAACACTGAAAAAGTTGACAGACCCCTTTAAACCTGATAACATTCATCGAAATTACCATTAAATGTAATCGAGGAGAAAAACATGCTCCAGGAAATTAATACCCAAGTCTTTACTCTTACCCCCGCTGCAAGTGAAGCAGTCAAGAACATTTTGAACGAACGTAAACTTGAAGGCTATGCCCTCCGTGTATATGTGGCAGGCGGCGGCTGTTGCGGCGTCAACTTTGGTATGGCGCTTGATAACAACTTCCGTGATGTGGATACCACCTTCGATGCAAACGGCGTAAAAGTCGTTGTAGACGAAGTCTCCATTGATTACCTGCGTAACGCCACTGTCGATTTTGTGAATGACCCTGTTCGCGGCGCTGGTTTCGCTGTGGATAGCCCGAATGCGAAAAGTGAAGGTTCATCCTGCGCTTGCGGATCCGGCGGCGGAGAAAGTTCCTGCGGATGCGGCGGCTCTTGTAGTTGCAACAACTAAAACCAAAATTATTTATAAATAAAAAAATGGACAGGTGCTTTCACCTGTCCATTTTTTTATTTATTTCGGAAACTCTATCGACCGCGCAAGAACGAGATCAAAGTTCCAAATGCACCAATAAAACCAAGTCCCATGATCGCCAAACCAACCGGGATGCGGTTGGCGGAACCTGTATCAGGCAGGAAAGTAGGGACGACAAGTTGAGGTGGCGGGGTAAAAGTAGGCAGACGCGTTGGTGTTACAGGGTCAATGAATGCTGCAACCAAAGTGGGATTAATAGTTGGAGTGGAAGCTGGTGTAGGCGTACTCGGCGCTGGTACACGGGGAAGGCGTCCGGTTTTGATAATGGTTACATAAGGACCATAGACCCAGGCAGCCGAACCAGGAACCCCTGGATAATAAACTTGAATCCAATTCTGGTCATCCGAAATGCCGATCGCGGGAACTTCCTGTCCTAGCAATAACACACCAACTGAAGGGTACAAATAAGTACTCGGACCTGAATATACATTGACGATCTCAAGATCGAGATTGACCCGGACGATCATCCCTGTGGGCGTGCCTGTTACTGTGGCAATTGAGCCCGTCGGTTGCTGGGCAACCACCGGATATTTTACGGGTGTGTAAAAAACAACCCAGCTTCCCAAGCCTACTAGAAGAAAAAAGGCGAATAAACGTTTACCAGGTCCAAACATTTTCATTTTCGTCGTCGAATCAGAGAGAGCAGAAAGCCGATTACACCCAGGATTGTGAGGACAATAATGATGGAAGCCCAAGGAACACCAACCGTAATAGCATCTGGTTGCTCAAAATCAAAACCTGCCAGTGTTGGTGCAGGAGTAAAGGTCGGCAGGCGCGTATTTGTTGGAACAATCACAAACTGAGCAGCAAGGGTCGGGTCGATGGTAGAAGTGGCGGGGGGCACCGGCGTTGGCGGCGCTTCAACAACTTGAAGGTTGCCTGGTGGAGATACCTGAACCAATGGGGAATATACCCAGCCTTTCCCACCCGGCGCAGACGGGAATTCGATCTGAACCCAATCCCCGCCCTGAGACCTGCCAAGGGCGGGTGCAGAGGAGCCAGTTAATAGGAAGCCTACTACCGGGTAAACCGTGGAACTGGGTCCCATGCGAACGTTGATCTGCGGCTCATTTGTCACCACGGTGATAAAAAGACCGGTCGCGGCGGCAGGAGTCTCCGTCGGTTGTTGAGCCAGGACATCGGTCGATGAAGAGGCGAATGGAATCCCAAGTACGATCAGCAGGATGGCGAGCGTCAGTGTGAGTGGTTGAAACTTATAGGGTGTCATTTCGTAATATTCTTAAAGGAGAATCGCAAAGGCGATTATAATCGAGTTCATGGAGCGAAAAATCTTTCACGGGAACATCAAGCCGGTGGATGTTGCACAGGCATTACTGGCTGAGTTCAATCAGGGCAATATGCGCGCACAAACCCTGGGGCAAAGTGACCGGATCGTGGTGCAGGTTGGCACCCGCCCCGATGCGATGTCTGGCGGTCACACCGCCATGACCATCACCATTCAGTCGCTCGAAGAGGGGATTATGGTGGAGCTCGGGCAACAAGCCTGGCTTGGTGTAGCTGCCAGCCTGGGCGTGAGCGCCCTTGCAGCCCTAAAGAATCCCTTCAGCCTTTTAGGGCGGCTCGATGACATTGCACAAGATATCGAAAACCTGCAGATCAGTGAACGGGTTTGGAGCATAATCTCGAAGACGGCTCATGCCGCAGGAGCTTCTGCTGAGCTTTCTGAAAATCTAAAACGGACAACCTGTGCGTATTGCCATGTTGCCAATCGAGTAGGTGATCCCTCCTGCGTTGCCTGTGGCGCTCCGCTAGGAATGGTACAACCCAGTACCTGCCGTCATTGCGGATTCGTATTAAGACCCGGGGAGAAAATCTGCCCAAACTGCAAGAAGCCCCAGTTTTAGAAAACTCAAGATGAATTTACATGAAATTGAAACCCGCTTACAAACTCTTATTGAAGTAGACCTGTTAAAGGTGCTTCCAGGCAAGCACGTAGAAGACTTAATCGTTCAAAAACTGGCTACTGCGATCCAACAAAATAGTGTTGTAAATGGCGGCGCAACCACCATCCCCGATGTCTACAAACTCCTCATGCACCCTGAGACCGCAAAGAACTGGGCAGATGAGGGATTACTTACAGTTATCTTGCATTCGATCACGACTTTGGCGTTGGAAGCGGGGTTTAAGTTTACAATAGCCCCTACAGTAACCGTCTCACAGGATGAGCATGTTCGTATCAACGATGTTGAAATTTTTACTTCTCACCGGATAGAAACCATGGCAGAAACAAATGCAACCCCACTGGACACCGGCAGCCTAGACCCTGCCATTGAAATGATGCCCGAAAATTCCTTCTTGATCGTGGAAGGAGTTAAAATATTTCCTCTTAATATCCCGGTCGTTAACATTGGACGCAGGCTGGATAATCAACTAATCATTGACGACCCACGGGTTTCCCGCAACCACGCTCAATTACGCGCCATTAAAGGGCGCTTCGTGGTATTCGACCTAAACTCCACAGGCGGAACCTTTGTTAATGGGCAACGGACAAGCCAAAGTGTGCTCTACCCAGGAGATGTCATTTCACTGGCTGGCGTGGCACTTATTTTCGGGCAAGACAGTCCACCTCCACGCCCGGACCTGAAGGATACAGCCCCTTTCAAACATCAGGCACCTGATAGACCGACTGCCGTATTGAAAAAAGACCACTCCACGGCAAACTTTAAAAAGAAATGAGCGGGTCTGTCGTTCTTGTGCTGCGAGTCGCCACGGCGCTTACATTGTATGGATTCCTTGGCTGGGCGCTTGTATTCTTTTATCGTGAAATTCAACGACAGGGAATCAACCTGACAAGCCGACGCGTGCCTGGAATCAGCATCACGGTTAGATCAGCAGGAACACAAAGCACCATGCGGTATTTCAGCCAGGCAGAAATCAGCATTGGGCGCGACCCCGGCTGTGATATTCCCATTTTCGACGAAACCATCTCCGCGCGTCATGCACAATTGACTTATCATCATAATCAATGGTGGCTCGAAGACCTCACATCTACAAATGGAACGAGACTCAATGCAGCCCGCATCACCACCCCGACGGTAATCACCTCTGGGGATGAGATCCAATGTGGGGGAACGAATTTATCTATTAGCCTCTCTGAAAACGTGATAATCGAACCCACACAACGGCTTGGAAAGCGCACTCCACCCAACACCCCATGAATAATCAAGTGCAGAGCCGCCTCCTCCAATGGGCGGCAATTTTCCTCTTCCTACAATCCATTGTGCTCACTCTTGCCCCGGCAGTGCGGGAGCGGACTTGGGATGTAGATTACAGGCTGGCACATTGGATCGGCTTTCTTTTATGGTCAGCCTTCACGTTTCTTGCGCATCGCGCCCTGACCCGTTACCTGCCCGAACACGACCCATATCTTTTCCCCGCTGCAGCCTTACTTAGCGGCTGGGGTCTATTAACGGTCTGGCGGCTGGATGAAAGCTTCGGCATCCGTCAATCCATTTGGCTCGGGTTGAGCTTGCTGACCCTGATCGTGTTAGCCCGGTTCGTAAGAAAACTTTCTTTTTTTAAAAATTATAAATATATCTTCTTGAGCAGTGGATTGCTTATCACGGCACTGACACTCATCTTCGGCACCAATCCTTTGGGGGTGGGTCCGCGTTTATGGCTTGGGTTTGGAGGCGTTTACTTTCAACCTTCTGAACCTTTGAAGATTTTGCTTGTCATATATCTCGCGGCATATCTTGCTGAACGGGTCAACATCCGTCTATCGGCAGTACCGCTGTTAATTCCAACCATCGTTGTGACTGGTGTTGCATTGTTGTTACTGGTCGTACAGCGTGACCTTGGCACAGCATCCATATTCTTTTTCATTTACACCATATTTCTATTCCTCGCATCCAGCAAACGCCGCATCCTGATCGGGACCAGTCTTTTCCTCTTAAGCGCCCTTCTGATCGGCTACTTCATGATAGATATCATTCACATCCGTGTGGTGGGCTGGCTCAATCCATGGGACGACCCAACTGGTAACTCATATCAGATCATTCAATCGCTATTGGCTGTAGCAAATGGCGGCATTTTTGGCAGGGGAATGGGAATTGGAAGTCCATTGCTTGTACCAGTCGCCATATCCGATTTTATTTTTGCAGCAGTCGCCGAAGAAAGTGGTCTTATTGGGACGATCGGTATGATCGGGCTCATTTGGTTGATCCTTGCCCGAGGATTGATCATTGCCTTGCGTGCCCCCGATAATTTTCGGAGGTACCTGGCAGCGGGAGTGGTAACCTATCTTGGAGTACAAAGCCTGCTTATCATTGGTGGTAATTTGCGCTTGCTGCCACTCACCGGTGTGACTCTGCCTTTTGTTTCCTACGGCGGATCATCCTTGCTCACTTCATTTATTGCCTTGTATTTCCTACTTTCCATCAGCAATGTAGAAGATGATGAACCCGCCCCCCTGCCAAACCCAGTCCCTTATACCATTCTGGCAGGCATTTTTGCGCTAGGGCTTGCCGCCTGTGCCTTAACTGGTGCATGGTGGGCACTTGTCCGCAGTGAAGACTTACTCGTGCGAACCGACAACGCCCGACGCGCGATTGCTGATCGTTATGTATTACGAGGCGAGGTAGTCGATAAAAACAATCAAATCATTAACATGACAACTGGCGAGAGTGGCACGTACATTCGAAAGTATTTGTATCCCGACCTTGCACCAATAATTGGCTATACGCATCAAGTTTATGGACAAGCCGGGCTCGAAGCCAGCCTGGACGACTATCTGCGCGGCACACAGGGGAACCCCATGAGCTTGATCCTTTGGAATCAACTGCTTTACGGAACGCCTCCCCCCGGACTGGATGTGCGTTTGAGCATAGATCTAAACCTGCAAATGACAGCGGACCAATTGCTTGGCAACCATCGCGGCGCGATCATTCTAATGAATGCGGAAACCGGAGAGATCCTCGTCATGGCATCTCATCCTGAATATGACCCAAATAATCTGGACGAAGAAGGCGATACACTCTCCCAAGCAGAGGACTCTCCTCTTCTTAACCGCGCCACACAAGGAATGTATCCAGTTGGAGATGTATTTCAACCATTGATACAGGCATACTTTGGCGAAGAGACCCCGTCACAAAATGAATTGCTTAATTTTTATGAAACACTGGGCTTTTTCCGCCTGCCACGCATTGCAATGCCGGTTGCGGAAATTTTCCCCACTACAGAATTGGACGATGTGCGGGCAAGCCCATTACAGGTGACGTTGGTAACAGCAGCGTTAAGCGAACAAGGGATCAGTCCTGCGCCAAGGATCGCTACAGCTGTGAATACACTTGAGCAGGGATGGGTGGTATTGCCAGCGTTGGAAGAGCCTCGAGACGTGATCCCAGCCGGGGCGGCGGAAGAGGCGACGCAGTCCTTTGTCGAAGAAGGCAATGCATACTGGAGTCACACAGGTAGGGGAAGTATCAGCAAGACGACTGTCACCTGGTTGATCGCTGGCACCCCACCCGATTGGCAAGGCGCACCCCTTGCCATGGTAGTTGCTTTAGAAGAAAACAATCCACTTCTTGCGAAACATATCAGCGAATCTCTTTTCAAGGCCGTGTTGAGTCGATAACAAAAAAGCCAGTCTAATGTAGACTGGCTTTTTTGTTACATTTAAGTTACTAGCTACCGGAGTCGTTGTCTTTCGCGCCGTAGCCAGGACCGCTCTTGAAGAATTCATAGTTAAGCGCGGTATCAGGCGTGAGGTCCACCGACTCACCAGCATCGAGCTGACGAGTGGTTTCAAGGACGACAGCTTTGCCGTGATGATTGGTGGCTTCGTAATGACCAGTGAGACCGGTGCGGTTGATGTACTCGCCGCCCTTGGCGGTGTACGCTGCAGGAACTTCATCTTCGGGGAAGATCGCCGCGAAGGGGCATTCCGGAACACAAGCGCCGCAGTCAATGCAGGTGTCAGGGTCGATGTAGACCATGGGGAAACCATCGGCAGGGTTGCCGGGAACGATACATTCGACAGGGCAAACTTCGATGCATCCACGATCGCGAACACAGAGGCTGGTAATAATATGAGTCATTTTTATTCTCCTTTTAGGGATTATTGGTAAGCCAATAGAACGTATTATATCTTTGTTTATCTGCATGGCAAGGTAGGAATAAAAAAACCCCGTGCGGTTGCACGGGGCAGAGTAGAGTATTTTTGTGGGAATTATTTGCCAGCAAATTTTGCCGAGACAGCTTCCCAGTTAATCACGTTGTAGAAGGCAGTGATGTAATCAGGGCGGCGATTTTGATAATTGAGATAATAGGCATGTTCCCAAACATCGATACCAAGGATGGGGGTCAAGCCATCGGACAAGGGAGTATCCTGATTGGCAGTAGAGACGACAGCCAAACCGCTGCCTTTCTTGACCAACCAAGCCCAACCGGATCCGAAGCGGGTCGTGGCGGCTTTGGTAAACTCATCCTTGAAAGCGTCGAACGAATTGAATGAGGCATCGATTGCCTTGGCAAGATCGCCCTTGGGTGCGCCGCCAGCTTTGGGTCCCATAATTTCCCAAAACAGGTTGTGATTGTAAGTACCGCCACCATGATTGCGGACAACCATGCGTACTCCCTCAGGAATTGCATTCAGATCGCTAAGCAGAGCTTCGAGGGACTTGCCCTGAAGTTCAGGGGTCTTTTCCACAGCGCCGTTCAAATTGGTAATGTAAGTCTGATGGTGCTTGGTGTGGTGGATTTCCATTGTGCGCGCATCGATATGAGGTTCGAGAGCGTCGTATGCATATGCAAGTTTGGGAAGTTCAAAAGCCATGAGATTTCTCCTTCAAGTGAGTTGATTTAAATAATTAGGACTACGAAAATGATTTTATCCCACCTCATAGCAGGACGCAAGAATAATCGAATTTTTATACAAAAATCTAATATATTCATTCTTCAGGGTATGGGGGGGCCAACTGCCTGTACATGCGCTGAAGTTACCAAAATGGTATTGCAACCCGCATCTGTCATATATCCCATGAATGTGCCATCCGGTTGATAAGCATCGATCCGCAATATCTCACGCCCGACCACACGGACCTCATCCCATTTGCCGATCTTCGTCAATTCATTGAAAACCTCATCAGATGCAGGCAAAATATGCAGAAGATTAAGAGAGCCTTTTGGTGAGCGGGTATCAGAACGGTAGAAAAACTTGTGCCCCATCACAACCACCGCCACATGTTGGCGAGACGAAAAATCTCCTGTAGTGATTAAGATATCGTGCGACATGAAAGGTGCCGCAAAGTCATACCAAAGGGAAACATGCCGGACGACTCCAGTAAAGGTAGTGTTGCGGTCATACTCAAAGACAACATCCCAGTAGCGCCCATCTTCAGCGGTAATGCGAGTGGCTCCATGTGAAAATGTCAATTTCTCGAAAGGCGGTCTGCCAGAAATATCCACCCCGCAGGCAGAAAGAAAAAAACATAAAATAACAAGGATTAGAAAAAACTTTTTCGATAAATCATCGTGCCATCATAACGCCTAAGTAGAAACATGGTACTGCCTGTTATAGACAGCACCATGTTTCTACCCAATTTTTATTTCTTATCGCCGAGTAAACCGCCGAGCAAGCCAGCTGCATCGTCAAGCCCGATGCCGTCGCTCAAGTCAACATTCCCAGAGAGGATGGCATCCAATTTATTTCCGATGTTTGGGGGCAGTTTCTTTTCAACGAAATCAAGAACGACTTCGACAGCTTGAAGAGCCTGGGCGTCGGTAATCTTGACCTTCTTGGAAACCAGTGCAGCAATTTCATGTTTGATGTCAGACATTTTATGTTCTCCTTTTTTATGATAATCTGAATTTAGCACACCTTAGAATGAAGTGCAAGTTCAAAATCATAGTTCCAAAAAATACGATAAACTCCCGCGAATTTTTGAGGTTTCGAGTACACTCGGCAACATTATGGATTCACGTACCCGTCTCCTCCTCCCCATTGCTTTGATCGTTGCAACTTTGGCTGTTTCCACCTCCAGTATTTTTATCCGTTTCGCACAGGCGGGAGGCGCGCCTTCGCTGGTAATCGCTGCGCTGCGAGTGACCTTTGCCACCTTGATGATCGCGCCCGTTGCGTTGACCCGTCACATGGATGAGATCAAACGCTTCACGCGGACCGAGTTTTTGCTCGGTGTTGCCTCGGGCATTTTCCTCGCCGCTCACTTTGCCACATGGATCACTTCACTTGAATACACCAGTGTTGCCAGCTCCGTCGTCTTCGTAGGGACGGGTCCGTTGTGGGTGGCGCTGCTTTCGCCGATGCTGCTGAAAGAGCACATCTCGCGGACAACCATCATCGGCTTGGGACTCGCCGTGATCGGCGGAATTATCATCGGGTTGGCAGATGCCTGCACATGGAACCACGGGCTTGTCTGCCCGGCGCTGAACGATATCTTGAAGGGACGCGCCATGTGGGGCAACTTCCTTGCCTTGGCTGGAGCCTGGGCTGTGACGGGGTATCTCATCATCGGCAGAAAATTGCGCGCTGAGACTTCGCTCGTGCCCTATATCTTTTTGGTATACGGTATGTGCGCCATTGCGTTGATCCTTTTTCTATTCGCAACCGGAAACACTCCTTTTGGTTATGACGCAAAGACCTATGGCTGGATCTTCCTCTTGGCGGCGATTCCGCAGTTGATCGGGCACAGCACCTATAACTGGGCATTGAAATATCTAACTGCCGCCATGGTGGCTGTGACAGTTTTAGGCGAGCCGATCGGTTCTGCTACTCTTGCATATTTCCTGCTCAATGAAACGCCTTCGCTGATGACAATCTTTGGCGGGGTGTTCATTTTGATCGGGATATTTCTTTCCAGCAAAGGTTCCTCGTAAGGAGAGAGTTTATGGCGCAGGTGATCGTTGTGATGGGCGTTTCAGGCTCAGGGAAGACGACGGTTGGTGCCAGGCTGGCGCAAGAACTGGGTTGGTCGTTTTACGATGCCGATGATTTCCATTCGGAAGCGAATCGGGAAAAGATGGCGCAAGGCATTCCGTTGAACGATGCCGACCGGGCAGAATGGCTTAAGTCGTTGCAAGCGCTTATTCAAAAGCATGTAGAAGAAGGTACTTCTTGTGTACTGGCTTGCTCGGCATTGAAGCAACGCTATCGCGACACCTTGGCGGTGAATGAAAAGGTCCGGTTTGCGTATCTGCGCGGATCGTTTGAACAGATCGAAACAAGAATGAAGCTCCGCAAAGATCACTATATGCCGGTAGAATTATTGAAAAGTCAATTCGAGGCGTTGGAAGAACCGCGAGACGCGGTCATCGTTGATATTTCACATTCGCCCGATGAGATCATCCAAATCATTCGCAAAGGAACAAACGCATGAAACTGCCTGCTCATCTTCATCTTGATCAACACAATATTCCATATGAAGCTAAAAGTTTTTCGCCAGAAACCGAAAAAGGTGCGGCAAATGTTGCCAACGTTTTGGGGTTCCCTGAACGACAGGCGGTAAAAACGCTGGTCTTTCAGGTGGTGGATACGGGCGAGTGCGTGCTAGTGATGCTGGGCGGCGACCAAAATGCGGTTTCGGGTAATTTGAAGAAAGCCATTGGTTCGCGCAATATTCAGATGGCGCCGCCTGAGCGTGTGAAAGAAGTGACGGGATACATCATCGGTTCGATCCCCGCCTTTGGCTGGCAGCCCGAAGGATTTCGTTCCTTCCTCGAAGCGACTCTGATGGACGAGCCCATGCTTGGAACCGGTGCCGGACAATGGGGCGAGGAGATCATGATCACGCCAGAGAATTTGGTGAAGGCAAGCGGTGCGACGGTGGTGAATTTGACGGTGAAGGTCAATTGATAATTAATTAGTGGCGGTGTGATGGATTCAGAGATTCGGGATTTGATCGAGCATTTCAAGTTGGAGGCGTTGCCGGTAGAGGGGACGCTTTTTGTGAGCACATATCGTTCAGGAGATATGCCGGACGGAAAGCCGTTTGGGACGGGCATGATCGGGATGTATTGCCATGAACCGCGCAGTGTGTCTTGCTTTCACAAGTTGACCATTGATGAGATGTGGCATTTTTACGGTGGTGAACCGCTGCGCTTGATTTTGCTTTACCCCGATGGGTCCAGCCGCGATGTGATCTTAGGCAGTGAACCGTTGAAGGGTCAACTTGTGCAATTTGTGATCCCAGCTGGAGTATGGCAGGCAGGTCATTGTGTGGAGGGCGGAAAGTATTCTCTATTTGGCTGTACGCTTGCCCCCGGTTTTACAGGCGATATCTTCACGGGCGGCACCCAACCAGAGTTGTTGAAGCTGTACCCAGAACGCAAAAAAGATATTTTGGAATATGGCTTGACGGGCGGAGAAACAGCAATGCCGGATGGGTTTGCGAACTGAGGGTAAACCTCGGTTTCGGATCAGTGAGATAAAAATAAAACGCCTCGTACGAGGCGTTTTATTTTTATCTCAAAGTCATCCAGTTCAAGTCTCTGAGCCCGGCAGCGAGGTCTTCGCGGAAGTCATCCTCCGACATACGCCACTCCCAGTTGCCACCAAGTTTACTGGGGAAGTTCATGCGAGCTTCACCTCCCAAACTGAGGACATCTTGCATGGGGGCAATGGCAAAGACTGCCACCGATTTCCAGACTGCCCGAATAAGGTCCCAGGAAAAATGATGCCCATCTACACCAAGATAACGACGGGCAAAATCCTTCTCGGCTTCGGGCGCACTGACGTACCAACCTACAGCGGTATCGTTATCATGTGTACCAGTATAAGCAACGCAATTCGGGATGTAATTGTGCGGCAGGAAAGGATTATCAGGTCCTGAAAAGCCGAATTGTAAAACCTTCATGCCGGGCAGATCAAAGGCAGCCAACAATTCAATTACATCCGGTGTCACCAAGCCAAGATCTTCTGCTACGATAGGTAACCCTGTGCCGGGCACGATCACACCATTGCCCAAGTCTTCATCCACGGCGCGGAATAGGTCCTTACCAGGTCCAGGCACCCAGCGTCCATGTTCAGCTGTGGTATCGGTGGCAGGAATTTCGTAATACCCCGCAAAACCGCGAAAGTGGTCGAAGCGCAAAATATCCACTGTCTGCAAAACGGCGCGAATGCGGGAAAGCCACCAGGCGTAACCATCCTTTTTGTGGATCTTCCAATTGTAGAGCGGATTTCCCCACAATTGACCAGTGGTGGAGAAAATATCAGGCGGAACGCCAGCAACTACAGTTGGGTTGCCAGCCTCATCAAGGAAGAAGAGGTCGGGGTTCGCCCACACATCAGCAGAATCATAGGCGACAAAGATCGGAATATCACCCATGATCTGAATCCCGCGTTCGTTGGCATACTTGCGCAGCCTGCTCCACTGGCGGAAGAAAAGGAACTGATAGAAGGAATAGCGTTCGATCGATTCGCCCAATTCCTTTTTGGCTTTGTTAAGCGCGGCTTTTTTACGGGTACGCAAGGCGGCATCCCAGCCATTCCATGCACCGCCGCCATTGGCTTCCTTCAATGCCATAAAAAGCGAGAAGTCATCGAGCCAGAAAGCATTTTCGGCACAGAAATAACTGAAGGCATCGCGCAACTCTCCAGGATCGGATTGGAAGTGTTGGTAAGCCTTGAGCAAAAGGTCAAGCTTTTTAGGGATGACCAGCCCAAAGTCTACGCGTGAGGCAGGTAAATCTTTTAATGCATCCAAATCAGCTTGTGTCACCAAACCTTCGACAAGCAGGTCGTCGGGGCTAATAAGGTAGGGATTACCCGCGAATGCTGAAAAACATTGATAGGGGGAATCTCCGTAACCGGTGGGACCCAAAGGCAGGATCTGCCAGATCTTACAATGAGTAGATGCAAGCCAATCGATAAAGCGATATGCCTGTGGTCCAAGGTCGCCAATACCATATGGACCGGGTAGACTAGTGGGATGAAACAAAATACCAGAAGAACGCTTGAATGCCATGTTCACCTTGTAGTTTATGCTCACATGTGAGCGAATTTTTTATTTCACCAGTGACTGGTAAATTTTGAGATACTCCCTTGCAGACGCTTCCCAGGAAAAATCTTTTGCCATGCCATTGCGCTGTAAAGTTTCCCATTTTTCACGATCAGTGAGTGTTTTCATACCAGCTTTGATTGCGCTGACCAGAGACATGTGATGCATCTTTTCAAAAACGAATCCAGTCTCATTCGGCTTGACCGTGTCTTTCAAACCGCCTACCGAGCGTACAACTGGCACACAGCCATAGCGCATTGCGATCATCTGTGCAAGCCCGCATGGTTCATAACGAGAGGGCATGAGGATCATATCTGCACCCGCATAGATCTGGCGGGCAAGGTTCGCATCAAACTTTAGCTCTGCTTTTATCTTATCCGGGAAGAGGGTCTGCAATTCGCGAGCGGCTTCTTCAAGTTTCGGGTCGCCCGTCCCCAAGATGACCGCCTGAAAATTGATACGCTTCATGTTCTTGAGTGCTGTAAAAGCCAGATCGACGCCTTTTTGAACATCCATACGTGAGATGACTGCCAACAGCGGCACATTCGGGTCGCGAGCCAGTCCGAGCTTTTCTTGCAGCAATTCTTTATTCTCAGTGCGGCGGTTGAAAGTATCCAAACTGTAATTTACGCTTAACGCCTTGTCAACCGACGGGTCAAATGAGACCATATCAATACCGTTCAAAATTCCACTCAAGGATTCTTTACGCAGATTGAGGAAATCGTACAAGCCGCAGCCAAACTCTTCAGTGAGCACTTCGCCCGCATATCCCGGTGACACAGCGACGATCGCATCAGATGCCCACAAACCCAGCGGCAATGGCAGGACACGCGCCCACTCAGGCAGGTCGGTTTGCGCCAGCTTGACCCCATAACTTTCAAGGATAGCGCCTACATCCGCCCCCATAAATGGCAGGTTATGCAATGTGATGACACCTGCCACATGTTTTGCTCCAGCTTCCCAGCGCTTGGTCAGGTTCACATACAGGCTCAACGATGTATGCCAATCATTTGCATGAATAACATCCGGCTGCCAATTGATATGTTTGGGAAGTTCCATTGCCGCCATCGAAAAGAAGGCATATTTTTCAGAATCTTTGGCAGCATCCAACGAATAGACAGAACCGTTCGCTCGAATGGGCTCACCGCCGATAAAATAAACTGGCAAGCCATTCAACGTGGTCTCGAACGCCTCCACCCCAACCTCTGAGTCGCCGCGTGGAATGGAGAACAGATCCAACGGACGAAGGTTTTCCGCTTTCACCGCCGGGTGATATGGCAGCACTAGCCGCACATCCAATTTAATTTCGTCATTTGAAAGCGCGCGCAACTCACGCGGCAAAACCCCTGCAACATCGCCGAGCCCGCCAACCTTGATAAATGGGTCAGCTTCGGCGGCGAGAAAAAGCACATTGATCGTTTTAGACATGATCTGATTTTACTCCCAATGAGTTACTCGATCACAATCCCTGAAAGATCATCTTTGGGCTCGGGGTATTTCATGTTCAAATTCTCCAAAGTCTCCACTAAAATTTTTGAGATCACAAGATCGCGATACCACTTACGATTGGCGGGCACGATATACCACGGCGCATGTGTTGAGCTGGTCTTATTTAATACATCTTCATATGCGGCTTGATAGTCACCCCATAATTTACGCTCGTCCAAATCACCCAGGCTGAATTTCCAATGTTTGGTGGGGTCATCCAGGCGGGCTTGCAATCGTTCCTTTTGTTCGTCTTTACTGATATGCAGGAAGAATTTAAGGATGGTCGTACCGTTCTCCGCCAGGATCTTTTCAAAGGCATTAATCTGTTCATAGCGCTTTGACCAGACATTTTTATCTACATAGCCATGCACCCGCACAACCAGAACATCTTCATAATGACTGCGATTGAAGATCACAATCTCGCCGCTTGCGGGAGTTTGTTTGTGAATACGCCACAGGAAATCGTGCGCCAATTCTTCGCCGGTCGGCACTTTGAAACTCGCCACTTTCACACCTTGTGGGTTAACCCCATCGAACACACGGCGGATCGCGCCGTCCTTGCCGCCTGTATCCATGGCTTGCAGAACAACCAGCACTTTATGCCTGCCTTCTGCATAAAGCAATTCCTGCAATTCCTGCAATTTTTCATTCAACTTTGAGATCGCTTTAAGACCCTCTTCTTTTCCGCCCTTAAAATCACCGATATCCTGCGGGTCCCGTTCCGACAATTTGATCTTCTTTCCAGGCTCGACCAGATGCTTCTTCATGAGACCTCCGAGTTTTTATAAAAAACCCCCGAGCTTTTTGCCCAGAGGTTTTGTTTGGGAGTCTGATGGGCTTCGAACCCAATACCCCTCGATGGGGCAACTCCACAGATGTTCACCTCAAACACTTGAGGGTTTCAGTGGGAGCCTGATGGGTTTCGAACCCACAACATCTACAGCCACAGTGTAGCGCTCTGCCGTTGAGCTACAGGCTCCATGTTTGCCTGCTCCAATATTCTTTTGGAGAAGCGGGCAAAATTTTACCACAAATCACCGCAGGTTCAAGAGCGCCAACGCTTCTCCATCCACGATCTCCCCGGTCTCTACAAAACCATAGGAAGCATATAACTTGCGTGCGGTTTCATTTTCTGGTTCATAACTGATGGCGACCGCCGTTATACGAGGGTCACTGCGATATTTTTCGAGCATCCACTCCATACCAAATTTGCCGTACCCCTTGCCTTGACGTTTCTCATCCACCATCAGCCGCAAGATAAAACCCTGAAATCTGGAGAAACTATAGTTATACGACATCATCAAAAAGCCAACCGGCTTATCTTCTTCATAGATACCATAGGGTTCCATCGCCCAATACCCTTCGTCTGGGATATCTTCGCCAAATTGAGCTTCCGCGATCGAATAAAGATTAGTCGCCACAAAATGCTTCTGATCTTCCCGAACTTTCAGGGCGATCAGTTCCCGCCAGTTCTCTTTTGAGACAGGACGAATTTCAGGCATTTTTCAAAATACCCATAACAGAATCGACCAACGCTTCTTTTTTGACCTGAACCTGCTCGCCATTCGTAAGGTTTTTGATGACGACCAAGCCTTTCTCTGCTTCGTCGGGTCCGAGCACCAGCGCCACCTTGATCTTCATCTTGTCCGCAAATTTAAATTGTTTGGGCAATTTGTTCGGTTCCGGCGAAACCATCACATTCATGCCTGCCTGTCGCAGTTCAGCAGCCAGGGCAAAAGAACGCATCCACAACGTCTCGTCGAATACAGTCACCAATACCTGTGCAGGGCTAGGCTGAAATTCCGGCACCAACCCAGCTTCCTGTAGGATAAGTCCGATCACCACATCCCCCATTGCAAAGCCAACCCCCGAGAGCGGCTGTCCACCCACGTCGGCAAGTAGATTGTCATAACGCCCGCCGCCAAAAATGGCACGCTTTAAAGAGCCGCTGGTATCAAAGGCTTCAAAGACTGTGCCGGTGTAATACAACAGTCCGCGCATGATATTTGGGTCAAATTTTACATATTCCTTTACGCCCAGAGCTTCCAACGCAGCGAAAAGACGGGTCAGCTCGTCACTTTTCTTCCACAGTTCAAAATTACCGAGAATGTCTTTCAAACCATCGAGTTGAGTCTGGTTCAAGCCGAGGTCAAAGGCGTTCGCATCCCACTTCGCGGCTTCCATCTTGGTGCGGCGGTCAACGAGGTTCGAAACATCGAGGCGCTTTTCCACAGGAATGCCCAAGGCGTCGAATTCAGAATCCATCAAGCGGCGATTATTCACATAGATCAGAGCCCGCTCCGGGCTGAGTCCGACCGAGCGCAGGAAGGTCGCACCAACAGCGATCAACTCTGCATCCGCTTCAGGCGAGTTGACTCCAAGCATATCCACGTTCCATTGAAAAAACTCACGTGTACGCCCCTTTTGAGGCTGTTCATAGCGCCAGAACGGACCGAAGGACCACCAGCGCACCGGATAGGTTAGTTCGCCTTGTTTTGCCGCGATCATTCGTGCCAGACTGGGCGTCAATTCTGGGCGCAAGGTCACAAAATCGCCGCCACGGTCTTCAAATGTGAATGACTGTTTCTTCACCAACTCTTCGCCAGATTTTGCCGCATACAGGTCAATGGTCTCAATAAACGGTGCGTCCCATTCCTGGTAACCAAATGCCTGGGAAGCGGCGCACATCTTTCCATAGATAAAATTCCGCAGAGCCATTTGCTCCGGGTAAAATTCGCGAGTGCCTTTTACTGCTTGAATCTTGTTTGCCATGATCGCTCCAATGCGCAGATTTTATCATGGCTTTCCTGTCAAAATTCAGTCGGTGAATTTTGTTTTTATGTTTGGTATAATTCCCCTATTATTTTCAAGGAGAGAAAAAATGAAAATTGACTATCAGGAACCCAGCAAAGATTTACTGATGCGGATCGACATTCATGAAAAATATGGTTCAGCCAATATCGATATGTGGACCAATGAATTGCTGCAACCCAAGGCAGGCATGACCATTTTGGATGTGGGCTGCGGTGCGGGAAAACTGTGCTTCCTGTTCAATGATTACGTTAAAGGCGGAGCAAAAATCACCGGCGGTGACTTCTCCGAAGAACTGCTCGAGAAGGCGCGCGAAAAGAATAAAAAGACCGGCGCGAACATAGACTTTCAGTTCCTGGATTTCAACGAAAAATTCAAATTCGAAGACGGTTCGTTCGACCTCTGCACTTCGGCATTTGCGATCTACTACGCCTCAGACCTCGACTTTACCTTTGGTGAAGCTCACCGCGTGCTGAAACCTGGCGGACGGCTTTTCGTCTCCGGCCCACTGCCGGAAAACAAGCAGATGTTCTACGACATCATCAAAGAAGCCACCAATAAGCCCATTCCGCCCATGCCGGGTTCTTCCCGTTTCAAGGGTGATATCTTCAGCACCATTGATCGCATTTTTGCAAAGACCGAACTGCACAAATTTGAAAATCATCTTACCTTCCCTGAAGTTGCACCATTCATTGACTACGTCCGTGCATCACTCGGTGAAGATCGCCGTTTATGGACCTCCATGTTCAACGGAAAAGATGAATACGAAGCCCTGATCGGCAAGATCGAAGAGGTTGCCAAGAAGTGGTTTGACCGCGACGGCAAACTGGTGATGACCAAGGTCATCGGCGGAATTCTGGCGACAAAATAAAACTGACGATAGACAATGAATCATAGACGATGAAAAAAACCGTCTGTGGTCTATCGTCCACCGTCCACCATCTAAATTTATGAACTTCTTCGGCAAACGAGTCCTATTCCTCGGCGCACACCCGGACGATATTGAGATCGGGTGCGGTGCTTTGATACACAATATCGTCAATAAAACTGAGATCTTGTGCGTAACCCTTTCAGACAACCAGAAAAACCCTGATCTGCAAAAGGTCAAAAACGAACACATCAACTCCATGAAGGTGCTGGGCGTTCCTGAAGAAAAGATCAACTTCGGTCCATTCACTACACGTGTCTTTCCGGATGCCCGGCAGGATATTCTTGAATACTTCCTCAAACTCCGCAAGGAATTCAAGCCCGACCTGATCTTCACGCACTCGAAGCAGGATGTTCACCAGGATCACAATACGATGACGGATGAGGCGCTGCGTGCCTTTCGTGGGATCACGGTGCTGGGCTTTGACGTGGTGCGCTCTTCGTATGGGTTCTTTCCCAATTTTTTGGTAGAAGTCACTGAAATAAATGTAAACAAGAAGATCGAAGCGCTGGCGCAGTATGCCACCTACCAAGACCGTTACTACTTCAATGCCGAGTTGACCCGCTCGATTATGGTCCGGCATGGAGCATTGGCAGAACGACCGTTTGCGGAAGGATTCGATATTTTGAGGATCGTTGGAAAGTTCGAATAACTTGAAGTTCAAAGCTCTGCATGCTGGAGACTGGTAAATAAAAAAGGCTGCTCCAAAATTGGAACAGCCTTTTTTTATTTGGCAACAAGAGATTTGGGCGGGTCACCGCGCCACATTTCTATACGGCGAAAGGCTTCAACGTATCCCATTTTATAAAAGCCAGGCAAATGTGGATCGTTAGCCTGAATATTCTCAATATGCGTATCAAGGCGTGGATATTGATGATGTAAATGCGAAAGAAACGCGTATGCCATTTCAGCCGGATCGCCGACCTCAGTCTTATAGATGAAATGTGTCAGCATGAATTTTTGGCGTTGATAGACCAGCCAGCCACTGCTCCCATTTGGCAATGTCAGATATAACCCCGAAATATCCTGTGCATGGCTCATGGACTCAGATTGATTGGTCCAGGGTTGGGTGCCGCGGTCATAGCCAACCAGGTCCAGCGCCTCATATCGCTCCAGCCTGCGTGCGTCTGCTATTACAGGCTCCATAATTGTTTTGGACGGTGAACGCCGCAAGATCAACAGTTCACCCACTTCATAAAAACCAAGTTTCAAGAATAATTGATGCGCTGGCGTATTGTTTTTGATCACTTCCAGCATATTGAAATTGATGCCAAGCTGCTCAGACCGGTCAAGTAAACTGTGCATCAACGCCTCGCCGACACCACCCCGCCGTGTCGATGGGATCACCCCAAGGCGCGTGATCCAGGTACGGTCAGCGCGTATGCCCAGCATAGCCACACCGCGCAACTCCCCATTCTCAGACGCAACAAATGAGTGATCCAGGTCCACATCATAAGCAGCCACATATTCGGCAAGCCTGGATGCGTTCATTGGCATGGGAATCAAATAATCCACACGGGTCTGGTTGTAGATCGTCGTTAATTCATCGATCGTAAAACGACTGGACGGTATCAGTACGATCTTATTATTTGATAAAGATGGCATTCTCTAAACCAGTAAAGAAATCATTTTCCAAGATACAATTCGATCTGAGCAATAAAGTCATTCACCTTGATGATCGGTTTTCCGATAAAGCCATTACAGCCATAACTCTCAGCCATGGGTTTGGCTGTGTCGGAGGGCCAAGCTGTGAATGCAATGATAGGGAGTTTTTCAAAGAAGGGGTCTTCCCGCAACTGACCTGCAAGGGTCAAGCCATCATAGTCTGGCAGCCCCAGATCGAGCAAGATCAGGTCAGGGTGGGTCTCCAGCGCAAGCTGATAACCCGCCTCGGCACTTAATGCGTGGACGACCTCATACCCACGCGAACTGAGTATTTTTCGAGCAAGTTCTGCATTATCGGGCATATCTTCAACGATTAGAATTCTAGTCATAGATCACCTGCTGACAAAGGGCAGTCGGATGTTATCACGCTGAACAGATAATACCATTTTAAATAAACAACCCCCGCAAACTCGCGAGGGTTGAATTGAAATCATTCTTTAGGGAGTCCGATAAAGATCGCGCCTTCACGTACCACCACCGGATATGCTGGAATATCCACCACGGCGGGCATTTGTACAGCCTGCCCGGTACGAACGTCGAATTCCGCTCCATGCCTGGGGCATACAACATTGAAGCCTTCCAGTAAGCCATCCCCAAGTGGACCTTCATCGTGAGTGCAAACGTCACCAATGGCAAAGAACTGACCGGCAATATTGAAAATGACCACAGGCTTATCGCCAAGATCTACAAAGAGACGTTCGCCGTTCGGCAATTCCGAGGCGGGGGCGATCTCTAAAAATTCCACTTTCGTTTCATCGTAAGTTGTGTAATTGAACATAAAGGCTATCCGTTTCAGATATTCAGGTTTTTTGAAGTATTGAAAGAATACATATGAACTTCTTCGCGCAACACCCATCCTTGTTTTTGCCAAAACGACTCGCCAGCATGATTGGTCGCTTGAACAAAAAGATGAGTTTTATACAGCCCGAGTTTTTGCAAGGCATCCAGACATGCCTTATACAGATTCGTACCGATCCCAAGTTTTCTAAACTCAGATTTCACAACCAGATGTTGAAGGTAGCCGCGGCGACCATCGTGCCCGGACATGACACATCCAACAATATTCCCATTAGCAACAGCTACAAAACTTAAGCCGGGGTTTCTTTGTAAATAAATTTCGGTTGCTTCACGAGAATCCGCTTCACGGACGGATATCCCGGGCGTTTCCTGGAACATCGCGATGATATTGCCATAATCCTCTATTATCATTTCACGGATCTGGTACGACACGCGACTCACTCCACCAAGTCATCACCCGCTTCGCCCAAACCGTATACTCCCGCTTTCAAAACCTTGAGTGAGAGCAAGGCACACTTCAGGCGGACGGGTCCAAGGTCAATACCAAGCATATCGAGGATATCCTGTTTATTGAGCTTCTTCACTTCTTCCAACGGTTTACCAATGATGGTTTCCATCAGCAGGTCTGCTGACGCTTGCGAAATAGCACAACCATGCCCGTCAAACCGCGCTTCAGTCACTTTCCCATCGGCATCCACGCGCAGGTCGATCTGAATGTGATCACCGCACAGGGGATTGTTATCTGCAAAAGAGATATCATGCGGGTCTAGTTTGCCGCGGTAGGAAGGGTTCTTGTAGTGCTCGATAATTACTTCACGATACAGATCATCCATATGTATAGTTCCATGGTTCGATGGTCAAGGGATCACTGGGGCGGGCAATAAACAACTGTTTACCCAAATAAATTCCAGACCACCTAAATAATTTATCCAAACAATTCTTTTACTTTATACAACCCATTCACAAGCATATCCACTTCTTCTTTTGTGCTATACAAATAGAATGAAGCGCGGCTGGTGGCGGGAATGCCAAACTTCTCATGCAATGGCTGGGCACAATGATGACCAGCACGGACTGCAACGCCGTCCTGATCCAGTATTTGCGCCACATCGTGCGGATGTATACCTTCCAATGTAAAAGCTGCCACACCGCCCTTTTTATCCGCTGCAGGACCGAACAACTTCACGCCGGGAATCTCTTCGAGCCTTTCCAGCGCATATTCCGTGATCGCATGCTCGTGCTCGGCAATTTCTTTCATACCCACTTTGGTAAGGTAATCCACAGCTGCTCCAAAACCGATCGCTTCCGCGATGGCAGGTGTTCCTGCCTCGAACTTGTGCGGCAGGGTATTCGCACGGAAGGAACGAAGCTTCACTTCCTTGATCATGTCACCGCCGCCAAGAAATGGAGGCATGGCTTCAAGCAAGGAAGATTTTCCATACAACGCGCCGATACCTGTTGGACCGCACATTTTGTGCGCTGAGAAGGCATAGAAATCTGCATCCAATGCTTGCATATCAACAGAGAGATGCGGGACGGATTGAGCACCATCCACCAACACAACCGCACCAACTGCATGAGCCAGCTTGATGATCTCAGCCGCCGGGTTGATCGTGCCCAAAACATTGGACATGTGCGTAAACGAGACCAGTTTCGGGGTCCGATCAAGAAGCGTTTTATAAACATCCAGATCCAGCAGACCTTCTTCGGTCACTGGAATGAATTCCAATTCGATCCCTCGCTCGGCTTGAAGCATATGCCAGGGGACGAGATTGCTATGATGTTCCATCTCCGTCAAAATGACAAGATCGCCCGCTTTCAAATTCGCTCGCGCCCAGGAGTAAGCGATCAGATTGATCGACTCAGTCGTGTTCCGGGTGTAGATGATCTCACGAGAAGAAGCTGCATTGATAAATCTGGCAATACGCTCCCGTGCGCCTTCATACATCGCCGTAGCTTCCTCGGCAAGTGTATGTACACCACGGTGAATGTTCGCGTTCGAACGACGATAATACTCGTTCATCGCTTCGATCACTTGTACAGGCTTTTGCGAAGTGGCGGTTGAATCAAGATAAACAATGCGAGCACCACTATTCGTCTCGCGTTGAAGAATAGGAAAATCCTTGCGTATTTCGTTTATGTTGAGTGTCATAGGATGAAAAGAGGGCGGGAGATCACCCGCCCATCAGACTAATAATCAGGAATGATATCCTTTTTGAACAGCGGCTTCTTGCCAGTCGTTACAGGGCGGATATGCTCCGAGTTCAACGGATACCAAAGGATACGGTCGGGAACCATCCAGCCGTCGGTGAGAAATACATTCGAACGAAACTGCACCGCGACCATCTTGTTATCCACCTGCACCACAATACCCTTGATCCACCCGCGCACACGCTCACGTCCCTTTTCGTGGTCGCAAAACACTTCCACTGTATCGCCCACTTCAAAGGCATACTCAGGGCGCGGCGCCTTCATGAACTTGAACAAATTAGCATTGGCAACCCCAACACTCGCTGAGCTTTTTCGCATCACGGGTTTAACCGGCTGGCGGATCTGACTCGCAAGGTTCACCGTCCGGGTTACTTCAACCGGAGCCTCGGCTGGTTTGGTCTTTTTGCGCTCGGCATGCAAAGCGTTTTTTGCGACCGGCTTGGCATTCTTGGAAATCGCTTTTACTTTTGACGCTGAGCTTGAAGATGTCTTACGAGTAGTGCTGACCTTCAACGCCCCTTTCTTAACCGTCGCTTTTATTTTCACCGCCGCCTTCACTTTCGATTTTGGTTTGATCTTAGACTTGACTGCCATAATCCACTTCCTGACTCACAAAAATTGAGACGCCCTCCGCCTCATCCTTAAGGGATGCCTGATCCAACACACCAGGCAGAAACCTACTCTGAAGACCTGATGGATCCCTAAAAAAACCACCAGGTCTTATAAATTACGCCAACAACTTATTTTGAATGGATTGTTGAAAACGCTCACGCACGCCTTCGAATGGGATGCGCTGCATGATCGGGTCGAAAAAGCCTTCAACCACCAAACGCTCAGCTTCCTTTTGAGGGATGCCGCGAGATTTGAGGTAAAACAGGGGTTCCTGTTCAAGTTTACCAACGGTCGCACCGTGTGTACAGCGCACATCATCGGCGAGGATCTCAAGACCGGGAATCGAGTCGGCGCGCGCCTGATCATCGAGAACAAGGTTACGGTTAGCTTGGTAACCATCGGTCTTCTGTGCCCCAGGGGCAACATAGATCATGCCCTGCCAAACCGAGCGGCTCTTTCCTTTGAGAGCACCTTTGAACAAAAGGTCACTGGTGCAGTGTGGGGCAAGATGATTCTGCTGAGTGTCATGGTCAAGATGTTGAGTTCCATCGGTAAAGTAGAAACCAGACATGCGCCCTTGAGCTCCGTCACCTGCCAGATCGAGATCAGAGAAGTTTTTGGTCAGGCGTGAACCCACGGCACCGAAGATCCAGTCCAGGTTGCCGCCGCGATCCACACGGGCACGTTCATGGGAAAAGTTCCAAACATGGCGACCCCAGGATTGCAATTCCACGAAACGCAGGTTGGCATCTTTACCAACATAAATTTCGACAATTCCCGCATGCATGGCGTGCCCTGCTTCATCAGGTGAGGCAGCTTCATGAACATAGGTCACAGACGCGCCATCTTCCACATACACGATGAGGTGCGAAAAGTGAGCCAGAGCAGACCCTGGTCCCCACAATACGGAGTGAAGCGGTTGTTCCACTTGTACACCTTTGGGTACATAAAGCAAAACACCGTTTTCAGACATAGCCGAAGCCAACGCAGCGAATTTGCCGTCTTCCGGCTTGACGATCTGACCGATCAATTTTTTGAGCAAATCAGCATGGTTCTTCTCAGCAGTACGGAAGTCGGTGAAGACCACTCCTTTTTTGGCAAGGGTTTCATCCAGGTCCACTTTCGAACCGCCAGGGAGAAGAGTGATCTGTCCGCCGTGCTGCTCGCCGGTCAATGGTTTAAGTAATTCATCGGGCACAACTGGCAGGTCTTCAAATGCGCCTGCTTTGGGGAGTTTGAAATCAGAAACGGGCAACAGGCGCAGGTCGGTGCGACGCCACGCCTCGTCTGTGGCGACGGGGAGAGAAAGTTTCTGGAATGAATTCCAGGCGTCGGCTCGGAATGAGGCGAGTCCGTTTGTTGAAGAGACATCTGCCTGAGTAAAGCTAAATTCCCTTGCAGCAACATCGGCGCGTCGTCCTCTTGATACGGTTACTTTTGGTTTCTCTTGCATGTTAGCCGATCGATCCTTCCATTTGTAACTGGATGAGTCGATTCATTTCGACTGCGTATTCCATGGGGAGTTCTTTGACAAGCGGTTCAATGAAGCCGGAGACGACCATGGTGGTCGCTTCTTCTTCACTTAATCCGCGAGACATGAGGTAGAAGAGCTGTTCTTCGCCCACCTTGCTGACGGAAGCTTCGTGACCGATGGTCACATCGTCTTCGTCGATCTCAATGGTGGGGTATGTATCGGAGCGTGATTTGGGGTCAAGCAAAAGTGCGTCGCAAACCACGTTGGATTTGACGCCCTTGGAACCTTTATATACCTTGACCATACCGCGATAGGAAGCGCGTCCGCCGCTCTTACTGATGGATTTGGACACGATCTTGCTGGTGGTGTTAGGCGCAAAGTGCATCATTTTTGAGCCGGCATCTTGAGTCTGCCCGGGTCCCGCAAATGCCATGGAAAGCATTTCGCCATGAGCGCCGGGTTCCATCAAATAGCAGGATGGGTATTTCATGGTCAACTTGGAGCCAAGGTTTGCATCCACCCATTCGTGGGAAGCGTTGGCAAAGACCTGGGCGCGCTGAGTCACAAGGTTGAAGACATTAGTAGACCAATTTTGAATGGTGGAGTAACGCGAGCGAGCGCCCTTCTTGACGACGATCTCGATCACACCGCTGTGAAAAGAGTTGGTGGTGTATTGCGGAGCAGTACAACCTTCCACATAATGCACAGAAGCGCCTTCATCCACGATGATAAGGGTGCGCTCAAACTGACCCACATTGGCTGTGTTCAAGCGAAAATATGCCTGTAAGGGCAGATCTACTTTGACGCCCTTGGGTACATACACGAAGGAGCCACCAGACCAAACAGCAGAATTCAATGCTGCAAATTTATTATCTTCGATCGGAATAACGGTACCGAAATATTCCTTGAACAGGTCGGGGTATTGCTTGAGACCATCTTCAATGGAAAGGAATACAACGCCTTGTTTTTCAAGATGCTCCAAAATGGAGTGATATACCATTTCGGATTCGTACTGGGCGCCAACGCCAGCTAAAAACTTTTGCTCAGCTTCAGGGATACCCAGCTTATTGAACGTATTCTTAATGTCATCGGGGACGTTATCCCAGCTCTTTTCGCTCTTCTCGGTCGGCTTGACGTAATAAAAAATATTGTCGAAGTCGATCTCATCCAGAGTGGGTCCCCAACTCGGCATGGGGCGATTGATGTAATGCTCATATGCCTTGAGGCGAAAATCAAGCATCCACTGGGGTTCGTTCTTCATGCGCGAGATATTTTCGACAACTGCACGGCTCAACCCGCGTTCGGATTTGAAGACGTAGTTATCATCACGGTCATGAAAGCCGTACTTATATTCACCGATCTCCTCAAGGAGCTTGGTGTCGTCAGGTTTTGTTTCTTCAGCCATTTTAAATCTCCGGATCGCTCAACTGCCAACGTTATGCAGGCTCTTCGTATTTCTCGCGCACCCAGTCGTAGCCTTGTTCTTCAAGGTGCAGCGCCAGGTCAGGTCCACCCGATTCAACGATGCGCCCATCCAACATGATATGGACAAAATTGGGCTTGATGTAATTCAACAGGCGCTGATAATGTGTAATGACCAACACTCCAAGTTCGGGACCCGAAAGAGCGTTGACGCCTTCGGACACAATGCGAAGCGCATCAATATCCAAACCGGAATCGGTTTCATCCAAAACAGCGAACTTCGGTTTTAGAGTTGCCATCTGCAAGATCTCGGCGCGTTTCTTCTCACCGCCAGAGAAGCCATCGTTCAAATAACGACCTGCAAAGGTATGATCCATTTTGAGGGTGTCCATCTTTTCCTTCAACATCTTGCGGAATTCAGGGATGGGCATGCCTTTATCTTCGGGGTTCTCAGCGCGACGGCGGGAATTGATCGCAGTCCGCAGGAAATTTGCCACGGTCACACCGGGGATGGCGACTGGGTATTGGAATGCAAGGAAAATTCCCAAGCGAGAGCGTTCGTCAGGCTCCAGCTCAAGAACATTTTGTCCATCAACGAGCACTTCCCCACCAGTCACGGTGTAATTGGGATGCCCCATCAATGTGTACGCCAAAGTGGACTTTCCCGTACCGTTCGGTCCCATGATGGCATGAATTTCACCCTGTTTAATGGTCAGAGTTAACCCTTTGAGGATCTCTTTATCCTCAATGCTGACATGTAAATCCTTGATCTCAAGCTGCGACATTCATTTACTCCTGCGAAAATTAAGCCATTACTGGCGTTTTTACTGTTCGAAGCGGTATTATAGCAAACTTGCCGGGATTTGTCAATATTTATGATATTTTTCTAGTTTATTAATATTGCGGAAAAGATAGATATACATCGGCAAGACAGCCTTAATTTGTACGTGTATAATCCCGCCCCGATGAATTCCTTACCTTTTGAACTTGCCATCTTTGATTGCGACGGTGTTTTGGTAGATAGTGAGCCGCTTGCAAACCGGGTTTTCGTTCAGATCGTCCGTGAACACGGTTTTAATTTGGATGAACCCACCTACCTGCGAAAATTTTCCGGTATCACCCTGCCTGATCGCATCAGTGCCATTGCAGAGGAATTGAATTGGACTCCGCCTAAAAACTTTTTGAGCGTTTTTAATGAGCGCTTAATCGCCATAACCGAAAAAGAGTTGCGGGTTGTTGAGGGAATTTACGAATTACTTGAAAGCTTGCGTGTCCCCCTCTGCGTCGCCTCGAACGGAACGCGCGATGAGATCGATCTGCGCTTGAGACTCTCAAAACTTGCTCCATTCTTCGGCGAAGCCATCTTTAGTGGAATGGAAGTGCCCAACCCCAAACCAGCACCAGATGTTTACCTCGCAGCTGCACTTGCATTTGGAGTTCCACCTTCACGGTGTATCGTCATCGAAGATAGCATTCCGGGTGTCACTGCCGGGGTTCGGGCTGGCATGCGCGTTTATGGACACGCTGCACTAACACCGGTTAAAAAGCTGGAAGCGGCGGGCGCAATCCCATTTATGACGATGATGGAACTAAAAAACGTTCTTCTAAATAAGCAATAGCACACCAGCTTCATGCGCAAGATCATTGCCAAAACTCCGCGAATCATCTTAAGACCTTTCGCACTTCGAGACGCGGCTGGGTTTTATGAACTCAACTCAGACCCTGAAGTGCTGCTGTACACTGGAGACAAGTCCTTCGCTTCGATCCTTGAAGCAAGAAACTTTATTCGCGACTACAAACATTACGAACAATTCGGCTACGGCAGATGGTCCGTCTTTCTTGCAAGCACAGAAGAGTTTATGGGGTTTTGCGGATTAAACTTCTCGCAATTACGGCGGGAAGTAGATCTGGGCTTTCGGTTTCACCGGAAGTTTTGGGGGCAGGGCTTTGCCACCGAAGCCGGGTTCGCCGCACTTCGAGTGGGCTTCTCAACATTCCAGATCGAAAAAATCGTTGGGCGGGCAAGCTCCAAAAACCTGGCATCTCTACGGGTTTTGGAAAAACTTGGAATGACTTTTGAAAAGAAAATAGAGGAATCCGGGGAACACTGGATCCAAATGTCCATTTATCGCGATGATTTTGGGATGTTTTATGAATAATCCACTGTTAAAATTATTCCAGATAAAAGTTCTTCATTTGCTCAATATTTTTATCAGTTAACTTCAATCCATTGCGAACATAATTCTCAAATGATCCGTGCTCACGCTCCAGCGCAAGGAATGCGGCAGACAGGTAGCGTTCGTCAGCTTTCATAAACCCATGAATACCTTCGACGAACTTCCTTCCTTTCACGATGCGCGCCATGAAAAACTCCCATTTATATGCATTCAATAAATAATTATTGGTAAGCAAATAATCCTGCATGATCGTTTCCCAATCAACACCAAGGATTTTCAAAATGGTTGCCGCTGCAAATCCAGTACGGTCTTTACCCGCAGCACAATGAAACAACATCGGACGCCCATTGTGTGCAAGAAGTTCACGATGAAACAGAATGTATTCAGGGGTGAATTTCGTCGCCAACTCGACATTTGTCTTGACCATATATTTGGCAGGGTCGAGATTCCTCATATTCTTGACCATTTCTTCCCGTGCTTCATGCCAGACCTTCGTGCTGGCATCCTCCATTGGAAGTTTCAATAACTTCACATCTGTAGGCAGCCTGTCAGGCTCACGCTCCACTTCGTGTTTGGCCCGAAAATCAATGATGACGCTCAAATTCAGCGAAGTTAATAATTTGATATCTGTATTCGTTAATTTATGCAAACTATCTGATCGATACAAATGACCCCAGCGAACCGACCTGCCATCCCTGGTTCGATACCCACCCAGATCACGAAAGTTCTTCACGCCAGAAAAAGGCAGAGAACGCACGTGATTTTTTCCCATCAGCAACACATCCACGTCTTCTTTCATAACTTTTATCTCTCCTTTCCAAAAAGCATCGTCATTATATCGGTGGAGTTGAGTGAAACATATTAACAAAAGATTATTCTCCATCTAACATTCGCTTAAAATCGTATAATTTGCACATGGCATAGTACATCGCCTACCTTGCTTACGGGATGTGAAAATCTACATCCGAATCAGAAACGTGATCCTCGCCTCACCCCAACGAGACAGCGTTGCTCTCGAATATGTTTATCGAGAAACTGATCAAAGCTCCCGCCTCCACCCGGAACAGGAATACCATTTACAAAATATCCGAGAAGCACAAATGAAATCCCAAATCACACTTACTCCCATTGCATCTGTACAAAATTCACGCGTTGAAGTTGAGGACGATAACTGGGGCGATGTTATATCCATTCTTGTATTGGATCCATCCCTGCCAGAAGACGCCCTGCTGGGAATCGAAAGTTTCTCGCATGCAGAGATCATCTTTTATTTTCACCTTGTGTCCGACTCCAAGATCGAAACTGGCGCACGCCATCCGCGCAACAACCCGGACTGGCCCAAAGTAGGGATTCTCAGCCAGCGGGGCAAGAACAGGCCCAATAGGCTGGGCGCAACCATCGTCAAGATATTGAAGCGCGAAGGGCGACATCTCCATGTACAGGGTTTGGATGCGGTCAATGGGACGCCCATTTTCGATATCAAACCAGTCTTGAGAGAATTTCTTCCAAATGAAGATGTGCGCCAGCCACAATGGGCAACCGAGCTTATGAAAAACTATTGGAAGAAATAATGCTCACTAAATAAACATAATTTCTTCATGTGCCTATTAAATCTAAACTTTACACTAAGTTAACTTTATACAGGAGAAACTTAATGGATAACGACGATAAATCAATTGGCACGATCCTCAGCCGCAGGGATGCTTTAAGAGTTTTGGGGCTCGGCAGTGCAGCAACACTACTGGCAGCTTGCGCACCTGAAGTTATGGAAACCTTGAACCCTACTTTAATGCCGTCTACCATTGCTTCGCCCGCCGTGACATCAACGCTCGCGGCAGTGGGCATGCCCGTTCCTGCCTGCGTGGTGCGCCCGGAAATGACCGAGGGACCGTACTTTGTAGATGAGATGCTCAATCGTTCAGATATTCGTAACGACCCGTCTACTGGAGCTCTTTCTGAAGGAGCGCCACTTGAGCTGACTTTCAATGTGTCGCAAATCAGCGTAAATGGATGTCTTGCCCTTGAAGGCGCACAAGTGGATATCTGGCATTGCGATGCATTCGGCGTTTATTCTGATGTAGAGAATGCCGTTGGCACAAAGTTCCTGCGCGGATATCAAACTACAGACACAAACGGACAGGTAAAATTCACCACCATCTATCCGGGTTGGTATCCGGGTCGGGCTGTGCATATTCATTTCAAGATCCGCATCCATGGATACGACTTTACCTCGCAAGTCTTTTTTGATGACGCCTTCACCGATCAAGTTTATTCACAGGAACCCTACGCCAGTCGCGGCGAACGCAATATCCGCAATGATCGGGATGGCATCTATACCCATGGCGGAGAACAACTCCTGCTTTCCGCTACTCAAACAGAAATTGGCTATGCTGCCGTATTCGATATAGGCATGCAGATCTAAAAGGAATTCGATCGCAGTATTCCACCTCAGATAAACATGGACAAATTTTTCTGAATGAAAATCTCCCGGTGCATCCGGGAGATTTTCATTTCCCTTGTATAATCACGAACCAAACCAACTCAAATCAGGAGGCAGTATGAAAGCTGTCCGCTTTATCGGCATTAACCAGCCATTGCAACAACAAGATATCCCTGTGCCCGAGATCGGGGATCGCGATATTTTAGTGAAGGTCAAAGCTGCCGGAGTCTGTCATTCTGATGCACACTACCGTGCCGGGATATCTCCCGTCCGACCTGTGCCGCTTACCCTTGGGCATGAAGTGGCAGGTGTGGTTGAAAAGATCGGGTCTCAGGTTGGGAATGTAAAAGTCGGCGACCGGGTAGCACTGCACTACAACCTCACCTGTGGTGATTGTTATCACTGCTCAACAGGCAATGACCAGTTTTGCGAAAACGTTCTTATGATCGGGCATTTCACAAACGGCGGTTATGCGGAATATATTGCCGTGCCTGCCCGCAACGCCATCCCTCTGCCCGATGAAATTCCATTTGAACAAGGCGCAACGCTCATGTGCGCCAGTGCCACCGCGTTTCATGCACTCCGTAAGAGTCGCATTCAAGGCGGGGAAACAGTGGCAATTTTCGGCGCGGGAGGACTCGGCCAGTCTGCCATTCAACTGGCAAAAGCCTTCGGTGCGATCGAGGTCTATGCCGTGGATATCAATGAAGACAAGCTGGACCTTGCCAGACAGCACGGTGCGATTCCGGTCAACGCAAAAAAAGTCGATCCTGTGTCAGAGATTAAACGTCTGACCAAAAACAAGGGCGTGAACGTTGCCATCGAAATGATCGGTTTACCGCAAACAATGAAACAGGCTCTGCAAGTCGCCGGTGTGATGGCGCGGGTAGTCATCGTTGGGCTTTCGAACAAGTCGATCGAGATCCAAACTTACACCGAATTGCTTGGCAATGAGGTCGAACTCATCGGTTCAAACGACCATCACCTGCAAGAATTACCCCTGCTGGTTGATCTGGCACGTCGCAAGATCCTGGACACATCACATATTGTCACTCGAACCATCCCATTAGATGCAGATGCGATCAACTCCGCACTGGATGACCTGGAACAATTTGGCGGCGATGTTCGCACCGTGATCGTCCCCGCTTCAAACCAAGCCGACGCCTGACCCGCAAGAAAAGATATAATCTCACCTGAAGGCTCTCCTCCCATGACAAATCCAACTCCTGTAATAAAAATCAACCCCAAACGCACGCTCATTTTTCTCATGTCGCTGGTCGCCGCACTGATCGGTATGAGCATTTGGGGACAACACATGCGCTTCTTCGGCGTTGCAGACATCCGTGGCACATGGCATGAATTTCTGATCGACCTGATGATGACCGCGTTCTACATGGATCTGGAAGGCAATATTCCGACGTACATAAACGCGCTGTTGCTGTTCATTCCAGCACTTTTGCTGGCATTCATCGGAGCATGGAAAAACATCGTCAAAGATAAATTCCGCTTTCAATGGAATGCACTCGCCCTGGTCTTCTTCATGCTCTCAGTCGATGAAGTTTCAGTGATCCACGAACGCTTCATCAAGCCTATGCGTGCCATCTTCGGCGCAGAGAGTTTTTTCTATTTTGCCTGGATCATCCCCGGCATGATCGCCGTGACACTGTTCGGGTTGACCTTTCTCATGTTCTTCCTACACCTGGACAAAAAATTCAAATGGCTCTTCTTTCTTTCGCTGGGTGTTTACATCGGGGGCGTGATCGGCGGAGAAATGGTCAGTGGCTATTTCGCCGCAAATCTGGGACTAAAGAATTACACCTACGCTGTTGTCGCCAGTATCGAAGAATCGATCGAAATGTTCGGCTGCACATTCATTGTTTATTCCCTGCTCGAATATATCAGACACTACCTGCCCGATGGCATTACCTTCAATCCATCATGATCCCCGATAAGTTGATCTCTTTGTCTGAACTAAAACGTAATACTGGCGAGCGCGGCTCGCGCATGTGGATAGCGCATGATGGCATTGTCTATGATGTGACCGAATGCCCAAAATGGCGGTTGGGCTTGCATGAATTTCTACACTTCCCCGGTCAGGACCTGACCAACGAGATGCAAGATGCACCGCACATGGAAGAAGTCTTCAAGCACGATTGTGTCAAAGTTATCGGCAGGCTTGAACCCCAAACTAATTAACGCAGAGGTAACTGCTCATGGCAAAACTTAAATGGTGGCAAACCGCGGTTTTTTATCAGATCTACCCACGCTCTTTCGCAGACGGAAACGATGACGGCATCGGTGATTTCAAGGGAATCACCGAAAAATTAGATTACCTCGTCAACCTGGGAATTGATGCGATCTGGCTTTCACCGCACTTCCCCTCCCCAAACTGGGATTGCGGATACGACATCTCCGACTACACCAACGTTGCACCAGAATATGGCACCCTTGAAGACTTTAAAACCTTCCTAAACGAATCGCATAAACGTAACATCCACGTCATTCTTGACCTTGTTTTAAATCACACATCCGACGAGCATCCGTGGTTTCTTGAGTCGAAATCCAGCCGAGACAACCCCAAAGCAGATTGGTACGTCTGGGTCGATACTCCGCCAAACAACTGGCAATCCTGCTTCGATGGCGATGCCTGGACCTACGTCCCAGAACGAGGTCAGTATTACTACCATTACTTCATGAAGCAACAGCCGGATCTAAACTGGCATAACCCTGAAGTAAAACAAGCCATGTGGGATGCTGTCCGCTTTTGGCTTGACCTCGGGGTCGATGGTTACCGCCTGGATGCCATTGGCACCATTTTTGAAGACCCGAACCTAACCCCGCATGAAGTTCCCATGACTCTCGCCGAGTTGCGTCGCTTCACTGAGCTCGCTGAGACCGCCGAAGACAAACAACTTGCAGAAAAACACTGGAAGTCCATGTTCAAAAATCAATTTGGGCAGGCAGGCTTGCACGAATTGATGAAGGAACTGCGTTCCATCATAGACGAATATGAAGGCGACCGGATGCTCGTTGGTGAAGACGAAAATATTGACTACATGGGCAACGGCAACGATGAATTGCACCTGGTCTTTAACTTCCCGCTTGCAGACACAAATCGCATCACCCCGGAGCACATCCGCCGCAATCAGGTAGAGCGCCTTTCCCGCCTCAGTCAACTTCCCATGGGTGGCTGGGCTTGCAACACGCTCAGCAATCATGACCGTTCGCGCATTTATACAAATTACGGAGATAAACACCACGACGCTGAGCTTGCACGCCTCAATGCGGCTCTCTCGCTCACATTACTCGGGACTCCCTTCCTTTACAACGGCGAAGAGATTGGTATGACCGATTATCTTCTCCCGCATATTTCACAGGTTAAAGACACGATGGGCTCATGGTATTACCATACTATCGTCACTGAAATGGGTGTGGATCCCGAAGAAGCCATGTTCCGCACCGCGGAAATGACCCGAGACAAGAACCGCACACCCATGCACTGGTCAAACAAACCCAATGCCGGTTTCTCACCAGACGGAGTGACCACCTGGCTGCCCATCAACCCGAATTATAAGGATGGGATCAATGTTCGCGAGCAGGAACTAAACCCAGACTCGCTTTTGAATTATTACAAACACCTCCTCAAGGTCCGCAGAGAAACAGCAGCATTGATCGAAGGAAAATACCTGCCTCTTCATGAGACGTCGCAGGAGTATTTTGCATTCCTCAGAAGCTCTGAGAATCAGCGGGTGCTGATCGTTTTGAACTATTCTGAAAAACGATTGAATTTGGATTTTAGCGACACGAGCGAGATCTCTGGCAGGAAGCTGCACACCCTTTTCTCCAGCGGAGTCCGTTCACGTGTGGATCACACTCCAAATAAATTGACCATCGCCCCATTTGAAGTCTTCATTGCGGAAGTAAAACCATGAGCGATGAAACGAGAAAGCCAAAAGCATTTGCCACCTTGTGCGGGCGCATCTTCCGCGAGACAGACCCGCAATACTTCCCCTCTGCCATGCATCGCGGCAAGAATATCCGCTTGTGTACAGATGCCTGCCTGGGTGCTTTTCTCGCCGACCCCGATATTTTCTGCAAAGTCCATCGCAACTCAGACAAAACCGCCGCACGCATGAAAGCAGAGATCGAACACCTTATTGGTTTATGGAGTACGTATGATCCCACCCCGAAAAGCGATTGAGTATGAACGTTATGAATTTAAAAAATGGGAACACTTCACTGCCGAGACCATCGTTGAAACGCCAGTATCGCTAACCGTCAACGGACAAGTTTGGATCTCATTCATGTGTACACCCATCCATCTGGATGAGTTGGCGCTGGGATTTTTATACAACGAAGGAGTTATCCAAAGCATGGAAGAGGTCGCAGATGCGCGCCTCTGCGAACATGGCGATAATATGGATATCTGGCTAAACCATTCAGTGGAGCAGCCGACAAATTGGCGCAGAACATCCGGCTGCACTGGCGGTATGACGGCTGTTGACCTGCTGGCGAAGCCAAATGTTAATTTCGCCGAGGACAATTTCAAGATCCAGCCCGAAGCGGTGATGGAGATGGTGGACAAGCTATTCGAGTCGCAAGAGCTTTATCGGGATACAGGCGGGGTTCATACATCCGCATTGAGTGATGGTGAGAAAATTGTCTTCGCGGCAGATGACATTGGAAGACACAACACGCTCGATAAACTTGCAGGAATGTGCCTGATGCAAAATACATGGCCCAAGAATAGACTGTTGATCACCACCGGGCGAATCAGTTCAGAGATGCTTCAAAAAGCGGCGCAGTTGAATGCACCGATCTTGATCTCACGCACCTCCCCATCGTCACTTTCAATTGAGATGGCGCAAAGATATGGCATCACTCTGATCGGGTATGCAAGGAAGCACCGCTTCAATGTTTACTCGAACGGTGAGCGAATAGGATTGGAAAAGAAGGTCGAGTGACCTTCTTTTTTTGTTAAATTTATTTGTGAAATTTGTCACATAACAGGCATATTATCACCCACCAAGCATGAAGAATGAAACTTACCAAAACAGACGTAATAACGAATAATTTAATGGAAAAGGAAAACTTTATTATGCACATGAACTTGGAACAGATCATTCGTATCGCACAGGGTGAAATCGTAACAAAAGAACTAAGCACAGATGTGAATATTCATGGCGGCTGCTGTGCCGACTTAATGAGCGATGTACTGGCATATACCCGTCCGCATGCCGTGCTCATCACCGGGTTAACCAATCCGCAGGTAGTTCGTACCGCCCAAGTCGCAGACTTTCGCGCCATTATCTTTATTCGCGGAAAAAAACCCCAATCTGAAACGATCGAGATCGCCGTGCAGGAGAATATTCCACTTATCTCCAGCCCATTTGGCATGTTTGAACTGAGCGGAAAATTACACGATGCCGGACTAACCAGTTACGAAACCAATGACTCCAACTAGACCTCAAACTGAGCAGGAAAAATTCGGGCGGCACCGTCCACTGACCGACCGTGACGCGCACGAGATCAATCGTATCGAGGAACTTTCATACGATCTGAAAGTGCGCGAAGTAATGGTACACAATGTCATCACCACTTCGCCCGAAGTTCCCCTTGCCAGCGCTCTGGAACTTTTGCGGGTCAACCGCATCTCCGGTTTACCTGTCATAGAAGCAGGAAACCTGGTTGGTGTTATCAGTCTGGAAGATATTGTGCGGGCTTTACAAAAAAACGAACTGCCACTTCCTGTAAAAAATTACATGAGCGCCAGCCTCGTTACGGTCAAAGCGACTGACAGCGTTGTTGAAGCCATCAAAACGTTCAGCGAAAAAAGGCTGGGGCGTTTGCTTGTTGTTGATGAAAACCACAAACTGATGGGTATCATCACCAAAGGAGATATCACGCGCGGCATTTTGCTCGCCGTTCAACGGGATTACAAAGAGGAAGAAGTCCGCAGGTATCGAGCCAGCCACCTGTTTGAAGATATCGTCTCAGACCGTACAACTCTTGTTTTGCGCTACGACATAAAAGCCGGAGATTTCACACACGGCGGAAACTCCTCCAGCAATATCAAACGCGCCCTCTTACGCCTCGGAGCCGACTTTCAAGTTGCGCGGCGCTGCGGAATTGCCGCCTACGAAGCGGAGATGAATCTCATTATTCACACCACCCATGGCGGCATCCTCAAACTGGAAGTGGAGCCGCACAAGATCACACTTTCCACCAACGATGATGGTCCTGGTATCGATGATGTTCAAAAAGTGCTGCAACCCGGCTATTCCACCGCCACCGACGAGGTACGCGCCTTGGGTTTTGGGGCAGGCATGGGGCTGGTAAACATCAATAAATGCGTGGACAAAATGGAGATCGAATCCACACCTGGCAAGGGCACCAAACTCGTCATGCGCATTTTTATTCCCAACGAAACATTAAACGGCAAAAAGGCATCCATATGAACCTGCAAACGATCATTGACCAGCTTCAACTCAACATTCTCACAGAGCCGCGCGACTTCACCGGCATCACTCCACAAGGCGGATATGCCTCTGACCTGCTTTCATGCGTCATGGCAGGCGCAAAAAGCAACAATCTTTGGATAACCCTGCAAGCCCATTTGAACATTGTGGCAGTCGCTTCTATGCTGGATGTCGCTGCCGTCATCATAACCGAAAATGCCCAACCCGATGAAACCACGATCAACAAAGCAAACGAACAGGGTGTGATCCTGCTTTCCACTCACAAGCTTAGCTACGAGATCTGCGGAATACTTTGGGAAATGAACATCCGGTAGAGATGAAAACCTTTCGTGCTGACCTACACGTTCATACCGTCCTCTCGCCCTGCGCAGAGGTGGAAATGATCCCACCGCTGATCGTACAGGCAGCACGCAACCGCCAAATTGACATCATCGCCATCACCGACCACAACGCCAGTGCGAATGTAAGTGCCGTTCAAAAAGCAGCCGAGGGAAGCGGGTTGACCGTCCTGCCTGGCATGGAAGTTCAAACGCACGAAGACATACATATGCTTTGTCTTTTCGCCTCACTTGCTGACCTCGAAAACTGGCAGCACGAAGTGGACCTTTCCCTGCCCGAAGCCTTAAATCAGCCCGAACATTTCGGCGAACAATTTGTTGTGGATGAGAGCGGCGAATTCATCCGTAGCGAGCCGCGTTTGCTACTGACCGCCACACAATTCTCCATTGAAGAAGTTCTCGAAAAAGTTACTCAATTGCATGGCATGGTCATTCCTGCACATGTAGACCGAAAAACCTTTGGCTTATTCCCAACGCTTGGTTTTCTAGCCGATTGGTGGAACTTCCCGGCACTGGAAATTTCCCGCCACATCACCCCCGAAGGATTATTTCAAGCCTTTCCATCTTCAAAAAGACTTCCGATCATTCAATCCGGTGACGTTCATCGGCTGGATGAATTTCTAGGCACTACCTATTTCGATGTGGAAGCACCCACCTTACCTGAGATTTACAAGGCATTAAATGGTGAAAATGGCAGAAAATCAAAAATGTAATCGATTTAATGGATAGATAATTTACATACCCATCATATGACATCCTTCATTGACTGATTTGGGTTCAGCATGTAAACTTAAATTGTGAAAATTATCACAATATCTTAATAGAGAAACTATGACACGCTCAATAAAAGAAATCCCAGAAAACGACCCACTTAAATCTGAAGACCTGAAGCCGCTGATCGACAAGGCTATTGCCGAGAATAAAGACCGCCCTGGCGCGGTCATGCTTGTGCTAAATGAAGTGCAATCCAAGATCGGGCACGTCTCCCCTTGTATGCAGGTGTATATCGCACAAAACTTGAAAGTCCCACTGGGGCAAGTCCACGGTGTGGTGACCTTCTATTCGTTCTTCAAGACCAAGCCGCGCGGCAAGCACACCATCAAGTTCTGTTTGGGCACAGCTTGCTATGTAGCAGGCACGCCCCAATTGGTGGAAAAAGCCAAGCAAATGTTGAACATTGACCTCGGCGATACAACGCCCGATGGACAGATCACACTCGAAGAATGTCGCTGTGTGGGCGCATGCAGTCAGGCACCTGTAGTGGTAGTCAATGAAGAAGTGCAAGGCAAATTGCGCCCGAACAAGTTCCCGCAGGTGTTGAAGAAGGTTCAAGGATAACCATGCGCGAAATCGCTTTGCATCTTTTGGATATTGCTGAAAACAGCGTTGCGGCGGGAAGCCGAAATATTCACATTGATGTGATCGAAGATCTGCATAATGACTTACTAAAAGTCAGCGTGACCGATGACGGCAGAGGCATGGATGCAGAAACTGCCAAACGTGTGCTTGATCCGTTCTACACCACGCGCACCACGCGCAAAGTCGGCTTGGGCATTCCGCTCTTAAAGTTGGCGGCAGAACAGTCTGAGGGTGGATTAAGCCTGGAAACAGAACCCGGCAAAGGCACGCGTATCGAGGCGTATTTTCGTCACAGTCACATTGACCGGATGCCGCTGGGCGACGTCGGTACTACATTCCTGACCCTGCTGGTTTCTTATCCGCATATTCATTGGGTGTTCAAATATCAAACAACAGCAAACGACGGCTCAACCAAAACGTTTGAGCTGGATGATGAAGAAATCAAAGCCGTGCTCGGTGACACACCATTTACCGAGCCGGATGTGTTGAAATTTTTACGCGGGATGATCGAGGAAGGCATTGCCAACCTCACCCTGCAAACGGAGTTTTAAAAAGGAGTAACCATGCCAGCCATTAAATCGTTGGAAGAACTGAAGCGTGTTCGTGAAGAAGCGCTTGCAAAGAAACAAATGAAAGCCGCGCCAGGCAGCGTGCAAGTGATCGTCGCCATGGGCACTTGTGGAATTGCCGCCGGTGCGCGTGACACGATGAAGAGCGTGTTGAATTACATCGAAGCGCAACATCTCAGCGGCGTGACCGTGACCCAGACCGGGTGCATGGGTATGTGTGAGCAGGAACCGATCGTGCAGGTCATCTTTGGTGAGCAGGCGAAGGTGACGTATGGCAAAGTCAACGCCGATGTTGCGGCGCAGATCATGAAACAGCATGTGCAAGGCGGTATGCCATTGAAAGATCACGTTTTACCTAAATAATCATGTCATGCTGAGTGACATTTTCGGAGAATAGTTTTTATGCCTTTTTATCGATCTCATGTTTTAGTATGTGTTGACCCAGAGTGCCTTGCCAAGGGCGCTCATGAAGTGGTAGATGCTTTGCAAGACGAACTTGTTGCACAAGGTTTATTAGACGAAATTCAAGTTCTTGAGACCTCACGTATCGGAAGTTGTTCCGATGGTCCTGAAATGATGGTCTACCCAGACGGTGTGCATTATGTCGGCATGACCGCGGACGATGTGCCGTTCTTGGTGGAGGAACATTTTCTCAAGGGTCGTATTGTTGAGAAGTTCCGTGAAGTTCATAAAGCGATCGTTGATGAAGAGTTAGGTCCGTTACGCCCGAAAGAAGTACGTGTGGTGCTTCGCAACTGCGGCGAGATCGACCCGATGAACATCGAAGATTATCTCGCTGTGGATGGTTATCAAGCACTTGGCAAGGTCATCGGTGAGATGACGCCGGAACAGGTCATTGATGAAGTGACCAAATCCGGTCTGCGCGGACGTGGCGGCGCGGGCTTCCCTGCCGGGCGCAAATGGGGACTCACCCGTCAGGTTCCCGGTGACATCAAATACATGGTCTGCAATGCGGATGAAGGCGACCCCGGTGCGTTCATGAATCGCCGCGTGCTCGAAGGTGACCCGCATTCGGTCATCGAAGGCATGATCATTGGCGCGTATGCTGTCGGCGCGAGCTATGGCTACATCTACTGCCGCGCAGAATATCCGCTTGCGGTGGAAACGCTCAACGTGGCAATTGCTCAGGCGCGCGAATTTGGCTTTTTAGGAAATAACATCCTCGGCACGGACTTTAACTTTGACCTTGAAGTACGCGTCGGCGCGGGGGCTTTCGTGTGCGGCGAAGAAACCGCTCTGATGGCATCGATCATGGGCAAGCGTGGAGAGCCGCTTCCGCGTCCCCCATTCCCCTCTGTGAAAGGCGTGTGGGGTAAACCGACAAATAATAATAATGTGGAGACTTACGCCAACATTCCGCAGATCATCGTCAAAGGCGCGGACTGGTACGCCAGCATGGGCACGGAACGCTCAAAAGGCACGAAGACTTTCGCCGTCGGCGGAAATGTTGCCAAGCCGGGTCTGATCGAAGTGCCGATGGGCATCACCCTGCGCGAAATTATTTTCGATGTGGCAGGCGGCATCAAAGACGGACGCACCTACAAAGCCGTGCAAACTGGCGGACCGATGGGCGGATGTCTCACCGCAGAACACCTTGACCTGCCGCTCGATTATGAAGCACTTACCCAAGCCGGTTCGATGATGGGTTCAGGCGGTTTGGTGGTGATGGATGAAACCTCCTGCATGGTGGACATTGCCCGCTTCTTCATGGACTTTACGCAAGCGGAGTCTTGCGGGAAGTGTACGCCGTGCCGCGTGGGCACACGCCGCATTTTGGAACTGCTGCAAAAAATTTGCGACGGCAAGGGCGAGCATGGCGATCTCGAAAAACTTGAAGACCTGTGCCACGAAGTTGCCAAGAACAGCCTATGCGGACTTGGTCAAGGCGCGCCGAATCCAGTACTCAGCACGCTCAAGCACTTCCGCCATGAGTATGAAGCGCATGTTTATGACAAGAAATGTCCGGCAAAAGTTTGTCGTAATTTGATCCACTTTGAAATCCAGGCGCCGACTTGTACCGGTTGTATGGTCTGTGCAAGAAATTGCCCGGTGGAAGCCATCAGCGGCGAACGCAGACAGGCGCATACTATAGATATCAACAAATGCATCCGTTGCGGCATTTGTATGCAAGTTTGTAATTTCAACGCAGTTTCGGTTTTGTCATAGTCACTTTTCCGTCCTTGCGAGCCGCGCACTTGTACTTTGCGGCGAAGCAATCTCGGACATAATCATGAGATTGCTTCGGGCTAACGCCCTCGCAATGACGGAAATAGAAAAGAGGTTGAATGTACGCTCCAGCGGTTGAACGTGAAATCAAGGAAGTCGTTCAGGAAGCCATTGAAAAGCATGGATGTACGCGTGATGCGTTTATCCCCATCCTCAGTGAGATCAATCATGCACTGGGATACATCCCTGCTGAAGCCATTCGGGAAGTGAAAGTGCAGATCAACCATGATGGCAGTTTCGTCTCACAGGGACAGTTGTTCGGGTTGGCGAGTTTTTACGACATGCTCTCCACCCAGCCTCGCGGACGACACGTCATCAAGTTCTGTGAGAATGCGCCGTGCCATGTCGTTGGCGGCAAAGCCATTTGGGATGCTCTGCGCGAAACGCTCGACCTCGAAAACGGCGCAACCACACCCGACAAAAAGTGGACGCTCGTTACTACATCGTGCATCGGGTTGTGCAGTGTCGGTCCTGTATTGTTGATCGATGACGACATGTACGGCAACGTCACGATTGAGCAGATCCCCGATATTTTGGAACGTTACGAATAGGAGCCAGCCATGAAAACCAAACGTGCCATGATGTTGGTCTCCACAGATCCAGAGAGTATGAGGCTCGGAGCGAGCGAACTACTCGAAAATCTGAAAGAGGCGTTGGAAGCCTATCAATTGCAAGACGAAGTGGATATCGCCGAGATCAGCGACATCGAGCGGACGAATATCCTTCCCATTGTTGTGGTGTACCCCGAAGCCACCGTGTATGGACCTGTCAAACCGGGCGATGCGCGCTACTTGGTGGAAGAACATCTTTACAAGGGACGCGTTGCTGAGGATTTGCTTGCCCCACCCAAACAGTTGACGGGACAGATCGGTTCTCTCCGCGCTCATAAAGGATACAACCCATCGGAGCAACGCATCGTCCTTGAGCGTGCCGGGCGCATCGACCCCGAGAACATTGAAGATGCGATCGCTCACAACGGGTATGAAGCACTTGGCAAAGTGCTGAGCGAAATGCCGCCGGAGCAGGTCATCGATGTCGTTGAAAAATCCGGCTTGCAAGGACGCGGCGGCGCGGGCTTTTTGACAGGGCGCAAATGGAAATTCGTGCGCGCTGCAAAAGGCGAAAAGAAATACGTCATCTGCAATGCCGATGAAAGCGAGCCGGGCACCTTCAAAGACCGCATCGTGCTCGAAGGCGACCCGCACGTCATTCTTGAAGCGATGGCAATTGCTGGGTACGCCGTCGGCGCGGACGAAGGCTACATCTACATTCGCGGCGAATATGGTCATGCCTATCGCCGTTTGCAACATGCGATCGAACAAGCTGAGGAATTTGGTTTCCTCGGCAAGAACATTTTCAACACGAACTTTAACTTTCACATTCATTTACATGCAGGCGCAGGCGCATATGTCTGCGGCGAAGAGACTGCGCTGATCGAATCCATCGAAGGCAAGCGCGGAGAGCCGCGCCCTCGCCCACCCTACCCGGTGACGCGCGGTTTATGGAATAAGCCCACCACGGTCAACAACGTGGAGACGCTGGCAAACATCCCTGCCATTTTGCGCAACGGCGCAGAGTGGTATCGCTCATTCGGCACACCGTCCAGCCCGGGTACGAAGGTCTACACCATCATGGGCAACGTCAACTTTAGCGGCGTAATCGAAGTACCGATGGGCATTACCTTGCGCGAGGTCATCAACATCTACGCCAAAGGGATGAAACCCGGCAGCGTGTTGAAACTTGCCCAAACCGGCGGCAGCAGCGGATCGATCATCCCATCTTCCCTGCGAGATGTTCCGATGGATTTCGAGTCCTTCCGCAAGGCAGGTGTTTCGCTCGGTTCAGGTGCATTGCTCATTTGCGACCAACATACCTGCATCGTGGATTTGGTCAAAGTGCTGTTGCAATTCTTCCGCTTTGAATCCTGCGGCAAATGCACGCCTTGCCGTGTAGGTACCCAACGCTCCTACGAGATTATGGATCGCATCTCAAAGGGACAGGGCAAGTTGGAAGATTTGGATACGCTTCAAAACCTGATCTCGGAAATGGAACGCGCTTCGAACTGTGGGCTTGGTCAGACCGCCACCGTCCCGATCCGTGACATGCTCAAGCATTTCCGCACTGAGGTGGAAGCGCACATTCAGTTGGGAAGCTGTCCCACTGGCGTGTGTGAAATGATGGCGATTATGGAATCCTGAAGCTCTGCTTCAGGAAAAGCCGAAAGCAGAGCTTTCGGAATCCAAATTACGAGGATTACATGGTTCAGATAACGATCAACAAACAACAGATTGACGTCCCCGAAGGAACGACGGTTCTACGGGCAGCAGAGATGGCGGGTATTAACATCCCACGTCTATGTGACCACAAGGAACTGACTCCATACGGTGGTTGCCGCTTGTGCATTGTGGAAGTGCAAGGCGTGCGTGTGCCGATGGCATCTTGTACCCTGCCGGTCAGCAATGGCATGGTGGTGGAAACCGAAACCGATGCGCTCAAGAAATCGCGTCAGTTCGTGCTCTCCATGCTGTTCAGCGAACGCAACCACTTCTGCCCGTTCTGCCAGGTCAGCGGCGGAGATTGCGAACTGCAAAACGCCGCCTATCACGAAGAGATGACGCACTGGCCCATTCAACCGGGTTGGAGTGATTTCCCAGTCGATACCTCACATCCGTATTTTGTGTTGGATAACAACCGCTGCATCCTCTGCCGCCGCTGCGTGCGGGCATGTGCTGAGATGGCAGGCAACTTCACGCTCTCGGTCGCAGAACGCGGCGCGAAGAGCATGATCGTTGCAGATACTGATATTCCGCTTGGCGAAAGCACTTGTATCAAATGCGGTTCCTGCGTACAGGTCTGCCCGACCGGCGCATTGATCGACCGCACCAGCGTCTATCAATCGCACGACAAAAATTTACAGGAAATCAAATCGGTGTGTGTGGGCTGTTCGGTTGGATGCTCGATCAAGATCATGGTGCGCGACAATCGCATCGTACGCATCGAAGGCGATTGGGATGGACCCGTCAATCACGGTGTAATGTGCGAGTACGGACGATACACTACCGCCAATGAAAACCGCGTGCGCCTCACCTCTCCGCTGATGAAGAAGAACGGCAAACTCGAACCTGTTTCCTGGGACGAAGCATTGAGCGCCGTGCAAGAGAAAATGGCAAAAGAAAGCATTGCCGCTTTAGCATCCACTCGTTTATCGGCTGAAACTTTGGCGGCGTTCAAAGACCTGTTCGAGAGCAAACTTCACAGCAAACTCGTGACCAGCATCGAAGAAGGTGTGCCAACTGCGGCAGTGACAAAATTCGCTGAAACGCACGAAGGCTTTGAGGGCAAACTTGATGCCCTGAAAACTGCGGATACGGTTCTGTGCGTCGGCGCGAACGTCAACCGCAGCCACATGGTGGCGGGATTTTTATTCAAGCGCAATTTGAACGCTGGCGTGAACTTGATCAACATTGACCCCGATGAAACCTCGCTGGATGAAGTTGCCCGCGTCGCGCTTAAGCCGAAAGCTGGTTCTGACCATGTGCTGATCCTTGCGCTGCAAGCGATCATTGCAAAAGAAGAACTGGAACGCAAGTCCCTGAATATCACAGACGCCGATGCCCGCATCAAGAAAGCCGTGACTGAAACCGGCATCTCCGAAGCGGACTTGAGCAAAGCCGCGCGGATGTTGGCACACGCCATCTCACCGATGATCGTCTTTGGTAAGGGCGTCACCGCTCAACGCGATGAAAAACTGATCGAAGCGCTGTACCAACTCGCAGTCCAGGTGGGAGCCGTGGATGGCGAACGCAGCAACATCCTTTCGCTGAAAGGTGAAGCCAATAGCCAATCCGCTGCATTGATGGGGCTTGAGCAGCCATTCAATCCCAATGGCGAGAAGGTCACCTACATTGCGATCGGTGATGATTATGTGGCGAACAGGTTTGTTGAAAAAACATCCAAGTCTGCATATTTAGTGGTGCAGGCGAGTTATGAATCAAAACTGACTGAGCAAGCGGATGTGGTGCTACCAGTAAGCATTTGGGCGGAGCAGGAAGGTCATTACATCAATCTCGATGGACGCGTGCGCAAAGCCGAAAAGGCGATCAATGCGCCAGAAAACGTGCGCGACAATTTGGATGTATTGACCGAGCTTGCCAAACGAATGAAATTGACATTGGATGCGGATTGGAAGAAATCCATCCGTGAACGCAAATCTAGCGTTTCGCTGAATTGAGGACCTTATGACTAAACCGAAGATCGCTTCTGATTGGATGTGCGGCTGTGCAGGCTGCCACATGTCATTGCTCGATATGGACGAACGCATTTTGAAGATCGTCGAGCTGGCAGATTTGCGCGCAACCCCCATCACAGACTTGAAAGAACCCGATGCCAGTGGCGTAGACGTGGGCATACTGGAAGGCGGTATCAACAATACTGCCAATGAAGAAGTAGCGCACAAGATGCGCGAACGCTCAAAGATCCTGGTGGCGCTCGGTGACTGTGCTGTATTTGGCGGCGTGCCTGCCTTGCGAAACTTCTGCGGGGTCGAAGCGGCGTTGCGCCGTGCCTATGTGGAAGCTGAAAGCAATGAAGAAGGTAGCCAGATTCCCAACGACCCCGAACTGGCAACCATGACTCAAACACGCGCTCTGCATGAAGTTGTGCCGGTAGATTACAACGTTCCTGGCTGCCCGCCCGACCCGGATGTGATCTTTTATGTGCTTTCAGAACTGGCACAAGGACGCAAGCCGGAATTGAAAGATGATTTATTGCACTGGCATTAGTAAATAGAGATTAGTAATTGGTAATTGAGGAGCGATTTATGACAACACAAAAAATTACGATTGAGCCCGTCACTCGCATTGAAGGTCATGCCAAGGTGACGATACACATGAAAGACGATAACACCGTTGACCATGCCTACATGCACGTCAACGAGTTTCGTGGGTTTGAAAAATTCTGCGAAGGGCGTTTGTATTTTGAAATGCCGCAGATCACGCCGCGCATTTGCGGCATCTGCCCGGTGAGCCATCACCTCGCAGCTGCCAAAGCCAGCGACGCGTTGACGGGTCAGACCCCGCCGCGACCGGCAAGCCTGTTACGCGAACTGATGCACATGGGTCAGATCGTGCAAAGCCACGGTATGCATTTCTTTGAATTGGCTGGACCCGACCTGTTGCTCGGCTTCGATGCCGCACCCGAAATACGCAACGTCGTCGGCTTGATCGGCGCGAACCCAGAGTTGACGGTCAAAGCCGTGCAGCTGCGCAAGTTCGGTCAGGAGATCATCAAGACTCTTGGTGGACGGAAAATCCACCCGGTGTTTGCTGTCCCTGGCGGCGTGAACAAGGCATTGACTATTGAAGAACGCGACAACATCCTGAAAGGTGTGGATACTGCCGTTGAAACCTTGAAGGTCGGTCTGCAGATCATGAAAGATTGGGCGGCAAAGAATATGGAAGACATCAACAAGTTTGCCGTCTTCCCCACTGGTTACTTTGGTCTGACCACACCTGAAAACGGACTTGAGTTATACGATGGCGACATCCGCCTCATCAGCCAAGAGGGCAAGCCGTTGGAAAAATTCCCGGTTGCCAATTATCTGGATCACATAGCGGAACACGTCGAGCCGTGGTCGTATCTCAAATTCCCGTATTACAAAAAACTGGGCTATCCGGGCGGCGTCTATCGCGTCGGTCCGCTGGGACGCTTGAACCTTGCCGAGAAGATCGATACGCCACTGGCAAATGAAGAGCTCAAGATATTCAAAAGCCTCAACAACGGCAAGATGGTTGAGAACACACTTTATTATCACTATGCCCGTCTGATCGAAGCCTTGTTCGCCACAGAACGCGTGCGTGTGCTGTGCGAGGATAAGGACATCACCAGCACCGATATTCTCAATACGCGCAAGAATTACACCGGTCACGGCGTGGGCGTGATCGAAGCCCCGCGCGGAACGCTCATCCACGATTACACCGCAGACGAGAACGGCAAATTGCTCAAGGTGAACCTGATCGTTTCGACCGGTCACAATAACTGGGCAATGACCAACGCCGTGGACAGCGTCGCCAAAACTTATGTCAAGGGACCAGATGTCAGCGAGGGCATGCTCAACCGCGTCGAAGCCGCCATCCGCGCGTATGACCCGTGCCTGTCCTGCTCCACCCATGCCGTCGGACAAATGCCCATCCAAGTTGACTTTATCGCCCCAGACGGTACAATAATTAAGACACTGAAGCGTGATTAAGTTTTAGAGTGTTGTCGTCCATCCTTGTTTGAAAACAAAAGGAGTTTGTGCTATGACGACCGTCCGAAAGATCATCGAAAGTAAAGCCCGCACAGAAGTTTTTACAGTGCCCATTACTGCCACTATCCTGGATGCCCTGAAAGTGATGGATGAAGGCAATGTAGGTGCAGTGCTGGTCACAGAAAACGATAAGATCGTTGGCATCTTCACCGAGCGGGATTATGCCCGGCGAGGTGAGCTCAAAGGCAAGCACGCCAATGAAACCCCCGTCCGGGAGTTGATGAGCTCAAATCTCGTCATGGTCAAGCCGGATACACTGCTTACCGAATGTGCAGACTTGATGTACCAGCACCATGTTCGACACCTGCCTATTATGGAAAAAGAAAAAGTTGTAGGGATCGTTTCCATTCGCAGGTTGGCAGAAGCTTTACTGGCTGAAGATAAAGGGACAATCAATAAACTTGAGCATTACATCCTTGGAACGGGGTATGGTGAATAATCCCAAACCTCCGAGGTCTTAAAGACCTCGGAGGTTTAGCAAGGTTTTAGAGGTTGAATGAAGAAAATTTTATTACTTGGATATGGAAATCCTGACCGGGAAGATGACGGTGTCGCCTGGCACATCCTGCGGGCGCTGGCACTCAAAATGGGACTGCCCGCACCCGATTCATATGAAGATGATTTCCCTGAAAATCCACAGGTAGATTTCGCTTTCCATCTACAATTGACTCCCGAGATGGCGGAAGACATCGCGCAGTATGAATATGTCTGCTTTGTGGATGCGCATACGGGCAACATCCCCGAAGAAGTGCGTATCATTGACGTGGAAAGCGATTTCCAGAAATCGCCGTTCACACATCACCTCACCGCCCAGTCGTTGATTTCGATTTGTGAGACGATCTATCACCGCAAACCGGATGCTGCTCTGCTCTCTGTGCGCGGATATCAATTTCTGTTTTCGCGGCTCCTTTCCGCGCCGACGGCTGCTCTTGTGTCTGACGCGGTGGATATCGCTTGGGCGTGGATGACTGCTCGAGAATCGCTGAATCCGTCAAAAAGTTGAGGAAGACCCGGAAGCAGGGTTTGCGAACGGAGAGAAAGAAAATCAGATGACAAACGTCACGCGAGAAGAGGAAGTTTTCCGTGTGACGTTTTGAAATGCCTATGATACAAACGATAGCATAAGGAGACGAAAATCATGACCACTGTCCGAAAACTTCTGGAAGTCAAGGAATTTGCGACGAACTATTCCGTCGATTCTTCTCAAACTGTATTGGATGCCCTCAAAGTGATGGCGGATGCTCATATTGGTGCGGTGTTGGTTACCGAAAAAGGGAAGATCGTCGGTATTTATACGGAGCGCGACTATTTATATAAGGGCGAGGTTTTAGGTCGGGTCGCCAAGGACACTAAGGTCAAGGATGTAATGACGCCAAAGATGATCAATGTGACCATGGATACGACCGTTGAACAGTGCATGGGTCTGATGAAACAGTATAAGATCCGTCACTTGCCAGTGGTCGAAGGCGATCAGTTCGTCGGGCTTGTATCCATGCGTGATGTAATGCTGGCAGCGATTGAGATCAAGGATAGTGAGATCCGCGGGCTGGAAAATTACATTTTAGGATCAGGCTTCCATTCTTAATCAATACAAGGTTGATTCCATAAGAGGCGCAGTGAACTGCGCCTCTTTTTATTGTTGATATCCCGAGTTTGGGGCTTGCCAAAAACTAAAAAAAAGAGAAAATTCATTTTGCAAACGAAAAATTTTCAAAGAAAAGGCATCCCACAATTCATGAATTCGTTGGTCTTAAACACTCAAAAACCATTAACAAGGAGTGGGGCATGATCGCAAAAGCATTAAAAGCAGATGGGGCTCAGGTACAGGAAATCACTGCAAAAGCGGGGGTGTTCAATCAGGAAGAAGTGGATTGTGTGCGTGAAATATGGGATGATTATGTAAATCTTGGCGCTGAGGAATGCGGATACAACTTCATTGTTGAACGCAATGGAGATCAGGTCCTCGGGTTTGCCTGTTATGGTCCGCGTGACCTGACTGATGGTGTCTTTGACCTGTATTGGATTGCCGTCCACCCGGATGCCCGCCGTGATGGTGTAGGTAAACGGTTATTGACCGCCAGCGAAGAAGCCGTTCGTGCCCTAGGTGGTCGTATGTTGATCGCAGAAACATCGGGGACACCGTTATATGAACCGACGCGTAAGTTCTACCTCGGAATGGGATATTCCGCCGAGGCGGTCATCAAGGATTTTTACTCAGATGGAGACGATCTGGCTATTTTTGTAAAGAAAGTTTAGTATCGTATTGGGGCTGTAATATATTCATCCCTTTCCTTTGGTAAAATCACCCCCATGTCATTTTCAAAGATCACCTCGGCATTCTTTCTTGCCGTCCTGCTTGTATCATGTGCTCCCGCCGCAGAACCTGCTGTTGTATTTCCCACCTACGATCCTTTCGTCTCAGCCAATGGGTTTACCGTCACGCCTCCGCCCACTGCGTTTCCCAGTGAAACGGCGGTTAGCGCACAAAATGGAGAGCAGCCGGTTGAGCCGATTAGCACGCGCCCACCTACTCCCACCCGTGTACCGTTAAACATTTCTCCTCTTATTGGCGCACAGAATCAGATCATATCCAGTTCACCTACGCCTGATCTGGCACGCATTCTGCCCACCCCAAGGCAGGCAACAGATGACTATACCGTCCAAACCGGCGACACGCTTGCCAGCATAGCGGAACGTTACAACATCAGCCTGCAAGCTCTAATGGATGCGAACAACATCACTGACCCCAATACCATTGTTGTGGAAATGGATTTGGTCATCCCTGCACCCGAGGTGGCTCAAGTCAGCAGTTCTACACTGAAGATCATCCCGAATTCAGAACTGGTCAATGGACCCGCAGCCATTCACTTCGATGTAAGAAAGTTCATAGCCAGCCAGCATGGCTACCTCGCCCACTACAACGAAGATGTTAAAGGGATCCTGCTCAATGGCTCAAGTATTATTGAAGGCGTTGCTACTAACTATTCAGTCAACCCCCGTCTGTTGCTTGCAGTACTTGAATATCAAAGTGGCTGGGTGACCAATCCCAACGCTGCATTTACAGATTACCCAATGGGGTATGTGGATGCAAACCGGGTTGGTCTTTACCGTCAGACCGTATGGGCGGCAAATATGCTCAACCGTGGATACTATCTCTGGAAAGCGAACGCCATTTCCACCCTTACACTGGCAGACGGACAGGTCATCCCCATTGACCCCACCATTAATGCCGGAACTGTTGCGATCCAATACCTATTTGCACAACTTTACGGCTACGACCAGTGGCTGTACGCAACCAGCCAAACCGGTGTCGTCGTCACTTATTTTGTTTTCTTTGGTAACCCATTTAGCTATGCAATCGAGCCACTCACCCCTGCCGGGCTCGCTCAACCTGCAATGTCACTTCCTTTCGCTGCGGGCGAACGCTGGTATTTTACAGGCGGACCCCACGGCGCCTGGGATTTCGGCTCTGCCTGGGGCGCACTCGATTTCGCTCCGCCAGATAATCCCGGCGGATGTGGTGCGAGCACTAAATGGGTTCTCGCCATGGCAGATGGGTTGATCACCCGCACCGGTACCGGCTCCGTCTTTCAAGACCTCGATAATGACGGATACGAACAAACTGGCTGGGTCGCTGTGTACATGCACGTTGCCGGTGCTGGGCGCATTGCAGCAGGAAATTACCTCTTCCGCAATGAACGCGTGGGACACCCTTCCTGCGAAGGTGGCTTCTCCAATGCAACCCATCTTCACGTAACCCGCAAATACAACGGTGAATGGATTCCTGCCGATGGACCCATCCCGTTCAACTTGGACGGCTGGATATCCAGCGGCGGTGGCAACGGAATTGAATACGACGGGTATCTCACGCGTGGTTCGACCACCATCGAAGCCATCAACGGCGCGCAAGATGCCAACCTGATTTCACGTTAACTCACTTCCCATTAACGTATCTGGTTATAATGAATTCCACCATGCAACGCACATTTGCCGTTCTCATTGCAGTAACGATGACCATTTCCGCCTGTGGGACTTCGCCTTCCATTTGGGGCGTAGCTTCCACCCCAACCGCATCCTCCGCCCAAGCAGCGCCTCAGAACGACCCTTTCACCTATCAAGACAACCCGATCATTTTCCCCACATCGACCACACCGCCATTCATCGAAACTGAGAACGCCGCCACGCCCGCTCCACAAGCCACCGAGGAAAGCGCACCTCAAACCAAACCTGCCACCCCTGCATCAACCCTTAATGATGCGGCACCATTTCTTTACTATGCCCAAAGCGGCGACATGCTATCCGCCGTTGCGGCACGCTTCAATGTCAGTGAATCAGAGATCATCTCCGATGCCGATCTCACTCGAACGACCCTGATCGACCCCGGCACCCTGTTAGTGATCCCCAATCGCATCAACGAAGCGACCACTCCCAATATTCAACTCCTGCCCGATGCCGAGTTCGTTTTTTCTTCCACTGGGTTGGATTTTGACACTGAAGCCTTTGTAAAAGAACAAGGTGGTTATCTCAGTTCATTTCGCGATTACCTCGGCTCTACCGGCTGGATCGAAGGCTACGACGCCATTGACCGCCTTGCCATCGAAAACTCGGTCAATCCGCGTCTGTTGCTCGCACTGCTTGAATATGAAGCCCGCTGGGTGCGCGGTCAACCCATCGACCTGTTGCACACTGACTTCCCGATGGGCTTCAATGACTATCACTACAAAGGCATGAGTGTACAAATGACCTGGGCGATTAACACCATGTCCATTGCTTATTACGGCTGGCGGGCGGGTACGCTCACGCACCTTGAATTTCCAGAAGGCACCAAGCTTCGGTTGGATCCGCGCCTGAATGCAGGCACGGTTGCCATTCAATATTTATTCTCAAAACTTCACAGCCAGTCTCAATGGTCGCAGATCATCAATCCAAGTTCCGGCTTCCCAGCCCTATACAATGAGATGTTCGGCGACCCGTGGGCAAGAGCAGACTTGGTTGGCAACATCTTTCCGCCCGGGCTGATCCAGCCTCCGCTGACCTTACCGTTTGAACCGGGTGTTAAGTGGAGTTTTACTGGCGGTCCTCATAACGGATGGGGACAGATCAACCCAAATATTTACGGCCAATCTCACAGCATTTTCTCCGCGATCGACTTTGCACCAGCTGCAGCCAAATCCGGGTGCGTTCCAACAGACACCTGGGTGGTTGCCGCCGCACCTGGGTTGGTCGTCCGTTCGGGTAACGGTGTGGTAATGGTTGACCTCGATGGCGACGGATACGAACAAACTGGCTGGAATGTTCTCTATCTACACCTTGCCACAAAGGACCGTGTACCCGCCGGAACCTACCTTGAAACAAATGACCGCATCGGACATGCCTCGTGTGAAGGCGGCGTATCCACCGGTACCCATCTGCATTTTGCGCGCAAATTCAACGGAGAATGGGTCACAGCAGACGGACCCATTCCCTTTGTAATGGATGGTTGGCGCGTAATAGCCGATGGCGAACCCTACAAAGGTAGACTGGTAAAAGAAGATCGGGTCATCACCGCCGACTTGCTCAGTCAGGCATGGTCAAATATCATTCGCGAAAAAGATGTCCAAGACAATTAGATCTACAAATCTGTTCACGACAGTCGTCCTCGTGACTACCCTGTTCGTTAGCTCCTGCTCCAGATTTTCAAACACCGCAACAGAAAATACTTCTGTCGATCCGTCATCTGTTAATGAGGCAGGCGAATCGATCTCTGCTTCCACGCCACTGCCGACACGCCCATCCTATGCACCAGGCGAACTGGTGGATTACACAGCACAGACCGGCGACACTCTGCCTGCACTGGCACTGCGTTTTAACACATCGGTCGATGAAATTCTCGCTGCGAATACCTTCATTCCCCGTGAAGCAACCACCATGCCTCCTGGCATGCCGATAAAAATACCGATCTACTATCGCGCATTATGGGGCAGTGCATTCCAGATCCTTCCTGATCACGCTTTCGTGAACAGCCCAACCGGCAGCGGATTTAATACAGCTGCCTTCGTAGCCACCCAGCCTGGTTGGCTGAAAAGTTATAGGGCATATGTCGGAGGCGAATGGAAATCCGGTGCTGAATTGGTGGATTATGCCGCGGTCAACTACAGTATCAATCCCCGTTTATTGCTTGCACTTCTGGAATATCAAGGCGGTGCATTAACGCAAGCTGAGCCAACAGCACAGAAAAATATCCTTGGGTTATATCGTCCATTTTGGGATTCGCATTACCTGCAGATCGTTCTTGCTGCTAATACTCTCAACAACGGCTACTATGCCTGGCGCGCCGGCACATTGACCGAATTCGAAGATGATGCAGACATCCTTATCCGCCCTGATCCCTGGCAAAACGCAGGGTCTGTAGCTTTACAATATTATTTCTCGCGAATGCTCACAGGTGAAAAATATCAACTTGCCATCAGCTCAGATGGGTTGTACAAGACTTACGAATCTTTATTTGGCAACCCATGGGAAGATGCTTTTGAATTGATCCCTGGCAGTTTGCAACAACCCGAAATGCTCCTGCCATTTCCAGCATACCAAACCTGGAACTTCACGGGCGGACCTCACACCGGCTGGGGAACCGGCGCTCCCTTCTCGGCATTAGACTTTGCGCCTCCCTCCGAACAATCCGGCTGCATCCCAGCCAAACCTGAGAACTTCGCCACCGCAGTTGCAGACGGGTTAGTTGTGCGGTCTGCATTAGATGGTGTTGCCCTTGACCTGGATAAGGATGGCGATGAACGCACAGGCTGGGTTGTATTCTACTTACACCTTGCCACCGATGAAAGAGTGCCGCTCGGCTCAAACCTGAAGGCAGGTGACAAGATCGGCTACCCCTCCTGTGAAGGCGGACGGTCAACAGGGACACATATTCACATTGCTAGAAAATATAACGGGGAATGGATCCTTGCAGATGGACCATTGCCATTTATCCTAAGCGGATGGATTCCTCACAGTGGAACAGATGCTTATCAAGGTACACTTACCAAAGGCGGACTCACTGTCATTGCCTGTGAATGTGGCGATGCCTACACTTCCATTAGTGGTTCGTATCCATAAAAAAGAGCGACCGCTAGGCGGTTGCTCTTTTTGGGGTGTATTCGCCTTCTTTCAAAAGCACATTTGAGGTCGTATCGAATATTTTATAAGTCAGGCGAATGGGAAACGCTTTTTCTAGCATCGCCTGCGCCGGGCAGTATTTCTCTGCTGAAAGTTCAATGGCACGCAAGACCGCCGCCTCGTCAATATCGGTACCATGAATCTGGTATTCGATGATCGAAGCAGTAAAAACCTTTGGGTGGTCTTGGGCACGGTCACCATGAAAATTCACTTTGAAATCAGTAATGGATTGTTTTTTCTTCGTCAGGATTGAGATCACATCCATTGCCGTGCAGCCTGCCAAGCCAATGGCGATCATTTCCATGGGACGCGCTCCGCTATTATCCCCGCCTGCAGAAGCATCTGAATCCAATCGCTGAGTAAAACCAGACGGACCGGTTCCTTCAAAGGTCATACGTTCTTTCCAATTCAAAGTTATATCCATCGTTGATTACTCCATAATTACTTCTGGGACGTATTTTTCAAGATTCTTTTTTGCGATGCCACCTATCCACATCAAGCGCACTTGACCTGTCCGATCAATTACATAAGAACTTGGCAGGTTCATGGTCTTAAAGACATATCCAGCCGTACTCGCTGGGTCCAGCCATACCGGAAATTCCAAACCGAATTCTTGTACGAACGGATTAACCAACTGGGATGTCTCCCCCTGGTCAATAGCGATCAAAACAAACCCTTCCGACTTGTAATCTTCGTAAAAGGCTTGCAAAGTAGGCATTTCTTCCCGGCAGGGCGGGCACCAGGTTGCCCACAGATTCACCAAAACCACACTGCCTAGATAATCCGAAAGTGAAACGGGCTCGCCTTCCAAAGTAGTAAGGCTCAATTCCGGCGCAGGGAAATCCACTTGAACGGGGACCGTTGAAAAGTCCTGAGCAGAGGCAGAGACGTCTTGTTCGTTCAAGAGCATGAATGCGATCCCCATTGCGAGAAATCCGCATCCGATCATTATCAAAGCAAGCACACGTCCAAGGGGAGTTTGTTGATGAGCGTCATTCGTATCCATTGTATTTAATCCACACGGGATTTAGCCTCTTTCATCAGGTACATCCCCCTGCCTCGCCGTTGACAAAACCACAGGCGGGACATTCAAGTTGAAGCATGCCGTTGTACAGCAATTTGCCTTGACCACACTGCGGGCATTTTGAATCTTGCCGAAGCGGTGTTTCCACTTTGGGAAGATCTGGCACTTCCAAGCCCAACAAGAGCTTTTCCAATGATGAGAGGTCGTTTTCCTTTTTCATGTATAACCTGAGTATACATGGCTAATAAAACATCCATGTACAGAAAGTATACACCACGACAAAACATCGACATGGAAAACAGGACGAATGTCATCCTGTTTGGGATGGATGATACTGGCGGGCTCTTTCCAGGCTGATTAATATATTTTGAAATGCTTGATACACTTCCCCTTATTCCTTTATTTCAAGACCTTAGCATCGAGCAAAACTCCATGCTCATGGCAGCTTTTGAGAAATATACCTGCTCACCCGGCACAGTGATCTTTGAGCAGGGCGACTCTGCCCAGCATCTTTACTTGATCCTAAAAGGCAAGGTCGTTTTGAGTTACAAACCTTATGACGGCCCCCGAATTGTGATCACACGCTTGAAAGACGGAGATGTATTTGGGTGGTCGGCTGTAGTCGGAAGCAACAAGTATTCTTCCAGTATCGTTAGCGAAACGGCACTGGAAGCCATTCGCCTGCGTCGTGAGAAATTATGGGAAATAAGCAATACCCAGCCAGAAACGGGAAAGATCATCATAGACCGGCTGGCTCTTAACGTTTCTCCTCGATGGACAAATGCCCACGAGCAGATAAAACCACTGATCCACAGCATGGAAAGGTAGGAAGAATGACCGCGCCGGATATCGTTTCACGCGAAAGTCAGGTCCGCCAGCTCCTAAACAACATCAGCGCCTACATTGAGCAATATCATGGCGGAACAGTTGAGTTCTTATCACTGGAAGGTGATCAATTGGTTGTGCGACTCGGAGGCGCCTGCCTGAACTGTCCCTTACTTCCGGCTACATTGCATGGCTGGGTGGAAGGCACGGTACATCAATTCTTCCCTGAGATCCATGTGATCGAAAGCAAATAATAAAAAAAAGTCCCGCAATGATTGCGGGACTTTTGATTTAAAGTGACCTAGTCATGAGCTGCGCGAGAAATAGCGGACAACCATGAAGCCGCCAATGGCAATGAGCGCGACCGCCCAAACATAATTTGCAAAGTTTAACAGGGAACCCAACCCAAGCAAACCCATGACACCGAGCGCCAAAGCAGGCCAATACGCCCAGCGCATGCGGGCAAGGACAGCAACCAGCAGAAAGGTCACCGCAAGCCCAAGGAAGAAAAAGCCTGCGGTCTGAAATTCACCGAAACGTTCTGCTGCGATGGTCATTCCTGCAAGTGTTGCCAGCACGCCGCCGGGAATCAGTGCCCACCAACGCTCTCCTGGATTCGTAAGATAGACAACAAAGAAGGTCAACCCGATACCGCCAAGAACGATCGCACCGGAAAACTCCTTGAACAAGGAAGAGGCAAGAATCAAGAGGGCAAGCGCAGTCAGCACCCCGCCAGGGATGATCGCCCACCAACGACTGACACGGTCAGTAAGAAAAACATACCAGAACGATAAAGCAATGCCGCCGAGAAATACAGCACCGCCCATCTCATCCAGGGAATCCGGCAAGAGTCTCGTTACACCCAGCGCAAATAAAATAAAACCAGGGAACGCCGCCCACCAATTCTCACCTTTCAACATGAACAAAAACGCCAAACCGCCAATCAGAAAAGCGCCACCCCAGAAATATTTTGTAGCATTTTCCAAATACCCCATAGACTGAACAAGCGCAAGTCCACCGCCAGTGATCAGCAATATTCCCAAAACAATTCTTGGATCAAATCGTTTCATCATATCGACTCCTTTACTTGATCCTGACGGATGCAGCTCCGCCTTTGACATAAATATCGATGGCATTTTGAGCAGTTGCAAAATCAGGTGATTCATTGTTCGGGAAGCGTGATTTATCCACGCTGAAATCACCGGCGCCAATGGAAGCACGCGCACGAATGGAAACGCCCTCAGGGACGATCAAGGTCAGGGCGGCAGCACCAACTTCACAGTCGACAGTGAGGCGCCCGTTGGCAGGCAGGGTGATGACCGTTTCGCTCGCGCCTGATTTCAACTTAATATCTGTAATACTCATATCCCGCAGATCGAGCACAGATTTATTCGCACCCATATTCATATCCAATGCCATAGGGACTGCGGCATTAAGCGAAACATCCCAGTCTAATTGTTCGCTGGAGCCAAATGGAGGCAGCATGATGAAATCGTGCGCAGGACGCAGTTTGACTTTGAGCTGATCGCCGTCCAATTCGGCTTTGTGATCCAACCCTCCAGCAAAGGCGCCATGAAGTAGATCATTTCCAGATGCCCCGCTGTGCAAACGAAATTCACCTGCACCATGCTTGATCTTCACACTGGCAGAACGCGCACCCTGTAAACCCACACTGGCGGATTCCATTTCGGTGTTACGCGGCAGGAAAACACTGACCAAAACCCAAATACCCACTCCTACCAGGAGAATGGGCCAGAAAAGACTCATCAATGAATTGCCATTCGGGAGCCGTCCCCCCATCTCGCCGCCAAGCATCAAACCACCGAGCAAAATCAGAACGCCGCCCCAAAATAATTGATTGCGTCTCATAAAATCATTCCCTTCTGCGATAGGCACGATATAAACCACTGCCCAACACCCATACCCCAAGCAAGATCAACAACACAGACGGGGCATAACTGCCAAGAATATTCCAACCACCTAGAAAAGCGGAAAAGAAGAGGAATGCCACGGCACTAATCACCATCAGGTTCAGTCCCCTTTTGAGATTAGCGCCGGTATTCTCGCCAAGCAACCCTTGCAGGATGGTGCCCACACCGATAAAGCCGGGAATCAACGTCCACATATAAGACCATGATTCGTAATCACCGGTGGTTTCCTGATAATAGAAAATTCCGCCAAGCCCAGCCACGATCGCAGCAGGAACAGCCAAACCGGGTGAACCGGTCGCCAGACCAACGATGAATATTGCCGCGCCGATCAATAGCATGTTCGAGGGCCATTCAATGTAGGGTTTAAAGAATGACTGGAACTCAGGCATGGTTTGGTTGAGCAAGAACCAGCCGCCGATCAGGATCAAAATGATGCCGAGGGCAAGTTGAGAACGACCAGATTTGTTCATAAAAGAATGCTCCTGTAGTTTTAGGTAGTGTATAACTTTTCAGTGGAAATTGAAAGCCACTTCTTATACGCAAAAAAAACGACTTGGTTTCAGCGCCTGCCCAGCCACAAGCCAAATTGCGCCGGTTCGCGCTTGCCGCGCAACCTAGCAAAAAAAGGTTTCAGTGCCCAATGTAAACCATAGAATGGAACTATATGCTGCCAGCGAACATCCAAGCTTTGCTCCAATGCCTGCATGTGCTTATAGGTCAGAAAGCCTTCGCTTTGAATGGTGTCTGAAGCAAAGCCGTATCGATCCAGGAACTGTTGTTTGCGTTCTGCCACCATCTTTTGCCCAGATTCAGCCTCTCGATACACAGGTGAATCCATGATGACTAGCATGCCATCTGAGCGAAGCACCCGCAACGCCCCGGCAAGAGTATATTCATAATTTTCAGCATAATGCAACGACGCATTGAAGATCACCGCATCTACGGATGAATCAGGAATTGGCAAAGCCACAAACTCTGCCTGAATAGGAGTGAAAGTTGATTCGAAATACTTCCATGCCCCCAAGCCATCTTCAGCATTGACAAGCAAGTCCACGGCGTAGACGGTATGCCCAGCCAACGTCAATTGATTAGAAAGCCAGCCATTACCTGCCCCCAAATCCAAGACGGTTGAGTTCGCTGGAAGCATTTTTGTTAATGCACGAAAACTTGCCGCACGAATTTTCCAATCTTTAGAAAATCTTCCACTTAAATCCTGAAACGGGAGTGCGCGATAGTAAGAAGCCTCAGCGGAGAAACGCCCCTCGAAATGCCGTACCCTTTCATAGTCTGTGATGAAGCGGGCATAATGTGACTCACGCTCAGGCAGCAGGAATCGCCAGACTCCATCTACTTGACGGAAGTCCAACGCATCTTTCTCACATCGAAGTTGGTCTGGCGCTTCGAGCATCAAGTCACCCTTGCAGCGCGGACAAATCAATTTCATGCGCCCTCGTTCAACGCTTGAATTGCAGCACGATACGCCATCTCAAATGAACTATTGATCCGTTTCATATCGCTAGGCATTTCCCATGTGAGATTCGCCAGTTTATCCGCCGCCACAACCACCGCCGATGCCTGCACGCCGCGCACCTTTGCAAGCGCAAACAATGCGGCGATCTCCATTTCGACAACCTGAATCCCTTCAGCTTGATATTGTATAACTTCATCGCGCGTCTCACGATAAGGGGCATCCGTTGTCCATGTGGAGCCAATTGTTGTCTGCGGAAGATTGTTTTTCAGCTTCACCGTAAGCGCTGCATCGGCATGAATAAATTTCTCTGCGGGCAGGTAATGATGCGACACACCTTCGTCACGGATGGCTCTTTCTGTGATGATGATATCACCTACATTCAATGACGTTTGCAACGCACCGCCCCACGAAAGGATAACGAAGCGCTTCACTCCCCATGCAATCATCTCTTCAGTAAGCGAAGCCACCACCGGCGCACCGATGCCAAAATTGGAAAGCACTCCTACTCGTCCGCGCGCAGAACGGACCAGATAAAAATCCCCCATAACCTTGCCTACTTTTTGAACCGGCACTTGCCAGCGTAATTGAGTCGGCAAGTCATTTTTGAGGCACAGAACCAAGCCTTCGGGCGCGTCCACCTTTGGGAACTTCCCAAAGCGTTTGCGCATGGCGATCGTATCTTCGGGGCGCATGACCGGTTCGCCTTGATATTTTTCAGGGAAGTTTGGAAAGGACATGCTTTCTCCATTGAAACCACAATAACGCGGCATGAATAAGTTCAGCAAATAAAACCGCCAAAGCAGAACCCATACTACCAAATTTAAAAGTGAAACCAATCATAGACAGAAGCAAAACCGTCAACGCGATCAAAAGAGAATGCAAGACCGGTTTCTCAAGCCCCAAAGCGACCAATCCCAGCGAAGTATACGTCACCAGCACATATGGCGGGATACACCACACCAATACACGCAACACAGGCACAGCGGGCAGAAACTCCGCGCCGAATAAAAATGGGACGATCAGTCCAGCAAAAAAATACAATATCGTGGAGATCATAAAGCCTACGCCCAAAAGCAGAGCCAAGCCTTTGTGTTGTTTTCCAAAATTCTCATCGCGAGTCATTTCCGGATACATAGCTGCGAAGGCAGACAAATGCCCCAACTTGCCTGCATCCGTCACACGTGCCGCCGCAGAGAATATTCCCACCCCGGCAAAGCCCGAAATGACCGGGAGCAATGTGAGGGGAATTTTTTCATACACCAAGCGCAATGTGCCGATCACTGCCATAGACATGCATTCTCTGAGCAAAGCAAAAGAACGAACCATGGAAAGAAATTCAAGCCGAAATGCAAACTGTCCGTTTGCCCAGATGGCGATCAGTACATGCGTCAACAATAAAGCGAGGATCAAAAAATCGAGATCGCCCTGAGCCGCCCACAACACCGTGACGGCAAAGAATTGCAAAACCGCCATCAAAAACTGTGCAATGGAATAGATTGCCATGTGTTGGCGAGCGCGCGTCCCAATGGTGAAGATCGAATAGAACGATAGCGGAAAAAGCGCCAGCGTATAAAATTTCACCGAGAAGGGTATCGCAAAAAATTGCCCCGCAAAAAACACCGCACCGCTATATACCAGCGATAAAAATAATTGCCCGCCCAAACCATCGGTCAATAACCACGGCACATCGGTGATGGATAACTTACGGATCAGGATCATGTCCATGCCAAAATTCGTAAAGGCATTCCCGATCATCAAAACAGCCGAGGCAAGTGCATACTCACCGAAACCTTCCACGCCCAAGTAACGGGCAAGCAGAATATTAGAAATAACCGCCAAGCCTTGCGCGCCATAGCGTGAGAGAACCGTCCATATAATATTTTTAAGCATGTTTTAGCTAGCGCACAAAATTTCTCAACCGCACTTCGGCGCGGGTCCAACCGAGAAGATAATAAGGTGAAAGCAGCATACCGCGCAGGTCGGTCTTCTTCCACGCCTTGCGCAAGCGGAATTCGTGATGCACTCGCCCATGTAGAATACGATAGAACTCCTGCGGGAACGGTCCATGATAGAGCATAGCAAGATCATCCGAGTCGACCCAGTTTTGTTTTTCGCCCAACTCCAATTTCACACGCTCAAAGAACTTCGTCCCCGGCAACGGATACGAAACCGAAATACCGATGTCATCTGGCATGCATTCGCGCACCATCTTCAAGGTCAACTGCACATCGTCCCAAGTCTCGCCGGGGTAACCGAATTGTAAAAAGTATCCAACCTGAATGCCGTTGGCATGTAACAATTGCGCGGCGCGATAAATATCCTCCACCTTATCGCCCTTATCCATCGCATCCAGAATTTTTTGTGAACCCGATTCTGCGCCTACCCACACGATCTGACAACCCGCCTTCGCAAGAGCCGCGGCAGTTTTTTCGGTCACAAGGTCAGCGCGTTTCAAGCACTTGAAGGGAATCACCGCGTCGTTCTCGATGAGCAAATCCGCAAAGCGCTCCACCCAATTTGGCTTTAAACCAAAGATGTCATCCGCGAACCAAATATGATCCGGCGCAAAATTCTCCTTGAGCCATTTCATTTCCGCCGCCACATTCTCGGGTGAGCGTGAATTGTAGCGCTGCCCCCAGATCGGTTTGGCGCACCAATTGCAATGATAGGGGCAGCCACGCGTCGTGACCATATTCATTGAAAAATACCCATGACGTTCCAGCCAGAGTTTTTTATATTTCTGCACATCCACCAAGTCCCAGGCAGGGAACGGCAAGGCATCAATATTTTTGATATCAGGACGGCGGGATGGATGAAGTGTGAGACGCGAGGCAAGACCGATCACGCCACTCGCATCTTTCCCCGCCGAAAGTTGACTCAGTAATTCTGCAAGCGTTTCTTCGCCTTCACCGAGGATGCAGTAATCCGCGCCTTGTTCCAGATATTGATCGTAATGGTCGGTCACATCCGCCCCGGAAAGGATGACAATACAACCGCGTTCCTTCGCCATATGGATCATTAGATTCGCGGCTTCACGCATCCGTGAGAGACACATCTTGGATAGATAATTAAAGTTATCCTCATAGATCACCGCATATTTGGGCATATGCTCGTCTAAAGCCTGCGCCCATTCCTGCTCAGACTCTGCCAACATGGCGTCGAACACCGCAACCGTATATCCTTTTTCACGGATATAACTTGCTGCATACAAAGTCCCCAACGGCGGGTAAGGCTGCATGGCGCGCCAAAGCTTTGGGTCAAAACGCAGGTAATAGGATTGACCAAATAAGACCTGGGTCATGATCGATTCTCTCTTTCAACCAATAGGTCAAGGCGTTCGCGAAAAGACTGGTCAGTTAATGAATGATGATTATGAAAATTACCCTGACAGAGATCCACCGAGAAAATCGCCTCTGGACCCGTTCCGTATGTGCGGGCGATCTTACGGGTCTGAAATTTCATTGCCCATGCTTCCAGGATGTCCCCGATTTTTCCACGAAAGAAAAACTCGATTGATTTCTGAAACAAGGAATTAACTTCTTTTACCACTGGAGTATGCACTGGGAAAGACTCCGCATTCGGTAAAAAGGATTTGATCCAGACGTTAAGTTGCCGTAATTGAAAGTACACTTCCATGCCGGTGATGGGGATCATCTGACACATTTCACGGGCAGAATACAGATCGTGCGAATGCCATGCCAGCGCCGATTTAGATATGAGCAAATTGACGCAGATACGGTCACCAAACAAGCGCATGAAACGTCCAAACGTAACCACAAAAGCACGAGCCAGCCATAAACGTCCCGGCTGGGTGATGAGCAGGTAATCCATGTCAGCATCTTTGGAAAGATTAAGGACAGCGAGAGAACCTGTCAGTGCCACCATGCGAACGAATGGAAATACACCTAGGAGGCGTCCATAAACAATTGCGCGCTTAAAGGCAGAACGGGAAGCAGCCTCGCGCTCCCGTCGAACACCCACAATGGAACGGCGATGTGAAAGAAAATAATATCCCTCAAAGGTTCCAACAGCGGAAAGAATATTAATGCGATTTTGCATCTCTTCCATTTCCGCCAGGCAGGTTAGATAGCGATGCAGTTCGCCCAATGTCAGCGGGTAGTCGAAGACGTCTGAATATGCCAAGGTTTCAAGAACGGCGCTTTCAAGAGATGTGGAAGAGGTCTGAGACAAGATAAGGCTCGTTAGGGAGAGGCAGGTTCCGGGTCTATGGTGAGGCGGGTGGAAATGGATTGATACAGGGTAAAGCCGGAGAAGAAGAATAAACCCGCAGCGAAGAAAAAGGCATAGATCATCATTAAATAATAACCTGAATTCCACGCCAGCCAGACAGACCAGAGATTTAAACATCCAAGCAGGGCTTCGAGCAAGACCAGCACATCAAAGCGGATCTGGTAACGATTGCCCTGCCAGGATTGCGAACGCTGCGTAATGCCAAATTTAGGTGTGCGCTCAAAGGGAACAACTTCTTTTTTTACGATCTGGATCAATGCCCGCACAGTGTTAAGTGCCATACCGGAAGCGAACATGGAGAGTAGAAGAATAACGGGGAGCGATAAGAACCAGCGGCGCTTGAGAAGATGTTGGGCGGCAATAAAATACAAAGCGGGGGCAATCGCAAGGATGTTCATCAAGAAACCGAAGCCGATGGGTGAAAGCAGGCTTGGGTACTGCCTTGCGATCATCAACAAGAACGGGTAACAAAGCATAAGTAGAACAGTTAGTAAATGCAATAGATAGCCGGTAAGATGAAACGTGGCTTGTAATTTGCGGGCGAATGAGAAGTCGCCGCTCCAGAGGATGGGAAGGTATTTCATGGCACATTCCAAACTCCCGCGCGCCCAGCGATATTGCTGGCGGCGGTATGCTGTGAAACTGACGGGCAATTCGGCAGGTGCTTCCACGTCAGCGGCGAAACGCGCCGACCAGCCGCGCAGAAAGGCACGATAGGAAAGGTCCATGTCTTCAGTGAGGGTATCCGGCATGCCAGCCACCTGCATCAAGAATGGCGGACTTACGCCACACGCCCGCAGTGCCATTGAAATTGAAGACATAGCCAGTATTGGAACGCGCAAGTTGATCAATGGCAAAATGCGCATCCAGCGAAAAGGATTGCAAAAGGGTCAGCAAAGAATAGTCGCGGTTCAAGTGTCCCCAACGGGCTTGCACGAAGGCAACATTCTGCTCAAAACGAGGCAGCATTTGCAACAGAAAATTCTTTTGGGGCAGGAAGTCGGCATCGAAGATGGCAACAAATTCACCATGGGCAAGGGCCAGTCCGTTGGCGAGCGCACCGGCTTTAAAACCTTCACGGTTCTGACGATGCAAGTGAACGATATTGATTCCTTGCAAGCACAATTCATTAACTTTCCGGGCTATCAAGGTTTTGGTTTCATCCGTCGAGTCGTCAAGCACCTGAATTTCTAGGCGGTCGCGCGGATAATCCAATGCAGCACAAGCGTCAAGCAGACGCTCCGCCACATACCATTCATTGAAGATCGGCAGCTGCACGGTAACGACCGGCAGAACTTCCAACACGGGCGAGATGGCAGCCTGCATACCCCGGCGGTTCTTCAGGCTGAGCACCATCAAATAGAACAGGTTAAGAACATATGCGGTTAATGCCAGCATAACCAAGGTGTACGCAACCAACAGCGGGGCAAGCAGATATTGAAGCATCTTCTAACCCGCCTTTTCCAACGCCGTAGAATACAAGCCCCAAGCCAGCCATTGCCACAAACGACCCGGCGCATACATCCAAGTATAGTAGTCGAATAGATTCACCATCGTAACGGCAAGCAGTAACGCTATAGTCCCCAAAACCGGCGGATGCAGCATGTACTTGCGCCAGCGCAACAAGAACAGGATAAAGGGCACCATAGAAAGCAGGAAATAAAAGATACCGCCAACAACGCCAGTTTCCAATGCAGAAAGCAGGGGGATGAAATGCGGCGGTTGAAAATTGACACGGAAGTTTTCAAAGCGCAGCTTCATGGCAAGCGGCGAAGCCCCCAGACCTACACCGATCGCGGAATGCTCTACGAACAATGTATTTCCCGCATTCAATAGGTACGCACGTTCATTCATTGGCTGGTCTTCGGCAACATTTCCAGAATTAATGCGCTGGTTGAATACTGAAAAGTGACCGATCAAAAATGGAAGTGAGGCTGTCAGGCTGAATACACCGACCAAAAAGGAAAGTTTCAAGGCGCGCCAATCCTTCAGATATACAGTTGACATCAAAAGAAAACCTACAGCAACAAAAAGACCCACCCACGCCGAACGTGAAAAGGTCAAAAGGAGTGCCGGAAACATAAAAACAAAAGCAATCGCAGCAAGGGCTATTCGACCTTTGCTCTTCCCGGTCATCACCGTCGTCCACAGAATTACCAGCACAAATGCCAGGCAACCACCAAGGATATTTGGATGATCTGTCAATCCATAGGCACGCAAGAAACGTCCGCTTGCAATCGGGATGATACTAGTGCCCAAAACCTGCGGGTCTAGCACATGCTCACCAAAAGCCTGCAATCCCAACGATGATTGCAAAAGTGACTGCCCGAGCGCCACCGGAGCCTGAAGCAATCCCTGCAGTCCAACCGGGATGACGACCCCAATCACCGAGGAGACCTCGTTGACAATATATAAGTAAAAAAACAGCAGCCCGGTAAAACGAACAGCATGATATTGGGTAATGACCGGGTCTACGCTGCCCAAGGCAGAAAGCCAGCCGGAAAGAGTTAGCCCCACTAAGAGTACCCACAGAAACTTGTTTCCCACGCTTACTTTTCGCGGTTCAATGATCAAGTAAGCTGCCCAAAACGTGAGCATGAAAAGCAGGGCAAAATCGCTCGCGTAAAAAAGAAAATCAGTGTAATCTGAATAGATTGGAAAGAACGGTCTCTCCCACAACACCAGGCGAAAACGAAACGGCATAAGCAGGATCGTCAAGGCAAAGAAGAGGCGCGCAACAAATTGAAAGAAACGGGAGGGAGAATTATTCACAACAGTAAATTTGACCTAAGTTATCTGAATTGCAATTATAATCTGTCGCCGGTTATGTTTCTCCCAACTCACATCCAAAACTCACATACAGGTACTGCATGAAAATTGCCATCGTTCACGAATGGCTGAGCGCATTTGGCGGCAGCGAACGTTTGCTGGCACAACTCTTGCGGCTCTTTCCACACGCCGATGTCTTTGCGCTGACTTATTTTCCTGCAAACTTTCAGAATACAGAACTGGCACAACTACGGGTTCAGACCACGTTCATGCAGAAGATCCCGCATATCGAACGCCATTACCGCAAACTGCTGCCGATCATGCCGTTCGCCATTGAAACATTGGATGTGAGTGAGTACGACCTTGTCATTTCGCTTTCACATGCCGTGGCGCATGGCGTAAAAACTCACAAGCAACAGTCCCACATCTCCTACATTTCGACTCCCATGCGCTATGCCTGGCACATGCGGGATGACTATTTGAAACTGCACCACCTGGATAAATCGATCATCCGCCTCGCCGCAAACGGGACCCTGAGTCTGCTCCGCCGCTGGGATACCTGTGCCTCCGTCCGATCCGATTCGCTCATCGCCAACTCCGCCTGGACGGCAGGTCACATCCGTAAAGCCTGGGCGAGAGACTCACAAGTCATTTATCCTGCAGTTGACGTTGACCGTTTCACACCCGCTGCCGATCGCGGTAATTTTTATTTGCTTGTCTGCCGCCTCGTGCCTTATAAACTGGCAGCGGAGATCGTCAAAACCTTCAATATCTTGAAATTGCCGCTCGTCATCGTCGGAGATGGTCCCGATTTGCAAAAAATACAACGCCTCGCAGAAGCGAATGTGCGGGTCATGGGGTATCAACCAGACGCAGTCGTCACCGAATTGATGAACCACGCCAAGGCATTCGTCTACATGGCGACCGAGGATTTTGGCATCGCCATGGTCGAAGCACAAGCAGCAGGCTGCCCTGTCATCGCGTATGGCATTGGCGGTGCCTCAGAGATCGTTCTGGACGGTGAAACCGGCTTGTTGTTTCAGGAACAGACGTCCCATAGTTTGATCGAGGCGGTTCTTCAATTCCAATCCATGAAATTAAACAGCGAGGCTGCGTCGATCAACGCAGCCCGCTTTTCATCTGAAAGATTCAGAAGTGAATTTTCTGCTCACATGGATTCGGTCACGAAAGCATCCACACGGCGCGTGCCATCGCAGGGGCGGCAAACAGAATAAGCGCCAGCCCAACTACTTCCAACGTCAACAACAGTCGGGTGGTCTTGAATTCCTGTTCGGGGATTTCTGGTGCCATGCCCTTGCCGAGCGTCGCATTCCATTTGATGTAACGAATGGTTGGATAAACTGAAAGCAAGCCGACAACTACAAACAACGCCATCTTGATCCAAAAAAGCAGGTTGTGCGAGTAAAAGGTTGCACCTTTTTCAAACAAGAAGACGCGCAACAATCCAGCCACCACGAGCAAGCCCGCAGAGATGCCATACCATAAATCCACCTGTTGGATGCGACGTGCTTCAACCACAGACATTCCTTTATGATACGCAATAAACTCATAGATCAAACAAGCCGTGAGAACGAACGCGCTCAGATGGTGCAGAGTTGCCATTAAAGATGCTGCGATCAACATAAATTCTCTCTCCTTTTATCTGTCCATTACGACTGACCGACTACTTAGGCTAAAACCATAACTTACTTTTGAGGGTGGCTCTTATACCAGGCAACCGTCGTTTTGATGGCATCCTTCATGGGTGTGGCTTTCATTCCAAAGGTTTTCTCGAACCTGCTTGAATCCACAATGAACGGTTTTTCGAATTCATACATCATCTCCACGGATTCTTTCGCTTCGGGTATGAACAACCCACCCATCCACATCATGGCTTTGCCCATCGCACTGACCTTGAGGGGCAGCCCTAATTCATCCGCGATCATCTTTGCCATTTCGCGCTGAGTGACACGCGGATTGTCATTGGGCACATGCCAGGCATGACCATCTGCTTCGGAACGTTCACCCAGAATAACCAGCGCCTTTCCGAAATCAGGAATAAAGGTGTGTGTGTGCGGAATATCTATATTGCCAACCAGACTCGCCGCTTTGCCCGCGATCATCGGGTAAAACGTGCGTTCACCCATTGCCGCAGTTGGCAGCCCCCACGGACCAAAAAAATCAGACCCGCGCGCCGCCGTCACTTTCAACTTGCCGGCTTTATGGGCTTCAAAAGCAGCCTTGCTCATTTCGCTACGCGTCTTCCCTTTGCGGGTGTGCGCATTATGCGGCATATCTTCAGTCATCGAACTGCCGTTAACTTCGCCATACATGTACAGATTCTCAACCAACACCAATTTAGCTTCGCTTCCCGACAACCCATCAATGATCGATTTTTGCAGGGATGGGAATTTTTCGGGCCACTGTGTATATTCCGGCTGTGATGCCTGATACACCACCTTCGCTCCGCGCGTCACTTCCTTGACCTTGGCTGAGTCGTACAGGTCCGCAGAGACCACTTCCACGCCAGCAGGTGTTTCGTCCATTTTGCCCGAGCGGCTTACCATGCGGACAGTTTCTCCACGCTTTACCAATTCATTCGCTGCAGCGCGACCGATCGCACCCGTACCCAATACAACATGATTTACAGACATTTTCTTTTCTCCTACTTCAACCAATCCAAAATAATTTTGTTCACTTCTACAGGCTTTTCCTGATGCACGAAATGATCGGCATCGAGCATCACGGTCTTTGGTTCATGTTTGAGCCAACGGGCATTATGCTCATGTCCTGAAGCGAGTAAGAAACGATCACGCTTTCCGTGAATGACCAGGGTCGGCGCTTCAATGATCGGCAGCGTTTCGTCCAACGCATATGGCTCACGCGGATAATTCAACTGATAGAACGAAGTGATCGCATCCGCATCCGTGCCGCGATCTGCGCTCCAATACAAAGGCAATGCAGGCATATCCATCAACAACCCGATCTGCCAGGGGCGAAACATCGGACGCGCACCCTCAACTTGCATCTTCCGCGCGTATTCGCTGGCTTCGTGCTGAGCGCCATGTTCCGCCAATTCTTCGCGCATCGCGTTCGGATGAGGCACACTCAAAATGACAAGCCGCTCCGTCATTTCAGGATGGAGCGCAGCGAAGTGCCATGCCAGCCAAGCCCCCGCATCATGACCGACGATCACCGCCTGTTTCCGTCCGAGATGCCGGATCAACGCCGCAACATCTTCCACCAATCGCTCCACCCGATACCCATCCGTGGAAGCAGGCTTACCCGATCCGTTAAATCCGCGCTGGTCAATTGCCACTACCTGATAATTCGCGGAAAACGATCTGATCTGATGCCGCCACGAATACCAAAATTCAGGAATACCGTGTAGCAAAACAATTAACTGACCTTCGCCCAAGGTGACATAATGCTGGCGAATGCCATCGTTCTCGAAGTACCCATCCTGCACATGCCGGGTAACAGGATGAGTGAACATCCAACTTTTTGCGAACCTCATTGAGTCACCGGCGGGGCAGGCATTTTGAAGCCTGATTGCATGGTATCCGGTGCGGTCTTCCCAGAAGCCTGCAAAGGTGACGGATATTTCACCTTGGACTGCTTGCCCTCCACCAACAGACGGCGATGGGCTTCTTCCCAAGTGGGAAGTTCTGTGCCTTCCTGCTGCCAACGAGTGACGGAGGCTTCAGAGCACATTTCTGAAAGAATGCGCATGGCGATCTGATGCGCGCCTGAGCTGCGATATTTTTCATCGCCGACTCTTCTTTCCAAACGGTCTTTGTCCAAACGACGTTATTCTTCTCAAAGCGAGTATCGACACCAACGATGCCTTCAGATTTCTGAGCCTGCATACTCGTACGCATGGCGTGATACGTAAAAAGCGGCATAAGAAAAATCGAACGGACTCGTAAACGGGTAATAGAAACTGTGTACATAACAAAACTCCTTTGAAGTTATTTTTTATAAATTGTTTGATGAGAGAATCGATCTCAAAGCGGTAAAGTGCAGAGCCATCCACACCAAAGGGCGGCATATTGCCAGAAACTTCCAATGAGACCAAGCCATGCACACGGCTCCAGATGATCATGGCAACAGATAGCGAGAAGATGTCATAGTCACCGGCAAAGCCACGCCAGACATCAAACATAGATTCATAACCAGGTTGTATGGAGGGAAAATTTTCCGTTTGTAATTTATTGGCTATCCGCAATTCGTCTATAACGCTGACTAGGGCACTTAAAGAACGAGCGGCGGAAGGCAGTATCTCCATCAATGGAGCTTTATAGCCAGGGATGGGCGTGCCAAAGATCAACTGATAGCGTTGTGGATAGTCCAACGCCCACTGTCGGTAAGAATAGCCAATCGCACGCAAACGTCCCGCCAGGTCATCCCCTGCCTGAGCGTCGCGTGAGACGATCTGGTAATCTCCAAAAGAAGTGTAGGCATCAATGATCAGTGCGGTCACAAGCGCATCGCGATCTGGGAAGTAGTTGTAAATGGCAGGCGCGGTGATCTTCAATTCACGAGCAATGGCACGCAATGAAAGCGCCGCTGCACCGAACTCGGCGATCTGTTTCCACGCCATGTCTTTGATGGCTTCTTGTAAATTTGGGATCTGAGTCTTTTTGCTGGGTCTGACCATGTTGGCTCCTGTTTTAACTTACAGTGTAAATATACAGTGTTTATTTATTACAGTCAAGGGGAAAACAGGTGATAAAAGTATCAATTTCCAAAGTCGATGTAAAAAAGTATTGACTTAATGTAAGTTATAGCTTACATTATGAATACTAAAGCATACAGGAGCAAAAATGTCCTACCAAGAGAAAAACATCACCGTGTCGTTAGTTAGCCATTTATTCATCATGGTCTACTATCTGGTCAACCTGTTCCCCATCATCCAATCTGGCGAGTGGATCGCGGGAAAGTTATATGGTTTGTGGGCAATCGTGATCGGTGTCAACATCCTCGTCACCATCATCGGCAGTATTTTGACAAATATCCTGCTTACGATCATTGAATCTATTCGGTCGCAGAAATATGAAGACCCGCGCTTCATCACTGACGAGCGAGATAACTTGATCGAGCTAAAAGGCATCCGCGTTTCATATATCATTTTTTCAGTCGGTGTACTAATCTCTATCTTTGCCTTCATTTTCGGTCAACCCGCATTGATGATGATCAGCTTGATCTTCGTCTTCAGCATCCTTGCTGAGATTGTCGGGGATATTACCCAGATCACCCTCTACCGCCGAGGGCTGTGACATGGAGAAGCGACAAGTCCGCAACAACATCCGCAAATTGCGCTTCCAAAATAACGAAATGACCCAGGAGCAGTTGGCGGAAAAAGTCGGTGTGACGCGCCAAACCATCATTGCACTGGAAGGTGGAAAATATGCTCCATCGCTGGAATTGGCGTTCCGCCTCTCTCTCGCTTTTGGCTTGCCTCTGACCGAAGTGTTTTCGTACGAAGCTGAAGAAAAATCTACCTAAAAGGAAATAAGCATGAAAGCAATTACCTATACTGAATATGGCTCCCCAGATGTTTTAAAATTACAAGAGATCGCTAAGCCAGAACCAAAAGACAACGAGATTCTGATCCGCATCCGCGCCACGCGAGTCAACTATGGAGACATGCTTGCTCGAAAATTCGGAAGCGTAACAACTAAAGAATTCAACATGCCGGGTATTCTGCTGCTCCCCGCGCGAATGGACTTTGGCATACGCAAACCGAAAAAATACGTCCTTGGCAGTGAATTCTCTGGCGTGATCGAAGCCGTTGGCAAGGAAGTAAAACGGCTCAAAATCGGTGACGAAGTCTTCGGCTATCGCGGACCACTATTCGGCGCATACGCAGAATATCTCTGCATGCCCGAAAGCGGGCTCGTCACCCACAAGCCTGCCAATATGAGCTTCGAAGAAGCCACACTGATTCCTTATGGAGCGTTGACGGCGCTGAGTCATCTCAAGAAGATGAATATTCAACCGGGACAGAAAGTTCTAGTCAACGGCGCTTCGGGCGGCATCGGCTCGGCAGGCGTTCAGCTTGCCAAATATTTTGGTGCAGAAGTGACTGGCGTTTGTGGCACGAATAAACTGGCATTCGTCCAAGCCCTCGGTGCGGACAAGGTCATTGACTACACTAAAGAAGACTTCACCCAAAACAGCGAAAAATACGACCTGATCTATGACATTCTCGGTAGAAGTTCGTTTGATAAGAGTCAATCCTCACTTACCCCTAAAGGCATTCATCTTTATGCCAGTTTCAAAATGAAGCAGGTAATCCAAATGATACAGACGTCCAAGTCAACGGGCAAAAAGTAATCTGTACTTTTTCTTCTGAAACTCTCGATAATCTCAATTTCATCAAAGAACTTGTGGAAGCCGGAAAATTCAAGACCGTTATCGATAAGAGGTTTTCACTGGAAGAAACCGCCGAAGCGCATCGATATTATGAATCTGGGAAGAATACGGGGAATATAGTAATCTCAGTCAGTTAGAAAAGACCTCGGAGGTTTTGAGAAGTTTCGAAAGAGGAAAATCTCCGAGGTCTGCTTATATACCCCAAATTGCACTTAAAGGGCTTGCGTCAAAGAATTTAACGCAAAGGCGCAAGGTCGCAAAGAAAAGACTTTAAATCTTAGCATCTTAGCGACTTTGCGTTAAAAAATTCCGACAAACTCCGCTAAAAGATACATGGTAGTAACTTGAGCTATATAACTTCTTTAATCGCCACCCACTCCCCCGCGGATTTAGGGTGTTCTGCCGGGATCAAAACTCCATTCTCCATTAACTTATTAACCGATTTCTTCACGACCTCATTCCCCCACCCAAACAATTTCTGCACATCGCGGATTTGTGCCGCACCGACCATATCAAAATACAACTCAATTAGTTTCATCCGCGCCTGCGATTCGGTGATCTTGCGCGCCTGCTCGGCAAGCTCAGGGAAATGGCTGGTGGTAATTGCATAAATATGCGAATATTTCCATGCGCCCGCCTGTGCCACACCGACGGGTAATATCTTAAAATCGCGTTGTAAATATTCCAACGCCTTATTGAATTCCGAATCTTTGGCATTGGACAACTTCGCCTCTTTGCGCAAGTCCAGTGTGTTCATGGCACCTTTATCCAGCAAAGCTTCATAGACTTGTTTTGCAGATTGCGGCAAGCGTCCTTCTTGATAGGCAATCAAGTAATCTTCTTCAGGGGAGCCATAATTTTCAGACAAGGCATAAAAATAAGGGGCAATCTCCAGCGAAATCATGGTCGCTTTACCGCGTAGAATCTTCCCGTAATACCAGATCTTTTTATCGAGCGCATTATCTTTCCAGCCCCAGGTGATATGACCTGGATCGTCGTGTTTATCTGCAACAGGTCTATCGCCCGCAACCGCCGTCCACAAGGAAGGCAGGTCGATGCCTTTGATGGGCCAGAAATAGACAAAGCCGCGTTTGTTCACAAAGCTCAAAGCTGAGGCGGGAGATGAAACCCGTTTTTGTGGAGGCAAGTTGAAGGTCCGCGTGCGAAGCGCCTGTAATTTTTTCAAATTGATAATCATGTTCCTGATTCTATTTCATTCGGTGTAAAATCGCAAAGAAAAAATGGAGAGAGAGGCAATCATGGCAGTAGTTAATCAGGTGTTCATTATGACATTTACACCGGCTGCGATCCCGCAGAGTGAATTGGTCGGTTTTACACGCATGTTCTCAGATCGGCTTGCAGCCAAAGATGCGGTTTTTGCCGGTCTGGTTGCGCAAATGGGAAAAGGCGTGAAAGTTGACATCTCAGCTCAGCTACACAGCACCACAATGCATACCCCTCAAGTAATGCAGAACACACTTGCCGGTTGGATGAAGAACATGAACCAATCTTTTAATCCACAATATGGCGTAAACTTTTTCGTCCACGCCATGAAAGACCCCAAGGGCATGGAAAATTATGTGCTTTTTTACTTCCTGCTCAAATAGCACATCATGCAAACGACGATCCTAACGTATTCCACACCTGATGAATTAAGCAATTCTGCATCCAATAAATTTATTGAAGCTGCCCAAAGAGCCATTTCCGAGCGCGGACGTTTTCTCGTTTCACTTTCCGGCGGCAGTACGCCAATGAAATTATTTGAACGGCTCGCCAAAGAAACGCTGGACTGGAGCCTTGTACACTTCTTCTGGTGCGACGAACGCTGCGTCCCTATGGACGATCCTGGCAACACCTACGGGCAGACGAAAAAAATCCTCTTCGACAATATCGGGATAACAAACATCCACCGCGTCGAATCGGAACTTGAGCCTGCTCTTGCTGCCCAAGCTTATGCCCACACCCTAAGCGGATTCGCCGAAGCGCCGCTCGACTTCCCGCGCTTCGATCTGGTTTTATTGGGCATGGGCGACGATGGGCACACCGCCTCACTCTTCCCCGGCTCACCTGTGGAGATCGAAACATCCACCATTGCTGTCACTGCGCAGTATCAAGACCGTCCTGCCAACCGCGTCTCTTTGACCCCCAAGGTGTTCAATCAAGCCAGAGAGATCTGGTTTTTGGTCACCGGTGCAGGCAAGGCAGAGACGTTACGCAACGTCATAAAAGGTGAAAAGAATTTGGAACTACTCCCGGCTCAACGCATTCAACCCAAAGATGGAAATCTGGTTTGGATGATCGATGAAGCCGCGGGAAAATTACTAAATTAAAATCAATAGACTTCCAAAGTCTTAAAGACTTCGAAGTCTGACAACCAAAGGAGTTTTACAAAATGGAATTAGCACTGATCGGTTTAGGCAAGATGGGTTTAAACATGGCGAAACGCCTCACCAAAGGCGGACATCGCGTGATTGGGTACGCCCGCACAAAAGAGACTGTGGACGGAGCCGTCAAGGAAGGCATTGAAGGCGCATATTCCGTGGAAGAAGCGGTCAGCAAATTGACTTCCTCCCCCAAAGCGGTTTGGGTCATGGTTCCGGCTGGAGCCACCACCACCGAAACTATCGAAAAAGTCGCCGCATTATTGAAACCAGGCGACATTATTATCGATGGCGGTAATTCGAACTACAAAGACACCATCAAACATGCCGAAATGCTCGAAGCCAAAGGCATCGACTTCGTGGATTGCGGTACCAGTGGCGGCATTTGGGGCATCACCGAAGGCTACAGCCTGATGATCGGCGGCAAGGAAGAAGTAACCAAGAAATTGAATCCCATCTTTGAAACCCTTGCTCCCGGAAAAGAACTCGGCTGGGGACGCGTCGGTCCGCATGGCGCTGGTCATTATGTGAAGATGGTTCACAACGGCATCGAATACGGAATGATGCAAGCCTTTGCTGAAGGCTTTGGTATCTTAAAAGGTAAAAAGGAATTCGGTCTCGACCTTTCGCAGGTTTCGCACATCTGGCAGCATGGCAGCGTCGTTCGCTCGTGGCTGCTCGACCTCGCCGCTAACGCCCTCGATGAAGATACCGAACTCAAAGATATCAAACCCTGGGTGGCAGATTCCGGCGAAGGTCGCTGGACGGTCTTCGAGTCCATTGATCTTGATGTACCTGCCCCTGTCATTACCCTCGCCCTGCAAATGCGCTTCGCCAGCCGCGATGAAGAGAACTACCCAGCCCGCATGCTTTCCGCCCTGCGTAATCAGTTCGGTGGACATGCAATAAAGAAAGCCAAATAATTAAGACAACGGACGACAGACCATTGACCATGGAAAAAAATCCATGGTCTGTTGTCCATCGTCAATGGTCAATTTTATGAATACACCACTTTACAACGGACTACTGACTACGATCGTCATCTTTGGCGCATCCGGCGACCTGACTCAACGGAAACTGATCCCTTCGCTTTTTAACCTTTTCCACAAACGCCGCACTCCAAAGAAATTTCAGATCTTCGGTTTTGGCGGCACTGCATTCACCGACGAACAATTCCGCGAACATTTACACAAAGGCATGCAGGAATTTGCCGGGTATGAATTCACCGACGAAGAATGGACCGTTTTTGCGTCCAGCCTGCATTACACATCCGGAAAATATACAGAGACCAGTGACTTCCAAAACCTCGCCGAAATGCTCACCGTTTCAGAAGAAGGCGAAGCGAATCGTCTATTTTATATGGCAGTCCCCCCCACTCTTTTCCCTGCCATCATCGATAACCTCGATGCCACGGGTCAGTTGGTGGAGAATGGCGGCTGGAGACGCGTAGTGCTCGAAAAGCCCTTCGGGACCGACCTCGCCTCGGCAGTGGAATTAAACAAGCAAGTTCATAAAGCGTTGCACGAGAACCAGATCTATCGCATCGACCATTATCTCGGCAAAGAGACTGTACAAAACATACTCTTCACGCGTTTTGCCAACACCATCTTCGAGCCGATCTGGAACCGCAACTACATCGACCATGTGCAGATCACCGTATCAGAGAAAGTCGGCTTGGAGCACCGCGCCGGTTTTTATGATGGCGTCGGTGTTCTGCGCGACATGTTCCAAAACCATATTCTGCAAATATTAACCCTGGTTGCCATGGAGCCCCCGGCTTCCTTTAGTGCGAGCCACCTGAGAAACGAAAAGGTAAAAGTCCTCAGCGCGATCACGCCAATGACTCCTGAGCAGGTGGCGGTGAATACGGTGCGAGCCCAATACAAAGGCTATCGTAACGAAGAAAAGGTCAACCCCAAATCCACCACACCCACGTACGCCGCCCTGCGTCTTTACATCAATAACTGGCGCTGGAAGGGTGTGCCCTTCTACTTACGATCCGGCAAAAACATCGCAGAAAAACAGACCCAGATCATCATCCAATTCAAAGAGCCGCCGACCACCATGTTTCCGATGCAGACCATGAAGCCGAATATGCTGGTGCTGTATCTACAACCGGACGAGGGCGTGCATCTGCGTTTTGAAGCCAAAGCACCAGACACCGTTAACGAAACCCGTTCCGTGGATATGGAATTCCACTACGAATCTGCCTTTGGAAAATCTGCCATTCCAGAATCCTACGAGCGCCTCCTGCTGGATGCCCTGCAAGGCGATGCCTCTCTCTTTACACGTGCCGACGAGGTGGAAACAGCCTGGTCGCTGATCGACCCCATCCTCCAAACATGGGAAACGCATCAGACTCCGCCTCTGGCTGTGTACAAGCCAGGAAGTTGGGGTCCCCCTGAAGCTTACGATCTACTCGCCCGAGATGGGCGGCGCTGGCTCAATGAAGAAGCCAGTCGCCTATTGGATAAAGAATAAAAATCATAAAGACCACGCGGCAGGCGTGGTCTTTATGATTAAAAACCATTCTCAAGGAGCGGGGAATTTGCGCATGAGCCGGGTAGACTAATAAAAGAAGGCACTGCCATAAATCCAACTGGGGCTATTTCAAATATTGATTTAATTTCGCTTCACAGCATACCGAAGCTGCGGGACAATTCATCCATCCTCCATGTTAAACTATTGACTTAATAACAATTTGATACTATTATAAGATTATTATTAGTAATCATTTGACAGTACTAGTAAACACCACACTCGAAGGGTGGGCAAGCCGAAGTACGCTATTTCGGAAGAAATACAAAATTTTGCAACCATACGTAAAGAACAGCGTATATTTTTTGATTGCATTTCTTAATAATCAACTAGATCATTCTAAGGAAGTCTAATATGAAAAGAAAAATAGTTATCACCCTCATCCTTGTCAGCACATTCCTTGCCGCGTGCGGCACATCTGCTCCGACAACAGAAGCCACCCCCATCCCCACAGTTGAAGCCGGTGACATCATCATCGCCGAAGGAAGTTGGAGCCGATCCAATTCACTGAAGTTTCCTTAAATACTGATGGATTGGTCAGCAGCATCTCAATAGAAGAAGGCGATAAAGTAGCTGCTGGAGACGTCATTGCAGTCGTCGAGTCAAGCGATTCGCAAACACTGGAAGATGCCCAGGCAAAGGCAACCCAAGAGCTGACCACCGCCTACCAGGAATTCAGAGACACTCAAAGCAAACTTGATGATTTCGATGTCCCTGCCCGTTTTAATGGGATGACCCCCACTGAAGCCGTGACAGATTCCCTTGAGAAACTCAACGTAGCCCGGGCGGAATTCGAACCGTATAAACATCTGGACGCAAAACTCGTCGAATACGCCGAGAAAAGCGTGGACACTTCATTAATGAGTCCCGAAGAATTGGAAATCCACTTGTCCATGCTGGAAGAGAATGAAAATGACGACCGCCCAGTGACCGGCGTGCCGCGTATCAAGAAAAAAAATCTAGACAATGCATGGGCGATCTATCGTGTCGCCATTCAATGGCTTGACCTTGAATCCAAATTCCAAAACGCACAGGTGCGGCTGACAAACGCCCAGGCAGACTACAACGCCCTTGAAGATGCAGATTTCTCGCTAGACACCGCCGGACTACGCGCCATACTTGCCAATGCTGAATTACGCGCCCCACATGCAGGCGTGGTCACCAACCTCGACCTCAAGGTCGGCGAATTTGCCACCACCAATGCGCCGGTTGTGACCATTGCCGATACATCCAAGTGGATCGTCAAAACCACCGACCTGACCGAGATCGATGTAGTCAATGTCAAAGAAGGTCAACCCGTAACGGTCAAGTTGGATGCCATTCCCGGCTCCGAGTTCAAAGGGAATGTTCTTGCCGTCAGTCAGAATTTCTCTGAAAATCAGGGTGACGTGGTTTATGAAGTCACCATTCTGCTCACCGACCTCGACCCATCCATGCGCTGGGGTATGACCGCCGTAGTTACCTTTGAATAGAAAACCTTTGAAGGCAAAATGCGTTCCCCACCTTCGGGATTTTCGAGCAAGAGAAAGAGATCTTTATGGCTATAACATTTCTTAAACCCAAAGCAGAAACAAGCAGCGCGGATAACCATCCAATGATCGACATCCGCAGCGTGAACAAATTCTATAAAACCGCCATTGGTGATTATCACGCCCTTAGTGATGTAGACCTGCAAATTCATGCAGGGGAATTCGTCAGTATTATCGGCAAGTCAGGCAGCGGCAAAACCACGTTGCTCAATATGATCACCGGCATCGACCGTCCTTCGAATGGTGAAGTATGGGTCAATGGAACCGGCGTACACGGTTTGAACGAAAACCAAATGGCACGCTGGCGCGGAAAAAACCTCGGGGTTGTCTTCCAGTTCTTTCAGCTGTTGCCGATGATCTCCGTCATCGAAAACGTCATGCTGCCGATGGATTTCTGCCGCATGTACACCCCATCTGAACGCCGCCAGCGCGCCATGGACCTGTTGGAACTTGTAGAGCTGGCGGAACATGCACATAAACTCCCCACGGCGCTTTCCGGCGGTCAACAGCAACGTGTTGCGATCGCGCGCGCCCTTGCCAACGACCCACCCGTCATCATTGCCGATGAACCCACTGGGAACCTGGATTCAAAAACAGCGGAGTCTGTCTTTGCATTGTTCAACAACCTTGTCAATAAAGGCAAGACCATCATCATCGTTACACACGACAGCGCCATGGCAAAACGCACCCATCGCACAGCCCTCATTGCCGATGGCGAGATCGTCAATGAATATGTGGCAAAAGCCATGCCAACACTTTCGCACACTCAACTCTTGCAGGCAACTAAATCGGCAAAGGCACTAAATTTCGAACCTGGAGCCATGATCCTTTCGGAAGGCACGAATGCGGATGCGTTCTTCATCGTCTCGCATGGGACAGTGGAGGTCATCCTGCCGCGCCCTAATCAATCGGATGTGATCGCGCTTCAACTCGGACCCGGAAAAGTGTTCGGCGAAATGGAATTCTTTCATGAGAAAAAACATCGCGCCTCCATCCGTGCCTCCGAAGCGGGCCCTGTGGAAGTGTTAGCCATCGGGTACGACAAGCTCGCAGAATTGCTGGAGCAGTCCGACGTTACGCGTGAAGCGCTGAAAGAAATGGCTGGCAAACATAATGGGGAGAATTTGTCGTGGCGGGGAGTCTCGTCATGATCAGCAGTCGTTGGAAAAAAGTCTGGTCTGACTTTTGGAGCAACCGCGGGCGGACGTTATTAACGATTGTCACGATTGCGGTGGGCACTTTTGCCGTCGGATTCAATAGCAACCTCGGCTTGTACATGAATGAGAGTATGGATGGTGACTATCTCTCTGCCAATCCCTCTGAAGCGGAAGTGTACGCCTCAGACCTGGATGATGCGAGTGTCAAGATGGCGCGTGAAATACCCGGCGTGGAAGCCGTGGAGGGCACATCCAGTGTAAGCGCACGCATCGTCCACACAGATGGGACCATGGTGCAGATCATCTTCATTGCAGCAGAAGACCCGGCAGACCTGACCTTGAATTACCTCAAGCCTGCTCCCGACGATCTCAGCATTCCGGTTTACGGGGATAAGGAAACCATCATCGACCTGAGCGCTGTCTCGCTCGGGTACGAACCTGGCGATATGATCCTTGTAGAGCTGGGCGATGGTAAGCAGCGCGAAGTGAAATTGGCTGGCTATATGCACGCAGTAACGGGTATTCCATACAACCTTGCACAACAAGTTTATGCGTACGTGACACCCGACACGCTTGAATGGCTGGGAGGCACCACAGACGGTTACGACCGGCTTTCCATCAGCGTAGCTGAAAAGCAGACCGATGCTGAGCATGTAACTGCGGTAGCCCAGGCAGTGGCAGATAAACTGGAACGTGCCGGTTCAACGGTATTCTTTGTCAGCGTTTATCAACCGGGTCATCATTTTGCCTATAGCATTACACAAGGCGTATTCTTTGTCCTTGGGATACTCGGCTATCTAACCGTACTTCTTAGCGGATTCCTGATCGTCAATACCATCACGGCGTTGATGACCCAACAAACCCGACAGATCGGTATCATGAAAGCAACTGGCGGTAGCGGTGTACAGATCTTTTTTATGTATATGACGCTGATCGTTGCCTTTGGTATCGGCGCTCTTCTCCTTGCAGTGCCATTGGCAAATGCAGCCGCAACAAACATCGGCGGAGGTATGGCAACTTGGTTAAACTTCTTTGCTGCTCCCTACAAAGGCTATGGCACGACGATTATTCAGCAGGTACTTGTAGCCATTGTGATTCCGCTTCTGGCTGCGCTGCTACCGATCTACAACAGTGTACGCATCACTGTGCGCGAGGCGCTTAGCGATTACGGCTTGGGCGGGAACGCCAAAGCAAAAGAAGAGACAACCCATCAGAACTCGGTTTTGATCCCGCGCCCGATCCGTATTTCCTTGCGCAACACGTTCCGGCGCAAGACCCGCCTCGGATTGACATTGTTCACCCTGGTGTTGGGCGGCGCGGTATTCATTGCGGTATACAACCTTTGGGCTTCTTTCGACAAGACCATTGAAGATATACAAGGTTATTTTCTGGCAGACATCAATATTTCTTTTGACCGCGGTTATCGCTTTGATAAAGTGGCAAGCATCGCGCAAAGCATCCCTGGCGTGGTGAGCGCCGAAGGCTGGCTGGAATATACCGGCACGGTCGAAATGAACGACGATGATGCCGGAACGCAGATCTTGTTTGTTGCGCCGCCTTCGACCTCGATCCTGATCGACCCCATCATTACATCAGGTCGCTGGCTGGAACAGGGTGACGAAAACGCCATTGTGATCGGCAATCACCTGTTACAAGTGTATCCCGATCTAAAAGTCGGCGACTCGTTAACCATTGACATTGACGGCAAAAAAACAGAGTGGACCATCGTTGGTACCTACAGCATCACTGGCAATGTCAGTCCTCCGCTGTTGTATGTCAACTATGAATACTTGAGCGTACTGGTCGGCGAGCCGGAAATGGCATATTCACTGCGTATCATTACTGACCCGCACGACTCTGCCACCCAGGGACGCATCAACGATCAGATCCAGGCAGCATTCAAGCAACGCGGCATTCAGATCCAATCCACGCAATTGGGCGCAGATTTCATCCGCGATCAAAAAGCACAGACGGATATCCTCGTTTATTTTATGCTGGTCATGGCAACCTTGATCGCCATCGTTGGCGGGCTGGGGCTGATGGGAACGATGAGCATCAACGTCCTCGAACGTACTCGCGAGATCGGCGTCATGCGCGCCATTGGCGCCAGCAACGGCGACATTCAAGCGATCGTCATTACCGAAGGTATGGTCATTGGACTGCTGAGTTGGGCGATCAGCATTCTGATCTCCGTTCCCATCACGAACGTGCTTTGTTACGGCGTTGGCATGGCGATCCTGACCGCCCCCATGCCCGTCGTCTACGGCGCGACGGGTGTCATCGCCTGGCTGATCTTCACCATCGTGCTGGGTACGCTCGCCAGCGCCCTGCCCGCACGGCGCGCCTCGCGCCTGACAGTAAGAGACACACTGGCATACGAATAAATAAATTCACGCATCACGGATTTAGGGAGGCATTTTCCGTGATGCGTGATGGCAACACCCCCTCCCCACAACTTCCACACATTTCCTCCACTCCATCGAAATACCCGCATGGGAGAATAGACTCAAGTTTACAAATTGGAGGTAAACATGAAAACTAATAAATGGGTCCGTTGGATCATCACCACTTTACTGACCGTGATCGTTCTGGCAGGCGTCGGGTTTGCGGGCTTCCGCGTTGGCGTGGCACAAGGTGCGAACTTAACTGCCGATGGGGCAATGCTTATGTTCCAGCATAGCCGCGGTGGCGACGGCAGCATGATGGACGGTAATTCCAACATGCGTAGTTCCGGTCATGGACACAGCTTTAAAGGACAGACATCGGAACAGGGTCACGATTTCAGTGGGCGTAATTCCTCACGTGGTCGTGATGGATTCTCCTTCTTCTCTCCGTTATTCGGACTGCTCCGACTGGCAGTGCTCGGCGGGCTGGTTTGGCTGGGCTACACCCTTGTCAAGCGCAGCGGCTGGCGGGTGGTTAACGTCAATGCAAGCCAGGCAGCCAGCGCAGAACCTGAACCTGTAGAAGCTGTAGAAGCAGACGTGGAAGCCGAAGAGAAAAAAGACGAGGCGTGATCCACCTCTGATAATGAAAAGAAGAGCCCCCGCCTGTTATGAGGCGGGGGCTCTTCTTTCACGTAACCCCCACAATTTCTTCACAGCATCTATGGGATAATCTTATCCATGCCGCAAACCATCCTTATCGTTGACGATGAAAGACGTATGGTCTCCCTTCTAAAAAGCTATTTAGAGCAGGAGGGCTATCGCGTTGCCACCGCATATAATGGGCGCGAAGCATTGGACGTCGCCCGCAAAGAAAACCCCGACCTGGTTGTACTCGACATTATGATGCCCGAGATGAACGGGTATGATTTTATGAACGCCCGCCGTGCCGAAAGCGATACCCCCATCATCATGTTGACCGCAAAAGTGGAAGATGACGACAAGATCATCGGGCTTGAGCTCGGCGCAGATGATTATGTGACCAAACCTTTCAAGCCACGTGAACTGATGGCACGCGTCCGCAATGTACTGCGCCGCGCCGGAAAAAATGAACCCAAAGGCAAAGCCTTAAAAGTACTGGATATTACCCTGGACCATGAAACACGCGATGTTCAGATCGGTGAACGTCATGCAGATCTAACCCCCTCCGAATTTGACCTGCTCGCTGCACTCATGACCAACCCGGGAAAAGTCTTCTCACGGCTCGACCTCCTGGATGTCATTCAGGGTGTCCGCTATGAGGGCTACGAGCGCACCATCGATACGCATATCAAAAACCTGCGTGCCAAAGTGGAAGAAGACCCGCGTAAACCCAACCGCATCGAAACGGTATACGGTGTGGGCTACCGCCTAAGAAAGTCTTAAAACAAAGTCAATAACAGACGTTGATCGTTCAACGCCAGCATCCATCTCCAATATGAAACTTTCTACCAAACTCATCCTCGCATTCTTACTGGTCAGCATTTTCAGCACGGGCATTATCGTGTTGTCTTCCCGTATCCTTGCCAACCGTGAGTTTGAGCGCTTTATGGATGACCGTTATCAAAGCGAACTTGCCGAGGAACTCGCAAGGTATTACCGCAACAATCAAACCTGGGATGGCGTTGAGAACGAATTCCAACGGTATGGACACGAACCAGACAAGAACAGTGAACCACACCCACTTTATTTTTCCATTTCAGACACACAGGGTAACATCATCGTTGCGGGAAACGGTTACACCAAAGGCGAGCCCTGCAATGAAGAAGATCTCGAGAATGGATTCCCTATTCAGGTCGATAACAATACCGTCGGTGTACTCCTACTTCCCACTTCTCCCAATCAACGCAGCCCGCTCGATTACGAATTCCTGCGCCGCCTGAATGGTTCTATTTTTCTAAGTGCCTTCGCAACACTGATTCTGGCGCTTTTCCTTGGTGTGCTGCTCTCTCGCAGCATTTCACGACCCATTCAGGAACTTACCAAAGCCACACACAACATGGCAGATGGAAATCTCGGTCAGCAAGTGCCGGTACGTTCACGAGATGAGATTGGCGAGTTGACGCAATCCTTCAATAAAATGAGCGCTGACCTTGCACGTTCATTCAACTTACGCAAGCAAATGACCGCCGATATTGCCCATGAACTGCGCACGCCGCTAAGCCTCATCCTTGGGCACGCCGAAGGTGTGAAGGATGGCGTTCTCAAACCAAATCGCGAGAATTTCGAGATCATTCGTGAAGAAGCCGAAAGGCTCGAACACCTTGTCAATGACCTGCGCACATTATCGCTTGCGGATGCCGGTGAATTATCCGTTGATTTCCAATCTGTGGATGTGAACGTCCTCATGAGGGATGTTCACGCTCATTACCTGACCCTATTCAATCAACAACGCATCGCCCTTAATCTCGAAGCGGCTCCCGGTATTCTGACAGTGAATCTTGACCCTGGGCGCTTCACTCAAGTCCTCAATAATATCCTCGACAACGCCCTACGCCACACCCCCGAAGGCGGAAGCGTGGAACTGAAAACAAAGCTCACAGAAAAGCGAATCCAGCTTTCCGTTAAAGATAGCGGCGAGGGTGTCACTCCAGAAGAAGCGCAACACCTGTTCGATCGTTTCTACCGTGTAGACGCATCCCGCACTCGTGATGATGGCGGCTCTGGCTTGGGGCTTGCCATTGCCAAGTCCATTGTGGAAATGCACAAAGGGCGCATCTGGGCAGAAGGTGAAAAAGGCAGGGGCTTGCTGGTGATCATTGAATTGCCACAAGCGTAATCGGCTATTTTTCCCATCTATTTGACAACACCCTCACAACCACATACAATCTCTAAAAAAATAATGTATGTGGAGTGCATATTGTGAATGAACAACCAATAGTCGGTAAAAAAACTTCCGTCCGCCTTGAATTCATCGTTGGTTGTATTTGGTTTCTTGTGTTGGGGGTGATTGCCGCACTGGTGGCTGCATTGTTCCTCGTCCCTGGGCTCAACCCATTTACACCTCCCCCTCAACCAAGCCCGATCATCCCAACAAACACTGTCACGGTTACTTCCACTCGCCCGCCAACCCTTACCCCAAAACCAAGCGCCACAATTCCACCATCTCAAACGCCTACCCCCACCCCGGCTGCACTTGATCTCAATAACACAAGCCAGATCAAGGAAATTCATAAACTAGGCAAAGGGGTCATTGGGCAGATCGTTTATTCCCCAGATGGTTCGCTGATTGCAGTGGCGTCTTCAACAGGAATCCGGCTTCACAACGCAGAGACACTTGAAATCATTGCCGAATTTGCAACAGATCAGTGGATCGCCAGTCTGGCGTATTCTCCAGATGGAAAGAGCGTTGCCGCCTGGCTGCCCGATGGTTCGGTCAGTTTATGGGATACGTCCACCAGCGAATTGATCAAGACGTTTGCAGCGCCAAGTGAGAATGGCTCGATCCGTGTTACAGCCGATGAGATGCACAACGTCACGTTTTCTCCCGAGGGTCAGCTCCTGATCGCCGGGCATGGGGATGGTTCCATTCATATTTGGGATATTGCAAGCGGAGAGCTGCGCACAACCATCAAGGCATCTGAAACATCCATTCAAGGACTTGCCATTTCTGCAGATGGAAAACTGCTCGCAAGTACCGCAATCCTTGAGGGAGCTGTAAGAATTTGGGATGCCCAGAGCGGCATCTTGATCAAGGAACTGCTTTTTGAAGGTGCTCCTGCCCTAAACCTGAACTTCTCGCCAGATGGCAGCATCCTTGTTGTATCCGGGGCGGTATACTCCAAGAAAAAAGACAGCGTCGAATCCTTGGTTAGCCTTTGGAGCACCCAAGATTGGCAGGAGACCAAAACCATACAAGGCGAGGAAGGCGGCGCAAGTCGGATTATTTTCACGCCGGATGGGAAAAATATAGTTGCCCGCATTGGTTCGAGTCTTTCCGTTATAGAGATCGAAACCAGTATTGTCACGCATACGTTTATTGAGCAGACGGGATATGTCCACACGCTTGCCGTTACCCCCGCTGGTAACAGCATAGTATCCGGAGCCGATGATGGCACATTGACCATTTGGGATATCGCCAGTCAAACGCGGTTTGTATCCACTCATGAATATAGTGACAGGATCAACGATATGATCCTCTCGCCTGATGGGAACGTCCTGGTTACCGCCTACGAAAATGGCAATATTTCCATGTGGAATGCCGCCAGTCAGGAACTGATCCGCACATTGAACACAGTAGATAGTTCCCCAACCTGCCTTGCCTACTCACCGGATGGAGTTTGGCTTGCCGCCGGCTTTGAAGACAACAGCATTCATATTTGGAATTCAGGAGATGGTGTCGAAGCCTTCAAATTGGAAGATCACAGTGGCGACATCAACGATCTTGAATTTTCTTCAAACGGAATGTTTCTCGCTTCCGGTTCTGAAGATAAAACCATTCGTATCTGGGACATGACAGACGAAGCGAAAATGATCCAGATCATTAAAGATAACAGTGGACAGGTCTTAACCGTGTCCTTTTCTGCTGATAATGCATATTTATTAGGCAGTACACAAGAAGGTGAGATCAAACTTTGGGAGACAACCAAATGGAAACAGCTCTATGGGTTGAAAGAGAACACCTTTACCATCCTCAGCCTGATTTCGCCGGATGGGCAAACCTTCGCCACTGCGGATTTTTCCAAACTTAATGTACGGCGTCTGATCCTGGGAGATGTTCTTGTAGAAATGGAAACAGAACAACTGGGTATCGAAAGCCTTGCTTACTCCATCAATGGCGCAATTCTACTCACAGGGGATGCAGAAGGGCTGATCAAAGTATGGGGATCCGGCAATGGCTTCTCTTACGGAGAATTAAAGGCTCATAACGGGGGTGTGGAACGTATCATCTTTGTCAGTGACGGTAAAACCCTGATCACGGGGTCCAGAGATGGAACCGTACGCTTTTGGAACACTAGATAAACGTTATTGATGCATTTACAAGGGATTAAGGGATTTTATTAAATGAAAAGATGCCTGAAAGATCAATGATCATCAGGCATCTTTGGTAAGGTGAAAAAATTACGACGTGGTGAGTTTCTTTACCTTCTTCCCAGTCCAGGTAGTGGCATAATAAATTCCACCTGCAAAGGTCATTAGAACCCCAGCCTTTATCATACCGCCTGGGAAACGAAACCCACCTTCGCCGCGTTCGCCATGCTCTTCACGTTCCGGGCGGAATTGCTCTCCACCTTCTTGAAATTGTGGGCTTCCTCCCTCAAAAGACTGTACATTTGATGTACCGGCGGCATTCACCCCAACATACATCAGCCCTCCAATCAGAGTGGCAATGACAACGAGCACGAGAACTCGAAAGAGTGTTTTCATCTTTATGCCTCCTCAGCAATCATGGCAGTTTGTTGTGTCTTTCCGCCGCTTAGGAACACCCGCTTGAAAGTGGTCACGATCCAAGTCCAATGCATGGCGAGGTGTACACCCATGATAAGGAGCGAGAGGTTGGCAGACATGTCATGCAGCCTGCGCCACGCAAAGTTCATCGGCAGAACGATCCCCAAAGCAGGCATTGCTGACTCTGAAATCATAATTCCTGAAAGCATGATCAGGATGCCGTCGATGAAGAGCAGCCAATTGAGGACATAATTGACACGTGCACCATTGGTTGCCTTGGCAAAAAAACGTCTGGTGACGTTCACGATCCAAGACCAACTCAACAGCAAATGCACAATCACCGTTGCTGCAGCAGCGATCGAAAGCCATTCATGAATGGCAAGTCCGCTGAAACGCGGATCCATCGTAATGAGGAACGCCACAAAGAGCGCAATATCCAGAAGAAGTTTTGTTCGATTTGAGTTAGACATTTTATCTCCAATATAAAATTTCCAGTCGCTCTGAAAGCGACCTTTTCAAATTTTATAGAATTAGCGCTTTTTCGGGTGGTAAAAATGCGAAAAGATTATGAAGAAGTTGTAAAATACTCTTAAAGATAATTTATCCTCTGGAAATCCCCAATGACACCTTCCCTAGCCGCCATCCTCCCCGCCTCGCGCATTCGTGACCGTCTCATTGACCGCATTGCCTACGCCAACGACGCCTCGTATTTTCGGCTGGTGCCACAGGCGGTGGTGCAGCCGAATTCCATCGGCGAGATTCAGGCGCTGTTTCAATTCAGCCAGCAGAATAGAATCCCAATGACCTTCCGCGCGGCAGGGACGAGTCTCTCCGGGCAAGCGGTGACGGATGGCATTCTTGTAGATATTTCCAAGCATTGGGGGGATTACAGTGTAGAAGAAAATGCGGGCAAAATTCGTTTTCAGCCTGGCATTGTAGGTGGGTTCATCAACAACGTGCTCAAACCGCATGGACGGCGTATCGGCCCCGACCCTGCGTCCATTGACGCGTGCATGATGGGCGGCATCCTTGCCAATAATTCCAGCGGTATGTGCTGCGGCACGACAGAGAATTCCTACAAGACCATCCACTCGATGACGTTTGTGTTACCGAATGGATTCGTCCTTGATACGTCCCGCCCCGATGCGCACAAGATTTTTGAAAATGAACAGCCGCACATCGCTAAAGGTCTGCTTGAACTCAAGCAGAGAATTCTGAATTCAAACGCAAAATATAAAAACGAAACTCTCGCAGAAAAAATTCGCCGTCGTTATCAGATGAAGAATAACAACGGCTACCTGCTCAACGCCTTTCTTGATTTCGAGCATCCGCTTGATATTCTCATCCACCTGCTCATCGGCTCCGAAGGCACGCTCGGATTCATCGCCGAGGGCGTGCTCCACACCTTGCCCGATTACACCTACAAATACACGGGGCAGATGTACTTCAAAAACATCCGCGACGCGGCGGCGGCGGTATATCCCATCAAGCAATCAGGTGCGCGCGCGGTGGAAGTGATGGATAGAGAGTCGCTGCGTTCGGTGGAGCATTTGCCGGGCGTGCCTGCCATTCTCAAAGAATTGCCCGCGGGCGCAACCGCAATTCTCGCCGAGTATCAAGCGTCAGATTCAGAGACCATGCTCCAGTTTAAGAAAGAGGCGGGGCGCGTCATCCACGAACTCAAATTGATTCACGATGTCAACTTCACCGATGACCCCATCGCGCAAGCGGCGTTGTGGAAACCGCGCAAAGGCATCATCGCATCGGTTGGCGCGATGCGTCCGCGCGGCACGACCTCTGTCAATGAAGATGTTGCCTTTCCCGTTCAGCATCTCGCCGACGCCGTCACTGACCTGCGCCATCTCTTCGATGATTTCGGCTACACCGAGGGCGTCATCTTCGGGCACGCGAAGGATGGCAATTTGCATTTTCTCGTCAATCAGGCGTTTGACACGCCAGAGCAAATTCAGTTCTTCGATAAATTTCTGCGCGAGATGGTGGGCATCGTCAGCGGAAAATATGATGGCTCGCTCAAAGCCGAACACGGCACGGGGCGTAACATGGCGCCGTTCGTCGAAACCGAATGGGGCGCCGAGGCATACGCCATCATGCGCGACCTCAAATCGCTGCTCGACCCCGATGGCATGCTCAACCCCGGCGTGCTCATCAATGACAACCCGCAAGCGCACGTGACTCACTTGAAAAGCCTCGCGCTCGTCGCACCTGAAATTGACAAATGCATCGAATGTGGATTTTGCGAGTCGAAGTGCCCTAGCCGCAGGCTGACTCTGACTCCCAGACAGCGCATAGTCGTCCAAAGAGAACTCGCCTCTATGCGCCTCGCCGCCTCAGACTCAGCCGAAATTGATTCTGTTTCGAAAGATTTCACCTACGCTGGAATAGACACCTGCGCCCTTGACGGTCTCTGCGGAACAGCTTGCCCAGTGGGGATTGATACGGGGAAGTTTATAAAACGATTAAGAGCGGAAGAAGTAAAAAGTAATAAGTCGGCGGAGTGGGTTGTAGAGAATTTTGGCGTAGTGGAAAAATTGGTTGGGGTTGGCGTTTCACTTGGTCACACTGCTGAAAAAATTATTGGCGTGAATGGAGTCAAGTCCATTTCGGTTATCGCTGAAAAAGTGACAGGCTCAAGACTACCGAAATGGAATAAATCCATCCCGCACTCTCCCAAAAAACTCAGTGTCCTCCGTGACCTCCGTGATGAAAAAGAATTCATCTATTTCCCCTCCTGCATCTCCCGTCAACTGGGAACCCCACAATTACCAATTACTAATTACCAATCACTCGCCGAAACCTTCATAACCATTGCCAACCGCGCCAATATCAACCTCCACATCCCCGCCAATGCTGCCGGTCACTGCTGCGGAATGCCCTTCTCCTCCAAGGGATACAAATCCGCATACCAAGCAGCCTTGCACAAAACCCTCACGCAAATGTGGGACTGGTCTGAGCATGGAAAATATCCCATCGTCATCGACACCACCTCCTGCACGCACACGCTCAAAACCTGCGGCGATGACCTCACGCCCGAAGACAAGGAAATCTGGAATCAACTCACCATCCTCGACGGCGTGGAATTTCTACACGACCACGTTTTGCCCAAATTAGAAATCCATCCCGTGGATGAAGAAGTCATCCTGCACCCCAACTGCTCCGCCCGCAAACTTAACCTTGATGCAAAAATGTTTGCCATTGCAAAACAGTGTGCCAAGAACGCCGTTGTCCCGTTTGCCCTCGGCTGCTGTGCCTTTGCCGGTGACCGCGGATTGACTCACCCCGAACTGACCGCATCCGCCACTGAAAAAGAAACCGCCGAAATCCTCAAAAGGGATTACGACGGTTATTATTCCTCTAACATCACCTGTGAGATCGGCATGAAAGAAGCAACGGGGAAGGATTATGTGTCCATTGTGTATTTGGTGGAGAAAGCGAGTAGACCGTAAAAATGTCACCCTCCCGAAGGACATCGGGACGATATGAGCAATAGCGAAGGGACTCTTAGATAATCGTAGAGATGCTTCGCTACGCTCAGCATGACATCCTGCTACACTTTCACGATCTCTTCCTTCGTCTCGATCACTTCTGCCTGAATTTTTCCCGCAGAAATTTCGCGCATGTCTTTTTGAAATACTTCAAAATTGTCCACAGGGAATTGCAGCGTCAATGTAATATCCCCCGTGTAATCTTCACCCAAGACCTTCCCCTGATTTTTTGAAACAAACAAACGCACCCGTTCCAGCAAGTTATACGGGATCGCCATCATTGCCACATGGACGGGGACGCGCCGTCCCCGCTCCACAACATTGACAACCGATTGTGCTGCCTCGGTGTAGGCTTTCACCAATCCGCCTGTGCCAAGCAATGTCCCGCCAAAATAGCGGGTGATGACCAAAACCGCATCGCCAAGTCCACTGCCACGCAGAACGGTCAACGCAGGCTTGCCGGATGTACCACTTGGTTCGCCGTCGTCAGAAAAATATTCGGTCACGGTGTTTCCGCCGCCAATGATATAAATGGGGACGTTATGGCTCGCATCCGCGAATTCTTCTCGAATTCTCTTCATGAAGGCGCGAGCTTCGTCGATAGAAAAAGCAGGCGCGAGCGTGGCAATGAAGCGCGAATTGATCACCATCTGCTCGCGGCGAATTTCGGTCAAAGGAACTAGGTAAGGTTTCATCAGAATGAAGGAATCTTAAAAAAACTAAACTATGACCATAAAAATACACCGAAATAAAACAAGAACACAATCGGCAAATCGCATATAATCAAAAAAAGACTCAAGGTTAAATATGAAAGATACTAATTTCAACACCCTATTTAAACGGGCGTTTTTTATCCAGATTATAACTGGTTGGACCCTCCTTCTTTTTACCAGCTATTTGATTGAGGAAATTTGGATTCAGAACAGTATCGTATCTCATATTGGGTTATGGGCGATCGGACTAGTTGGTATTTATCTTTCCACGTACTGGCGCTATAACTTTTTTCGCGAGAATGGAACAACTCACGAAGACACACAGATCAGCAGTTTAATCTATCATGCTGTCATGGAAACATCCCCAGACTCCATAGCAATTACAGACATGCTAGGTAATTATATTTTCGCCAACAAACAAACTGCTGTCATTCATGGGTACGACTCGCCAGAAGAATTTTTAGGAAATAGTGCTTTTAGCCTCTTTCCCTTTAATGAAATCTCAAAAGCGGTTCAATCCATGAGCATGACCCGTGCAGATGGGATCCTTAGAAATATCGAGTTTAATCTCCTGCGTAAAGACGGCACTACCTTTCCTGCCGAACTGAGCGCAGCATTAATCAAGAATAAATCTGGAGTACCGCTGGCATTTATCGCAGTTACCCGAGATGTTACTGAACGCAAACACATTGCAGATCAGCTTAATGATATGAACGAAAAATTACGTCAACAACTGACAGAGATTGAAAAGCTGCAAATGATCCTGCACGAACAAGCGATTCAAGATCCGCTTACCGGATTATACAACCGGCGTTATATGGAAGAGGCACTTAAACAGGAACATGCCCGTGCCGCAAGGGATGGGCAAGCATTTAGCGTAGTCATGGTGGATATGAACGATCTCAAAAAGATAAACGATGGTTACGGACACATCATGGGCGATGAAGCCATCAAACAGGCGGGGAATTTACTCAAAGAGAGAATACGCGCCGAAGATATTGCATGTCGTTATGGTGGAGATGAATTCCTGGTCATCCTTCATAATGCCTCTTCTGAAACTGCCCGGCAATGCACCCAGCAATGGGAAAATCGCGCAAAAGAACTATCCATTACATCGAAAAATAAAAAAATACCGATCAGTTTCTCTATCGGAATTGCGACCTACCCAACAGACAGCAGTCATATCGAAGAACTCATTTCACTTGCTGATGCGAGTTTATATGCTGCGAAATCAAAAAGGTCATATTAATGCAGGGGTAACTTCTAAAATTGGTTGTTTCTTTTTCGATACAATATGTTGACGAAAAGAAACTTTTTTGTTAAAATATTGGTTAGTTCCGTCCAGCCTGCCCCCCTCAGGCTGGACGGAACTATTTCTATTAAGAACTTTTATATTTTGGGTATATAATTTGGCTATAAACAGGGTGGATATCCAAATTACAGACCTTCTATCACTGAACAAAATCCCCCCCACCATCAAGGTAAATAATCCTATTTGCCGTATTTTTAAACGCACAGATGTTTCTATTAAGAAACAATATCGCTCCCAACAGAAACATGTATTGTGCCAAAATTATAAAACTATGACTGCTGTGGGTAGACATCAAAAATTCAAAGAATGGCTCATGAAGGAGATGGACAAACGGGAATGGTCGCAAGCAGACCTTGCACGGTATGCCGACCTGAATCGAGCCGTCATCAACAAATTGTTGAATGGACATTCAGCAACCCCGCGTCCTGCAACACTGGAAGCCATCGCACGCGCGTTCAAAGTTCCCGTAGAAAAAGTTTACCGGGTTGCGGGGCTGCTTCCCGAAGTGCCTGAAAATGAGGGAGTGATCGAAGAAGCAATCCATCACCTTAGTCAAATTCAAGACCCCAAGCGCAAATCAGCTGTAATCTCTGTGATCAAAGCCCTTGCCGAAGAAGAGAAAAAAGAAAAAAACCAAAAGTAACAATAAAACATCCCCGAGACACGAAAAAAATCTCGGGGATGTTTTTGTATCTGCTCATCCAAACATCTACCGAATTGGCATGGTTTAAAAATGCCTATATATCTTTATCTTATCTTTTTTGTAAATTGATAATTCCAACCTTGCAAGTAAAATTTAGCCAGTTCGTATCCGCTCATCAGGAGAATCGCCATGACCGATGTATTTATTTCTTATTCCCGTCGAGATAAAGTTTTCACCCAAAAGCTGGTAGACGCGTTACATGCCGCCAATCGTGACGTGTGGGCAGACTGGAACTCCATCCCTGCCGCATCAGATTGGGACGCAGAGATCAAAGAAGGCATCGAAAAGACGAATACGGTTCTATTTTTGCTCAGCCCTGAGTGGATCAAATCCAACGAATGCCGCAAGGAAATGATCCACGCCATTCAACATGGCAAACGTCTTGTCCCCATTTTGTACCTCATGCCAGATCAGGGACAGGAAGTTCCGCCGGAATTGGCGAAAATCAACTGGGTGTACATGCGGGATACGGACAATTTTGACAAGGCGTTCGAGACCTTGCAAAGCGCGATGGATACGGATCTCGATTGGATTAAGACACATACCCGCGTTCAAGTCCGCGCGATTGAGTGGGATAAAAAGAAACGAGATAACTCTTTTACACTGCGCGGGAAAGACCTCACCGATGGCGAGCAGTTCATTTCCGGTGCGACAGGGAAAAGCCCCGAACCTACTCAATTACAAGGTGAATATGTTCTCGCCAGCCGTAAGGATGCCACTCGCAGGCAGAGAATCACACTAGCTGGGGTTACGATTGCCTTGGTAGTGTCTATTGCGTTGGGTATTACTGCTTATTTTCAGCGGCAGGTAGCAGTTGCAAATGAGAAAACAGCAAATGCAAATTTCCTAGGCGCTCAAACTAATTTACTGATTACTACGGATTTTCAACAATCTCTTTTACTCGGCATTGAATCTTTCCGCTTTATGGACAAATCAATTACAAGAGGGGCTCTGCTAGATGCATCTGCGGCAAACCCGGCTATTCTCCAATATCTTGAAGGACACACAAACCAGGCATTCACTGTTGTCTTTAGTCCTAATGGACAAATCCTTGCATCCGGAGACTTTGATGGCACTATTTTGTTATGGGATGTAGCCACCGGCAAACAAATCGGACAGCCTCTCACTGGGCACACAGATACTATATACAGCCTGGCGTTCAGCCCAGACGGTAAGACTCTTGCATCCAGCAGTAATACGATCATGCTATGGGACGTAGAAACAGGCAAACCTATTGGTGAAGCACTTAAGATGGACACAACAGATGCGGCTATAAGGGTGGCATTTAGTCCAGACGGCAAAACACTGGCATCCGGAAGTACCGACTCCACCATCATGCTATGGGACGTATCCACCGGTAAACGAATAGGAAAACCGCTTACAGGGCATACTGATAGTGTAATTAGCGTGGTATTTGTCCAAAACGGAAAGACTTTAGCATCTGGCAGTGCAGATAACACCATTAGGTTTTGGGATGTCGCTACCGGGCAACCTATTGGAGAACCGCTTACAGGCCACACTAACATGGTAACGAGTTTGGCAACAAACCCAACCGGGGAGATGTTGGCATCTGGGAGCATGGATGGAAGTATCATAGTGTGGGATGTCGCAACAGGCAGTCCAATTGGCGAACCTTTAAGGGGACACGACGATATCATAACCAGCGTTGCTATAAGTCCAGATGGACTAAATGTAGTGTCAGGCAGCGCTGACCAATCCATTAAAATGTGGGGAATAGGGCTTGGTGTCAGCCTTGATGTGGTAACACCAAGAGTTATTGGGCGAGTCAATGCATTGACACTCAGTCCAGATGGTAAAACTTTGGCAGTAGCAGATAATAGTTCAAGCGTTATTTTACTAACTACGGAACACACTAATCCTATTGGAAAGCGGATCTCGTCCCAAACAGAGGGACTGACAAGAATGTCCTTAAGTCCTGATGGCAAGATTTTGGCAAATACCGGTTTGTATTCTGACACCATCGTACTTGTGGATGTGACAACTGGTAATCCTATTGGTCAACCACTTACGGGACACACAGATACTATATGGGAGCTGGCATTCAGTCCAGATAGTAAAACACTAGCATCAGGTGGAATGGATGGAAGTATCAGACTGTGGGATGTGGCAACCGGCAAACCCATTGGTCAACCACTTATAGGGAATACAGATACCATATACAGTCTAGCATTCAGCCCAGATGGTAAAACCCTTGCATCTGGCTACAATGATAAAACCATTATTCTATGGGATCTGAAAACTGGCAAACCCATTGGTCAACCTCTATCGGGACATACAGATGCGGTAATAAGTATAGCGTTCAGTCCAGATGGTAAAACTCTGGCATCGGGTGGTGGCTTCCCAGATAACACCATAAGATTATGGGATGTAGCAACAGGTAAACCTGTTGGGCAGCCTCTCACAGGGCGTACAAAGACAAGCAATGCGATGGATTTGGTTTTCAGCCTGGACGGAAAAACGTTAATATCTGGCAGCACAGATCAGTCCATCATTTTATGGGACGTGGAGACTGGCAAGCCCATCGGTGAACCACTTACTGGAGCTACAAATGCAGTTACCGACCTGGCATTAAGCCCAGATGGCAATATTTTGGCATCTGGCTATGCAGATCAGACAGTGAGACTGTGGGATATAGCTACTGGTAAACCCATTGGACAACCCCTGCTTGGGCATAATGGTCCCTTGGTACAAGTTAGTTTCAGCCCAGACGGCAAGACTCTAGTATCAGGCAGTCAATACGGCAATATCATATTATTCAATCTGGAAACAGATTATTGGATTGAACGTTCATGTGAGCGTGCAGGACGAAACTTCACACAGGCTGAGTGGTCAGAATATTTTCCAAACGTGACGTACCGGAAAACATGTGAACAATGGCCACTCGAAACAGAAAATGCGCCCACAAACATTCCTTTTCCCACACCATATCCTACAAGCGCAACAACGGCAACGCCGATTTCGGATCTCAATGATTCGACATCTCTCCCAGGATCAGATAACGGCATAATTTATCAAGACGACTTTAGCCAAAAAACAGATTATTATGAATACTTTAATTTAGAGCAAGCAACATCGGATATAGCAAACGGTGTATATTCCATCAAAGTTAATACCCCAAACACTTGGGTTATTCCGACCTCAGGCATTGAAGCTAATGACAATGATATATCCGCAGATATTCAACAATCATCTGGGAATGCAGACCAAAGTTCTGTTTATGGTTTAACATGTCGAATAACACAACAAGGCGGATATGTATTTGCAGTCACAGGCGATGGAAATGCTCTCATCTTGAAGAAAAATGACAGCGGCCAATTTTCACTTATTTCAGATGTTATCCCCGTGAGTTCTTATAATTCAGGAGGCTCAGTAAATAGATTGTCTGTCTCATGTGTTGGCGACCAATTGACGCTATCGGTAAATGGAGAAGTTATCATTCAAATTACAGACAATTCGTACGCCACAGGCTATTTAGGTTTTGCAGCATTCTCACTTGACACATCGCCCAGTCCTCTGCAAGTGAACTTTGACAACCTAGTGATAAGCGAGCCTGGCAAATTGCCAGCAACAACCGCGCCTGATTCGCAGGGAAGTTCAAATGAACAAGCAGGAAATAACGTTCTCTATCAGGATGATTTCAGCAGCTCAAACGATGCCGTTGAAACTTTCGAGAGCAACAACGCAAGCAATATGGCAAAGAATGGCGTGTACTCTGTTACAGTAGCAAAGGATGGCATCACCAACTTTCCACTCATTTTTATAGATGCAAACGATAGTGAATTAACAAGCCGTGTAAAGTTGATTGCCGGCCCATCTGACAATAATATTGGGTTTGGATCAGCATGTCGCTTTTCGTTTGATGATGGAAATGGCTATCTATTTTTCGTGAGCGGCGATGGATTTGCAAGTATACAGTTAATGAAAGATGGGCAAATTACCGCCCTAAAAGATTGGACCTCCTCTGACGCCATAAAACAAGGGAGTGTTGAAAATACTTTTACATCATCCTGTATCGGCGACCAATTAAAACTAAGTGTAAATGGAGAAACCGTCCTTGAGGCGACTGACAGTACACATTCTTCGGGTCAATTTGCTCTGTTCCTCCAATCGTATTCCGCTTCATCCTCACCCATCACAGTAGAGTTTGATGACCTGCTGATCACCCAACCCTAAAATTGCAAAAAGACCTCGGAGATTTTCTACTCTCCGAGGTCTTTTACTTTTAATACCTTCCCCTATTCAAAACAATCTCCGCATTTGGCAGGTCGCTTTCCCTCGCGGGGAAGACCTGCACGGCACAGGCTTTGAATTCGGGGATCTTTGCCTGGGGGTCGAGCGCGTCATTGGTCAATAGGTTCGCGGCGGCTTCATGGAAGTGCCAGGGGAGGAAAATGACGCCGACTGTTGTCTTCTCCGTCACCGTAGCGCGGACGATGACCTCACCGCGTCGACTCTGGACTTTGACCGGGTCGCCGTTGCGGATGCCGTGGATCTCGGCGTCGGCGGGGTGGATCTCCACACGGGCTTCGGGGTAAATTTCGTTCAGGGCTGAATTACGCGTCATCGAACCGCCATGCCAGTGTTCCAGCAGACGCCCGGTGGTGAGGATGAAGGGGTATTCATCGTCTACTTGTTCGCGCACAGGGACGTAATCCAAGGCGTGGAATTTTCCTCTTCCGCGCGGGAAGGACTCTTTGAACAAGGTCGGCGTGCCAGGGTGTTCCATGTGCGGCACCGGGTAAATGAGACCTTCTTTATCAATGCGATCATAAGTAATGCCGGCATAATCGGGATTCACGCTGCCCATCTCGCGCAGAATCTCTTCCGGGTTGGAATAAGCCCAATGAGCAGTGGGCAAGCCAAGGCGCGATTCGATGCGCAGGGCAATGTCACAGACGATCTGCCAATCGGGGCGGGACATCCCGCGTGGAGGATGAGCCGCGCGGACTCGCTGCACGCGTCTGTCAGTGTTTGAAAACGTGCCTTCTTTTTCAGCGAAAGGCGTGGCGGGCAGGAAAACATCCGCAAACGCGGCGGATTCGTTGATGAAGATATCCTGCGCAACGATGAATTCAAGCTGCTCCATGTGATGGCGTGTGAGGTTCAGATTCGGCTCGGACATCATCGGATTTTCGCCCATGATATAAAGCGCACGGATGCCGCCTTCGTGGGCGTTGCCGAGAATTTCAGTGGTGGTGAGACCCAGCTTGAGGCTCAATCCGCCTTCTTCGATGTTCCAGGCTTTTTCCCATTTGGTGCGGTTATCGGGGTTATCCACACGCATATAGCCGGGGTAATGGAATGGCATGGACCCCATGTCACTGGCACCCTGCACGTTATTCTGTCCGCGCAGAGGATTCAACCCGGTGCCATCTCGCCCAACGTGACCAGTGAGGAAGGCAAGATGAATGAGTGCCATGGCACTGGCAGTGCCGTGAGAAAGCTGCGAAATGCCCATACCCCAATAAATGGCAGCGTTCTTCGCGGTGGCATACATGCGGGCAGCTTTACGAATATCTTCGGCTGGCACGCCGGAAATCTCTTCAGCGTATTCTGGTGTGAATTTTTCGAGACTTTCCAGAAACTCATCGAAGTTTTCAGTGCGATTCTTGACAAAGTCCCAATTGACGAGGTCTTCTTTAACAATGACATGCGCCATTGCCGAGAAAACCGGTACGTTCGTGCCCGGCTTGAGCGGCAGCCACATCTCCGCCATATCCACCAGGTCAATGCGGCGCGGGTCGATCACGATCATCTTCGCGCCATGCTTTTGCACAGCATCTTTCATTTGCAGGGAAATGATGGGGTGATTTTCCGAGGTATTCGAGCCGGTGACGATGAAGACATCGTTCATCACGACCTGACTCGCGGTGTTGCTCATGGCAGAAGAACCAAGTGCCTGTAGCAACGCCACGACCGAACCGGCATGGCATAGACGGGTGCAGTGATCGACATTGTTCGTGCGGAACAAGGCGCGGTACATCTTCTGCAAAACGTAGTTATCTTCGTTGGTGGCTTTAGCACAGCAGTAGACCGCCATGGCGTCGGAACCATCACGCTTGTAAATGCGGGTGAGGTTATCAGCCACATAGTCCAACGCCTCATCCCACGAAGCCTCGCGCCATTCAGAAAGGTCGAACGCCTGCGTGCGTTTTCCGGCTTCCTGCCTGGTCTTACGGATCATCGGCGTGGTGATGCGCTTGGGGTGATAAATAAAGTCGTAGCCAAAACGTCCCTTCACGCACAGGTTGCCGTGATTGACTGGGGAATCGAACGGCGTAGTGACCTTGAAGATAAAGTCGTCTTTGACGTGAAGTTGCAAAGTACAACCTACGCCGCAGTAAGGGCAGGTTGTAGTGGTGATATGGTCGGATTTGATCATAAGGTCTCCTTGCGGTAATTGGAGATTAGTAATTGGTAAATGGTAATTGACTAATCTCCAATCTCTATTTACCAGTTACTACTTACGTTTTTTTCTGCCCGTATTCATCACACTGATTTCAGCAGGCGTTTTGCCTTGCTCCAGCATATATTCGCGCTTGGGTTTCAATGCGCCGGTGGGGCAAACGCCCACGCATTGACCGCACATCACACAAGTCGTTTCAGGGATGGGTTTATCAAAGAACGTGGCGATCTGCGTTTCAAAACCGCGCCCTTCAAAGTTAATTGCAAACGTATATTGAGCATCATCCGCGCAGACCTGAACGCAACGCCAGCACAACAAACATTTTGAATAGTCGCGGACGTACATCGGATTATCATCTTTAACTTCCGACTCGCGGCGCTCGGCATCGGGAAAGCGCTCAGGGCTTGCGCCGTATTCATCCATCATCGTAAGGATATCGGGCGCATCAGACAAGTCCATGGTGGAGGCGAGCATTTCGAGGATGGTCTTGCGTGCGCGCACCACCTTCTCGCTTCGGGTCTGGACCTTCATATTTGCGCCCGCTTTGACAATGCACGAAGGCTGGAGCACTCTCTGCCCTTCCACCTCGACGACACACATGCGGCATAGTCCATTCGCTGTGGTAGCTTCGTGAAAGCAGATGGTGGGAATGTTGATGCCGTTCTCGCGGGCAACATCTAGCAATGTCTGTCCGTCTTGCGCGGTAACTTCCTTGCCGTCCATCATAAATGTGATCGTCATGATTTCACCTCGAACAGGTCGGGCCACAATTTCATCGCAGACAATACCGCACTCGCAGCCGTCTGCCCCAACCCGCACAGACTTGCATCCGTCATCGTCCAGCCGACATCTTGCAAGCGGACGAAGTCACCTTTCTGCGGGTTGCCCTCTGCCACGCGGTCGAGAATTTCCATTTGGCGCCGGGTTCCCATTTGGCAGGGATAGCATTTACCGCAAGACTCATGTGCAAAGAAATGACCGAGTCTTTTCAATACATCGCGCATGTCCCGGGTCTCATCGAAGACCATCACGACACCTGATCCAAGCGGAAGACCAGCAGCACGCAGGTCTTCAAAGGTCATTTTCACATCAAGGTGTTCCGCCGTGGCAAAGGCTCCCGCCGCACCGCCGAAGAGAACAGACTTGAGCTTTTTACCGTCAATCACACCGCCTGCCATTTCAAGCACTTCACGTAAGGTCGCACCGAACGCAACTTCATATACCCCCGGCTTGACCACATCCCCTGAAAGACAGAACAATTTGGGTCCCGGTGATTTTTCGGTACCGATCTTGCGATATTCAACGGCGCCTTTTTCGAGGATGAGCGGCACATTGCATAGTGTTTCAACATTATTGATGACGGTTGGTTTACCGAACACGCCATGCGTCGTCGGGAAGGGCGGCTTCACGCGCGGAAAGCCACGCTTCCCTTCGATCGATTCAAACAGCGCGGTCTCCTCGCCACAAATATAGGCACCAGCGCCGACGCGAATTTCAACTTCAAAACCTTCAAGATGCCCGGCAGCTTTGGCTTCGTCAATGGCATTTTGCAGCGCCGGGACAATATACGGATATTCACCGCGAATATAAATAAAACCTTTGGTCGCACCAATGGCATACGCCGCAATGGACAACCCCTCGATCATCATATGTGGGTCATCCAACAACAGGATACGATCTTTGAACGTGCCAGGTTCGGATTCATCTGCATTACAGATGACATATTTTTGGTCTGCCTGCGCCTTGAGCGCGCCTTCCCATTTAATTCCAGTTGGGAATGCTGCGCCGCCTCTTCCCACCAGACCGGCAGCTTTGATCTCTTCCACGACCTGTTCGCGGCTCATGGATCTTGCTTTTTTCAGGGCGGTATAGCCGCCATACGCCTCCAATGAAGTTGTTTCACCGCCGCAGTTTTTGGTCAGCATGCGGAGCGTCCCACCGACGAGAGACTTTGGGCGGAAGTTCTTATCCACGCCGAAATCTTCGATGGCACGATCTCCCTTCGTTACCAGCATGGCGGGAACCTGGTCGCACATCCCAAGGCAGGGACTCGGCTCAATGGTGAGATCCAATTCCGGGTGAATCTGATGCGGATCCAGGTCAAATTGATGGCAGAGTTTTTTCAAGACGCCGTCTGCATCACGCAAGCCGCAAGCCGGGTCGGTGCAAACGCGGATCACATTCCTGCCGGTAGGTTTGTTGTAATACATCGAATAAAACTCGATGACCCCATGCACATCCGCCAGCGGAACCCGCAGCGTTTTGGAAATTTCGGCAGCCACAGGTTCGGGGAGCCAACCATAAATATTTTGAGCCGCATGCAAGGCTGGCAAAAGCCCCGAGCGGCCCAATGGGACAAATTTTTCTATTGCGGGTTTCAATGGCTTCAGGTCAATTTCAGACATATAATCTCCGGGATGTTGAGTATAACCGAATGCATTTTCAGTGACACGCGGCACTTCCGAAATCCCCTCAGATTATATATAATGTACAATCATGGCGTCAATAGCAGCAAGAGAACTCACCCACAAGCCCCTGAAGGAAGAAATCTATGATGCCTTGCATCGTCAGATCATTGCAGGGAAATACACCCCCGGCGACTGGCTCCGGCAGGAAGATATTGCCAGCCAGATGGGCGTAAGCATGACACCCGTACGAGAAGCCTTGGATCTGCTGGTGGCGAAAGGCATTGCAGAGCGAGTGCCATACCGCGGGGTGCGCGTGCGCGAAATGTCCGAAAAGGATGTTGTTGAAGCTTATGGGATGCGTCTGTTTCTCGAAGCAATGATCGCAAGAGAAACCGCCCTGAACATCACCCCGGATAAGATCGCAAACCTTGAGGCGATCATGGCGGAAATGGATCGGCATGTTGAACTAAGCGAGATGCCGCAGGAACGACAATTAAGCCGCGAGTTCCATACTGCCATTGCGGAAGCCTCTGGGAATGACCTGTTGATTCAGTTGTACTCCATCGTTTCAAACGCATTTCCAGACTGGCTGCTCTACGAAGCGCTTTACCGCAAGCCCGAATTGGTCTCAAGTAGTGTGGCGCAAACCCACGACGAACACGCCGCCATCCTGGAAGCATTCAAGAAAAGAGATCCGGATAAAGCAGTAAAAGTATCGCTCGAACACGTCATGGAATCAGGCAGGTGGCTGGAAACGTACCGCAATATCCCCGCAGCCCTGTTGAGAGAGAAAGAAAAACAAGTTTCGCACTTGATCAAAAAATCAAAGTAATCAGGAGGCAGTATGTCAGAAGAGATCGAGAAGTTATTCAAGGATATGGCACAAAGCATTATCGATGGTGATTCGGATGTGTCGGTGGAGCTTGCTCAAAAAGCCATTGCCATGAATATCCCGCCGTTGGATTCCATTACCAAGGGGTTTGTGATCGGCGTAAATTACATCGGCGACCAGTTCGGCGCTGGCGAAGCCTTTTTGCCGGAATTGGTGATGGCAGGTGAAGCCATGAAGGCAGCCGTCGCCACCCTTGAGCCGGAACTCCTTAAGCTCGGCGAAGCCCGCGAAACGATGGGCAGAGTTGTGCTTGCCACCGTGGAAGGCGACATTCATGAGATCGGCAAGACGCTGGTCGGCACGATGTTGAGCGCCTCCGGTTTCGAAGTGACCGACCTCGGTGTAGACCAGCCCGCAGATAAGATCATTGGCAAGGCACTCGAGATCAACGCCAGCCTCATCGGCATGAGCGCACTCCTGACCACCACCATGGTTCGCCAGCGTGAAGTGATCGAAGAAATGGATAAAGAAGGTCTGCGCCCGAAGATCAAGGTCATGGTTGGCGGCGCCCCCATCACCCGCGATTGGGCTAACAAGATCAAGGCAGACGGCTACTCGGAAGATGCCGTCGGTGCGGTAAAGCTCGCCAAAGAATTGGTCGGCAAGTCCGATATGTAATTCGTCATCACGACATAATCAATCAGAGAGAAGAGAGAGACATAGCCTCGGGAGGGCTCTATGTCTCATAAGAAGATCAAAACCATCAGCGACCCCAAATTGAATTTTGAGGTACTGACCCATGATGAAGTATTAAAGATCCACGAAACAACGCTGAACATTATTGAAAATGTCGGCGTTCGTTTTCCTTCCAAACGCGCACTGGATATTTGGGAAGCCGTTGGCGCAGATGTGGATCGCACCCGGAAGACCGTGAAGGTCAAACCGTACCTGATCGAAGACGCGCTAAAGCAATGCCCGCCGAAATATGTGCTTGCGGCACGCGATCCACAGCAAGACCTCCCACTCGATGGCAATCACGTCTGTCTTGGCACAGACGGATGTGGCGTCGAAGTCATCGACATCAATACCGGCGAGAAGCGCACCACTGAACTGCAGGACGTACGCGATATTTCCAGAGTAGCCGATGCTACCGAAGAAGTGGCGTTCCATTGGGTGCCCGTCTCTGCGCAAGATACAGCGGTTGAAGCGCGCGGACTGCACGAACTCAAAGCCGTTTGGGAAAACTCCACCAAACACGTCCAGACCGAATCCATTTACAACGTGGAAGAAGCCAAAGCCGCGATGGAGATGGTATCAATTCTGGCTGGCGGCAAAGAAAAACTGCGCGAACGCCCCATGCTCTCCTTGATGCAGTGTACGGCGCCTCCACTCGGACACGACGGCGGATCCCTCGATGCAGCCTTGATTGCCGCCGAATATGGAGTTCCGACCGGTTTCATGACCATGTCTGCCTGCCTTACAACAGGACCGGCAACCATGGCTGGGACTCTTGCCGTCGGCAACGCAGAGGTTATTGCAGCCACAGCATTGCTGCAATTGGCATACCCTGGCACTCCCGTTTTTTATGCCGCAGCCCTCACCGCCTCTGACCCGCGCTCCGGCGCTTACACCGGCGGCGGACCTGAAGACTTCCTCTTTGGGGCAGCCGTCAATGCGCTTTCAGATTTCTACAACATCCCGCTCTCCATGGGTTCGTTCGCCACAGGCGCAAAAGAACCAAACTGGCAAGCCGGGCTGGAAGGCAGTCTCTCGACCTTCATGGCAAGTGTGGTCATGTCGGATATGCTGTTGGGATGCGGTTTTCTGCATGGCAGCCGCATCTGGTCGTATGCAGAGATGATGTTGGACTGCGAGATCTTCTCCATCATTCACAAAATGATGCAAGGCATTGTCGTAAATGAAGAAACCCTGGCAATGGATGCCATTGCCGCAGTTGGACCCGGCGGTCATTTCCTGGCACAGAAACATACCCGTGCCCATACCCGTGACCTGTTCATGCCTGAATTTTTAGACCGCCGCCCCTACACGCAATGGGAAGACAAGCGAGATGACGCGCGCAACTGGGCAACCGCCAAGGCAAAAAAGATCCTGCAGGAGCACCAACCTGATCCGTTGGATGAAAAGGTCAGCAAAGAATTTGAAAGAATTATCAAGTCAGTCGAAAAGAAATAACAAGAAATGAGAGTTGAGTAACGAGGCGCAAGAAAACTCACTTCTTGTACCTCGTTACTCATTTTTTAATCTCTTCGCCCAAAGAGAAATCCAATTCAATTAGAGGTGTCTCATGAGACCAAAACTTACCCTGCTCAGCGACGAGATCATTGCCCGCATTCTGGCAGAGGCGTATGAACTGCTTCTGAAACCCGGCATCAAGGTCCAGAATGAAGAAGCGCGGGAATTGTTGATGCAAGAAGGCGTGGTCATCAATCCAGAAACCCACGTCGCTCAGATCCCCGCATCCCTTGTACAACGCGCGCTCGAAAGTGTGCCGCGTGAATTCTACCTTTACGATTACCACGGCAACCCCGTCGTCCACTACGGCGGCGATTCCGTCCACTTCGACCCGGGCTCATCCGGCATCACCATGCTCAACCCGGATACGCTCGAGCATGAGACCACTGAAACCGAACATCTCATCCGCCTGCTGAAAGTGGCAGAGCAGATTCCGCAATACGACGCACAATCCACCGCAGTCATCTGCCATGACGTCTCCAAAGATATTCAGGATTCATACCGCCTGTATCTAACCCTGCTTTATTCCAAAAAACCCATCGTCACCGGCGCATTTACGAACAAGACCGTGCAGGAAATGATCGACATGCTGGAAATGTTCGCAGGCAGCCCGGAGGAAGCTCGCGAGAAACCACGCGCCATCTTCGACGTATGCCCCGCCCCGCCGTTGATCTGGAGTAACTTCGGCGCTGGAAACCTCATCCGCCTGGCACGCGCCGGAATCCCTGCCGAGATCGTTTCTGTACCGCTCTCGGGCGCAGCCGCGCCGGTGACCATGCTAGGCACCGTCACCCAGCATGCAGCGGAGTGCCTGGCAGGCATCACCATTCATCAACTCGCCAAGCCCGGCTCACCTATTGTTTGGGGCGGCGCGGCAGCGATCTTCGATATGCGCAAAGGCGCCACCCCTATGGGTGCCGTCGAAACCGCCATGCTCGATTGTTCCTATGCCCAAGTCGCCAAAACCCTTGGCATGCCCACTCATACCTATCTCGGCGCAACCGATTCAAAACTCGTGGATGCCCAAGCCGGGCTTGAAAGCGGCATCACTGCCATGGTCGGCGCATTGAGCGGCATTAACATGATCTCTGGTTCCGGCATGTTGGATTTCCTCGCCTGCCACAGTGCCGAAAAACTCGTTATTGATGCGGAAGGCATTGCAATGGCAAAACGCCTCATTGGCGGCGTCAAGCAACATACAGACACTCTCGCCACCGGTTTCTATGACGACAAGATCAACTTCAAAGGCGGCGATTTCCTCAAACAGAAGATTACCATGCAGTTGTTCCGTGAAGAACAGCACCTTCCTGGAAATGTGATCGACCGCAGTTCCACGCGCGCCTGGAAGGAAGCCGGTTCCCTGGACGCCTTCGGCAGAGCCAAGCTACATGTGAAGGAATTACTCGCCTCCTACACCCGCCCAGACCTGGACCCCGCCAAAGTGACCCGACTCCACGCCTTCATGCTTGATCTCGCGAAAAAAGCAGGACATGAAGAATTGCCCAAACTTGAAGAATACCAACTGACATAACACTTACATTCTAGTTTTTTTAATATTACTTCCGAGAGGAGCAAATTTAATGGTAAAGAAAATTGCTGTTTTTATCTGGGACATTCTGCTTGCGATCATTGCAGGTACACTTTCCTTCGGGTTTAACACTCCATTCAGTACGTCGTTGGAGATCCAATGCGAATTACAACCAGATAAAACCTACATTTGCCAGGTCCGTGAATCAATATTCAACTGGACGATCTCAGAACAAAGCTATGAACAGATCATTGACATGGACCGGGACCTCAACTGTAGCGGAAGTGGAAAGAACAAAGGTTGCAGTGCTAGTGCTCAATTCCAAACACCTGTTGGCGAGTTCATATCCGTGAGCAGGCTATTTACAGATCCAACACAGGTTCAGAAGCTGATAAGTGCGGTCAAGCCGCTTATGCAAACAAGGTCAACGCCCATTCAATATGAAGCCACGCGCTCCCCGATCATATTGATATCGGTCACAGCCTGCCTGACGATGGTTTTTTTACTCAGAGCATTTTTAAAATTGCTACCAGAAAGAAAAGATAAGGGTCCAATAACCCTTATTCGATGGAAACGTGATTGAATCCAACCCGTATGCCCAACCTTGAACAGCTCTTGCAAGTTCCCTACGTAGACTCCGGTCTGCCATACACCATCGCCCCCGATGAAAGCCGAATCGTCTTCGCCTGGAACAAGACCGGGCGTTGGGAATTGTGGCAAACCACAAACGGCAAAGAGCTAACTCCGCTGTCTCTAAAAATAGACGGCGCACAATTTGCTCCCAAGTTCTCCCCCGACGGCTCCCGCCTGGCATTTGCCCTGGATCTGGACGGCAGCGAGTCGTACCACATTGCCGTCCATGATTTCAATACAGACACAACCACCGACCTGACCCCGGATATTCTTTATGCCCATCAGCCCAATGTGAGTTGGTCACCAGATGGGCAGCTTCTGGCTGTACTCTCCGAAGCAAAGGGACAATTCGCTTTATACATTCTTCCCACAGATGGCAGCGGCGAACACATGATCCGAAATATCTTCCACCCCTGCTGGGATGCTGTCTGGTCGCCGGATGGGCTTTGGATCGCCGTTGAGTCAGAAGCAGCAGCGAGCGATCGCAGCATTCACATCGTACCGGTGGGACGCCACAAGGGCAAAGTGTACACTACTCAGCTTCTCTGGGAAGGCAAGGCACTGAATGCACAGCACCCGGCCTGGTCACCTGATTCAAAATCCCTGGCGTTCTCTGCCGAAGTGAACGAGTGGCATGATATCGGCGTATTTAATATTGAGTCGCAGGAGATCCACTGGGTAGACCAGAGTGCCGGGGATAAAACCCAGCCTGTGTGGTCGCGAAGCGGAGATGGAATCGGGTGGATACAAGCTGAAGGCGCGAAGACCAGCTTCAAGTTTCAGAAAAGAGGCGGCGAACTACATCAAATAAAAATCGGTGATGGCTGCCATTCCTTTCCGCAGTTCACTTCAAATGAAGTCGTCCTTTTATATGAGGATGTAAATCGCCCATCTGACCTTTGGAAGATTAACCTCGAAAGCGGGGATGCAACCCAACTCACGAAGTCCTTGGCAGAATTGCCCGGTTTTGCCCTGCCGGAAGAAGTTTGGTACACCGGTAAAGATGGTGTACAGGTACCGGCATTGTTATACCGTGGAAACGGCAGGCAGGCTGTGATCGATATTCACGGCGGACCGAACTGGCATTACTCGAATTTATGGAGCCCCATGATGAGCCACATGGCAGCGCAAGGTTGGACGGTGCTTGCGCCCAATTATCGCGGCTCGACCGGGTATGGCAAAAAATGGCAGAACGCCAGCCGCTACGACATGGGCGGCGTGGACACGGATGATTGCGCAGCAGGTGTAAAGTATTTGATCGATAACGGTCTGGCAGAAAAAGGCAAGATCGCTGTAACAGGGCGCAGCCACGGCGGTTTTTTGACCATGTGCTGTCTGACAATGTATCCACATTTATTTGCAGGCGGTTCGGCGGTGGTTCCGTTCCTGAACTGGATCAAGTCGCATAAAAATTCACGCGAAGACTTGCAGCATTGGAACATTGAGAATATGGGTGACCCGGAAGAGAACCGCGAATTATGGATCTCACGCTCTCCGTATTTCTTTTTAGACCGCGTCGTTGCACCTGTGCAAATGATCTGTGGAGAGAATGACCCGCGCTGCCCCGCCTCCGAATCGATCGATGCACATGACAAATTAAAAAATTTAGGCAAGGAAGTTGATTTGCATTTATACAAAGGTGAAGGGCATTCATTTCTAATGATCGAAAACATCCTGGATGCTGAAACGAAGCGTTTGGAGTTTTTAAAGAAAATACTGAACGACGAACAATAGTCACCAATAACGTGGTCTCTAGACCATGGACATAATTTTTATCAGGAGAGCACATGGAGCCGTTGAAGTTTTTGTCAGATGCTGACGTACAAGCCATGCACGAAGCCACACTGAAAGTGATGAGTGAGATCGGCATCATTTGGACGCATAAACCCAGCCTCGATATCTTATTACAAGCAGGCTGCAAAATGAAGGATAACCGCGTCTTGATGCCGCCTGATTTGGTGATGGACTCTGTTGCTAAAGCGAATAAACGCCCCAAGATCCGCGGGCGCAACGGCACTGTGAATGAGTTGGGCGGCGGGAATTTATTCTTTCACAACCTCGGCGGTGCGCGCGATGTATTTGATGCACGTACCGGCACGCACCACACCGCCACGACTGAAGATTGCGTGAACGCCGTCCGTCTGCTGGATGCATTGCCAAATTGCAATAACATCACACCATTCTTTACCCCGCCTGATGTGGAAAATGAAATGATGGCATTGCATATGTTCCGTCATGCCTTGTCGAACACCACAAAGCCTGTGCAGGGCCCCGGCATTCAATTTGGTCACGAAGCAAAATATGCTGTTGAAATGGCAAAAGTGATCGGCATTGAGCCGCACGAGATCACACTCTCGCTTTCTCCGGTCAGTCCGCTGACCATGCACGATATCGCAGCGCAAGCCATCATGGATATGGCAGAGGCGGGCGTCATCCACGCCAACCTGCCTGCACCCACCGGCGGCGCAACCTCACCCATGACCATTACCGGCAGCCTCGTCCAACAAAATGCTGAGACGCTTGCTCCGCTCGTTCTGGCACAGATCCTAAATCCAGGCTGTGGCGTGGTCTACTGCGGGCGCTTGGGTTTGCTTGAGCCGCGTACAGGGCTGATCTGGGGCGGCGTGGAACTTGGCATCTCTTCCGCGGCAACGGTGCAGCTTGGGCATTATTATGGCTTCGCCGTGAACGTGTATGGCTTCTCCACGAATGCCCACACATTGGATGCCCAAAACGCTTTTGAACGCGGACTGAACGCCTCTCTCCCCGCTCTGGCTGGGGCAGATGAACTCTCGGGCATTGGCGAAATGGAAGCAGGTGTGATGGGTTCCTTCGCTCAGATGGTGTTGGACAATGAACTCGCAAAAAGCATTCACCGCCAACGCCAGGGCTTATCGGCTGATGCAGAACACTTGGCAGTGGAGGTCATCGGCAATGTCATGGACTCAAACCGCAATTATCTCGCCAGTAAACACACCCTCAAACACTTACGTGCCGGTGAAATGGCGTTGACCAAGCTCGCCGAACGCAACTCTTGGGATACCTGGGAGGATAAAATGGGACGCAAACAAATGGCAGATCACGCCACAGACGAAGCTGAGCGCATCTTGCGCGAACATACCGTCCCGCCGCTGGAGCCGGCACAGGAAGCTGAATTGAACAGGATCCTCGCCGCCGCAGAACGAGAGACGGTAAAAAAGAAATAGTCCGTTACCAATGAAAAGTGATTGGTAAAATTAGTAACGAGCAATAAGGCATACAAGGAGAAGTTATGATCAAACAAGCTCATGCAATTTCAGAAGAACTGATCGAGTGGCGGCGGGATTTCCATATGCACCCCGAAACCGGGTTCGACCTGCACCGCACAGCCGCGATCGTGGCAGATGAACTGGAAAAGATGGGATACAAGGTCAAACGCGGAGTTGGTAAAACCGGCGTTGTGGCGGAGATCGGCGAGGGCGGAAAACTGGTTGCCATCCGTGCGGATATGGATGCGCTCCCGATCTTTGAACAGAACGAGACCGATTATGTCTCACAAAATGAAGGCAAAATGCATGCCTGCGGTCATGATTCTCATACTGCCATGGCACTGGGCGCAGCAAAGATCCTTGCAAAAGAAAAACTGAACGGGCGAATCCGCTTCCTATTTCAGCCTTGTGAAGAAACCGCAGACGAAGAAGGCAAAAGCGGCGCGCAGCGTATGTATGACGAAGGCGCTGTGGAAGGCGTGGATTATGTGATCGCCCAACATGTAGACCCGACCAGCCCGGTGGGCACCATCGCCATCAATGAAGGTCCGAGCGGCGGCGGGGTCAGTTCATGGCAGGCTACCATTTACGGCAAGGGCGGGCATGGTGCGTACCCGCATTCCTCAAACGACCCGTTCGTGCTGCTGGCACACGTCATCATGGGTGTCAATGCGATCGTCTCGCGCAGACTCGACCCATTTGAACCAGCGGTGATCAGCATCGGCGCTGTCAATGGCGGCTTCACCGAAAATGTCATCCCCGACAAAGTGGAACTCAAAGGAACCATCCGCTTTACCTCTTTGGAAGTTGAAAAACAGATCCGCGAAGAATTGACCCGCGTTTTCGAGATCGTCAAAGTCCTTGGCGGCGATTACAAGCTGAACATCCTCTTTGGTGGAATGCCGATCATCAATGACAAATTGGTCGCAGACACGATCGCGCAAGTCGGCAAAGATCTGCTTGGTGAAGGCAGCGTCCATCCGCTTGAAAAAACCCTCGGCGCTGAAGATTTTCCCGAATTCCTGAAGGATGCGCCCGGCGCGATGTACACCTTGGGGACCAGGATCGAAGGTCGCCCGGTGTATGAATTACACCACCCTAAATTTGACCTTGACGAACGCGCTCTGCCCGTGGGAACCGCTGTATTGGCTGAGACGGCATTGAGATTCTTGAAAGCGTAGTTTAATAACTTTACGGAGGGCACTCATGCATACCATTCTCAAGTCTGAAAAAAAGGAAGTCACAATCGGTTTTGATAAGCCATTCGTCATCATTGGCGAGAAGTTGAACCCGACTGGTATCAAAAAGCTCGGGCAGGCGCTGGTGGAACGCAATATGGATTACGTTAAGCACCTCGCCAAACGCCAGGTGGATTGGGGCGCGGACGTACTCGATATCAACGTCGGTCATCCGCAGATCGAAGAAGCCGAAGTCATGCCGTTGGTGGTGGAGGCGGTGCAGTCCGTTACCGACGTGCCGTTGTGCATAGACTCGAATGAGCCGAAAATTCTCGAAGCCGGGTTGAATGCCATCAAAGGCGGTAAGCCGCTCGTGAACTCGGTCAACGGCGAAGAAAAGCAGCTTAGCACAGTGCTGCCCATCGTCAAGGCGCGAGGCGCAGCTGTGATCGGGTTGACCATTGGCGATGAGGGCATCCCGCCCACAGCCGAGGGTCGTCTTGCTGCTGCAGCAAAGGTCATCGAACGTGCGGCAAAGATCGGCATTCCCATTGAAGACATCATCATCGACCCGTTGGTGATGACGGTCGGGCACGACAGCAAGGCAGCCACAGTGACACTAAAAGCCATTGAAATGATCAAAAAAGAATTCGATGTGAACATCAGCCTCGGCGCAAGCAACGTTTCATTTGGTCTGCCAGACAGGCACTCCGTCAACGCCGCGATGCTTTCCATTGCCATGCTCACCGGTGCCACCACCTCCATCACCGACCCGATCAAACTCGGCAGCACCATCCGCGCCACAGACCTGTTAATGGGACGCGACCCGAACTCGATGCGTTATCTCAAATACTTCCGTGCCACTGAAAAACTCCGCGAGGCAGAAGCAGCCGCAAAATGAACCCGATCGAAACCATTCTAAAACATCAGCGTATTGCCATTGTGGATGGCGCCATGGCAACTGAACTCGAAGCACGCGGTTGTGACTTGAACGATGATCTGTGGTCGGCACGTGTACTACTCGAACAACCAGAGTTGATTCACTCAGTGCATCTCGATTACTTCAACGCAGGCGCCGATATCGCCATCACTGCCAGTTATCAAGCCACAGTGGATGGGTTTGCCAAGCGCGGCTTGAGTCGCGATCAGGCACTTGACCTCATGAAAAAGTCTGTGAAGTTGGCACAGGAAGCACGCGATGAATTCTGGGCAAAAGCGGAAAACCGCGTAAACCGCGCCCGCCCATTGGTGGCTGGCTCAGTGGGACCCTACGGCGCCTTTCTTGCAGACGGTTCTGAATATCGCGGCGATTACAACCTAACCGAGGATGAACTGATTGCCTTTCATCGCCCGCGCATCGAAGCCCTTATCGCCTCCGGTGCGGACCTGTTAGCCTGCGAAACCATCCCATGCGGCATCGAAGCTCGAGCCTTGATCCGCCTGCTTACCGAATTTCCAGGTACATTTGCATGGTTCACGTTTACCGCCAAAGATGGTGAACACATCAGCAACGGTGAACGCATTGCTGATATAGCAGCATTTCTAGACAAGCAGCCCCAAGCTGCTGCGATCGGAATTAACTGCAGCTCGCCACTACACATCCCTTCTTTGGTTCGTGAGATCAAGCAGAACACGAGCAAGCCCATCATCGTCTACCCCAACTCTGGCGAATATTACAGCGCAGTGACGAATACCTGGCATGGTGAAACCTCCTGTGATAAATTCGGCTCGCAATCCAAGGAATGGTACGAGAACGGTGCCACACTCATTGGCGGATGTTGCCGAACCACACCGGGACATATCCGTGAAGTCAGAAATTGGGCGTTCCAAAATTAGAATAAAAACAAAGTGAGAAAGCAAAAGAGGCGGTAATAGGCTGCCTCTTTTTGCTTTCTATACTACAGGAGTAAATATGAAAAAAACCTTATTGGTATTCCTCGTAATTTCACTGGTGCTCACTGGCTGTGCCGCCGAAACGGCGCCGCTGCTTACAGATACCCCCAGACCACCCACCGAAACAGCCACCCTTACCTCCACGTTCGAGCCGACAGAAACGTTTACGCCGGAACCAACCGCTACACCGGTTCCACACCCAATGAGCATTATCGCGCTTCGCAATCAGGAATATCCCGGCAGCGAGATCACGATTGTCAAAGAATTGGAACGCGGCATTAACTATCGGCGCTACTATACCTATTATCTTTCAGAGGGACTGAAGATCTACGCCCTGCTCACCATCCCCAACGGCGAAGCGCCCGAAGGCGGATTCCCAGCCATTGTCTTTAATCATGGCTATATCCCTCCTGATGTTTACAAGACCACAGAACGCTATATCGCCTATGTAGACCAACTCGCCCGCTCGGGCTATGTCGTCTTCCGCATCGACTATCGTGGACATGACCAATCCGAAGGCGAAGCGACCGGCGCGTATGGCGACCCCGGTTATCAAGTGGACGTGATGAATGCTCTGGAATCTCTGAAGCAGCACCCCGACGTCAACCCCGAAAAGATCGGCATGTGGGGGCACTCCATGGGCGGATATTTAACCCTGCGCGCCATGGTCATTTCGGATGATATCAAGGCGGGTGTTATTTGGGCTGGCGTTATCGCCTCATACCCGGACTTGTTGTATAACTGGCGACGAACGGGCGCATTTACCCCATCACCAAGTTCTACCGGGCGCGGCTGGCGCTCAAGTTATATCGAACAGTACGGCACGCCCGAACAAAACCCCGCCTTTTGGGACTCGATCTCCGCCACATCCTACCTTACCGATATCTCTGGTCCTTTGGAACTGCATCACGGAACCAACGACGAAGATGTCCCCGTTGATTTCTCCATCCGGCTGGCAGAGTTGGGGCGGCAATCTGGTCAGATCGTCAATTTATATACTTACGAAGGCGACAATCACAATATCTCGAACTACTTCACCCAAGCCATGAATCAGACAATCAAGTTCTTTGATATTTATCTGAAGTAAAAACATAAACCGCCGACAACGGATCAGAGTCTACGGTCGGCGGTTTATGGTCAAAAGTCTTTATTTATCGAAATGCAAGATTACTAAATTCCCATCAAAGTGTTGGGCGATTTGCTCGGGGATATTCCCAAGCGTATCTTGAACACGTTTGCGGGAACCGAAGCCGGGCAGAATAATAAAGTCGCTCACAGCTTCGTGTTCTAATTTTTCAGGTTTTAGTTGATCTTTAAGGACTTCAAGTTTATATTCCTGCTCCGGGCTGATGGCAACGAACAAAGCCTCTAGAGTCTGCACGTAACTCTTATCTGCACGAACGAGCAAGGGGACGTTAAGTGCCTTGGCAACGGCAAGGTTGGCTTCGAGCATACGGCGTAACGCGATTGGCGGAACAGCTTTGGCAGGCACAATAAAGATCACCCGCCGCATGCTGTTCAATGGCAAGGACAATTTTCCAGCCACTACAGGAGTGTCCGAGCCCCAGATCACTTCGTCCAGTACGGAGCCAAGCACGCTTTCGCGGAAGGTACGCTTGCCGCGCCAGCCCATGACAATAAGGGACGCATTTTCTTCGTTCGCGGTATGTAAAATACCCTGCGCATGTGTGGCAGCCAGACGAGGGATAAGCTCAAGCTCCGCCTCAGGGTCATGCAGGGATGCACTGACCTTGCCGAGCAATTCTTTGTGAAGCATCAAGCTGTTGCTTTCATTAGGTCCTGTCGCTTGAGCAACACTGACTGCCAGCACCTTCCCTTTTGAGCTGCGGGCAAGCAGGCTTGCAAGAGCCACTAATTCCCCGGAATTGGCTTCAGACACAGGAACGAGAACCCGCCCAAAGAGCGGGGTCTGCTCATCATCGGCAGAGGCAGTTTGCAGGTCAGGAGCGAAGCGCTGTACGATGAGGGGCGAAGTGATTGAAGTGAGAAGGATCATCAAAATGGCGGCATTAAAAAGGGTGGAGTCGAAAAGTCCAGTTTCTAAACCGATGACCAACGTAGGGATGGTAACAGCGGCTTGAGCATGCGATAAACCGTAGACCGTCCAAAATTCAGATTTGGTGTATTTGTAAATTTTCGCAGTGATCCACGCCGCGATCAATTTGGATAGATATGCAACGATGGTAACGCCAATCGCAACAACAATCGTCTGCGGACTTTTGAGAAAGGTCAGTGGATCAGTAATGAGCCCGCTGTAAAGCAAAAAGACCGGAATGAAGAATGACTCGCCAATAAAGAGCACATGCCCAGCCACCGGGCTGTGTCGCGGCAGCATGGAATTAACCGCCAGCCCTGCAAGAAACGCTCCAACCACTTCATGCACGCCGATGACTTCCGCAAAGAATGCCGCGACGAATAATACAACGATCACAAATTGAAATTCCACGGCTCGACCGGATAATTTTTGAAAAACGAATTTCCCAAAACGCGGCAAACCAAAAATGATAACCGCTGTAAAAAGTGCCAGCATCACAAATAACTGTGCAAAATAGCCAAAGCTCAACCCGCCTTTATCCGCGCCGAGGACAACCGCCAGCACGATAAAAGCGCCGATATCTGTAAGAACCGTTGCACCAGTGGTAACAGCAATAGCCTCATTGCGTGTGACGCCAAGTTTGGTAAGGATGGGAAAAGCGATCAACGTGTGCGAGGCGAATGCAGAACCTAGCAGGATCATGCCTAGCCAGTCCAGCCCTAGAATGTACCCCAACCCCATGCCCATGAGTTGCGGAAATATAAATGTGATCAACCCAAATACCAAAGCCCGCGCACGGACTTTCATAAACTGGTTGATATCCACTTCGAGACCAGCGCTGAACATAAGATAGACCAGCCCAATCGTAGAAAGGAATTGGATTCGGTCATTATCTTCGAGGAGACCAAATCCATGCGGACCAATGAGCATACCGCCGATAATGATCCCAATGATGCCAGGCAACCGCAACCGCTCAGAAATAAGCGGCGTAATCAGGATGATCGCCATGACGATTAAAAAAAAGCCTACAGGTTTGGCAAAGAGTTCTTCAAGCATGAGAGTCCTTTGGGAACGGGAATTTACAACTTGGTGGTTGGTATATGAATTTTAGTGGATACCGGCTGTTTAATGACAGAGCCGAAGCATCCCCCAATATTCTTAGTCGTTATTTGGCAGGGTCAAATTTCTCCATCCACCTGGAGGGGTCTCCCAATTCTGTAAAGCCAAATTGTTCGTACAGCCCATGAGCGTCGCGAGTAAGCAAGCACCAACGCTTCATACCTTGCAAGTCGGGGTGAGCCATAATGCATTCCATCATCCACTTACCGAGGGAGTGTCCGCGATAATCTTCGTGGATAAACACATCACACAGGTAAGCAAAAATAGCACGGTCTGTCACCACACGGGCGAAACCGACCTGCCTTGTACCATCATAAACACCGAAATTAAGCGAAAATTGGATCGATTTTTCGATTACCTCTCGCGGACGAGTATCCGCCCAATAAGCACGGGAGAGAAAATCACAAATAGCGTCAACATCCAAACGAGATGCGTCATCCGAAATAGTGAATTGGTCGCGTGTATATTCCATGGCAATATTTTATCAGGCAAGAATCAAATAAGGTAAACTTGGCACAGCCTGACATTAGCTGCAAACCATTTCATTTTATGTAGGAGTCCCATGCGCCTTACAAACATGATCACCGCTGTTGACCTGCACGCCTGCGGCGAACCCGGACGCGTCATCACAGGCGGCGTGCTCGATGTACCCGGCAAGACAATGTTCGAGAAGATGAAATACATGGAAAAGAATCTCGATGACCTGCGCTTGCGCATGCTGCGCGAACCACGCGGATACCCCGCCTTATGCTGCAACGTCATCATGCCGCCCACACACCCCGATGCTGCCGCGGGTTTCATCATCATGGAGCAGACCGAGTACCCGCCCATGTCTGGCACGAACACCATTTGTGTGGCAACGACCCTGCTCGAAACTGGCATGATCCCCATGCAAGAGCCGGTCACGGAATTCATGCTCGAAGCGCCTGCCGGGCTGGTCGGCATCCGTGCTGAATGCAAAGATGGCAAGGTCACACAGATCACATTCAAGAACGTCCCCGCATTTGCTGTACACCTCGACCTCAACGTGGAGGTGCCAACTCTTGGCACTGTCAAAGTGGACGTAGCATGGGGCGGCATGTTCTATGCGATCGCAGACGCCGCGCAATTCGGGTTACAGCTCACGCCCGACGAAGGCAAAGACATCACCCGCATCACCGAGATGGTCAAGTCTGCTACTGCTGAGCAATATCCGGTGACACACCCCGACAACCCGGAAATTACCGGTCCCACCATCGGACAACTTTCCGCGCCGCCTATTCACCCGCAGGCGCATCGCAAAAATGTTGTCACCGTTTCAACCGGCAAAATTGACTGGAACAAACCTTCCACCTGGACGGGCGTGATCGACCGTTCTCCCTGCGGTACAGGCACTTGCGCCAAAATGGCAACACTCTATGCACGCGGCCAACTCGGTTTGAATCAAGATTTCATTCACGAAGGCATTCTTGGCACACTCTTCACTGGACGGCTTATCGAAGAGACGCAAGTCGGTCCTTACAAGGCAATTGTCCCCACCATTGGCGGCACAGCATGGATCACGGGCATCAATCAATTTGTAGTTGATCCCAGCGACCCATTCCCGAATGGGTTTACAGTTGGTGACATCTGGTAAACAGACAATGCGCGACTACCCAGCGACCATGGAAATGATCGTCTACCGGCAGCAGGAGTAATTATGGAACAGCCAACGATTAATTCGCAAGGCCCAACAAACATTGGGCGGAACGGCGCCCCTTAATTAAATCACAAGGCGATAACATTTTTCGTTCCCGGACTCATCTATCTGGTCGGAGACTTGCGAAGCGCCCTGGGTCCAATCGCCTATCACCTTGCCGATTTCCTTTACGGACCTGTTTGGGCATTAAGTTTAGTCACCTGGGTTTCCGTACTTCGAGAAAACCTTGGCAGCCGCGCGCCACGTCGCATGTCATTGGCGTTATCTTCCGCTTTCCTCTCCGCAGGGATGATGGTAGCAGTTGCATTTATCCGCTCAGCTAACCGGCAATATCACCTCCTGCATCCCGAATTAAATCTACAAGACTCCATCCCAGTCTTGACTGTATGGGCAACACTACTCACAGGTTTAACTGCCGTTGGCTGGCACTTCCTCGGTTGGGTACAAATCCTGATCGGATCTGCAAGTTGGGCATCTCACCAAACACCAAAACCATTAATTCTCTTGTATTTCACCGCTGGCATCGTTTCGCTTTTTGTCTATTTATTTCCAACTGCAGAAGGGCTGGGGATATTGCTAGGCATGATCATCGGTGGTTGGCAAGGCGTTCTACTTTTGAAAGAAAGACAAAAATAATAAACAAAGGATCTCCCATGCTCATTCTCTCTCACAAAGAAGTCGCAGAACTACTGGATCCTCATGAACTCATCCCTGCCCTGGAAAAAGGCTTTAAGGCACTAAGTGCTGGTCAACTGGAGGTGCCGCCGCGCAACCAAGTCGGCGCGCCCAAAGGTGCTTTACTGGGCATGTACGCCTTTATGCCTGGAAAGCCTTTCTCGGTCAAACTCGTCAGCATCTTTCACGAAAGCACGCCTTCTCACCAAGCCGTCATCACCCTCTTCAACTCCGAAACCGGCTCACCTATTGCCTTGATGGACGGCGAACACATCACCGCCATGCGCACCGCAGCTGCATCACTGCTCTCTATCAAACATCTCGCCCGCCCAAACTCAAAAACTGTTGCCATTATCGGTACAGGCGTACAAGCTGAATCGCATTTGAAGATGATCGAAACTCTGGGTGGCATCGAAAAAATTTGGATCGCTTCGAGGGACCATTCCGCCGCCTCTGCCTTAGCTGCCCACGCCTCAAACGCCCATGCAGCTGATTCTATCCATCAAGCTGTTTCCAACGCTGATATTCTCTGTCTTTGTACATCATCACCCGAACCTGTCATCAAAAAAGAGTGGCTCAAAGATGGCGTCCACATCACCTCGGTGGGGTACCGCCCGCCCGGCGGCGAACTACCCCGTGATGTGATCGAGTCGTGTCATCTTTTCGTAGAATCCAAACGAGCCTTTGAACCGCCTCCGGCTGGCAGCGCCGAACTCCAAGGCTTGGATACAGATTTTGGAACCGAGCTTGGCGAGTTGCTTTTAAAACAAAAACCCGGCAGAATATCCGAAACCGAGTGGACAATTTACAAATCCATGGGACACGCCATGGAAGATCTTGTCGCTGCGAGTTTGGTGTATGAAAAAGCGTTGACGAGAAAAATGGGAATGACGGTAGAGTTGTAATCATTGACAGCGAAAAATCTTTTCCACCGTCAATGATCCGAGGTTTTAGATCAACACCACTTCCACAACTTCACCGGCACTCAAACCCGTTGCATCAGGGTGAATTTTTAACAAGCCGTCACCTGCAGCCAGAGTGAAGATCAAATTACTCTTACCAAAAATTGGCTCCGCCTGATACCTGACCCCTGACTGCTGACCCTTACCCTCACTTAATTTCACTGCCCACCAATCTTCACGCCCAGCTTGCGATGGCAGGTTGACGGTCAGTTTCGCTTGCACAGTGGCTTTGGGTTTCGGCAATACCCCCAACAATTTTTCGATGACCGGCACGACAAACAAATATCCATTTACCAATGCACTGACAGGGTTCCCCGGCAAACCAATCACGGCTTTGTCATTACACGCGCCTAGAATGGTCGGTTTTCCAGGACGGGTGTTGATGCCATGCACAAGCACACCCGGCTCCCCCAGCTGACGGATAACTTCAGCCGTCATGTCGCGAGTAGACGCCGATGATCCGGCAGTAACGATGACCACATCACATTCAGAGAGTGCTTTAGCCGCAGCAGTCTTCAGCAATTCAAACTCATCCCCAATAATCCCATAACGGACAGCTTCACCACCGCTCTTTTCGATTAATGCGCCCAAAGTATACGAGTTGATATCACGTACTTGTCCAGGCCGCGGGTGTTGGCTCGGTTCAATGACCTCATCACCAGTTGATATCAATGCTACTCTCGGTTTATTGACTACACGCAAAGAAATAAATCCAAGCGCCATCAGTCCGCCGATCTCTGCCGGGCGCAACGACGTCCCTTTGGCGATGACTACCTGACCTTTGGCAACATCCTCACCGATACGAATAACGTTCTCGCCATCGGCTACGGACTTGAATATTTCGATTTCCGGGTGAGACGCCTCTGCGCCTACGGTTTGTGTGTACTCCAACATTACAACTGCATCCGCGCCTTTGGGAAGCATTCCGCCAGTGTGGATGAGTGCGCATTGCCCCGCACCCACAACAAATGTTGGTTCATCTCCCATCGGTACTTCCCCTATGAGATGAAGATAGGCAGGCAACGAATCCGTTGCGCCGAAGGTATCTTGCGCGCGAACAGCATATCCATCTACAGTAGTGCGGGGAAACTCAGGCAGCGGATGCGGGGAAACTATATCCTCTGCCGTGACTCTGCCCAAGGCTTTGTCTACTGCCAGAGTTTCAGAATCAGGCATCGCCTTGGAAAGAACCGAGAGCAATTTATCACGGGCTTGGTCGGGTGGGAGAAGAGTCAAAAATTCAGGCATGGTATTGGGTTGAAAGTCAGCGAATCCAAAAGGTTACAGTTAGAAAATAGGATGTGAGTCCAAAAACGGCCAGGGCGGTGGAGGTAAGCAGCTTCCAATTTGGGGCATTCCCATTGGCAAGCGCACGAAGTTGAAATATTTGAAAGACGGCAAAGGGCAGGGTTAGAAAGGCTGGGGCAACCAGGTTAAATGCGAAGCCAAAAAGCGGCACGAAGGCAAACATCAAATATGCGAAGGCAACAAGACTATGATGGAACGGAATAGCACGCTCCCAAGTGAGACGGCGAAGCAAGGTGACGCGCTCATATTTTTGATCGTCTGGAAAGGTGGTGAAATTACCAATGAGGAAGTATGCAAGTGCAAGAACTGTGAGAGGAAGAAGCAAAAGAGTCAACAAGCGCGAGTTCTCTCCAGCTTGAAGGACGAAACCGATGGAAGGTATGACATACGCGACATGCATGGCAAGGATAAGCTCACCAAAGCCGCGATTAACGAGGTGAAAGGGCGGCAAGGCATAGACCAAGACAAGAAGAACGGAAGCGAGTAAAAAGTAAAATACGGGAAGCGAAAAGGTAAAGTTTAGATATATCAAAAAGAAAATAACGGCGATGGTTCCAAGCATGCCAAAGGAGATATAGAGGAGATTGCTACGCAGCGTCTCTTTTTGTTGGGGAGTTTCGCCGGGAATAAGCGGTTCATTATGCGGACGAAACACTTCGCGCAAATAAGACATGGTCGCTTGTGCGAGCAGGGAGATTGCCAAACCAAGGATAAACAACGTAAGTTGGATCGGTTTTCCTAAATAGGCAGGGATGCTCACACCAAGAAAATATGTCAACCCGGCAAGAAAGAGATGAAGGGGACGTAAAAGCTTTATCAATTTATTTTTTCCGGTTGTAAATTGACGATGTAGAAAGGTAGTCCTCCAAGCGTTCAACAGCTTGCGGGAGGTTTTTGCGTCCCAGACCCAGACGGAAATGGTTGTTGGTCTCGTCATACATCGACCCCGGCAATAAAAGCACACCAGCTTTTTTGACAAGATCATCGCAAAAAGTTTCGATATCACCAGTGAGGAGCTTTGGGAACCCCATGGAGCCTGCTTTGGGTCGGTGCCAGGTGAATAGTGAAGAATTTCTTGCAAAAAACTCATCCATTACGGTCAGGTTATTTTTGATGATCTGCAGATTTCGCTCAGCAAGTTTGGTGCGATTGCGCATGGCAAGCTCGGCAAGAAACTCGCTGGGCGCAGAGTTACAGATTGTAGTGTAGTCTTTCAGTGAAGATATCTTGCTGTAAAGGTCACGGTTTTTGGTGGCGATCCAGCCAATACGCAATCCAGCCAGTCCGTATGTTTTTGAAGTAACGCCTAAAGAGACGGCATGCGGACCGTAATCCACAGCGGCTGGGAGGCGGTCCGCCAGATCGTATTCCGATTCCCGGTAGACTTCATCTGAGAAAAGCAATAGTCCGTTTTCCTGCACGAACTTGTTGAGGTCATCAAAATCTGACCGAGGCATAAGGTAACCAGTGGGATTATGCGGCAGATTGACAATGATGGCTTTTGTAGACGGGCGCATAAGATGGCGGAGTTCATCCATATCCAATCCCCAGGCATTTTCTTCCCGGGCACGCCACGGGCTGACCATACAGCCGATCCCTTTTGCAACTTCGCTCAATGCCTGATAATGCGGCGCATGTACAATGATATGGTCGTTCTCTTTCAAAGCCGCCATCATAAAAAGATAAATAGCCTCATTTGCACCAGTGAAGACCAGAACATCCTCAGGCTGTGTAGTGGAATACATCCCCGAGATCTCTTTTCGTAACGTCGGACTGCCTAACGACTCGGTGTACCCGAGCCAGACGTTCTGAAACTTACCCGCTGCGCCTTCTTCCATGGCGAGCAAGTCAGCAATAGAAACGGATTCGCAGTCTGAAGAGCAGAGCAGGAATTCGGTATTAAATTCATATTTGGCAAAGAACCGTTCGAGTTTAAAGGGAGAAAGTTGCATGAAAAAAACCTTTTTATATTGTATTGAGTTTGATTATTTCAAAGCCCGCTTCACATCACGATAATGCAGTTGATTATGCAGGTATAACATTTTGATCATTTCGCGAATAACTGTTTCGCCAAGAAAGGGGTGCCGCCCTTTAATTTCAAGCTCTTCCTCTTTCAGACCACCTACCCATTTCACTGAATCAGCGCGTACCTGTTTATACTGCTCCAGCAACTCTGCTGGCGTAAGGTCTTTGGTCTTCAACTGTTGAGCAGCGTTATAGTGGTCGATCGAAAAATCATCCGCGGCACCTTCGCCAGTAGTGCGGATCCGCTCAAAGAGTTTCACCAACCCACGCTCCGAGGTGACATAGTGCGCAAGCACATTGCGGATCGTCCAGGTCTCCCCTTCTGTATAGACCTCATCTTCCCATTGAGTATCGGTCAGCTCGGCAAAGAACGCCGCCATGCGCTGACCTTCGGTTACAAGTTTCTCAGCAAGTTCATTAACTTCAGACATAACTCTCTCTCCTAAAGATTATTAACTTTGAAGAATGCGAAATAAAAAAATCATTCCACTTAACTTATGGCTCGGCAAATTCAGCATAATTGATCGAGCGCTTGCCGGTGGTCGGGTAAAAATAATTACGGAATTTTGAGATCTGCTCCACTAGCCGTTTGCTATCTTCAAAGCCAGGGCGAACATAATAGTAATGCGTATCATAGGGGCTATCTCCAAAAACAGCCGCAAGAATATAACCATTATCTTCCGCATAGGTCTTCAATAAGATCGTCATGCTAAACCAACGCTGGGCAAGGTTGGCATCAGTCAATTTTGGCGGAACAAGCGGCGAGTAGTAATCGTGGAACATAATGATCTCGGGCTTGTATTTATCCAAATACTCCACCGTGATCGAGCCATTATGCGCAATAAATTGATCGTTCAACCCCCAGGTATCGAGCGCATCCCAGCCGGAATAATACGGCAGGAGACCCGCCTCCGTTGTTGCGATCATATATCCTTTGCCGCGATAATCTGCCAACATCTGTGCCATTTCCAAACGCCCATCGCGCTCATAAGGACGGTCACAGGCTTGCTGATACAAATTAAGGAAGCAGTTCTGGAACCAGGAATAATAAATCAGACCCGCAGACAACGCCGCTCCCATGACAAGGTATACGCCTCTTTCCCTAACCGAGGATTGCTTCAGTGCTTCAAAATTTACGCTCCCGATCAGGGGCACCCATGACATCAGTGCGATCGGGACGACCGCATATTGAAAACGGGCGCCATAATTCATTTCATCTGAGATCAAACCAAATGCAATCGCAAACCCTAGTATGGGAACAAGATGGGCAACCGTCCGCTTGAAGGTTTCATTTGAACGGAAGCCGAGTATAAAGGCGATAACCATCGGCAGGCATAAACGCAAGGCATTCCACATCGAATGCTGGAATGAATCCCACTTCCACCCCCCATCCCCTTTTTTGTAAAATGGGTTGGGTAAAGGGTAACCGAAATAGTTCCAGCGCCATAAAAAGTAAGCACCGCCAAGCAATAAAAAGACCGAGCCAAAAGCAACAACGATCATTTTGGATTTATTCAGTCCACGCATGAAGACGACAGCGACCAACATCAAGGCGGCAAGGATGACACCTTCAGGGCGGATCAAGCCGGTAATAAGCCCACTTAGGGCGAAGGCGATAGAAAGCCAAAAGCTTGGATTCTCTTCCTTCATTAGGATCAAGCCCAACGCCCAAGTGGAGGCGGCGGCAAGGGCAAAGAAAGGCGTCCCGAAGTATGCGGATACATAGGAAAGCCCTGTGCCCACTGCAAGGTAAAGTCCGCTCAGGAAAGAAAAAGAGATATTTCCATTATGGACGCGGCGATTTGTCCAATATATGATGAGGACAGTTAGGAGATGGGCTGCAAAACCAATACCACGCACTGACTGCCCTACGGTAAAGCCGAGTTTTATCAGCCCGGCAGATGCAGCCATAAAAAGAAAATCCGTTGCGCCGTCTACAGGCGCTTCGCCGACATTCCAAACAATGCCATGCCCACCAGCAAGATGCTGGGAGTAACGCATAATCATGGCTGCATCTTCAAACGGAGGAATATCAAAGTTAATGTAATTGAATGCGTAATACAATGTAGAAATTACGAGCAGAAGGGAGATTAAAAGGTCGGGGAGGATTTTTTTGAAATTCATTGGAAAGGTGTTATATCAAAGAATAGCCGCCGTCAACGACGATGGTTTGCCCGGTAATATACTCGTTTTTGATGAGAAATTCGAGAGTAAATGTGATCTCATCCAAGGTGGCAGCACGCTTGAGCGGAAGTTTTTCAATGAGTCGCTCCCACTGCTCTGGAGTTACCACATCCGAAGGCAGCACCAACCCGGGAGCAATGGCATTGACGCGAATCTCTGGTGCCAATGAACGCGCCAGCATTTTTGTAAGCGCTTCAAGCCCTGCCTTGCTGACACCATAAGACGGATAACGGCTCCATGCTTTTTGCGCACCTGTATCAGAAATGTTCACAATCAGTCCGCCGCCTTTCATACGTTTAGCAGCCTGCTGGGCAATTAGAAACGGTGCCCGAAGGTTCAAGTCGAGTGCGGCATCCCAGTTTTGAAGCTCCAAGTCTCGCGGGTTCCCCACTGGCATTACAGCTGCTGAATTGACCACAAGCGTGAGCGGGGCATGAAATTCATCCACCAGTGAAAACAGAAATTTGATCTTTTCGGGGTTTGTCAGGTCTGCCCGGATGGGCAAACAGTCAACACCCAAAGCCCGGATTTCTTCGGCTGTTCTTTCTGCTTCGGTCACAGAGCCGCGATAGTGCAAGGCAATGGAATACCCCATACGGGCAAGGGTTATGGCAAAGGCTTTTCCAAGCCGGTGGGCAGATCCGGTTACAAGGGCAAGAACTGGCATGCTCAAATTGTAAACGAAAACACGATGACTGATTTAAATAGCAGAAATCTCCTTGGAAACCGAGAACAAAGCGGTTTCTACTTCACGCAAATCGTGTATAATCGCGCTCACGCCCCAGTAGCTCAATGGATAGAGCGCCTGACTTCGGATCAGTAGGTTGTGGGTTCGACTCCTGCCTGGGGCGCCTTTTTATTTAAATCTAGGGGCAAAATGTCGTTCCCATCTGGCAGTCTCATTTTTAGCAGAAGACGTTTTATCCCGTTTGTTGGGTTTAGGATGGCGAATTATCTCTATAGTAGTCTTAAACACAAAAGAAGTGGTGTTTTTTCTGCCTCAGAACAGCAATATTGTATCCAGCGACATACATTCCATTTTCCCCGTCTTTATACCCGCTTTGAGCAAACTATCAGGCAAATGAAGCTCTAAAATTAATAAAGCCGCGGTCTTTTCCTAACTTTAAACTCTGGAAAAGACCAGCGGCTCTAAAAACATATCTTAAATATCTCGCCAAGAATGCGACAAAACTACCATTTAAAGAATTGACGCCCTTTGGGAATCTCAGTCCTCTTTTGCCTCAATTTCCTTCTCGTCTGGTGGAAAATCTAATTTTGCACTCTTTATAACATCCAATCGTCTTTTATCAATGACGGTCTTGATAACTACTATGATCACAACGAGAATAGAGATGCCTGAAACGATCATCACTGGAATAAACCACACTGGAGGAGCAAAGCCTTCTTGCAGTCCAACTAGATCAGGAAGCGGTGTGGCAACCACCAACTCCGCATTAGGAACTCCAGTGCCGACAATCGAAAATTGACCTGAAACATTATTTCCAGTAGCAACCTGAACACCATTCGTCACCGCAAAAACACCAGCTAATTGACTTTGAAGGTCACTTGACAACAAGGCTGATACAGAATGCTCAATTCCTTTATCAGAATTACCCGAAACAACAAGAATGGTGTTTTCTCCATTGAATGGGGATGGGAGCAACTCAAGGTAGCCGACATCCACACCCGGGGGGATACGATATACAATCTGCATCTGACGCTCATTTGCAGTATCTGAAGAAGGATCAAATGGGGCAGGAAGGCTATTATTGATATCTAACAAAAACGGAGAGTTACTTGCCCTGCCAACCACAATAAGAGAATTATTTTCAAGAACATCCTCAGAAATGGCATCTGAATAAACCACCTTTAGGCTTGACATAGCAGGCGTTATCGACTTACCGAGTTCATAAGCCAATCGCCCGGCAACCGCCCAACCAACAGGATCTGTTTTCGAAAGAACAAAAGCAGTATCTCCCAAATCGCTACTTAATGTGAAAAGTTCCGGGAAAAACTTTAAGTCTTTCGATATTGAAGGGATTGCATCGCTCCCTGTCGCAGAGGGAATATGGAAATTCGTCTCGTCAGAAACAGTCAGCCACGGATCAGACAAACCTGTATCATCACAAGATGGTATTGTCACTAATTCAGTTACCACCTCAAATAGGTTTTCCCCATAACGCAGAACACCCGGAGGTATCTTAATCTGCACAGTCGTAACTTCTCGAGTCTCTTCTTTGAAGTTTATACTTGAGATAACTTCTCCATTCAACCTGACTGAAAACAACTGACCTTCATAATCAGACATGCTTGAATGATAGTAGACCAACTCGACATATCCCTCCCTAGTTAACACTTGATCCCTAGATATGTAAAATTGATATTCAGCCGAACTACTAAAGCTACTAAGGGTTTCTTTAGTGTAACCAAGACTCTTTAGAGAAAAATTCTCGACTACAGGCAAATTCCCTGCCAGAGGCTGAATGTCAGCAACGAATACAAGATCAGGGTCACCGTAAGTAATTAAAGTTCCAGCACTAACCGCTTGAGCAGCTTTTAATACTGCAGTTACAGAATTACCAGAAACAAGCATAATTGCTTTATTTAGATTCCAAGGTGACACTGCCAACTGCAATACACCATCATCTGCTGCGTCGCTTGGCATATTTTCAAATTTTCCATTAACTGGCGTAAGTTTAAATTGCACGTCTGAAAGCAAAGGAAATGCAGACGGCATCCCCACAAATATCAGATGGTTTTTTGACAATAAATCTAACGTTAGGTTGCTCGCAGTTGTCAAATTGATATCGTAAACATCTTCAATTGCAGATCCAAACCCTGACATAACATCCATTGCAGACTGCAATTCCAACGGGTCTGGGTCGTCCGGAACGACAACCAATACACTATCGGGAACAAAAGAGTTAAATTGATAAAAAGGCGAAGGCAAGCGCGCAAGATCCAACACAGGACTTGTGGGCTCAAAAGATAAATCAAAAAACGACGACGACTTCAATGTCACCATCGCATATATGTCATACGCACAACTCAATTGCGCATTCAAGGAGATCGTTAACAAGTGCCTTCCACCTTCAATTATCGGTACAAGGGCCTCTTCCGGAACTTGAAGTCTCGCCTTAAACGAACCCGACTCGTTAAATGGAATAGTGCCAATTAAAACATCATTCAACTTTACGAATAAATTACCACCATAAGGGTTTCCACCCGAAGTAATTCTACTTAAATCGGCGCCACTTAAGAATACATCGTACTGAATTTCCTCTCCACCAGCAGTCAACTTCCAATTAGGTGGAACACCAAAAATATAAGCTTTTGTGTCTATTGGGCTAAGTAAATTCCTATCGTCATACCTCAAGTCTTCAAAGGAAAAAACAGCCCTATTATCAGTAATTTCAATTTCAGGCGATTGCCCCTGCTCTCCCCCTTTGCTTAAGGATTGTGCTGCCGCGTAAATAGGTGTGGACAGCAAAAATACCAGTAATGCCACTGTGGAAAATAATTTTGTTTTCATAAGTTTTATCCCGAAAAAGCTCAACACAATACGCTATTAAAAAATACTATCCAAAAGGACGCACTCTATACATACTAATTTTCTCATCAGATTCAGCAGATATTTCAAGAGCCGTCTCAGCTTGAGATATCAAGACATTCACAGACTCGCCTCCCTGTCGGTCTGCAAAACCAATCCGTACATCCAATGAGATATCAAAGTTTCCATCTACCTCAAGCGAAATAGGCTGGTCTAACATATCACGAATTCTTTCAAATCTATTAATTGCAGAAACACCTTCAGTGGAAGGCAAAAGAATACCAAACTGCAACTTTGACCATCTACCAACAATATCATTACCACGTAATTGATAACGTAAAGAGTCTGTTATCTTGCGCATAATTTTATTAATATACGTTTGCGGAAGTGAATCGTAATAATCTTGCACACCGTTCAGATATATAATCCCAAACGTGATAACAGCATCAGGCTGGTTTACGATTTCCTGGCGTATTCGACGTTCAAAATACGCACGATTAAAAGCAAGAGATTCGTAATCAAGTATATTGCGCTTACTGAATTGATCAATGGTACCGGAAATTAAATCACGGAAAATGGCCATACCCACGCCAATAACCAACCCAAATAGAAGCGCCAACCCGGCGTCTTGAAGAGGACGGGGTACATAGGGCTCTTCTGAAACAACTGCCTTATCGAGAAAGGTTATATTAAAATTTATGTACAACCCATTAATATAGTCAATTGCATACTGACCAATACTATTCGCCAACATTGCAGCAACTTCAGGGTCGGGTCCTTTAACGCTATATCTAATTATATTTGCTTCTGGGAGTGCAGTTGCAGAGATTGTATATTCAGCGTAATCGCTTGGGTTTTCACGCAACAGCTCCATTGCATCATTGATAATCTGGTAACTATTGAGGACTTCAGCGTAAGTAGCAATAATAGAACGATTATCAAGCGCCTCCAAACTGTTCACCATATCGCGATTATCAGTAGTTTGAAGATTTGGACTTACTATAAACCGAGCAACCGACTCGTACATAGGGGTAGTAATATAATACGAGTACACTAACGATACATTAACTGCAACCAAGGCGGAAATAACTATCAGCCACCATCCCCTTTGAAGTATTTTTAAATAAAAACGAATCTCCATATGTCACATGCTCCCTTCAAACGGCCTTCACAATGATATAATAATAAAGTACTCAACTTATTAAATTATACCATTAGTTCAAACCAACATAATAAGGCAACTCTCCCAAACAAAAGTAATTAGAAATACTCTAAAACCCTAAACTCAAATTGTATTCGGAAAGTAATAATAAAGGTCCCTCCGTTGAGATACAAGCTGTTTTTTATAATGATATTAACATTTTCACTGGCGCTGCCAGTATTTTTTCTTTCACAATCAAACGACTTATATGTTTCCCCCTCCGGCAACGACTCAACTAATTGCTCATTTTTAACCCCCTGCCAGACATTTTGGCAAGCAGAAAACCTCGCGCAGCCAGGGGATGTAATCCATCTTTTGGAAGGAAATTACAATGAAGTTTACGATGCCTATAAATCAGGTAACGCAAATGCTCCTATAATCATTACGGGAAATAACGCCGTTGTAAAAAGCCTGCTTATTTCTGGCGATTATATAATCGTTAAAAACATAGAAGTAACTGGAGCAGAGTATCATGGCATAATAACAAAAGGCAGTCATATCGTTATCCAAGACACGGTCGTCCACCACAATGTAACCGATAATGGCTACGGTCCAATATGTAACACCCAAAATAATATAGATGGGGGATGGGGCAGCGGTATAAAAGTTGAGCGCGGCTCTGAAAATATAATTATAAAAAACAATTTTGTTTATGAAAATTGCGGAGAAGGAATTGCCGCAACAATGGGTGAATACGTCTCGATAATTGATAATATTTCTCGCGACAACTTCTCAGTTAATATTTACGTTGATAACTCATCGTTCACAACTGTACTCAGGAACAAAGTAATATGCACCGGCGAGGGATACTTGCGCGACGGACGCCGGGCAACTGGGATTGCCATCGGTGAGGAGGTATATGAAGGATGGGGGGCGCAAAGGCACGACAATCACATCCTAGAAAACACCGTTGACGGATGCTACGAAGGAATATCATCATGGAAGTCAAAAGTCCCTGAAGGAATTGAAAAAAACTTGGACATCAAAGACAATATAGTTACAAATGAGACTTACCAAAGCATATCACTATATTGGGTAAATCAAAACGTAAAGATTGAAGGCAACACTGTGGATACCCCAATTTTTATAGAGAACCAGGGCGGGACGGTGCTTTCAAATAATATAGTTAAAGAATCTGAAAATTAAGCTACTGGCTCAAGCCACCGGGAAACAATTTTATAAAATTCATTTCGAGCAGCTACTCGACCTTATCCCTTTAATAAAAACATGGAGCTATTTATGCATGATACAGGAAGCATGGAAAATAAAAAAAACAAGGGGATTACTGGAAAGTTATTGCAATTTGCACATAACAGCGGACTTATCAGGGCAAGCTATCCCTTATTGTCAAAATCGTTAACCGTTTTAAATTACCACAGAATAAACGACCCCTCTGCAGCCCACTTTGATTCATTCAAACCTAATGTTAGCGCCACTCCAGAAATGTTCGCGAAACAAATGGAATATCTCTTGCGCTGGTTTAATGTTGTTTCTGTATCTGAAGTGGTTCAATGGCTACAAGGCAAAATAAAGTTACCTGACTATCCCGCACTAATAACTTTCGACGATGGTTATTTAGACAACTACACCCTAGCATATCCGATCCTCAAACAATACAATTTTCCCGCAGTAATATTCCTTACATCAGGCCATATAGGGACAGACAAAGCCTTTTACTGGGATTTAGCTGCTTATTGCTTCTTTCACACCTCTCAGGACCACATCCTATTTCCAGACAATAAAGAAAAATCTTGGGAAACAAAAGAGCAAAAATTTACAATTACAAATTCCTGGGTAGAATCACTGAAAAGATTACCAGATACAGAGAAACAAAAATGGGTCAATGAATTACCAAGTCGCCTGAAAGTAAGCGTTCCTAAAAATTATTTCAAAAACCTAATGATGAGCTGGGATCAAATAAGAGAAATGAGTCAAAACGGATTTGAATTTGGCGGGCACACAGTGACGCATCCTATCCTTTCACGCATACCTATTGAACAGGCACAACAAGAAATAATCGAATCAAAATCCTATATTGAAAAAGAATTAGGGCAAGCACTTCTTAGCTTTGCCTACCCAAATGGGACAAAAAACGATTTCAATCCTGAAATCCAGTCACTAGTCGCAAATGCAGGCTATAAAGTTGCGTTTACTTTATTAAATGGACCGACATCCCTAAACGAGGTAAAAAAAAGCCCGTATACAATAAGAAGAATATTCATATTGCATTCACACACACTGGCACACTATTCAGCGCTTGTCAGTCCTATAAATCGTTATCGTAAATAGAATTTTACGATAACGATTCCATTTAAATCACTAATTATTTTTATTTCTTTGTAATATTTCTAATTTATCATCTGTCATTAAAAAGGAGTTAGGAATTCCTTTTTCACCCTGTATAAAGACACCGTTAGAGTATTTGTACATTTTGTATCCGTATTTTTTCACAAAATTCATTATCTCACTGTCTTTTTCTACAGACTCGACAAGCATTATTGGACGAGACTTTTCAATTGTTCTCTCGCCACCCAACATGACATCTAATTCAAATCCTTCAACATCAATTTTGATAAAAAAAGGATCCAGATCAAGGTCGTCTAATTTTTTTATCTTACAATCAACCTCATGCATTGACAATTTTTTTTTGTCATAAAAATAAATACCTTCTTCGAGCCAGGGGTCATCAAAACTCGAGCTTAAAGACCCAAGTCCATCAAATTTATATCCTCGATAAACGGGTATATATAGTTTGAAATTACCTTCCATCTTTCCGAGACCGAAATTAAACAATTTGACTCGCGTATTATTCTTAAATCGCATGCTAGTCAAACGAAACACCTCCGGGTTAGGCTCATAAGAATTAACTCTACAATTTTGATTTTTCCGTAGGAGAATATCAATGATAGCCCCTTGATTTCCGCCAACATCTAAGTACAAAAGATTCCCATTTTTAGGAAATAAATCTATGGCATTAAAATCCTCTTCGACCGACAAACCAAGCACATTCTGAAAGAATCGTCTCACAAAGTAGATTTCATCTTTCATGCTTGGAAAAAATGTCACTAATGTTCTTGCTATTTTTTTGAGAACTTCAATCATAATTCGTTTAATCCCTTTTCGTTTGAGTTTACTAAAGCAAGCAGCAGTTCTGATACACTTTCTCAATATTTAATCGTCTATTTTTCTTCAAAAACAGACGATCGCTGATTGATTTTCTGCAGTTATGTTTTTATATTATTTTCAGGATCGCCTGCTCTAATACTTTTGCGCGCGTTTGCCAGGTAAAAGATGAGGCTAATTTGCCTGCATTTTCACTAAGTATCCGCCGGAGATTTGCGTCCTCGATAAGCATCTGAATCGCCAAACCAAGGGATTGAACATTTTCAGGCTCAAATAAATACGCGTTCTGATTATGTTTCGCAATCTCTGTAATAGTGTCTTGATTCGGAGCAATCACTGCCTTGCCAAGTGCCATATACTCATAAACCTTCATAGGGTTCCCATACTCGTTTGTAGCTGGCATTACGGCAATATCGCCAGCCGCAGCATAAGCGTTTCGCGAGAACCTCTGCTTCTGGCCTGTGATTACCATCTCCAACAAAGAGCAGTCGGGCAGGCTGTTTGGTGACGATGTTCGCAAAAGCATTAAGCAGGAAATCAACACGATGATATGGCTGAAAAGAACCTACAAAAACCAATACCACCTCATCTTCACGAAAACCATATTGAGCTCTGTATTTACGTCCATCCACGAGTGGATTAAATAATAATCCATCAATACCATTTTCTACAACAAGGATTTTCTTTTCAGGCAAACCCTGCTCAAGCAAATATTTTTTCAAAGTTTTATTTACAGCGATCAACAAGTTTGCACGATTCGCAACCTGCTGATATGTTTTTTGCGCTAAACTTTTAAATCCCACTCCATACTGCAGTTCCTCTTCCCAAACAGGCGCGACATCATCAATAATAAGAGGTGTTCCTGTTTTATCCGAAGCTAACTTGCCCGCTAAATTAAATGGCACGTGAGTCTCTAAAATACAATCTGGGCGATGGTGCTCAATTGCCTCAATCAAACGATGAGCGTAACGACGGCTTTGCACAACCCTGCCGACATCACGCAATTTCAAGGCAATCGAGGATGGCAAGCGATTCTTGATAAGATTTTGGTAGGTACTTACTGCAAGGCGCGCCTCTTTATCTTCAGCGGCTTCGATTCTAATAACTGTGTGTCCTAGAGCTTCCAATCCATTTAATATGGCATTTGCACGGACTATATGCCCAGCACGCTGTACATCTAATCGATCACCAGGATATGAAAGGTTATAAAGGATTTTCATAAACCACCCAAGGTTCTTTTATAAAGTGAAAACATAAGATCGGACTGACGCTGCAATGAAAATAATTTTTGAACCCGATCGCGAGCACGCCGACCCATTTCTCGAGCGCTTTCACTATCACTCAGTATCTTGATCAATTTCTCAGCCAATGACACCGAATCGCCTGGTTGGACAACATAACCCGTATCCCCATCCATAACAATCTCTGCAGTACCGCCAACATCAGTTGCAACAACCGGCAAGGAAGCAGCTCCAGCCTCAATAAGTACTGTTGGAAGGGCTTCACTCCAAGAGGGTAAAACCAAAACATCACTAGCTTTTAGCAACACAGGCACATCCATTCTTTCTCCAAGAAATTCAACCACTTCTCCAAATTGGACGGCTTGTTGTCGAAGTACGGTGTTTAATTCGCCATCACCAATTAGTTTTATGCGCGCTGATGGATTTGCTGACATAATGCGAGGAATTGCATCGAAAAGGACTTCATGCCCTTTTCCACGCCTTAATACTGCAACCATAATAATTATTTTTTCCTCTAAACCCCATCCTAGCTCTAGGCGAATATCTTCCTTTTCCTTATTAACTATAAAACGCTCCACATCAATTCCATTATAAATTGTTTCGATCTTTGAAAGCGATACGCCCGCGTGGCTCCCTAAATTCTTTCGTACAGCATCTGATACAGCAATAAGTTTGTGAGCACTGCTGCGAGTAGCCCATAAAACCATACGTGCCCGAATCGACTCTCGCAGCGTATCCGCAGGGTCCTGCATAACATGACGAGTCATCACCACAGGTATATTGGTAAACCAAAAAGCTAAAGCGGCAAATATATTAGTATATTGATCTTGAGAATTAATTAGATCTATTTTTTTCTCTCGAAGCAAATTAAGGAACCGCACCCAACTCGCTGGATCTACTAAACGTTTTGCATCAAGATCAAATCGCTCAATTCCAGTCTTATTAAACTCGTCAACGAGAGGTCCATCCCGGTGCGTATTAAGAGTACACAATAAAGGCGTAAGCCCATCCGTCTTTTTAAGGTATGGAAGAACCGACACCAAACTTCGCTCACCCCCACTCAAAGGAAGGCCGCTCAACATCAAGAGGACTCGCATATTTTCTCCAAAACTCAAACTTGAACGAAACAACAAAAACGCATCTTTTTACTGCATATCTCTTACATAAATAATGACAGGTTGATCCTCGATTTGCGATTCTCTAGATTTCAAAAAATATCAGGTCGTAAGTTTAAAAGAGTTTTAATATAAAAGACAAAAGGTCACCGAACAAAAAACTACTCTGTTTTCCAAGCAATTAGCCTGTAAAATATTTTCTTAAGCTTCATTTTTCTGAATATCAACACCTACAACTCGTAACATTTTTAGCAAATTCTCCCTTTCGACACCCCATAAAACGACCCCATAACAAAATGCACCTAGTATTACAACTAAAGGCAGTTGAATGTACGGGCTGTAGTTCTTCGTCAAAAACAAGGTAGCTAAAACTACAGGCGCCATAGCACTGGAAGCCTGAAAGGAAGGCTTAAGTTCTTTCAATATATCAGTAACTGGAATGTTTATAAAGCGCGCCGCTACAATAATGCTAACACTTTGATAAATCAAAGCAGCACTTAAGTGCCCCCAAGCTACTCCAACCAAACCAAATTTCGACCCAAATGTTATAAAAGGAACAATTAATATCAAAGTAAAGATAGTCAACTTTAATTGTATATCCGGTCTTCCTATCGCTTTATAAATATCACCAACATGAAACCCGACAGAATAAATCCAAGCATACAACGCCAAGACACGCAAGACAGGGATAACCTCAAGCCACTCATCACCGAACACGACACGGACAATAGGTGCAGCGGCAAGAAGCAATCCTAAAGAGATTGGCATAGCAAACATTTGCAAAAACCTTGTCGTAAACAACATTCCTCGGCGCATTTCATCAGGCTTGTCTTGAATAGTAGAAAAAGCTGGATATGTAATGCCAGCAATAACCCACAGGATACCAATCAAAAGCATTTCAGGAAGTCTAAATGCAAGTGTATATACGCTTAATTGCGCTAATCCAAACACCCTGCCTACTACAATATAGTCAAAGTTCTCAATAAACACACTAAGTATATCTTCGCCGAACACTGAGGCACCAAATTTCAACATAGCAGACGCCAGTGTTTTCTTTATCATTATCTTAGGTCGCCAAGGAAATATTAACCACACCGCAATTACTGAAACAACCGACCCAGCAATCTGGCCAAAAACCAACGCCCAAACGCCAAATCCTGTAACAGCCAATCCGATCGAAACAACACCCTTTACAATTACATTACTAATATCTGGAATAAACTTTTTACGGAAATCCAATTCCCGGGTAAGTAAAACAATATGAACAGAGCCGAGCGCATTGATGGCAAAAGAAGTGCCTAACCATCTTATAACTGACACAACCGCTGGCTCGTTAAAATAATCTGCCACAAACGGCGCAATGGGGAATACAATTAATGACAAAAAGAAGCCAACAATCACATTAATAGAAAACACTGTGTTGGCAGCATCATCTACATTATCACGACGCTGAATTAACGCAACACCAAGCCCTAAATCCTTTATTACAGAAAGATAATTAATGGCAATCACCGCTACAGCGACTAAACCAAAATCATCTTTGGCAAGAAGCCTTGCCAAAATAGAAGTCGTCAAAAGAACAACGACCTTACTTAAAGCATAAGCTAAAAAAACCCAAAAAGCCCCCTTGCCCGCTTTACGTGCTACATGATTGTCATTTATAGTATCCGTCAAGAGGTTTTTCCAATTAATATTTGATCCGCTTCCTTAACTTGCTCATCAACTAGTTGAATTGCAGTCATTGAAAGAGCTACTAAAATCCAAAAGTACCTGATGTAAACATTGTGTAAAAAAGTGGCTGCAACTAAATACCCAACCAAAGATGCTTGAAGAGCTGAAAGCCAAGGCAGATAATGCCTTAATTTTTGCAAATGCTCTATGGACTTCACTGCTTTAGATAACGCTATAAATAACGAAATCATAATACCGATAAAAGCTATCAGCCCCAACAATCCTGTTTCGGCTGCAATCTGTGTATACAAAGAATGAGCTTCTACTTCTCCGTATCTAGCTTCAAGCCCCAAAATCTGATTATATTTTTGATAATTATTTCTAAAATTTCCAGCACCTACACCAAGCAAAGGGTTTTGGACAAACATCAATAGAGCAGTTTGCATAACACTACTCCGCTGGCGGAGGGAACTATCTTCGTAAATGCCAGAACCTTCCTGCGATGATGATGTAAGCAAAGACAAACTATCAAAACGAGCAACATAATTCGAAGGCAAGAACGGGATCAATAAAATCAAAAAGGCAAAAGTAAGCACCGCCCCAACAGGATTTATCCGTTTTATTTCAAAAACAAAAATAACTAAAATCAAGATTACGATAAAAGCAAGATACCCACCGCGACTATAAGTATCCAGTAGAACGATTAGCAACGGCACCAACATTCCCGCAGCCACCACTTTCCACTTAAGCTGTGCTTCATGAATAATGCGAAATATCAAAAAAGGTGTTACTGCAACGATAACTTGAGCCCAAAGATTTGGATCATGAACCGGTCCTCCAATCCTTGCAGTGGTTCCATTGTCACTATCAACAACACTAGTAACGCCAATGGTTGAAAATCTAAAAAATTCTTGAGTACGCGTCCCGGTGATAATTTGGTAAACCCCCAATAAGCACAATACAAAAGTAACAATTGTCAACATCCATACAGCTTGCTTCCATGTTTTCCATGTCCGAACAGAGAAAAGGATTGTATAAAGGATTACCAAATCTTTTCCAAGGTCAACGACATCGGTGAGTGCTCTGTCTTTATTTGACGCAACCAAATAAGAAGCAGCTAACACAAGAAAATACAAAATTAAAAACGTTTCGGTAAAAGCAGTATTTCGGCGATCTACCGGAAGTTGTCCGGCATAATAATTACGAATCATAATTGCGCTAAACACAACAGCAACTAATGGTTTAATTATTCCTGGGTATCCCATATCCGACATGTTTGCAGAAACATTCGAGTAGATGGCAATAATCAATACATTAGCCCCTAAATTTGGCTTTACAATTACCGCCAGGACCAATGCTATTCCCATCAAGCCAGCAAGTCCATATAATTGAATATTCGAATTTGAATTACCTAAGGCGTAAGCTGCGAGACCAGAAAGAGCAACCACAGACAATAAATAATAAAAATCGTTTCTTTGCACTGTCATATCTACTCACTTTTTCTAAAAACCAAAGAATTTGGGCAATCAAAACTAGAAATATCAAACTTTTGAACGGTCTCTGATTATGTCAATTGCCACAAGCACAAATAAAAGAGCGTAATTGCTTTCTTTAACTTCTTGTACTGCTTGTACAAAAGGCAATAACTCAAAACCATACTGACTCTTAAATAAAATCGTTGCTACTTTAGCCCATAAGTAATTAAACAGAAAAAGAAGTCCGATGTAAATGCGAGGTGTAGAAAAGAATTTATCTAAAAAAGCACCTATGGTCTTATTAAATTTTACCACCAAGGGAAGTGCTAACGTCAAAGACACCCAGAACATGTCAAAGATGGTTTCGAAATGGATCTTATTTTCAAACAACCCGATATTATGAACGTTGGTTTCATCCTGAGTATTTATCTTTGACAATGATTCGGGTGTTTGAATATTAAAAATCCTTTGCCCCCAACTAATCTCTTCGCCACCGCCAAAAAAGAAAAGAAAAAACAACCCAAAGAGAATTGCCAGTCTAAAATAAAAATAAACACCAGCAGACTTTAGTTTAAGAGTCTTTATAAAGCCATACAAAAAGACCAAGGATGTAACAAAAAAACCAATTGCACCCATGTTCTCAAAATATTTATCTTCATCAAACAGCATGTCTGCCAATTGATCCCCAGCAATCAAGGTCGAAAAACCTGCAATTATATAAATTATAATTGCAACATATAAAAATGATCCATCAAGCCAGTTTCTTTTACTCATTTTATTCTCCGTATTTATACTAAGTTATTTACACGCTTTAAGATACGCATCCACAGTTGCTTGAGCCTGAAAACTGACAGAAAAAGACGATTCGGTTTTCATTCGAGCCTGGTTTCCAAGAAAAGCAGCCAACTCCTCATTCTCCGCCATTTTAAGTATAGATTCGCTCAGGGCATCAAAGTTGCCTTTCTCAAAAAGTAATGCGTGTTCCTCGTTACTCACCAACTCAGGGATTCCACCAACACGTGATGCAATAATTGGCTTACCCAACGCCGCAGCTTCTAGCAATGCAACCGGCGTACCTTCTGTGCGGGAAGGCATAATGTATATATCACAAGCCTTTAATATTTTCAGCAAGTCTCCATGTTCAAGGTGACCGCACAAAACAACTTTTCCATCCAATTCAGCTTGACTGATTTTCTCCATCAAAGATCCATACAATCTGCCTTCACCCGCAATTAAACAATATAAATTTTTGTTTTTTTTGCGAGCCAGAGCCATGGCGTTAATAAGATCGTCGTGAGCCTTTGCCCATTCCAGCCGCCCGGCGGCAAAACATATAATGGCATTTTCGTCCCACTGGTATTTCTCCAAAAGATCTTTTTTTCTCCCTACTATTTTTGATGCATCAAGATTAACGGCATTATAAATAAGATCTATTTTATCCTTTGGTACTCCTATTTCAATCATATCTTGCTGAATTTCACGTGATACGACAATGTACCTGGATAAAGCAAAATTAGTCAGAATTTCCATTATGGAGTATACAAACCAACGCAGGCTATACTTAGGATGTTCGTTCATGTACCAACTATTTAAAGTAGACACAAGGTGTGCCCACCCAAAAAGGCAGCAATGCTTCCCCATAATTTGGATTGCGGATTCTGTGTATCGACTACTTCAAAACCATAATCACGGATCACGCGACTCATTCGAATCGGTATACGTGGGTCGAACTTATGTTCAGCCAACCGAAACACATCATATCCCAATTTTTCCAACTCCGAAGCGATTCTGCTTTTCTTGATGGTAGCAAGTCCGATCCTGTCTGTCGGAAGGGATTTCATCAATGCTAATACCCGTGCATTCGCACCACCAAAATTATCTGAAATATCAACAATTAATGCTTTGGGAGAATAGAGATTTTCGCTTTTCACTTATACACCTAAAACCAGAATCTTTTACCTTTGAACTCGCTGCCAAATATGTTGCTGCCTGTTCGTTAAAAAACTGTAAAATCCTTTGGCAGTTGCCAGATTGGAATTTACAAGAAAGGTTGGTAAATATAACAGCTTACCAAGCAGACCGCCAACCTTAAAAACATTACCCAAAAGGGCAGCAAAATAAAAAAGGACTTGTCCAATCAGGGCTGCAGTACTTAAAGTAGCAGGCATTAATCTTGTTGAAGAATAAGGAGATAATAAAACGCATAACATATTCGACACTAGCGCCAAAATCATGGCAAATGGAACAAATGCTCTGAAAAATTTGTGGGAAATAATCTGCCAAACGACAAAAGGTCTATTAAAAGGAAGGAATTTTCCTGACATGAAAATTGTCTGAAATAACCCGGCATTCATACGAGTACGCCGAACAACTTCATCAAGCGCAGTCTTTGAGACATGCTCATAAGAACGAGCGGCTGGTGTGTAGATGATCTTATATCCTTTATGGATAAAGTCCATGACCAGATAATGGTCATCATTGATTATCTTTTGTTGAGGAGGAGAAAATTGCGCCCGACGGAATGCAATAATTTCACCAACAGCTATAACACAAGTACCTAATTTTGTTTCATTCGATTTGATCTGCGATTCATAACGCCAATAAAGCCCTTCGGAGGAACTCAGATGCCTGCCATCCTCTAGGATCGTCTTTGCACCCGTTGTTACACCGACGGTCGGATCAGCAAAAGGGAAAACTAAATGTTTTACGGCCTGACTATCATAATCATTATTAGCATCAGAAATAATTATGATATCTCCCCGGGCCGAAAAAGTTATCGCCCTGGTGATTGCCGCCATTTTTCCGCCCCGCTCCGGAACAAAACTCAACTCAACACCACGCGCCTCATACTGCCTAACAATATCCGGAGTTCGATCCGATGAGCCGTCAGCAGCGATAAGGATTTGCAATTTCCCTGTCGGATAATCAAGAGCAAGTGAGTTCTCGATCTTCCGGGCAATATCATTCTCTTCATTATAAGCTGCGATCAACAAGGTTACAGTTGGAAAATAATCTGGATAATCAACACGTGATCGTTTGAGCGAAGCCAAAAGCCAAATAATTAGAGGATACCCAAAGTATGTATAAATAATAAAAAAAACTGCCCCCCAAAACAATAACGCAAACATAGTCAGTAACATAGAACCCTGCTTTTGCTTTTTAAAAATTTGATGGATATATATAAATGCCAGCCAAACGAAAAGGCTATACAGTACCGGGAGGTTTTATAACAGCAGAAACCGTCTTGAACAAAATCACAATATCAAACCAGATACTAGCCCGGTCAACATATATTATGTCAAGTCTAGAGCGCTCATCCACATCCACAGCACCCCGCGCAGTTACTTGCCATAGCCCGGTCAACCCCGGTAAAACGTCCAAACGCTCTGTCTGCCACAACTTAAAAGTTTCAGGTCCATAATCCGCCGGTCGTGGGCCGACCAGACTCATTTCGCCCTTCAGAACATTAAATAGTTGCGGCAGCTCATCGATGCTGGTTCTTCTTAATACACGCCCTACCTTAGTAACTCGGGGGTCATTCTTGATCTTAAACTCAGGCCATTGCAACTCATTTAGATGTGCATATTTGATCTTTAATTCTTCGGCATTTGGAACCATCGAACGAAATTTGTACATCGCATAAAGCTTTCCGCCCCTGCCTGTTCGTTTTTGGGTAAAGAATACCGGTGCCCCGGGAGATTCTATCCAAATTGCGAGTGCCGCCACCCCTATTACCGCAAGCCAAAAAGGTGAAGAAATAACCACCAAAAACAGATCCATCATCCGCTTTACTCGAATGTATTCCGCCCCAACAAACCATCGCTTATTGGGGTCAAATGTCCTTACCCATTGAATATCCTTCACTGGCATTTGCTGACTCCAAAAAAATATATAAATTTTAGGAAATTTGTGTTTCGACAGAATCCTGTTTTTTCACAACGATCTTGGGGCTCACCAATCGGCTCAGGGCAACATCCATCAAATCGTCGAAATTCAAAGCATCATCTGGAAACGCAGCAACACCAAGCATCGTACTTACACCTGTCTTTTTCAGTACAACTTCGCTAATCCTCTCAGCAAGCAGTACAGAACTCTCGTGGTTCGTTTCAGGGCACAATACAATGAAACGGTCGCGTTCATCACGAAAAACCATGTCTGTCTGCCGAACGTATTCATCAATCACCTGACCTATACGTGCAAAAGAAAATCTATTCGCCAGGTCATGTTGAATATTCAAAAATAATTTATCTGAAAATTCAGAATTTGGCACTTCAGTGCTTAGAACCACCAAACATAACGGTCGATAGTAACGACGGCTACGGGTGATCTCGAGTTTGATTTGTTTTGAGGCTTCATTGATATTTCTAACCCTATTGGGAAAAGCGCTTATTGCCATGGCGTCAAGAATGGATTCGGCGTGACTGATCCCATTTGCCAATTGATAAGCAAGCCAGACCCCGATCAACAACAAGACAAACTCAAGAAGTATGATGGTGAAGGTGCTATTTGGGGCTGACACAGTGCGGTCCAACATTTGCAGCATTACAAAATAAACACACCCCCACAAAATAACCGGGACTGAAACGTTTACCCTGGTCGTGTACGGAAAAAAGACAGTTAATGGGACTGCCACCATTACGGCAAAATAAAAATATTTGGCAAAGTCAATAATTGGCGAATCTGAATAATCAAATTGCGCCAAAAGGAAAATTGCCGCCAAATAAACCGAAACTAAAAAAATGGACTGTTTTAGGGAAGACATGTATCAAATCCGGGTTGTATTAAGAAATAATAGAGAATAACGTTCATAATCTGGCGTTCAGCATGTTTTAATCCAAAATGCCTTACAACAAAAAGATGCCAAACTTGTCATATTTCTATTATATCGCCAATTTTTACAAACCTAAAGAATTAGTGGCACAATATAGCCCATAAGGGTCGCTCGTCCGGCTCAGTATTCTACAAAACCCAGCCACAATTCAAGAGGATTTAATACATGAAAAAAATATCCACACTTTTCATTGCAATTCTTATTTCATCATGCGACATTCTGGGCGGCGCACCGCGCCCGCTCCCCATACAAACTGCAATCTCATCCAGCACTCCTGTTATTGTGTCTGCAACGCCGCTTATCATTCAACCGCCCACTCAAAACTCAACTTTGATACCCTCCCAAGGGAATAATACATCCATCCCAGTAACAATGACGGAAGTCGCGCCTCCAACTTCAGCCGTAACTGACCAGCTACTCCCAACCGAGACACAGCCGACAATTCAATCTGTTTCGGTGGAAATCCTTGGCTGCGATACAGGCATTGATATTCTAAATGGTATGGGCGAAGTGACAAATGCATATGTCACCGTTAAAAATACAGGAACTGGAGACCTTCCGAATTTATGCTCTCTGCTTCGAGCAGTGGATGAAGGACGATCTCATCCTGATAAAAAGGTCTGCGTCAATAGCCTCCCTGTTCAAACTCAGATCACTTTCAAACTTACTGTAGATACAACCTATCAAAAAGACACCGTGATCCAGGTGGATGCAACCACAAACGATCTCACTTTGTTACGCTTAGACAAACAATCTTGCCGGGATATCAATCTTTTTGGCGGCACTCCTGCAGATCTCGGCGTCGTCAAGCCTGCCCCATAACTAACATCAAGCCTTGTGTCTACGGATATGTGCTTGAACATCCTGTTGTAATTTCAAGGCGAGGTCGGAGGTTGGGGCAACAGCGATACAGCCAAAACGATGGTTATGAAGCGCACGGGTTATTGTCACTACCAACCCGTATCGATTATCCCCATTGATCGGAAGAAGATATTCATTCAGGATATCCAAAAGTTCCTGGGCATCTGTAATGTCTCCAGAATCCATTGCTTCGTAACTAATGAACGAAGCCTTGTCGATGTAATCATCACCATAAAAATGCCTGGCAAATTCATGGACGTGTGTCCCGCCAGTACGACGGGCATTGATCTCAAGAAGGTATAAATGCCCGTCGTTTTGAACGACGCAATCCATATCGAAGTGTCCTACATACCCCATCTCTTGCAATCGTTCCGCGAAGAGTAAACCACTGGCCGCAAGTTGAGGATACCAGGATGCCTGATAAAGACTCTTATCCACTTGTATCCCGCAAAAATCACCGAAATTCAAAAACAGCTGTCCCGAAAGATAGGTGATCTCTGGTTTGCCCTGCCCCAGGCGGGGCACTCTCACTTCGAGCGACGGTGAAACCTGATCGCGAGATGGAACAAATCGTTCCACAACAATTGGTTCATTTGCAAAATACGGGTCTTGCTTCAGACGTTCAAAAACCTTTGGTCTTTCCGAGTCTGTATATGCTTCAATGACAACCGTACCAATGCCGCTCTCACCAGTGTCCGCTTTTACAACGCAGGCTTCCCCTTTTTTACTAAACCAATCCACCACCCGAATCGCCTGATCCATGTTGTAGCAGGAGAAGCCAAGCGTTAAGAGTTCCTCCGCATTGTTCAACCACATGGATGCGAGGGAACGGAAGCCATTTTTGGTGTCGATATAATCCCTTAACCAAAAATCTTTGGGTTCGGGAGTTTCGGGTGTTTTAACATCAAGATTATGTTGGGAACGAAGAAAAGCCACCAGTTCGTAAAACTCGAGGGTGGCCGCATACGGGATCATATTAACAACGCGGTCTCTCCCCGCAAAGTTTACGATCTTTTCTATTAAGGAGGGTTCACGCAGAATATCTTTGCACAGATAAAATGTGGGGTTTTCAGGGAAGGCGTGTTCACTTCCCTGAAAATTGAGACGTTCTTTGATCAGGTTTGCATGCGCAATTGGATAGCTGACAAAAACCAGCTTAGGGTCGCCTGCCCATAACAAAGTCCGATCCGCATGATAGGCTTCGCTAAGAATCAGTTCTTCGCGCTCTTTCGGGTCTGCGCAACGTCCCAGAAAGTCAATGTGTGCTTCCGCGAAGTTACTTACGATGATTGTCGGAATCGAATGCATGGACGGCATTAAGACATCTACCCAGTAATTATTCTCTGGATTTTTGCTGATCGCGCATCTTTTGAGCTTTGGTGCGCAGGTCCTGAAAGAATTCCGAATCTACGATCTCACTAACCTGTTTCTGACGCTTGGATTGATCAATCTCGATCTTTAAATCTCGCAGTTGTTGGCGAAGAACTTCTTCGCGTTTATAGACTTTATCTACCATGCCTTTGAACACGCCCTGCATGGTCTCGATCTCGTCTGGATATTTATCGGAAAGCCCCAATTCGCTCAGATATTTCAACCCGACTTCATAATTACCCTCACCGATCTGCTCGGCGGCACGCGTCAGCCCAACCATAGGGCGGGTGAGGAATTGCGACACAAAATAGACCAGAACAACAAGAATTATGTATGTAATCGAAAAGGCGATATAGATACTCTTCAGGATCTGCTCACGCACCTGGTTAACATACGTGGAGGTGAAATCTATGCCTAGAGCGCCAACCGTTTCACCTTTTGAATTCTTAATGGGTGCATACGCAGAAACCCACGACCCGAACTTATCACCGTAGATTTCAGGTACGCAATTCAAATCGTCATACGTACACCAACCGTTATCTGTTTGAAAAACCACCTGCTCCAGCCCGGCAAGGTTGGGTCCGGTGTTCGTCGTGTAAGGGATGCGAAACTTCACAAACTGGTCCCAATCGGGGTTTGGTAAACAAGCGCCCCAACTGGCAATAAAGATGATCTCACCGGGCGTTTCACCGGCAATATAGGTATAAGGACTTGCACGGGGTTCAACGCGCCGAATTTCGCACAAAACTTCCACCTGGCTCCAATAGCGTGCATCATCCGTCAACCCATCCGCGCGCACCTGTCCTTCATTTACCAAACCCTCCAGGTCATCGCCATTAATGATCTGAACTGTATCGCCTGCATCCAGAATGCCCGTTTGAGTAGCACCGATGATGGTATCGTACAAACCTTCTTTGATTTGATTCATAGCCTCTTTTTGAGCAAAATCATAAAACCAGTAATATGTAGAGGCGAAAACGATGGTAAAGATCAGGGTAAATCCCAAGATCAGCTTGGTCTGAAGGCTGATAAATCTTCCCTTGACCTTTCCGATCGACATGGTTTCAATTTTCTCAGTCATGGATATCTCTCCTAAACGGGAATTTCATGGATTACCTTTTGTACAAGCCAATGATCGAAAGGCAATTGGTAGTGATCCTCTAAGAACGCTAGAAGAATGGTTTTGATTATTTTTGAGTCTTTCGGGTCAAATGGGTGACCCGGTATCTGAAAGGCGCCAATATACATTCGCCCAAAATCCATTTTGCCAAGTTCCCGAATTTTATCACCAACTTTTTCCAACTCAGGGGTAGAGGGCGGCTCAAAATACTCAACTGGGAACTTTACATATCCATATTCTTCATATTTCTTTAGCAGTGCCGGATGTTCAACTTCCGCCGCCAGGCAGACTGGGGCAGTAAAACGATTTTCATTGGCATCTTCAAGCAGTTGTTGCATGGAGTGCTTAAGTACAAATTCAGAAAAAAGAACATTCTCCCCTGCATGCACCTTCCGGGCTTCAGGGTAGATGGCAAAATCCATAAGAAGCCCCACGTTCCTTTTTTGATTGTATAAAAAGCCGATGATGCCGACGGGGTTATCATTCATCACCAACAACCATTGATGCCATCTTTCATTGACGGAACGGTCTGCTTTTTTTTCAGCCCGCTGGCGCATCAGCGGCAGATAGCGGATATATTGTGGAAACAAGTTCTCGTATATTTTCAGATAGTCATCAATGTAACGGGAGTTTCCATCAACCAGATCGTGGATCACGAGGCCAACTTCAGGGAAGACAAGCATGCGGGTTAAAACTCAATCCCATCAAGCACGCTTTTGCGCTTTGACCGTGACAACCGGTAATTCAACATACTGGTATCGTACTCTCTTCGAAGCCAGACAAAAACCAATACAGCAATAAGCGAGGCGACAATGGCAATCCCAAGGTAAACCACAACAGCTGCCTCCCGGGATATCAAACCGGCTGAAACAAGCCCAAAAAGAAGTACAAGGATCAAACAGCCTACAATGGTGGCAGTTGTAATGAAATAACTATCCATAAAAGCGGATATACGACCGCGCTTTTCATCAGGTACCAGTCCTTGCAAGGCTTTGCGAGCGGGGTCATCCCAGGCTGAGTAAACTGTTCGCGCAATAAAACGAGCAGTTGCCGCTCCAAATAAGGCCGGAAGAGACAACGCCAAGCTGCTAGCCACTGCCAGGGATATAGGAAACACAGAGAAAGAGTTTTTTAACTCGATCTTCGATAGCCATCGGCTTGTGATCAACCATTGAAACGCGAGCAGCCCAGAGGTTTGCACTGCCTTGTAATATCCCAGAAATCTTTGAAATTCAAGGTCGCTATGAACTGAATTATTAATCACCGAAAGAAAGTTAAATTCCAGCAAGGTTAAGATCAGACCAGCCAGGAACATCAACATCCCAACCGCTTTGAACAAAGGAATGTTCAAAAAATAATCCATGCCGATCTTTATCGTTTCGCCCAAGCTCGCATTTTCCTCACGAGTCTGGCGTGTTCGTATGTTTACGTTTATAAACATAACCCGCAGATAAACCGCACTGGCGATCAAAACCACAGCTATGGCAATGAATATCTGTGTTAATCCAAAGGTGTATTTCTCAGCCAGATACGTAACCAAAGCCGCCGCACCATTGCCCAACAAGCCGCCGATAACTGCGCCAGAGGCGATAAAGGGAAACACGCGCTTCGACTCTGTGACCGCAAACACATCACTTGCCAATGCCCAAAAAGCCAGCGGCAGGATCATAAATTGTTGATCCGCTAAAAGATAAAGAACTGGGTATGTAAACCAATGAGGGGCATTAAAAGCAAAAAGAAATTCCAGTAACAGGTAAAGTATGGCAAGCCCGATCAGCAACCAAATGACCAATTGCAGCCTGGGATAACGGTCAATAAAAACAAGATAAAAACCTGCCGCCAATATGGTGATCAATGTGGTGACGATCCATAACCAGGGAATTCGATCCACCCCGAGATTACTCACAAAACCCGCCGTCGCCACAACATCCGCCAGTTCTAAAACAAAGGTGTTGATCGCGATCAACACCCAAAGAGAAAAAGCCAGCCGTATTTCTTCCGATTTTAAGTTGACTAGCGTGAAAAATCTTTCCTTCATGCGGCCTCTGTGTATTTAGGATATTAAATTTTATCATAGTCTCACTATGCGCAGTTTTCGGTTACGGAATTCAGTTGAACTTACCTTCTCGAGGAGCAAAGTGAGCGCATTCTATAAAAACAAACAGGTATAATCGCTTTATGCCAGAAAACCAATTGAAAACCCTTGCACGCAGCAAGATCGCCATGTTGATCGACGGCGATAACGCACAAGCGGGGCTGCTCGCCCAAATGCTGGTGGAAGCCGGCAGACATGGGCAAGTGACCGTCCGCCGCATCTATGGCGATTGGACAACCAGTAGTATGAATTCATGGAAGGATACGCTTAATTTCCATGCCTTCCAACCCATCCAGCAATTCCGCTATACCATCGGTAAAAATGCAACAGATAGTGCCATGATCATTGACGCCATGGATATTTTGCACACCGGTGTTGTAGACGGTTTCTGCCTTGTTTCTAGTGACAGCGACTATACCAGACTGGCAACGCGCATCCGTGAAACAGGCATCTTCGTTATGGGTATTGGTGAAAAGAAGACACCTAAACCGTTCGTAAATGCCTGCGATGTGTTTGTATATACTGAGAATTTGGTCACGACCAAGAAAACCGCACCTACGCAAAAACCGGTCAAGGGTGGGGCAAAGAAAAAAGAAGACCAGGAACTTGACCCCGTCCCTATGTTGACACAGGCATTTGAAATGGCAGTGCAACAGGATGGTTGGGCGGCATTATCCAGTATGGGCAATGCGCTATATCAACTTGACCCTGCCTTCGACCCGCGCACGTACGGTCATAAACAACTATCCAAATTAATCAGTAAATACAAAGACCGCTTCGAGATTCGCCTGCAGGATATAGACGGATCAACGCTCTTTCATGTCAAACTAAGGGAATAAAAATGGTTCAAAAACGCTTCAGGTCCATCCTGAGGCGTTTTTTTATTCTTACTGTATCCGCGGCTCGCGAGACACTTCTTCATACACTTTAATAATCGAAGTCGCGATCTTCTCCCAGGCATAATCTTTTGCGTATTCAGCAGCCTTCTCGCCCATCGAGGTGCGCAGCTCGTTATTTCCCAAAAGAGAAGATAGCCTTTCACACAGAACGCCAGGGTCGCTATCTGGTACGGTGTAACCGGTTACGCCATCTTGAACGAGATAACCTAGCCCGCCAACTTCCGAAGCGATGACCGGAATGCCGCTCGCCATGGCTTCCAATGCCACCATGCCAAAAGATTCATACAATGAAGGCATCACCAATAATTCGGCGGCGGAATAATAATAAGGAAGGGTATCCTGCGCACGCTTGCCCAAAAATAGGACCATGCCGCCCATGCAAAGGTCATCACACATGGATTGCAGGCGCGCCATCTCTTCGGTCATTTCGGCTTGGTCAACATCGGGTTCGCCACCAATGATTGCCAGATGGACTGGACGATCTCTGCTTGTTAAATTCATATCCAAGCAAGACATGGCTTTGATCAGCGTATCTACCCCCTTTAGCGGTTCGATGCGCCCAACAAAAAGGATCATGCGGTTTTCAGGCTGTAATCCAATGAATTGCTTTGCCTCATCTGGCGGAATGGGATAAAAGTGCCCTGTATCCACTCCAGGTGGAATGACCGTCATTTTGGCGGCATCGGCGCGGTAGAGAAATCTCAATTGGGTCAACTCAGCCAACGTGGCGACGATGATCCGGTTCGCCTTACGGAGGACCTGCCTCTCCCCATGCAGCCGGTCTGCCCCTGCTTTTTCATCCTCTGACCTTGCCACCCGATTTTTCATCTCGCCCAAGGTGTGGAACATGTGAACAACAGGGATACCGTGCCAGGCGGCGCTTAGCTTTTCTGCTGCCAGCCCTGACATCCAATAATGACTGTGGATCACATCGTAGGTGATGCCCTTCTCTTCCGCAAACTTTTGCACCCCTTCAACAAACTCAGGGATATATTTGGCAATGTCGCTTTTGCTACGAGGTTCTTCTGGTCCTGCCGGGATGTGAACCACCCGATTGCCAAATCCCAGCTCGTGAATAACATGCGGCACATGTTCATCCTGAGAACGCGTGAAAACATCCACATGGATGCCTTGCCGCCCCAATTCCCGCGTCAAATCGCGGACATAAACGTTCATTCCGCCCGTATCCTTGCCGCCTAACGTAGCCAAGGGGCAGGTATGGTAGGAAAGCATAGCAATTCGCATCAATGAAAAATCTCCAGACTTACAGACAACGTGAAAATGGAAAAACTTGCGTGAATGTTGGTATTCCTTTATAATCCCGCCGCTTGAAAAACGCCACCGTAGCTCAGCTGGCAGAGCAGACGATTCGTAATCGTCAGGTCGTGGGTTCGTATCCCACCGGTGGCTCAAAACATCACCAACAACCAAATGACTGGTTAAAAACCCTAATCGTCTGGTGGTTGGTACGCAAAATCGAAAAGTTCAGGGGACCAAGAAACCAGACGATTAGCATGGCTGATGGAATAAAAAGAACGATTTTTCATCAAATCGAAAGACTTTTTATTCAACCAGAAGCCACACGAATGAAACATCCTCTCACCCTTTATCAAGTTATCTTCCATATTTCACAGTAAAGATTCCGAGATGGTTGTTCAGAATGGAATGGGGTACTTTACGCTGCCAAACAAAGTACGCAGTGTGCAACTAACACTGCATACCACCCGAAAGGCGTGATATATGTTTTGGTAATTGGCAGTCTGGGTTTCAACTTTTCTTTTTTGTTAATTGCGCCTTACCTGCTCTTATGTCATAATGTCGACTAGATTGGGAAATAGCTTTTCTGTCCTGCCTGTAAGTGTCAGCCTCTTCTAGTGCCTCCTGTTTCCATAAGCCCAAGCTTTTCGTGCACCTAACATTGTTTTCATGCGATTTCGGGGAATTCGGCACACTTCTAGCAGTTTCCTACTCCTCAGCTTTTCCCCGCTCAGTTAGTTTTTTTCTGCACCCTTGTTGCAAGTGAAACTTGCTATTGAGTAGCTAAATCAGAATAACTAATGCCATCAAATATTTATACACAACAATATCAAAGGAGAAAAACTATGGAACAAGCAACACCAAGCACAGTATCGAATATCAGGAAAAATTACAATCTACTACTTTTCCTTGTAGTCACTTCGGTGCCATTATTTCTTTGGGCAATCATAATGGTTTTCGACGTAGTTGAAGGAATTGTTTTTAGAGATCCCGAAAAAATTATGTTTGATATTTTTGTAGTTTTCGTACTTCCACTGATTATTGCTCCAATCATTAGCGGTCTTGCCCTCCTGATTGCAAAGCTTTTGAGTATTCCTGTAATCCGGTGGTTTGTTATTTTAGGATTAGGCATAATCACGCCACTAGTCGTTTTTGCACTAGTATTTGTTGCCCATTTTGTAACTCGGAAATTTTACACAGGAGATAAAAACTCTCTCCCTAGCATTCTTTCGGTGATGATCAAGAATGGAAAGACCTTACAAAAAATAAATCAAGACCCATCTAACAAATTAGCTGACCTCAAACAGATGCTCGACAAAGGGCTTATCTCACAGCAAGATTACGAAAGAAAAAAAGCTGATATTCTCTCAGAACTATAAAAAGATCCCGGAGCTGACGTACTACAATATTTTGTACGTCAGCTTTTCATTTACATAGGCGCATATCACCCTAAAATAGGCGTGATTTGGGCAAAAAACGTCCCAAACCCTAAAGCGCGGTGGCTTTCAAGGGTTTTTTTGTTAAATTACAGAACTTTCACAAATTCAACCGGTGCTGCGTTGAATTTCAAATAATCCAGTAGAATTAATAGACAAAATGAAGAACACGAGCAATTCCAACCCATTAAATTTGGGCTCAGAACCATCCGGAATGCGGCTGCTTATCCTGGCTGTTCTTGGCACGGCGCTATTAAACACCAGTCTCTTGGCAGCATTGGATATCAACCGTCCTTTTATGGTCGTGCTTAGCTGCATTCTCGTGTTGTCCATTGTACTTACCTATGCTGGCTACACAGCCATAGGAAGCTGGGTCACACTGATCTCTTCATTGATCGTGCTTTCCACACTGGTTTTCAGGAACAATGGGATTCGAGATATAGCCGTCATGGGCTTGATCGTAGTCATCATTTCAGCAGGATTACTCGCAGGAAAAACCGGTACGATCATCATCGGCGCATTGATCATTATAGAGATGGGCATTTACGGCGCTCTTGAAGCTCGAGGGATAGTCATAAATAAATTTAGCGCAGAAAACTATTTCGGGGATTATGTTGCGCTCTCTTTCGCAGTGGGACTTATCACTGTTTTTCAATGGCTGGTGATCGGCAGGCTCGACAACACGATCAAGAACGCCAAAAATGAGCTGGCAGAACGCAAAAAGTTCCAGGCACAATTGCAAGAGGCTGAAGCCCGTTATCGCGGACTGGTGGAAAGCATTCCCCTCGTACTGTATACATCTGAGCCGGGAAACTCCGGGGTCTGGCATTTCGTTGGACCGCAGATCACCGACCTGACAGGGTACTCACCCGAGGATTGGCAGAACGACCCCGGGTTATGGTTTTCACTTGTACATCCAGATGACCGCCAACGAATATTGGAAGAAGAGCGTCAAGCGCTGCAAGAGGGCAGAATGCCGATGTTGGAATATCGGTTATTCACCCGAACCAACCAAATGAAGTGGGTGTATGACGAAAGTCTGGTTGTCGTGAACACGGACAAACAGCTTGTGCAGGGCTTCCTGCTAGACATCACCACTCGAAAACTGGCAGAAGAACAATTAACGAAACGGATCGCGGAATTGCATGCGGTACACGGAATCAGTGAGACATTGGTTCAAAAAAGCGACCTGAAAAAATTAATATACGAAACCGGTGAGCAGATCCGGCTTGCATTTAAAGCCAGCAATGTTTTAATCGCCATTCACGACCCAAGCACAAACCTAATTCATTTTCCTTACGATTATGAAGATGGCGTACCGCGAAAAGACCCCCCCATTCGTTACGGCGAAGGTATGACCACCCGCCTCATGGAAATGAAAAAACCGCTACTGATCGATAGCAATTGGGCAGAAAGGTCGAAAGAACTAAACGCGATCTACACAAACAAAATACCCGTGCTTTCCTCCTTTAGTGTTCCGATCATGACCACGGAACAGGTCATCGGCGTCATTACACTGGAAAGCAGCGAACGTGAATACGCCTTTTCAGAAATAGACACCCGTCCCATTATGACCATCGCATCCAGTCTGGCGGTCGCCATTGAAAAAACACGATTACAAGACTCACTAAAGAAAGAGCTTGACATTCAAGAAAAACTCATCCGTGAACTTGAGGTTAAGAACGAGGAGTTGGAACGCTTTACCTATACAGCTTCACACGACCTTAAATCCCCGCTCATCACCATTCGCGGTTTTCTGGGATATCTCGAACAAGATGCCCGCAAGGGAAATTTCGACCGATTGAATACGGATATTCAGCGCATATCAGACGCAACCGAAAAAATGCACCGCCTGCTCAGCGAATTACTGGAACTCTCACGGATCGGCAGGGTTGCGAACGAAAAGCAAGATGTTCCTTTTGGGAGCATTGTTGCAGATGCCTTAAAACGAGTGGAAGGGCAACTGCAAGAAAAACAAGTTTCCATCGCAATCGGCAGCGACCTTCCCACCGTCTGCGTGGACAAGGAAAGGGTTATTGAGGTCGTTCAAAATCTGGTGGATAACGCAATAAAATTCATGGGTGATCAAAAAGAACCTGCGATCGAAATTGGGCATTTACCACAGGATGGATACCCGATCTTTTATGTTCGCGATAACGGCATTGGCATCAAGAAAGAATTCCATAAAAGGATATTCGGCTTGTTCGACAAACTCAATCCAGATTCAGAAGGTACCGGCATTGGTCTATCCCTCGTGAAGCGCATCGTGGAAGTCCATGGCGGCAGTATTTGGGTGGATTCAGAAATTGATTCAGGAGCTACGTTCTACTTCACCTTGGGTGCAAACAGCTAGAAGCAAAAAAATGGTTTGAATCAAGCCCAAGTTGAGTTTTGAGGCGTTTAATCTCCTTGACACAAAAAAACAAATAAATTATAGTACGCATACTATAATACAAGTACTATATAATCTATACGCATATGTCACTTAAACACGCAATTCTCGGTTTTCTCTCTTTCAAACCCTTTTCGGGGTATGAACTTAAAAAAGCTTTTGATTCCTCTGTGCAGCATTTCTGGCCTGCCAACCAAAGCCAGATCTATCGCACACTCGCAGAATTGGAAGGTGGCGGTTTTGTAGAAAAAGAAGTGGTCGAGCGTGAAGAAAGGCTCGATATGAAAATTTATAACATCACCGAAACAGGGCGAACCGAACTTCACCAATGGCTTGCCACTCCCCTGCCCAAACGTGATGAACGAGAACCCTTCCTGATCCAGGTGTATTTCAGCGGGCAACTGAGCGACAAAGAGATCTTGTATATTTTCAGGAATAAACTAAAAGAAACAGAAGAGCGCTTGGCGGTTTATGAAAGCGTGCATCAAATGATCCAAAACACCCCGCAACGCATAACCGACCCGCGCATCGTCTTTTTCAGCGTTCTAACCCTCGAAGCAGGCTACGTAAATAATCAATCCATAGCAACATGGCTGCGTTCTGCCATTGAACGGATCGAGACAAAAAACTACAAGATCGACATAGGATAAAAATGAGTAGAACTATTCGCAATATCATGATCGTATCTGTCATCACTGTTGGCGGCGGCTGGCTTGGCATCTGGCTAAACAACGTCACCGGCAACACCATGCCGCCCTTACAAAGTTTGGGAGCATTGATCTGGCTGACAAGCCCCGCCCTTTCTGGCTTTGCTCTACGCACCTTTGGAGGGGACGGCTGGAAGGATTCTGGCTTTGGCTTTCATCTCCTCTCAAGCTGGAAGTGGTATCTGGCAGCTATCTTCATTTATCCGCTTGCGGCTCTTCTAACCTTTGGGCTGGGTACACTTCTCAATGTGATCTCCGCTGAGGGTTTTGCTGCACAAGGCTTTGGCGCCTACACATCGGCTGCAGCAATGATCTTCGTCGGTTCGTTGATGAAAAATTTTTTTGAGGAATTTGCCTGGCGCAGCTATCTCACCCCCCGGCTGGATGCAGCAAAGGTTCATCCGTTACTGAATCATTTCATCGTCAGCATTTTGTGGATGTCATGGCATCTACCTTACTACTATTACTACCTTGACCGTGCAGTGCTCGAAAGCGCCATAACGACCAGCATTCCCGTTTTTCTGGCTCTAGGTTATCTTGTGATGTTCCCCACGGCAATTTTATTTGGCGAGATCCGCTTGCTAAGTAAATCTACCTGGGCAGCATTTCTCCTCCACCAGGTGATCAATGCGCTCAGTATGCCATTGTTGATCAACGGCTTTATCAAAGTCAGTGGGCCTCTGGCACCGATACTCTCCCCTACAAATGAGGGCGTTATCGTTGCATTGTTATTTGGTATTGTTGGAGTAATGCTGATGAAGTATCGCCTGAAAGAAAAAACAAACCCCGCTTAAGTTACAAAATGCCTATTTTTACAAAAAGAGAAAGCTGCTTTCAGTGCAGCTTTCTCTTTTTATTTTGACCTATTCGAGCCCGTCGAAGATGTGGTCAAGCACATCTTCACTGACATCAAAGACCGAGCCATTTTCGGGTAAGGCTTCTTCCATCATCCACTTTGGGAGGCGGTCATCTTCCTTGGTAAATCCGGCACGTTTGTTAAACTCACGCTCCAGTTTGATGGTCTCCTTGCCAAGTGCCTGTAAAATATTATCAGGAACATCATCCCAGCCGTAACGCGCCTTAAGCAGGCGCTTCACCACGCCGTCGGGGGTGGCAGCATAACCGAAGCCAGCAAAAATGCAGGCTCCAATGGTATCGTACCCAGCCATATTCAACTGTGCGTTGAGCGAAGCGTCTTTTTGCTGGGTCGGATCCAGGTGATTAACCTGAGCACGAATGGTGAGTCCGCAGGTATGATCTGCACCTTGAGGCGTGGTGGCATACGTCACGCCTGTACCTTTAATGGAACGCGGCTCATACGCAGACATAACCTGTCCTTTTACTGCCGGGACACGCTCGATATTATATTTTTTACCAACGGCAACTGCACCATCGCCCAAGGTTCGCCCAAGCTCCGAGCCGCTGCGAATCTCATCGATCAATTTTAAGGCATCTTCTTCACTACCCCAGCGCATCAAGCCAGCTTCTGCCGCAACACCCAGGGAACCGCCTATTTCAATGGTATCCAAACCAAGGTCATTCACCTGCCAGTTCATTCGTCCGATCGAATCCAGGGAGTCGATATCGAGGTTCGTTCCCATCAACCCGACCGTCTCATATTCCAACGGAGAAACAATGACCTTGCCATCTTCCCCGCCAAAGACATTTGAGCATTTAATTGTACAGCCTGCCATACAGGCGTGCGCGGGTTCAGACGGTTTACCGCGTGCCAATAAAAATTCCCGCATGGTTTCGCCGCTGATCTTTTCCACATCATAAAAAGTACCGCGAGAAAAGTTATGGGTGGGCAGGGCAGCAAACCGCTGGGTCATTTGCGGCATGGCTTGTGTGCCATAATCCCGATACGTGATGGATTGGGGATGATTCATCACCGACTGGGTGTAATCCTTTTGGGCGATCTTGAATGCTTCGGTATCAACAATGGATGGTTTCTGCCCGCCAGCATGATCAAATACAATAGCTTTCAAGCCCTTCGATGCCATGACAGCGCCCAACCCGCCGCGAGCAGCGATACGAGAGGGAACTTTATCCTTATCCAAATTTTGAATACCAGCAGATTTCATGCGCATTTCACCGCCGGGACCGATCAACGAAATCGCCACCTTGTCGCCATATTTCTCAAGAAGTTTTGGAGCAGTTTCATATACCCCCAGCCCAGCCAGGTCATCTGCTTTTTCCCATTTTGCGCCGCTCAAAGAAAGGTGCAAAACCCAATATCCTTCCCGCTCTGGCACATCTTCGATGATCAACGCTTGAATACCCATGAACGCCATGTGATATCCGGTACGTCCGCCCGAATTGGCTTCTTTAATACCACCGGTAAGAGGTGACTTGCCACCAATTGAGAGGCGATCTGTAGAAGACAGCATATGCCCTACCAACAACCCAGGGGTAAAAATAAGTTTATTGCCGGGTCCGAGCGGGTCACATTTCGCATCTACTTCATCGACCATGATGCGTGCGATCAATCCGCGCCCGCCAAGGCGCTGCCATGTTTCAGGGACGGATTCGCGCGTCAATTTTTGCGAACGGGTATTGATCCGCCAAATTTGATTTTTGTGTTCGGTCATTCAGCTCTCCTGTGATTTTAAGGCGCGAGACAGTCCGCGCTCCAAAGAACATAAATTCCAATAACAGCCAGACGCTGGCATGCGCCGCTGGTCTCAAGTTCATACGCCAATGTTTTTTGATTTTTCTTGGTGATGAGAATGTCGCCAGCAGCCACATTCAATTCAAGATCTTTAAGGCACTGATAGGATTGCCCGTCTTTGCAGTAAGACACCTTTCCCTGCAGAATACGTTGTTGGTCATAGGTGCCTAGCCACTCGCTGCCCCATTTTGAAACAAAGGGCTCTCTTCTCAAAAAATATGGGAACCATTCAGCTTCTGATTGACCGGCAACGAACAAATACCTGGCATCTTCCGGTACATTTGCTTCAACAAAATCCGCCACATCGATCGCATTCTTGTTGAGAAAAAGGACAGATCCGAGGACTTCTTCCAAACCATATGCCGCCATTTGAGCGAATGAAAGGACAACACATACGACTAAAGCGATTCGAAGCCATAAAGACTTCAGTTTTTCCATCCCTATTGAAAAACCTATACCGGTGAGAAGAATGATCACCAAGACCAGGAAGCGCTCACTTTCCGGTGAAAGCAGGAACACCATAACAAATAAAACGACAGGGATGCCAAACTTCCGTTGGGTAAAAAGGTAGATGAGTGCTGCCGCAGAAAACACAAACCCCAATACGGGGAGCGGTGCTTCCGTAATCTTCACAGCCGCAAAGGATAAAAGCGCACCCAACCTTCCTTGAAGAAAAGTGTCCTGAAACGCATAATTATCGTGACTTGAAAATGCATTTGTAAAGACTTGGAAACCATATCGTGTGATCATCACAAACGCCCAGGGCGCCCCAACCAAAGCCGAGGTTAATAGAGTCAGCAGAGTTTTTTTCCAGGCGTTGATGTTGAATTCGATCAACCCAAAACAAACAACCCACAGCGCAAAAAACATGCCATAAAAAAGATGGGTCAAACCGGTCAAGCCAAGGAAAATACCTGTCAGAATAGCGAATGATCGATTTTCGCCTTCTTCAAGGGTACGGTAAAAACAATAGAAACCACAAAGCATCAGAAAAAATGCCAATCCCCGCACCATTCCCGCAGACCATGTGTGGTTCTGGAACAAGGTTGGCGAAAAAAGTAGAAGAGTTGTCGAGAATACTGCTGCCCAGAACGAAAATGTCATTCTCTCGACTAACAGAAAGAAGGGCACCAAAGCAAGCAGGCTGAACAATGGTGGAATAAAACGAAGATAGGTAAATATGGATACATCGAAAAGATCAACGATGACTGCCATCACATAGAAACCAAACGGCGGATATGCGAACGGGATCCCGCCTGGTCCATAATACGGCGTGGATTCGGGCAAAGCATACCCATTATCAGAGATCTGTTCTGCCATTAAGGTGTACATGCCAGAAAAGCCAAGCGGCAATTCAAACCGGAAAGCATTATAGAAAAGAAGAGCCGCACTGACCACGATCAAACAAATCAGTGAAATGACCTTCCACTTATCCAGTTTTTCAAAAAAAATACCAGGGTTAGCGAATGACATATCCAAACGAGCCTTATGACTCCACATCAAACGAAGAGACTCGCAACTGCCTCACGGAAGACTTTTGTGTGATGATCCACGTCGGCTTGGGAGGTTTCGGGGGAGATCAGAGCCATATTATGAAAGGGCGTCATCAAAATGCCGCGGTTCAGGGCATACAAGTGCATGTAGCGGTCCAATTCAGGGTCTACAGCGGCATGAGCTTCTCCGCCATTCTTCGGTGGGTTTGGTCTAAACCAATACTCCGAGCGGTTCCCCAATTGTTTGACGATCCATGGCAGGTTGAATTCTTTGATGACCGACTGCACACCTTCGGTAAATTTTTCCTGCAGGGCAGTTGCCTTGCTATAAAATTCTTCGGTCAAAACGTTTTGAAGCGTGGCTTTCATTGCAGCAATGGAAAGTGCGTTCCCAGCAAGCGTACCGCCGATGCCGCCAACATCTGCATCATCCAGAGCGAGTTTGTTGGTGAAGGCTTGGGAGACTTCTTCAGTAAAGCCATAAATGGCGGCGGGGACACCTCCAGCGAGGGGTTTGCCCAGGGTTAAGAAATCAGGCTGAAGACCGAAAGAGGCGGTGTATCCGCCGGGACCAGCACAAATGGTGTGAGTTTCATCAATAATAAGGTAGGTTCCATATTTACGCGTGATTGCACGCAACGCCTCGTGATAGCCGGGGTCGGGGTGAATGATGCCGATATTAGTCATGGCAGGTTCCGCCAGAACAGCAGCGACATCGCCCGCGGAAAGGGCAGTTTCAAGCGCAGCAATATCATTGAATTCGATGACCTTGGTGGTTTCACGCGGGTCAATTTGCGGACCCATATTATTGGGACGCGAAATGGGTGTACCTTCTTCATCGAGTGTAATAAAAGTCTCATCCACCGAACCATGATAACAGTAATTAAAGACCAGTACTTTAGGACGCCCCGTAATGAGGCGCGCCATACGCAGTACAAAACGATTTGCATCGGTGGCAGTAAGAGCAAACTGCCAATAGGGAAGTTTAAAGCGGCGTTGAAGTTCCTCCCCGACCCAAATGACATCTTCATACGGGAGCATTAGAGTAATGCCTTTTTGAATCTGCGCGTTGATCGCTTTTACCGTGGCTTCGGGAGCGTGCCCGGTCATGGCGCCGGTATCGCCAAGGCAGAAATCGATGTAGTCGTTGCCATCCACGTCGGTAAAGTGTGCGCCTCTGGCTTCTTTAACGAAAACCGGGAATGACCCCGCCCAACGGATCATCCACAACATGGGCACACCACCATGCAATGACTTACGCGCACGTTGATACAACTCATACGACCTGGGGTGATTTTTGTGGAAGAGTTCTTCTTCCTGCTTCAGGAGTTTCTCAAGTTTGGAACGGTCAATTGTATTGTTCATTTTTTTATTTTCTTTTTATTTAGGATTGTCAAATCTTTGAATCAACTGTATATTTCTATTTCAGCGGTATATCGGGAACGCCCCCATACCGTCTTTGGAGGATAAAAAATTACTTATGGAAAACCCAATCACCGGAACACTGTTCGACTCGCTAGACCAAAACAAACGCCTCAAGCCGTCTGCTTATTATTCGATATGCTTCGGCACTTTGCCGTCCAATGTGCGCCTCGCTCTGACTCTAGATCGTACCAAAGAAACCGTAGACACCCTGCTTGAGCAAATGGAGCTCGGAACCTTTGAATTCACCACAGTTTTCAAAAATTGGGTTACAGAAGATTTCCAAAATGCCAAACCCGACGACGATTATGTCTTTGAATACCTGTTCAAGAGTGAGATACAGCGCATGGTCATCCATTTCGTTGCGCGAGACACCTACACCATGGTTGACTTCTATTTCGATCAAGAGGAACCAAAAACCGAAGCCTGGGTCCTGGAGATCAATCACAAATTACGTTCAAAATTCGGCACGCCCAAACAACCCAAGTTCAAAGTACTGATGCATCAAGACGGCATGTTTGGCACGGAAGATGTCAACACCAGCGATTTTAAGTCGATCGAGATCGCCGAGTTATACAACGATGACTTCATTGAAGTGGACAAGGTCATCTCTGGCTTTATGGGCAAGAAAGAGTCAGGCATCGTTCTGCTACATGGCGAACCGGGAACCGGTAAGACGACCTACATCAAACATCTGCTTTGCAAGTTCACTGACCGGGAATTCATTTTCATTCAGAACGATTTTGTCAGCGACCTGCTCAAACCGACTTTTATTTCTTTCCTGCTTCAGAACAAGAACGCCGTACTGGTCATCGAAGATGCCGAGAAGGTTGTCGTCCCCCGCGACCACCACTCCGAATCCTCGGTGGTATCCACAATTTTACAACTAACTGATGGTCTGTTCAGTGACTTTCTGAACATCAAGATCATCTGCACGTTCAACACGGATATTGAACGCATCGACAAGGCTTTGCTCCGCAAAGGGCGCATGGTCGCCAAGTACAGCTTTGGCGCCTTGAGCCCCGAAAAAACAAAGATCCTTGCCCAGAAACTCGGGCACGCAAATGTGGAAGGCAGCCTCACGCTGGCTGAGATCTTCGGGTACGACAAGCTCGACTTCAAAGAGAAAAGCAAGCGCAAGATCGGCTTTGTTTAAGCCGATTCTTTGAGGGCTTCACCAAATATTTTCAGACCGTTGTTGATCTGCTCACTCGTCACATTTAACGGCGGGATCCAGCGCAGGGTATTGTCGTAGGTTCCGCAGGAGAGCAGGAGCAACCCCTTCTCTTCCGCCTTATGAATGATCTCTTTGACGAGCGGCTTGGCTTTCGCCTGGCTGCCGTTTACGATGAATTCGGTGCCAACCATCAATCCTTTGCCGCGCACATCACCGATCTGCGGATATTCTTCCTGCAGTTTGTGAAGCCCAGTCATCAACTGGACGCCGCGTTCAGATGCATTTTCGAGCATCTTCTCTTCGCGCATCGCACGGATGGTAGCAACTCCTGCCGCGCAGGCAACAGCATTGCCACCGTATGTCCCACCAATAGAACCGACATCGAGCTTCTTCATAATGTCAGTTCGGCTAAACACAGCAGAAAGCGGCATACCGGAAGCAATGCCCTTTGCAGCGGTGATGATATCAGGAACAACCCCGAAATGTTCGAGGGCAAACCATTTGCCAGTACGCCCAAAGCCAGATTGCACTTCGTCAAAGATCAACATGATACCGTGTTTGTCGCAGATATCACGCAGTCCTTTCATAAAGGATGTCGGCGGCAGAACGTATCCACCTTCGCCCAGCACAGACTCGATCAAGATGGCAGCTGTATCTCGCGGCGCTGTCTGCGAAGCAAGCAGATATTCCAATTGTTCCAACGCATACTGACTGGCTTGTTCTTCGGTCATCTTCATATTAAAGGCGTAGGGGAACGGCGAAACATACACCCCACCCAATAATGGAGCAAAACCCGTGCGATACCCCGTCTTGGATGTGGTTAATGCCATCGTGGCATGAGTTCGTCCGTGAAACGAGCCGTTGAAGACAATGACATTCGGTCTTCCAGTGGCGGCTTTCGCGATCTTAACCGCATTCTCCAGAGCTTCAGCACCGGAGTTGGCGAAGTAAAAACTATCGATCGAAGGCGGCACGATCTTGCGGATTTCTTCAATGAGTTGCAACATCGGCTTATGGATGACAAGATTTGCCTGCGCATGCAGGAACAGACCCGCTTGCTCGCGGATCGCTTCCACGACCTTCGGGTGACAATGACCGGTGTTGGTAACGCCGATGCCGCTGGTGAAATCCAGCAATTCTTTGCCATCATCGGTGTAGATATATGCACCTTCAGCACGATCTGCAACAAAATTGAAGATGCGGCTCCAGGCTGGAGTCATATGGGGGAAGTTATCTTGATAGAGTGTACTCATGGATTTCCTTCAAAGTGAATAGACAACCTGTAGTGCCCAAAAACGGGATGGAATGAAAAAATCACTCCATCCCGTTCATTATAAGGCTACATTATTAATAATTAGGCGGGTAGATACTCCGCTGCCCACTCGACATCATGCTTCTTTAATGTCTCAGGGGTGGGCACGCCGTTGTTCGTCCAGCCTGCCAGCTTGTAGTAGGTATCAAGCGCTGATTCAACTTCCTCGTGGGTCAGAGCGAAGCCCGCAGTGGGACCAGTTCCCTTTAATTCTTTGAAGAACTTCTTTGGGAGTTTATCCGCATTGCGCGCCAGACCTTCGCGGGCATTGAACACACGGAAGAGATCGAGGCGGCGGCGACCGACGGTCATCAATTCTTCAATGGTCAGATCCCAGCCAGTGACCGAATTGATCATGTTCACAGTGTCTTTGCCATCGTAAAGCGTCCAAGTGGGACCATAAACAAACTGACAGAGTTCCGCTGAGTCGAGCATCGAGTAGAAGACCTCGGTTTCATACGCAAAGCGGACTTTTTCTTCGGTGAGTGAATAGGCAGGCTGTGGCGAGCCCAGACCGATCTGCTTGAGGCGGTCGAGGTTGAAGTCACCCACGCCTTCTTCGTAGTACGGGTCATGCTCTGAGGATTGGTGATCAGCACCAAAGGGATTGACCGCGTAAATGAGCGCCAAGGAACGCTTGGCTTGGGGCATGTGAGCAGGAGCCTCAGCACCTTTCACAGTGATAAGGCATTCATCCGCACCGTTACCCCATTTGGCAGCCGCACGTTCAGAACCCATGCCGAGGGTTTTACCAAACTCGCCTTCGCCCTTCACCAGCATATAAAGCGCTTTGATCATCGCATCTGCATTGCCGAATTTGAGATCGAGCCCTGCGGTTTGTTCCCTGGTAATGATGCCCTTTTCGTAGCATTCCATCGCGAAAGCGATCGTTGCGCCTGCTGCGATCGTATCAACGACGTATTCATTGCAAATTTGGTTGGCAAGTGAAACAGCAGCAAGATCATCCACGCCGCAGTAGGAACCAAATGTACCAAGGGTTTCGTATTCGGGTCCACCATAACGCGGATCTACCTTATACGCACCATCTTTGATCTCCACGACACGCTTACACTTGACCACGCAGGCATAGCAGGTATCACGTTCCTTGAGAACGGTCTCAGCCATTTTCTCGCCGCTGATCGGTTCGCAACCCTCGAACTGCCCTTCGTTATAGTTACGGGTCGGCAAGGTACCGATGGTATTGTTAAACAAAACCACCACCGCTGTACCAAACTTCGCAAGCCCATCCATATCGCCGTTTTCCGGCAACGCCTTGGGACCTGTGCGATTCAACTCGGTTAACGCTTTTTGATTCGAGAGTTTCATCTTGCCGGTTCCACGAACAACTACCGCCTTGAGATTCTTGGAAGCCATCACCAAGCCCATGCCAGTGCGTCCATTATGGCGGTTGGACATTGAAACCAACGAAGAATATAAAACGCCATTCTCTGCGCCAATGCCATGCTGAAGGATCTCTGCTTTCGGATCCACTTCTTTGTGAATGATATCGTCCACTTCACCTGAAAGTTTACCCAGCAAGTGGGCGGCATCACGCAATTCATATTTTCCATCAATAATACAAAGATACACGGGCTTGGCAGATTTCCCCTTCACCACAATGCCATCTAAGCCAGCAAATTTCAATTCAGCCGGGAAGAACCCGCCGCTTTGCGAGTCGCCGATACCGCCGCTGATGGGCGATTTGGCATTCGCATTCAAACGACTCTGTCCAGAGATGGCAGCACCAGTCGTCACACCTGTAAATAACGTCAAAACGTTTTCAGGACCAAGCGGGTCAGCACCCTGTGGCATATCGCGCAGAATGTAATGCATTCCCATTGCGCTTCCACCAAGATACTTGCGATAAAAAGCCTCATTCGGCTCTTCCACCGTCAGCGAACCTTTCGTCAGATCAACGTGCAAAATCTTTCCGTTATAACCGTTTGGCATGACATCCTCCGAATGAATATAATCAAATTATAACGAATTGGCGGGACTTTCCACAAACAGATTTTTCCGAAAGCGACAGCCACATACGTTCAATTAAGTTTTTTCCTACATTGAAAACATCGCATCCCCCTAAACCTACAATGGATCAGCCACTTCAGGAATTATTCTCCTCCGCAGCATTAGCATAACAAAAGCAGTAGAACGTGAAGCGCCAAGTCAAAGGTAAATTAAATACTAGATGGGATGCTTTATTGGCGCATCCCATCTAGTGCATTCCATATTGATTAGGCGGTCATTTCTTTAATCCCGTATGGGAAGCCATAATCTGCCATTTTTTCCATAAAGACGGTTGGTTCAAAGGCTTCTGGTCCCAACACACCTGCACCAGTCCATTGTCCATGTTCCACCAAGTCCATGGCAATAACAGCTGAGAAAGCGGTCTGCGCCACCACTGCCTGACATCCCCACGCCTGCATGCACTGCTGATTATCCGCGACCTGATACAGATACACCTGCCGTGGTTTGCCGTCCTTGATGCCTTTTACCCAAGTCCCGGCACAAGTCTTACCATGCATCTTTTCACCGAGATGAGCAGGGTCGGGCAAACAGGCAGCCACTACATCACGGGGAGCAACCTGCACGCCTTTAACATTGATCTTATTTTTATTATCCAAACCAAGCATATGCAAGGTTTTCAGCACATCAATAAATTGATCACCAAGCCCGTATTTGAAAGTGGCGCGCTTGGTCTTCACCCAGCGTGGAACCAACAGCACTTCCTCATGCTCCACATTAACGACCTCAACAGGTCCGATCTCGGGGAAGTCGAAAACTTCCGGCTCAGAAAATGGCGGGGTGGTAAACCAGCCTTTGCCTTCCTCCCAGATCACTGGCGGATTGAGGCATTCCTCGATGGTCGTCCAAATGGAGAAGTTCGGGGCAAATTCGTATCCATCAATGGTGATGTTGGCGCCGTCACGGATACCCACTTCTTCAATCTCGTCAAAAAGATGGTCCTGGGCATAACGCGCAAAGACATCCGCCATCCCCGGCTCCACCCCGAAACCAACGAGAGCAAGTAACCCTTTCTTTTCCCAGTCTTTGGCTTTTTCGAATTGATAATCGCCAAGCTTTATACCCGGCTTGTTGAACGGGTCTGTGGGATGAGGTTCGGAAAGCGTCATCGCCATGTCCATATATTTTGCGCCGACATTGTAAGCGGCATCGAAGATCTGTTTGTTAAAGATCGGGTCAACTGAATTCATGATCAAGTCGACCTGATATTTCTTCGCCAAATCTTCTATGCTTTGCTGGTTGCTGGCGTCAATGAATTCAACTGGAAAGCGCCTGGTATCCCCCATTTTTTTCTGCACTTCCTCGGCACGCTTGACGTTGTAATCTGCCAGCACCATTAATTCCATCCACTTGCGCGGCTTGGCAATGGCTGCAATGGCTTCCCCAACTCCGCCTACTCCTACCAACAATACTTTCATGAGATTTAATTCTCCATTTAGTTTTATAACCCGCATCAACGGGTTAGATTGATGAAAAAAGAATCCCGCCGCAAACATGCGACGGGATAGACTGTGACTACCGGTAACGATTATTTACGTCAGCTTGATTCCCTGGAAATACGGAAATCATCAGTGAAGTCATGTACATCTTCACGAATGCATCCCCCACAGTCTTCAGTGCGCGAACAAGGGCTTTCATAGTACCTTTCAAATGGCTCTGCGTACCGGGTCACTCCCGGGGCAGACAAGTTTTGGAAGCTGCAGCAGGCACGAGGTCCGTACTGAAGCGTATTCCCGTTAGAAGTAGATCTCTTTGATAATCTTCAAGTAGATAAAAGACTCGGTCTCTCGAACTCCATCCACTTTGGCAAGTTTTTCGGTCATGAAGTTCAACATATCTTCATGATCGCTGCAAAAGACCTCGATCATCAGGTCGTACCTGCCGCTGGTGGCAACGATATAAACGACCTCATCGAACTTCGCGATCTTGCTTGCCACATCCATCATTTTTCGCCCGTCGGTGCGGATGCCGATCATGGACATGGTACGCTTGCCCATCATTAATGGGTTGGTAACGGCTACAACTTTTAAATAGCCTAGATCCACAAGGCGGTTGTAACGCTGACGAATCATCCCTGGTGAGACATTCAGTTGTTCAGCAAGTTGGGCAAATGCCACTCGCCCATCCGCTCGAAGTGCGTTTATAATATGAAGGTCAATGTCATCGAGGCGGTCGGGGTGCTTATTGCCGATATTGCTTTCCATAAGCGTATTTTATAACGATTATTCATTATTGTCAATGTTTTTTTGATTATTATTCATTAATAACAGTATTTTAATGAATAATAATCATCTCAGCACTAATTGATATAAAAAAGACCCCGGCGGGTATACCCGCCGGGGTCTTTTTTATATATTACCAATGCGGCTAATTACCGCCTTTGACCTCAACCCAGATGTTATCGTAAAGCGGGGTAGCTTCGCCTACATCTTCGATACCAAAGCCCTTTGAGATGGCTTCAGCAGGCGGGTTTGTGATCGGAGAATCCGCATAAGCGGAGTACACATCCGGCTGATTCTCTTTGGCGTATTCGAGAGCAGCCTGATTCGGGTTGGTGTATTGGAAATCACGGATGGTCAGCCAGAAGACATCGCCCTGCATGGTGTAGCTCAACCATGCATACGCAGCATCGACGTGGGATGCATCCTTCAGCATAACCCAGTTATCCTGCCAAAGAACGGGACCTTCTTCAGGATAGATATACTGGATGTCAGGATTTTCCTGATTCGCAATGAAGGCCTCACCAGTCCAGGTCATACCTAGATCAACATCACCAGCGATCAAAGCAGTCTTGGGGCTGTCGCTATCAAATAACTTGATATTAGGCACCAATTCAGCTAGTTTATTTTGGGCTTCTTCAAGTTGAGCAGGATCAGTGGTGTTGGGGTCATATCCGAGGGTAACCAGAGTAAGACCGATCGTAGCGCGGGAGTCATCAAGGAATACCATGCGTCCGGCGTATTCGGGATTCCACAGGTCAGCCCAGGATGTGGGAACATTTTCAACGGTTGCGGTGTTGACAATAATCGCATCAGTACCGGCGAGGTAGGGAAGCGAATACTTGTTACCGGGGTCGAACGGCTGATCCATCCAGTTCGGGTCAAAGTTGCCAATATTCGGCAGTTTTGAATGATCCAATTCCTGGAGCAATTCCTGGCGGATCATGAGCGGAACGATATAGTCAGTAGGCTGAACGAGATCGTAAGCGGTGCCCCCCGCAGAGACCTTCGCATACATTTCCTCATTGGAAGAGTATTCGTCACGGTTCAGGGTAATGCCATACACCATTTCGAAACAATCCAGCATATCCTGCGGGAAGTATTCCGTCCACACAAAGATGTTCAATTCGGTCGACGTCACATCGACACGCGGATTGGGTTCCGGGCATTCAAACCCAGATGAGGTTGTCTTGGGTCCATCACTGGCAGGTTCTGCCGAAGTATCCCCACCGCCTCCACCGCAGGCGGTCAGCACAACGCTGAGTACCACCAGGACGGCAAGGGCATTGAAAAGCGATTTTCTTAACATTTTTCTCTCCTTTTATTTATATCGGCGACGTACGAAAAATCAACTTCGCACGGTATACCCAGGTTTAATGAGCAGGTTTGCTCTCACGGCTTTGCAGCCACTGAAGCAACAACACAGCGATAAAGACTGTCAGGATCCACACTGTTGAAAGTGCGTTGACCTGCGGAGTAATGATCCTTCTCAACAAACCATACACATAAATAGGCAGGGTCGTGGAGCCTGGTCCATTTGTAAAGAAGGTAATGACAAAATCATCCAACGAAAGGGTAAAAGCCAGCAGCGCACCCGAGAGCACACCAGGAAGAATGGTTGGAAAGGTCACACGCCAAAATGTGATCCACTCATTGGCGCCCAGATCCATTGCGGCTTCTTCAAAAGATCTGTCAAATCCCTGTAACCGAGCCTGCACCACCAGAGTCACGAATGGAACCATGAATGCAATATGACTTACCGTCACTGTGCCGATGCCAAGGGAAAGGCGTGCATCTCCGGTCAAGTGCAAAGCGTCATTTAACCAACCAAAGGTCTGACTGAAAAGAGTCAGAATACCAATACCCATGACGATCTCAGGGATAACAATTGGGATGTAAAGAGCCAGTTGGGAAAACGGCTTAATCTTAAAGTCGTAACGCTGCAACGCAAGAGCCGCCATCGTACCAATGATCGTGGCGATGATTGTAGATGTAAAAGCGATGGTCAAAGTATTCCCAGCCGCCTCGATAACATCATCATTCTTCGATAAGTCACAATACCAATGAAAAGGGCCGCAGGGGCTGGACTTTACCAGACTGCCATCCATTTGAACACGGTCACTGAAAGTTGTAATAAAGCCTTCAAATTTCACATTTGCACGTGAAGCGTTAAAGGAATACAAGATCAACATCACGATCGGCGCATACAGAAAAAAGTACACGAAAGCTGCAGCGGCGATCACGCCAGGAGAACGACGATGTGGGTTCATTCTTCACACTCCATGATATTAGGCACATTGGCATGAGAAATCATGCGGCAATGATCTCCTCTCCAAATCCAAATTTACGAGTGTAGAAATAAGTCACGATCAAGGTCATCACCATTAGAATAAGTGAAGCAGCTGACCCGAAGGTTGGGTCGCGCGCGTCAAGGAATTGACGTTGGATCAGGTTTCCAACCAGAATCACCTGTCGCCCGCCGAGGATATCGGAAACGATGAACGTTCCCATCACCGGGATAAAAACCAGAATGGTCCCAGCGACCACACCCGGCATCGAAAGTGGAAGCGTGACGCGTAAAAAGGTGCGCAGAGAATTGGCACCCAAATCCGCTGCTGCCTCATACAGCGAGGCATCGATCTTCTCCAAAGAAGTGTAGATTGGCAGGATCATGAAAGGCAGAAACTCATACACCATGCCAATCAGTACGGCAGTGGGTGTATAGAGCATTTCCAACGGCGTGAAAGGAATATGCAGCAGGTTTGCGATCCAACCAATAACGATATTGATCGCACCTTCCTTGCGCAGCAACATCATCCATGCATAAACACGGATAACGAAGTTCGTCCACAATGGGATCAACACCATAAACAGGTACATATTACGCTGCTTGGGATGAGCGCGGGCAATGAAATACGCCAAAGGATAGGCGAACATGATCACGATTGCCGTTGTATTGAAAGCCAAAAGCAGCGACCGGGAAAGGATATTGACGTATAAGGGATCGAAGCAGGAAGCCTGACCATCCGGGCAATCAGTACTGTAGCCCATCAGGCGAATATAATTATCAAAACTGAAAGAGTAGATCACATCACCATCTGGACTGCGCTGACCGAAACTTACGAACAGGGTCAGGAACAGCGGAATGATCAACAATACAAACAACCAAAGGGTGGTTGGAAGAGCAAGAAGCGTACCCTGCATGGATTTATTCTCACGTAGTCGTTGAAGCATGGCTAATCCTTTTTCAAGACAAGCGTATTTTCGGGCATGAATACCAGCGTAATCTCCTGTTCCTTAACATAAAAGGAAGAGGGATCCAAACGGGAGATGCGGTTTTGTTCCATCACCTTCAAACGCAAGCCCTGCATATCCACATAGACATGTGTATCTGAGCCAATATATACAGAGTTGAGTACCCGCGCCTTGAACAGTCCATCCCCTTTCGCAGATTGCTCAGCAATACGGATCTTCTCAGGGCGGACCGACACAACGACCTCTTCCCCATTGACGAAGTTCTGTGACATAGGCATGCCTCGGATCTCCGCATTCAACGCCGGGACATGGACAACCGCCTCATTCCCAGATAATGATTTGATCTTGCCCTCCATAAAATTAGACTCGCCGATAAAGTCGGCTACGAACTTATTGACCGGGCGTTCATAGATCTCCACAGGGGTGGCCAGTTGTTGAACCCTACCCTTGCTCATCACAGCGATGCGGTCAGACATGGTCAGGGCTTCTTCCTGATCGTGAGTCACATAAATGAATGTAATACCCAGTTGCTGTTGAAGCGCTTTTAGTTCAAGTTGCATTTCTTTGCGAAGTTTCAGATCTAAAGCACCAAGAGGCTCATCAAGCAAAAGTACATCCGGTGTCTTTACCAAAGCTCGAGCTACCGCTACGCGCTGTTGCTGTCCACCAGAGAGTTGTTTCGGGCGGCGGCGCTCCATGCCGGTAAGCTGCACCATCTCCAATGCACGTCCGACACGTTTCTTGATCTCATCTTCTTTAGCGCCTTCCATTTCCAGACCAAAAGCAATGTTTTGAAAAACAGTCATATGCTGGAACAGGGCGTAACTTTGAAAGACCGTGTTTACTTTTCTTTGATACGGCGGAGTATGCCCCATGCCCTTCCCCTCGATATACACCTCGCCTTCTGTCGGCCACTCAAAGCCTGCTATCATACGCAGGGAGGTTGTCTTTCCGCAGCCGGAGGATCCGAGCATCGAAAAGAATTCACCGTTCTTGATCTGCATGGTGACATGGTCAACGGCGTTCAATTCATTCCCCTCGGGTGTAATGAACTTTTTTACAACATCGCGCATCTCGACAGCAAATTCACTGGTCATCTATCTCTCTCCGTTATGAAATATAGACTTCCGAAAGTTCGCGGCACTATCCTGCCTGAAATTTCGGAAGTATGAATTAAAGCGATCTACTAATTTCCTTCAACACATCACCCAGACGGTCCAGTAATGCGTCTATTTGCGGATAAGTCACCACCAACGGCGGTTCGATGCGGATGGTCTGGGCACTTGTTAACGTGCCTGCTACCAACACGCCGCGCTTGAAAAGTTCCGCGGCAACTTTATACCCGATCTCAGGATTCTTAAAATGCATACCGATGAGCAAACCTTTGCCAGTTACTCGTTCGAAAATGTTTGGGTATTGTACAACAAAATTTTGCAATTTTGGCATCAAATAATCACCCTTTTCCGCAGCCTGTTCCCAAATCTTCTCGCGCAGGGTCACGTGAATGGCTGAGATCGCCGCTGAGCAAGCCAGCGCCCCGCCACCCGTGGTGGTGGTATGCATGAATGGATTGGGGTACATCATTGGATGGAATATTTCTTCTGTGGTGGTCACAGCACTAATAGGCATAACACCACCGCCCAGTGACTTTGCCACAGTTAAAATATCAGGAACAACATTCCAATGCTCCACACCCCATAATTTACCGGTACGCCCCAGTCCTGTCTGCACCTCATCTGCAATCAACAGCACGCCATATTTCTTCGTCGCAGCACGGATGCGGGGCCAAAAATCATCCGGCGGAACGATCGCACCCGACTCGCCCTGGATCGGCTCGAACATAACAGCAGCTACGCCAATGCCCACTTTTTCACAGATTTCCAATTGCTTCTCAACAGCATCAGCATCCCCAAAGGGAACGTGATAGACCTGCCCCGAATACATTTGTCCCATCGGAGTGCGGTAATCGGATTTACCCATCAAGGAGAGCGACCCCATTGTCTTTCCATGAAACGCCTTCACTCCGACAATGAATGCAGATTTTCCTGTATACAGCTTCGCAATCTTCATTGCGGCTTCATTGGCTTCAGTACCACTGGCTCCAAACCAGCTATATTTCAGATCACCCGGCGTGATGGAAGCCAGTAATCTTGCCAGTACACCACGCAATGGATCCAACAACTCCTGTGAAGGCATGGGCGAACGCTCCAACTGCGCTCGAACCGTATTCACAACCTCAGGATGACTCCAGCCCAGATCCATCATGCCGTAGCCGCCCAGAAAATCGAGATACTCGCGTCCCATCACGTCTTTAAAGACAGCCCCGGAGCCGCCCCACTCCACTGCTGCCCAATCCCCAGACTCTGTAACCGACTTACGATACTCCAACCAGTTGCGGTTGTAATATTCTGCAAAATTACTCGTAGACTCTTCAATGATCTTATGAGCCTGCTCTGGGGTCGGAAATTCATTTTTCTGGATCCAATCCATCCAGTGGGATGAATAATCCAATGCATCTTCGTAATCAACTGTCATACAATATCTCTCCAAATTAGTTTTTACTTTACGACCAGTACAGGAACCTTCGCGTGATGAACCACTTGCTCTGCCACGCCTCCCAACAGAACATTGGCAAACCCGCCTTCACCGCGCGACCCCATCACAATGACATCCGGCGACAACTCATCGGCTGCACGTAAGATCGCTTCTGCCGCCGGTCCTTCCACTACGGATGCCGTTACGGTCAACCCTTCATTCTTCAGCCTTTCAGCCACTTCAGTAACAATCTCGCTTGCATCCTCTTCCATTGCACTACGGTATTCTTCCAACATCATGGAAGCACGTTTCCGCAATGAAGCCACCGGTTGAAAAGCATACATCACATCCACACTGGCACCAACTGACTTTGCAAGATCCACTGCGAACTGGATTGTCTTTTCGGCATATTCTGAACCATCTGTCGGTAAAAGGATTTTTTTGATCATAAGTTTTCTCCTTTAGTCTTCTAGCTCGATCGGCACTTCCACATCCGGCTGACCCTTTTTCACAAACTTTTTCAGGAAGGGGTACAGGATCGGACCCGTCGCAATCGCAGCCAAAGACAGATACAACGCACCAATTCCTTCCTCCTGGATCGTGCTGACAACTGCCAAAATCAACACACCCAACGGAAAGATCGTAACCAAAATGATCCCAAACCACCCTCCAGGAATCTTATAGGGTCGTTTCATATTAGGATACTTGATCCGGAAAGCGATCAAGGCAGAAAATTCCAGCATCAATGCCGCCGAATAGACGATTACATCCACAACCACCAGGCTGGCAAATGCACTTAGCGTAAAAAAAGAATAGATAGTCGCACAGACAATGATCGCAACCCAGGGCGTGTCAAATTTTGGGTGCATTTTCGTAATGGCTTTTGGCAAATAACCATCCTCCGCCATGACGAATGGCAGACGAGAAATGGATAACAAAAGAGCGCTAAACAAACCCACAGCGCTTACCAAGCCGCCAATTGCCAGCCACGCCCCCAGCCATTGACCACCGATCTGCGCAGCCACCTCAGGGAAATATCCCGCCGTCCAATTTTGCCAATCACGCGAAACCGCCAACCCGCCCAACACGGGCAGGAAGTAGGCAAGTGTCACAAGCGGGATCGTGATTGCAAGCGTACGCGGATAATTCCGTTTGGGGTCTTCGATTTCCTCACTTACGGTTGAAACGCCATCCCACCCCAGATAATTCCACATCACCACAAACATGCCAACGCCAAAAGCGCCCAACACCGTTGAATCTTCGGGGATGAACGGCTGCCAGACCGGATATGGGTTTTGGATCAAACGGACAATTCCTAGAACCGACATGACCAAAAATGGCGCAAGGATGAACAAACCAAACCAGTTGGAAGAATCGCCAACATTCTTGGTGCCGCGAATATTCAGCCCAGCAAAAACCCAGATCACAACAAGCGTCACCCCCCAATGAATCCATTGGTTTTCGAGTGCATGAATATCGAATTGCTGGACTAATAAAGTAGAAAGATAGTCCGCAAACAATACCGGGTAGATCGCCATATCCACAAAGGAGGTGACCCAACTCCACCAACCTTCCTGAAACCCCCAAAACGGTCCCAACGCTTTCTTTACCCAGGCATAATAACCGCCTTGTACAGGCATTGCAGTGGAAAGTTCTGCAACCATTAAAGCGGTGGGTAAACTCCAGATCAAAGGAGTAAGCAAAATAAGCAACAAACTCATACCCGGCGCAGAATAACCAACCAGGTCTTCCAAGCCATACGCCCCCCCGCTGACCGTGAAGAACATGATCATCACCAACGGCAGAAGAGTTAACCGCCGTGGAATTACACGAACTGGAATCCCACCACTTGATGTTGAATTTGTTTCAACCATTTTGCCTCCTCCGGAAATCTTCAACTAAAACTTACGGCTCCACTCTTTGGGCCAGCGTTCCACTACAACTTTCTTCTGCGTGAAGAACTCAACCGCATCCATACCTTGCCCGTGCATGTCACCAAAGAATGAATCTTTCCAACCACTGAAGGGGAAGAATGCCATCGGTGCAGCCACCCCAATATTGATGCCAATATTGCCTGCATCCGCTTCGTAACGGAAGCGGCGTGCGGCATTTCCACTAGTGGTGAACAAGCTGGCTTGATTGCCGTATTGCCCACTATTGACCAACTGGATGGCGTCATCGATATTTTTGACATGCATGAGGCTGAGCACCGGTCCAAAAATCTCTGTGCGGGCAATTTCGCTTCCAACTTTGACGTCGGAGAGGATCGTCGGTCTGACGAAGGATCCGCCCTCGTAGCCTTTCACCTTCGTCCCACGACCATCCACAGGCACGCCCGCGCCTTCTTTGGCGCCGAGAGCGATCAACTGCTCCACACGCTGCATCGAAGCGGTGTTGATGACAGGTCCCATTTGCACACCCGAATCCATGCCATAACCAACCGTTCGAGAAGATGCTGCATCACAGATCAACTCGGTGAATTCGTTCTTTGATTCGCCCACGGTCACAGCCAGAGAAACTGCCAAGCAGCGCTGACCCGCGCACCCGAAGGCTGAGTCGGCGACGATCTTTGTCGCCATTTCCATATCTGCATCCGGCAAAATGATGACCGGATTCTTCGCTCCGCCTTGGGCTTGCACACGTTTACCGTGGGATGCAGCGGTGGCATAAATGTATTTCGCCACATTGGTCGAACCGACGAAGGTGATCGCACGGATGGTGGGATGTTCAAGAATAGCATCCACAGTATCTTTCGCGCCATTGACCATGTTGACGACGCCCTTGGGGAAGCCAACTTGTTCGATGAGTTTGAAAATGAACTGCATCGTCATAGGCACTTTTTCAGACGGCTTGACGATGTAGGTGTTGCCCGCCGCAAGTGCATAAGGTAGATACCAGAACGGAATCATGCCGGGAAAATTGAACGGCGCGATGGTGGCGCACACCCCTACCGGCTGACGAATCATGATCTCGTCGATGCCGGGAGCGATGTCTTCCACAAATTCACCTTTGCTCATGTGCGGCATACCACAGGCAACTTCTACGTTTTCGTAGGCACGCACCATTTCAGCTTTGGCTTCTTCGAAGGTCTTGCCGCATTCGTTGGTAATGAGTTTGGCAATTTCATCGCCATTCTCACGCATCAGATTGCGGAGTTTGAACAGGTACTGCACGCGATCATTCACAGGTGTTCTGCGCCAGCCATCGAAAGCTTCACGCGCCGCCTTTGCCGCTGCTTCCACGTCTGCCTTGGTGCCAAGCGGAGTCTTTGCGATCACCAATCCCGTAGCCGGGTTGATAACTTCGAAATAATCTTTTACAGCGGGTTTTACCCATTCGCCATTGATGTAATTTAAGATTTCCATGGTTTCTCCAGATTAGTAATTAGAGATTGGTAATTACCATTTACCAATCTCTAATTACTATTTACTTTATATTCTTATCCGCGACTTCCAATGCCTTCTCAACGATGGCAAGACCTTCATCCAACTGCTCTTTGGTGATGCACAACGGTGGGACGACAAAGAGCATGCTGCCCATGTTGTTCGCCATGATGAAAGTGAACAGTCCATTCGCACGCAAAGTCTTACCCACTTCCGCCATCACAGCCGGAGACATGATCTCTTTCGTATCACGATTTGCAACCAATTCAATGGTTGAGAAAAGCCCGATATAACGTACATCACCCACAGAAGGATGTTTGGCTTTAATATCTTCAAGACATTCGCCCAGATAATTTCCCATCTTTCGCGCGTTTTCCATGAGGTTATCTTCATCATAGACTTCGATGGTTGCCAGTGCGGCTGCACAAGACAAGGCATGACCGTTATAGGTCAGACCGGCGTAGAGATATTTATCTTCAAAGAATTCGGCGATTTTGTCCGTGACGATCACAGCGCCAAGCGGGGCGTATCCACTGGTGATACCTTTTGCTGTGGTGATGATATCGGGGACGACATTCCAATTGTCTACAGCGAACCATTCACCGGTGCGTCCCCAGCCGCTCATGACTTCGTCAGAGATTAAAAGGATGCCGTACTTGTCGCATATCTCGCGGACACGCGGCCAGTAATCATCCGGCGGGACGATAATGCCGTTGGAGCCAACTACCCCTTCCATGATGATCGCTGCGATCTTGTCGGGACCTTCATACTTGATGACTTCCTCCAAATGTGAAATACACTCACGTTTGCAAGATTCTTGCTTCTGCCCAAACGGACAGCGATAGCAATGCGGATTCATGAAATGCACGCCGCCCGGCATGGTCGGCTCGACAGCAAGACGACGGTAATCGCCTGTCAGGGCGATCGACCCATGCGTCGCACCGTGATAAGAACGGTACTGTGCCAAAATCTTGTGGCGACCCGTATAGAAACGGGCAATCTTGATGGCATTCTCATTCGCTTCCGCGCCGCCAAGGGTGAAGAATGTCTTTTTCAAATTACCCGGCGTGACTTCTGCCAGTTTCTTGCCCAACTGCGCACGGACATCCGTTGTATTGCCAGGGTGGACAAAACAAAGCTTTGCAGCCTGATCTTGAATGGCTTTCACCACCTTGGGGTGCTGATGCCCAATATTGGTATTCATTAACTGGGATGAAAAATCAATATAACGCTTTCCGTCCGTATCCCAAAAATAAATACCTTCGGCCTTCTCCACCGGAATCGGGCTGGCTTGCCCCTGCACAGACCAGGAGAAAAAAGTATATTCCTTGCTGAGTTCTATGATTTCTTGAGTAGATAGTTTCGACATGGTTTCCTCATACTAAAAGTCAAAGGTTACAAGTCAACTGACTTTTGACCTTTGACTATTTTTTGACTTCCTTCACGATCTCGGCATAGACGTTCAACGTCTCGTCAATGTCGGCATCGGAGTGTTCGTAACACATGAACCACGGTTCACGAGCATCAAGGTCGGGCATGACACCTTTTTTGATCGCCTTTTCAGTGAGCGTAAGATACAACTCACGGTCGCTTTGCTGCCAATCACGCTGGCATGTCACCGCCTCGGTGTTCAACGAGAATGAGAACATGGCTGGGTAGCCTGTAAACACAGCAGGAATATCGTTCTCTTCGAAGATTTCCTTTAAGCCGTCCATCAGGCGCTGTCCACGTTTTTCGATAGTCTTGAGGATTGGTTTGGATTTAAGAAGATTAAGTGTTGCATACGCACCAGCCACACCGGGTTTATTGTTGGTATAGGTTCCACCTTGCGCCACACCATGCCCAATAATGGACATGATCTCTTTCCCGCCACCGAATGCTGCGATCGGGTAGCCGTTCCCCAGAGCTTTGGCATATGTCACGAGGTCCGGTTTGATGCTGTAGTACTCCTGTGCACCACCGTTAGCAATGCGGAAGCCTGTCTTCACTTCATCCAAAATAAATACACAACCATATTCTTCAGTCCTTTTGCGGATGAGTTGCAGGAAGCCCTCCTGCGGGTTGATTGCAGCGCAATTGCCCTGACACGGCTCAGAAATGACCGCGGCGATCTGCTCGCCATTCGAACGCATCACGCGCTCAAAGCCTTCAAAATCATTGAAAGGCAATGTGATGATATTCTCGCGCATAACTTTGGGAATACCCGATGACGCTGGAACAGGAATTGGGCTGCGACGATTGCCGTAGGCTTCAGCAGGTGCATAGGTAGACCACAACGTGTGGTCGTGGAAGCCGTGATAATTGCCTTCAAACTTGAGGATAATGTCGCGCCCGGTGAATGCCCGCGCCACACGGATGGCATGCATGGTGGCTTCAGTACCTGAACACGCAAGGCGCACCATATCAATAGCAGGAGACATCTCCACGATCATCTCGGCAACGGCAACTTCTAGCTCCCCCGTCATGGCAAAGAGAATCCCCTTTTGAATTTCTTCAATCACTTTTTGATCGACTTCATCATAGGCATGCCCCAAAATAATGGGACCGAACGCCATGCGATAGTCAATGTATTTTTTACCGTCCACGTCCCATAGATGGCTCCCCTTGGCTTTTTCAACATAAGGGGTGACACCATCTCCCCAAAAACGAAAGTTAGAATTCACCCCCAACGGCGCAACTTTTTGCGCACGTTGTTGGAGGGCCTGAGTCTTTGAACCGAACATGATTGCTCCTTTTATCGGGTTGCGGCTTGAAAACCGCGTAGCAGAATTATTTGGATGCGTTTATTGTTTCGTTCTCTGACAGTTCTTTTGCAATGCGCTCTGGCACTCTCCACTGGTAAACATCTTTGAGAATGATCGGTACGATGGACGTTGTGGTCTTGCGCACCCCCGGAACCTTGCGGACGACTTCGGTAACGAAATAATAGATCTCGGAAGTGTCACGCGCAACGATCTGAATACTGATGTCATTCTGCCCGATGCCGCAGGCTACGTACGTCACATTTTCGAAGGAAGCCAATTTCTTGGCAACGTCCAAGACCGTATCGGCTTCGACCTCAAGCCATACATCGGCTTTGATGTTGAATCCGAGTGCCTCGGGGTTAACTACTGCACTGATCTGAATGACCCCTTCTTCGATCATTCGATCCACACGGTAGCGAACAGCCCTCTCTGAAATCTTCCCCATACGGCGCGAAATCTCAGAGGCAGACATCCGCCCATCCTCAAGAAGTAAATTGACGATTTTTATATCAGTTTTGTCGAATTCATACATAGTTTATTGGCTTCTTTTCCGAAAGTGACACGCGGAATATACCTTGAGGAGTTTTAACCGTCAAGGGGGCAATATTTTGCAAGGATGTGGCTTTTCCTTTACAATGGGGCGAAATTCAATGAATATAAATCTTTCTCACATTCAAACCACCCGGGTCTATAAAACCAAAAAAATCAGCATCGATCTACCCGCCAATCCCATTCGGTATTATCGCCACGGTTGGCAATCCTGGTCACTAACCGCCTGGACGGACCTCTCTCCCCTCCCGCCCCAAAAACCAACCATATTCCTTCCTCTGCAAACAGACGCCGTCTACGCCAAAGAAAATAATCCACATGGTTCGTGGCTGGGCGCAGTGGAATTTGAAGATGGCAACATTCTTTTGCTTGGCGCGTTGGCAACAGACACGCATGTTTCGCTGGTGGAGAATCAGCTCACAGGGTGGAGCGAAGCGGGCGAGGTCGAATGGTTCGCCGCATATGGTCAGGAAAAAATCGTCTTCGATGAATATGTCGCGCAGTTGGGAATCCGCTTTGGGAAAACCGACAAAAATCACATTCCGCGTGTGTGGTGTTCCTGGTACAGCCTCTATACCGCTATTGACGAAAAAGTCCTCCACACTTCTTTTGACATGCTTGGCAACCTGCCTTTCGATGTTTTGCAAGTAGATGATGGCTGGCAAAAAGATATCGGCGATTGGGAAGCCAATGCAAAATTTCCATCGGGCATGCAGGCATTGGCAGAAAAGATAAAATCCACGGGCAGGCGCGCAGGTTTATGGCTTGCGCCGTTATTGGTCGCAAAATCATCTCAGCTATACCGCGAGCACAAGGATTGGTTATTACGCGATGAAAAAGGGCAACTCGTCTCGGCAGGATTCAACTGGGGGCAGGATTTATACGCCCTCGACACCACGCATCCCGACGTGATCTCCTGGCTGGTTGCGCTCATGAAGTTGGTGCGACGCTGGGGCTTTGACTACTATAAGCTGGACTTCCTTTACGCAGGCGCATTACAAGGCAAACGCCACAAAGACATGCCGCGCGAAGCCGCATACCGTGAATGCCTGCGCTATATGCGTGAAGCAATGGGGGCAGGCTCCTTCTTCCTGACCTGCGGCACGCCCATCCTGCCTGCCCTTGGTATGTGTGATGCCATCCGCATCGGACCAGACGTTTCACATGAATGGGAAAACTACCGCAACGAAACATTGTTGTATAACTTTGCCACTCCCGGCACGAAGAACGCCATCCGTACAGTGGTCCATCGCTTATGGCTCAAGCCGCTGGTTCACATTGACCCTGATGTAGAATATTTCGAATCAAAAGAAAATTCGCTCGCAGATGAACACAAACAGCAATTGCAAGACCTTGCCTTGATCTGCGATTTCAAAGCAACATCTGACCTGCCGCAATGGATAACAACGGAGGAACGCGAAAAGGTCCGCGCTTTCCTCATCGCCGAAACGGATGCGACTCAACTCAGCCGATATGTCTACAAACTTGACGATCGCATCGTGGATTTTTCATCTGCAGTAGCTCTGCCGCCAAAACCAACAGGCATTGCCTTGCTCTGGGGCGAATTCCTGGGCTGGCTCGGCAATTGGAAGTTCGTTTTGCGTATTATAAAAATGCTGGACGACCGAAAATTACGGAAACGGGTTTCAAGAATATAAAAAAGAGCGACCTGTATGGGTCGCTCTTTTTTTATAACAATTCGCTGCTTTACTGATCTACAGCAAGCCCTTGATATCCTCTGGCTTCGATAGGCGGATTCGCAAAGCCTTCCGCCCGGCGGCTTTCAAGGCTTCGTAATCGCCTAATGCCTGCGCACGGATGAGCGTACCAAAGGTGAGTCCCTGCGTGGGAATGTCCATGTCATGTTCAGCATCGTATACGAACTGGATGAAACGCCCCTTGTTAGGACCGCCTTTATGGAACTGACCTGTCGAATGCTAGAAGCGCGGACCAAACCCGGCAGACACGGGTAATTTGGTCTTGGCGCGAATGACAGTCCGAAGGGATTGGATCGCTTCGATCATTTCAGCATTACGTGGCAGATATGCATTAATGGTCACAAATTCGCCAACCTGGGCATTTTTCAAAAACTCATCAAGAGCTTTTTTAGCATCTTTGAAATCCACCAGATCAGCCTCAGCAAGTTTGCCTGATGACTGGTAATCCTTGATCTTGGCGATCGTGCGCAATTTGCTGTCCTGAACATCAGGCTGATCAAAAGCGTTGATGCCCAAGATATGACAAGCCGTGGAAATAGCGATCTCCCACCGGAAGAATTCAGCACCTGCATCGTATGGTCCATCGATCGGGAATTCGATCACTGGGAATCCGGCTTTTTTCAGTTCAGAAACACCAGTTTCCAACTCGCCATTGCTTTTGATGTAAACGAACAAACGGTCATTACCATATTCACCGGGCGCACCAAGCGGCTCCAACGCCACCGGCAAAATGCCCTTGCCATGTTTGCCGCTGGACTCAGCGATGACTTGTTCCACCCAGCCTGCCAAAGCAGACACAGGCGCATCTGCCAGGACTGTGAGCTTGTCTCTACCCATCAAAGCGGATTCTGCGATAAGAGCACCCAACGCCACCCCAGGGTTGCGCGCCGCAGGAACACCTGCCAGCGACTGGCTGCGCATACGGTCAGCGCTGGCTAGCAACTTTTCAAAGTCCATGCCCAGCAAAGCGGCAGGGACCAAGCCAAAATCGGTCAGTGCGGAGAAACGTCCGCCCACCATTGGGTCGGCATTGAAGACCTTACGGAAACCGCGTTCTTCAGCCAGTTTTTGCAGCGACGTACCTTCATCGGTCGTGACAACAAACCTTGAGCCATCGCCTTTGCTTTCTTTCCAGATGTAATCAAAGGCAGCCATCAGTTCGGCAGTGCCGCCAGATTTGCTGGCAACGATATATAGCGACTTATCTGCCGGATAATCTTTGAAAGCCTGCTCCACTTGCGCCGGGTCGGTCGAATCAAGGATGGCAAGCGAGAGTTTGGCTTTCACATCAAAACGAGCCAACAGGGAGCTCAACACTTCAGCCGTCAAGGATGAGCCGCCCATACCAATAACAAGGACGCGGTCGATCTTTTCATCGTGAACTTGTTTCGCAAAGGAGAGATACCCTTCGAGCCGCGCACGGGCATCATCCACAGAGTCCAGCCAGCCAAGGCGCTTGGCGGCCTCGGCTTGCCCGTCAGGGTCGTCTGCGTCAGACCAGAGAGTGACATCGTGTTCCCATAAGCGTTGGGAAAATGATTCAGCTTCCAGTGCGGCTAAACGCTTGGCAACAGAATCAGCCAACGGCGCAATTGAGGCGAGTGCGGCTTTGCGCCGCGTTTCGATGGAATCCAAGAGGGACTTGAAAGCATCATCAAACGCCTTAACGCCTTCTTCTTCAAGTTCCTGTGTAACTGTGCTCATGGAAATTCCGACTGCTTTGAGATCCACGAATATCTTCTGCACGCCGTCGAGGTCGCGAGTAATGGTCATTGTGGCAGTGCCATGATCGCGGAAGGCATCCAATGTGGCAGGCGGCACCGTATTGACGGTATCTGGTCCGATGAGTTCGTCCACATACAACGTATCTGGATACTTCGGATTCTTTGTTCCAGTAGATGCCCACAACGGACGCTGCACACGCGCACGGAAACGCGCTTTAAGTGTTGCAAAACGCGGTGAAGTGAAAATAGATTCAAACTGTTCATACGCCAGCTTGGCATTGGCAACCGCAGCCTTGCCGCGCAACGGAGAGTCTTCAGGAAGTTTGGGGTCGATCTTGGTATCCACTCTGGAGACAAAGAAAGACGCCACCGAAGCCACATGATGAACGGGTAATTCTTTGGAAACACGTTCTTCTATGCCTTCAAGATAAGCGTTCATCACTTCGGCATAGCGCGAAAGCGAGAAGATCAGGGTTACATTGACGTTGATACCAGCAGCAATGCTTGTGCGAATGGCGGGAACGCCTTCTTTGGTGGCAGGGATCTTCACCATCAGGTTGGGTCGATTGACCCGATTCCAAAGTTCCTGTGCCTGTTTGGCAGTACCTTCGGTATCCCGCGCCAGCAGCGGACTGACTTCGATACTGACATAGCCGTCGCCGCCGTTGGTTTCATCGTACAACGGGCGGAACAGGTCACAGGCTTCCTGAATATCTTCAACCGCCAGCTGCCAGAAAATGCGTTCAGAATCCCAGCCTGCCCAGGCAAGTGGAGTTAATGCGGCATCGTAATCGGTCGTTTTGGCGATCGCATTCTGGAAAATGGTCGGGTTCGAGGTTACACCGCGGATGTCACCGCGATCAATCATGGCTTTCAGTTCGCCATTGACCAACAACTTACGCTGGATGTTATCGTACCAAAGGGATTGCCCCAATGCAGTTAGTTTTTTTATTGATTCAGACATGCTAATTAAGACTCCTTGAAAAATTACGTATTAGCGATTCTCTTCTTCTATTTTCTTGATCTTTCCCACGCGCCGCGCCAGCCGTTCGCCGCCTTCATCATCCCCTTCGTAGCGCGCATTCAAAAACGCAGGCACAAGCACCTTCACCAATTCAGGACCGATCACCCTGCCGCCAAGGCAGAGCACATTCATTGCATCATGCTGAACACCCTGCGCCGCAGAATAGGTATCATGACAGATCGAAGCGTAAATACCTTTCATCTTATTCGCAGCAATGGCAGCACCAATGCCTGAGCCGCAGATCAAAACTCCGCGCTCGGCTTCGCCGCTTTGTACTTTCTCGCCAACTTTTTTTGTAAAATCGGGGAAATCCACTGCATCCGCACTGAACGTACCTACATCAATGACTTCATGCCCCATTGATTTAACCGTTTCAACAACAATACTCTTAAGCGGAAACCCGCCATGATCGCAACCAACTGCTACTTTCATAATTCTCCAAAAAGACCTGACAGGTCTTGCAACCTGTCAGGTCTGTATGTTCTAGAGTTCTTTTGCTTTCGCAATGATGTTCTCAACCGTAAAGCCCAGCTTTTCAAAGATGACCTTCGCCGGAGCGGATGCGCCAAAGCGATCAATGCTAATTGTGGACTTTGCGTATCGTTCCCAACCGAGGCTTGTCCCGGCTTCGACAGCGAGCCGCTTCTGAATGCTCTTCGGCAAAACCGACTCACGATAGGCTTCATCCTGTTTCTCGAACAATTCCCAACTCGGGAAGGAAACCACACGCACGCCCTTGCCTTCTTCTGCAAGTTTCTGCGCCGCATCCAGAATTAGGCTTACTTCCGAACCGGATGCCATGAGAATGATCTCCGGTTTGCCAAAATCTTTTAAAACGTATGCACCTTTTTCAACAAGGTTCGGAGATTCCAAGGTCGGCAGGTTTTGGCGGGTCAAAGCCAAAACAGTAGGTCCATCACGTCGGGAGATCGCCACTTTCCACGCTTGAGCCGTCTCATTCGCATCCGCCGGGCGAAGCACAACAAGGTTTGGGATCAAACGCAAGGATGTAAGGTGCTCGACAGGCTGGTGCGTTGGTCCATCCTCACCAAGCCCGATCGAGTCATGCGTGAAGATAAAAATGGACGGGTAATGCGAAAGTGCCGCCAAACGGACAGCCGCGCGCATGTAATCTGCAAAAACAAGGAAGGTCGCGCCGTAAGGGATCAAACCGCCATAAACAGCCATGCCATTCAAAATAGAACCCATTGCATGTTCGCGCACGCCAAAATGGAAGTTGCGCCCGGCATGTGAATCTTTTTGGAAGGCTGGCAGACCATCGATCTTTGTATTGTTCGAAGGTGCAAGGTCAGCAGAGCCGCCGAGGAGTTCGGGGAGTTTTGCTGCGATCGCATTGATGACTTTGCCAGAGGCAGCGCGGGTTGCCATGCCTTTCGGGTCAACCGGGAAGGTTGGGATGGTCGCCTCCCAGCCTTCGGGCAGTTTACCCATTATCAAACGGCGATTGAATTCAGCGCCTAATTCAGGGAAAAGCCGGGCATAGGCTTCGCGGCGCATTTTCCAATCGGCTTCCAGTTCACGTCCGCGCTCCACGGCTTTGCGATAGAACACTTGCACATCCTCAGGGATGAGGAAACGCGGTTCCTTGGGCCAGCCTAAGTTATCCTTGGCGGCGTTGAGTTCATCATCGCCGAGAGGTTCGCCATGAGCCTTTTGTGTACCTTGCCTATTCGGGGAACCAAAACCGATGATGGTACGGCAAAGGATCAATGAAGGGCGCGGGTCGGCTTTGGCAACTTTGATGGCAGCATCGATCGCTTCCACATCGTTGCCATCGGCAACATGCTGAATATGCCAGCCATAGGCTTCAAAGCGCTTGGCGCGGTCTTCGGTAAATGCCAGGTCTGTGGAACCGTCAATTGAAATCTTGTTATCGTCATACAGATAAATGAGCCGCCCGAGTGAAAGGTGCCCCGCCAAAGAAGCAGCTTCCGAAGCAACACCTTCCATCAAGTCGCCGTCGGTGACAATGGCGTAAATATACGAATCCAGTAATTCGTGCCCAGGTTTATTGAAAACGGCAGCGAGATGAGCAGCGGCAATTGCCATACCCACACCACTGGAAAGACCTGCGCCGAGCGGTCCCGTGGTCAATTCCACGCCAGGAGTCCAGCCGTACTCAGGGTGCCCAGGGGTCAAGCTCCCCCACTGACGAAAGTTCTGCAATTGCTCGAGTGATAGGTCGTATCCGGTCAAATGCAGCAGAGAATACAGAAGCATTGAACCATGCCCACCCGAAAGGATGAAGCGATCACGTCCCATCCATTTGGGGTTGCGCGGGTTATGACGCAGGTGTCGAGTCCAGATTGTAAACGCCATTGCCGCTGCGCCCATCGGTAAACCGGGGTGCCCGGAGTTGGCTTTTTGTACGCCATCGGCAGAAAGGAAACGAAGTGTATTGATTGCTTTGTTTTGAAGTTCGGGGTTTGTCATGTGCGGTATTTTACCATTCGGTTAGTATTTTTCTTTCAAATTCTTTTCAGGAAGATGGATCAGCCCTTCGCTGGGATCACCAACGGTGGATATATTTTCAGGCTTATGGATGGATAACCAGGCAGTGTATGCCGCGACCAGAGCATCCATCTGCTCAGGCAGGTAAAGCAGATCAAGCGGCCAGGTGCCTTTCAACATTTTATGGCGGGTGATCTCCTCAAAGAAATCCATTGGATCTTTGAGGCGTACGCCTGCTTCATAAAGTAGCAATTGGCGCTGAATTTTCCCCTCCAAAGAGGTTTTAGGCTGCGGCGTTACGCCTGCCATGACGCAAAAAGCAGCATGTGGCTGGGTTTCCAAAAATTGATATTTTACGTTCTCTGAAGGATATGTGTTAAATCCCGCCTTTTCTAATTTGCGATATAACGTAAATCCTGCCTGAACCCATGCCGGGCAAGCACTCACGGTTGAGGGTGTCCCAGATACAGTAATCCCCCGCTCCCGTAATTCAAGTTCCGCTACGCGGAAACCCACAGCACGCGACTTCAAAGACTTAAACATGTCCTTATTCTTTTCACGCACCAGCCCACGATTAAGCCCGGAAGGCGCGTTGACCGCCACGATCGCAGAAGGCTGCCCGGCAATGAAGGCTATGACATCTTCCAACTCGCCATCGGCAAGTGCAACAAGATGCAAGCCCTTGTCCAATGCCGCATAGGTATAGGACTGGTGGGAAGAAGTTGGGTCGATGCCGATAAAGAGCGTGTCATTAAAAAGCATAGTAAGATTGGGTACTATAATCACTACGAAAGATAAAAGAAACATTCCTATTTTACTATCCATTTCCCAATGAACCGAACCCAACGTATCATTCTCTATGTTCTCCTACTGGTAGCCGGAGCCTCGTGGATCGTCCTCTCTGCAGACCCTGCTGACCAACCCGGCACCGCAGCTCCCGAAGTTGTGCCGCAAACCGGCTTTCTTGCCCCCGATTTCACCCTGCAAACCCTCGATGGAGAAAGCATCACCCTGTCCGATTTAAGAGGGCAGGCAGTGCTCATCAATGTTTGGGCAACCTGGTGCCCGCCTTGCAAAGCCGAGATGCCCGCCATTGAAAAGATGTACAACGAATACAAAGATCAAGGCTTTGTGGTGCTGGCGATCAATAGCACTTTTCAAGACGCCGCGGGTGACATTGCCCCATTCGTCGCCGAGTATGATCTGACCTTCCCGATCCTTTTGGACGAAACTTCCGATGTAAGCCGCACTTATATGGTGCGCTCCCTGCCATCCTCGTATTTCATTGACAGGCAGGGCATCATCAGCGAAGTCGTGGTCGGCGGTCCAATGGCAGAAGCCTTGCTGCGTACCCGCATTGAGGAGGCGTTGAAATAATGTTCGAAACATTTCAAAATCTATTCGCCCCGCCACGCCATATGATCCTGCTGGTCATCGCAGCGTGGTTCGGGTTAACCTTTGCAGAAAGCCGCACCGAACGACATGGTATTGGTCGCGAAGACCTAAACAACATCACATTTTTTGGGTTGATCGCCTTCGTAATTGGCGGGCGCATTTCCTACGTTCTTCAAAATCTATCTGCGTTTACAAAAAGTCCGGTTGGGGTCATCTCCATCAACCCCGATCTATTCGACCCGATCGGGGCGGCCGCCGCAGCACTCATCGTCGCCATCGCATACGGACAACGCAAAAACCTCGCTTTCTGGAACATTCTGGATGCGCTTACCCCATTTTTCGCCGTCATCGCCATAGGCTTGGGATTAAGTCACCTCGCTGCAGGCAGTGCATTCGGGAGCCCCACCGACCTTCCCTGGGGGATCGACCTTTGGAATGCAACTCGCCACCCCACCCAGATCTACGAAACGCTCGCCTCTTTCCTGATAGTCATCCTGCTATGGCGCTCCAAACCCCACCCGCGTCCGGGCATCTCCTTCCTATTTTTTGCATCGCTAACTGCGCTAACTGAACTTATCCTGCTGGCATTCCGTGCCGAATACACATCCCTAACGAATGGTTTCCGGCAAGAACAAGTCATTGCCTGGGTCACGCTTCTGGCATGTTTTATCTTGCTTGAGGTCAGGCTTAAACCGGTCAAAAAGCAGACTCTATAGAATCAAAAACGGGCTGACAATGTCAGCCCGTTTTACTTATTTCCGTTAACCAAGTTCAGGTTCGATCAAACCATAACTACCATTACGTCTGCGGTACAGAACATTGATCTTGCTCGTCTCCGCATTGTAGAATACGAAGAAATTGTCATGCCCAAGGTTGCGCATTTGCACCAGCGCTTCATCCTCAGACATGGGGTACAACGTAAATTTCTTGCGCTTGGCAAACAATGGGGAAAGTTCGCCAGTCTCATCATCGATCACACTCTCAGCCACCTCGGCAGCAGAGCGACCATCACCACGACCATGGTGCTTCTTCCCTTTGTAGCGTTCGATCTGACGCTGCATGTTATCCAGTGCCATATCGAAGGCAGCCAACGCCTCATCGGCACGTTCTTCAGAGCGAAGGGTAAACCCCTTGCCAAACACGGTGAGCTGCGCCACATTTCGGTCTTTGGCATCGCGTGCCGCCTGATGATGGGATAGTTCCACACGCGCCTCTTCAATGGCAGGCAAATAATGGTCGAGGTTTCCTGCTTTTTTAGCGACATACTCCTCGATATGATCAGTCAAACGAATGTGACGTGTCTGAACTTCCACTTTGTTGGACATAAGGTCCTCCTTGAAATTAGGTTGTCAAGCTACAAACACAACGCGCTATACCTGCCTCAGATCGTGATGAGGCAATGCCCGCGCGACTGTCAACGCATAAACATCGTTGGCACCAGATGCATACAGGGCATCTGCACCGGAAGAAAGGGTCGAACCTGTTGTTGAAACATCGTCCATGATAAGCACATTCTTACCTCTCACCCCCGAAGACGCTTGGAAAGCATCGTGTACATTCGTATGCCTTTCCTCCCTGCTTAACCCTACTTGCGAGCGCGTCTCTTTTCGGCGCGCAAGCGCTCTTGGTAAATACTGCAATTCCAAACCCAAAGCTAGTGGCAATGCGATCATTGCAACCTGATTATATCCCCTTTCTCGCTTCCTCTGTTTTCCCAACGGAATGGGAACAACCGCATCAATACGCCAACCCAAATCTTGAACAAAAGGCAGCATTTCAGCAGCAATAGCATCACCTAGAGAAAGGTTGCGCCGATATTTCAGTTGATGCATCAATCTTTGTATGGGTCCATCAAAAACCGTCCAAGCCCGCAAAGAATGAAAGCGCGGCTTACTAACAAGACAAGCACCGCATATCCCGGGCTTCTCTTGCGGCAAGCCGCAAATCTCACAAACAATACCATTCAAAATTTTCACAGTATTCTGACAGGTCTCACACCACCCGGAGCCAGGTTTGTCACATCCCCCACAATGTGGAGGAAAAAGCAAATCGACGGCTGTCCAGATCGAATGATACATTTTATATTTTTTATTGTCCATTTTCGCCTCCCTGAATTTTTAGACTGGCACCTCAGTTTCCCAGCATTGGTCCAAATGCGCCTGCAATCTGGAAACCCGCTGGCGCCATAAGAATGATCATGATGGAAGGAAACGTCAGAAGCGCCATCGGGATGATCATCTTAATTGGAGCCTGATGTGCTTCTTCTTCCGCGCGCTGGCGTCGCTTCATTCGCATCTGGTCAGATTGAATACGCAAGACTTTCGCCATACTCACACCCAACATTTGGCTTTGAATTACCGCCGCTACAAAGCTGGTTAATTCTGGCAAGCCAATACGTTCCGCCATATCGCGCAAGGCTTCACGCTGGGTCTTACCAAGTTGAATCTCGCGAATACAACGACCAAACATAATGGATAATTCGGTCTCCCATTTATCTGCCACCTTAGACATCGCAGCTTCAAAACCAAGCCCGGCTTCCACGCATATTGTCAGCAAGTCAAGTGCATCTGGTAACGCTTTACGAACATCATTCTGACGGCGGGTAATCTTGCTGGACAACCACATCTGAGGAAAGAAAAAGCCCAAAAGTGTAAAGATGGATACAGCCAGGAATGTAGTTCCAGATGACCAATCGGCAGCTGGCAAGTTTGCAATCAAAAGTAAAAGCCCGCCAAAAACACCAGCGCCAATAAAGCGAGTGGAAAGGAACGTGGAAGCGTCAATTCGCCCGGGATTCCCTGCTAATTCGAGTTTCAGAGTCGTTTCCTGGAGAAGCTTTGCCGGGGTAAAGCGAGCTGAAACTTCACCAAGCCTTGTGATAATCGGAATTACAACGCGCTCCATGAAAGGCTGCTGGAGTTCAATTTCTTCAAGCGAAGCGTTTTCACCACGCTGAGTTGCCTCTGCCAGGCGCGCCAATACAGGATCCGATTCGCCGCCCTGAGCCTCACGCGCAGCTCTAGCTCCAATAATAACCACAAAAACGACTCCACCTACAAGGGCAAGAGCGACAACTATTCCTATAACAGTAGCCATATTACACCTCGATATCTGCGATCTTCATCATAATAAAGTAACTAGAGGTAATCAGACCCAACACCACACAAATAATAATCGCCGTACAAATCGGTCCACCATCAGTAATGGAAAGAAGATAATCTGGATTGAGAAACCAAAGAAGCAACGTCAAGCCAAAGGGAATCAATGAAAGAACGGTTCCAGATGTACGCACCTGTGCTGTTAAAACCCGCACTTCACCTTTGATCCTGACGCGCTCACGGATAGTAAAGGAAATGCTATCAAGAATTTCCGATAAGTTACCGCCAACCTCGCGTTGAACGTTGATGGCAGTAACGACAAAATCAAGATCTTCACTTGGAATACGGCGTAACAAATTCTCTAACGCAGTTTCCATTGGGATGCCAATCTGCATTTCCTGAACCACGCGCCGGAACTCATCATTAATAGGCGGCGGCAACTCTTTACTGATCGCTTCCATAGCCTGCATTGTGGAATAACCGGCGCGTAAACCATTTACCATCAAATTGAGCATATCTGGCAGTTGTTCGTTAAACCTTCTTAAACGCTTTTTTTGCTGCGACTTAACATATTGTCCAGGGGCAATCCCACCCAACACCATTCCAATGAGCGCTGAAACTGGATGTCGATTCCCAATAAACCATGCAATCATGCTCACAAGGACAATACTAATCACGATGAGAGCAATATATTCTGAAACTTTGAATTTCAAGTCGGCGCGGGCCAGCTGGCGAGCCATTCGGTCACCATAGGAAGTTTTTTCCACCCGCTTGGAAACCCAGTCGGTAAGAACCGAGTTTTGAGCAGACTTGTCAATATTTTTCTTGCTGCTATCATCTTCAAGGTATTGGCCTAAACGCTCTTCGATGATAGAACGCTCGCTGTTCGAGGACACAACAACGCCTACAATCAGCAAAACAATCAGGATGATACCGCCGATAATTATTACCCAGGTCATTGATTTTTTTCCTGGCAGTTAGCCTTAAATATCATAATCTTAATACCGCCTGCGTTCACCAATACCAAAAATGGAAGGAGGCAGGTGAATACCGGCAGCTTCGATTTTATCCATGAATTTGGGGCGCAACCCGGTTGGGCGCAGACGACCAATGATACGCCCATTTTCAGTACCGGTCTGTTCAAAAACAAAGATATCCGTCATGGTAATCACGTCACCTTCCATGCCGCTCACTTCAGTAATGGTGGTTACCTTGCGGGTGCCATCGCGCATACGCTCTTGCTGGCAAATAAGGTCTACAGCGCTCGCCACCTGTTCACGAATAGCGCGAATCGGCAAATCCATACCTGCCATGAGGCACATTGTCTCAATACGGGACAGAGCATCGCGAGGTGTATTCGCATGGGCAGTGGTCATGGAGCCATCGTGACCTGTGTTCATCGCTTGAAGCATGTCTAGGGTTTCACCACCGCGGCACTCACCCACAATGATCCTCTCCGGGCGCATACGCAAGGAGTTCATTACCAGATCACGAATAGTAATCTCGCCACGTCCTTCAATGTTTGCCGGACGAGACTCAAGTGTAACTACATGTTCCTGACGCAGTTGAAGTTCAGCAGCGTTTTCAATTGTAATAATGCGCTCATCTGAAGGAATGAAACTGGAAAGCACGTTAAGCAGAGTAGTTTTTCCAGAACCCGTACCACCCGAAATGATGACATTTAAGCGTGCTTCAACGCATGCTTTCAGGAATTGAACCGACTCGGCGCTTACGGAGCCAAACTGGATCATTTGGTCAACCGTAATCGGGTTCTTTGAAAACTTACGGATGGTGAGAACAGGTCCTACCAGTGAGATTGGGGGAATCACAGCATTTACACGGGAACCGTCAGGAAGACGGGCATCCACATATGGGCTGGATTCGTCAATACGACGCCCCAATGGCGCAACAATGCGATCAATGATACGCATTACATGTTCGTTGCTTTCGAATGTGATGGGTACCCGGTGTACCTTACCTTTACGCTCAATATAAACGTTCTTGGGTCCATTCACCATGATTTCAGTGATGGTATCATCTTCAAGCAAAGACTGAAGCGGACCAAATCCAAGGATTTCCGCCGAGATCTGTTCGAAAAGTCTTGCCCGTTCAGGGCGTGATAAGACTATATTTTCTTCGGTTAATATCTGTTCAAAAAGGCTTTGAATGGTGCGCCGAACCTCATCAGTTCGGGTGACATCCATGGACGGATCAATCTCAGCAAGCAGTTTATTCTGAACTCTTGTTTTGAGATCAAAATAGGAACCGGCTTGTGGAGAAGTGATCGGTGCGCTAACCCTTCTCGCCTGCAATGAAGACAAGCGGGAAGCATCGCCACCACCCGAACCAGCCGGGGGGGGTTCAGCGGGAGGCTTGGGAGTTCCCTGAGTAGCAGCGCCAGAGTTCTGTTGGTTATTATTACCAGAACCCTGACCCTGTTCGATACGTCTTAGCAATGACATAAACTTTCTCCTTACCGCCTGGCAGTGGAAGCTTCAGATTCACTATCCAAGGCAATCATACGAGCTCGTATCGATTCCGCAAGGGCAAAGATTCCTCTTCCAATCGGCTGAGATTTATTGTCCAACATAAAGGGAATGCCACGATTTACAGCTGTGATAGCTACCTTCTCGTCAAGTGGAATTACCGCCGAAATTTCGTGCTTAAGATTTTCGGCTACACGCTCTGGCGTAATGGCGATACGTTTATCGTATCGATTCATAGCAAAAACAATTCGTTCTTTGCCGATGCCCATGGTATTCAATAGATCTAGAATTAAGCGTGAGTTCTTGATAGATGGAATTTCTTGAGTGGTCACAAGTACCATCGCATCACTCAGGTCAACCGCAGCGAGAATAACATCTGTCAGAATCGAAGATGTATCTACAATAACATAGGAATACATCCTCTGCATAAATTGCAGAACTTTCATAAATTGGTCGCCGGAAATCTTTTCAGCCATTTCAGGGCGTTGAGGGGCGGCAAGAATACGAATACCTGAACCTTCATGCTTGATCAAAATTTCTTCTATAATCTCCGCATCAAGGTCATCCACGCGTGGAGCAATATCAAGAATAGTATTCTTTCCCTGCTCGTTCACAAAAACAGCTACATCGCCAAACTGCAAATTTCCATCAACCAGAACCGTGCGCGTGTCCTCGTTATTTAATGCAATGGCAAGGTTAACAGCAATGGTGGTGCACCCCGTTCCGCCTTTTGGGCTGTACACAACGATGATTTTCCCCTGCTGTGTCGGGGAAAAACCACCCATCATGTTGGATGATCCCGTCGAAGCAGACAAAATCATTTGCTGCTTGGCGCCTTTTTCCCGTTCCGAATGAGCCATTTCGCCCGCCCGCTTTATGGCAGAGATCAATTCATCCCCCATGGGCGGTTTGGTAAGAAAGTCTCTGGCACCGGCAAGCATAGCTCGGCGCATATAATTTTGATCCCCTTGCACAGATAAAATCACAACCTGCACATGGGGGGAATCACGACGAATCGTCTCGGTCGCTGTAATCCCATCGATATCCGGCATGTTTATGTCCATAAGAACAACATCCGGATTCAATTCCTGGGTCAACTGAATCCCTTCTTTGCCAGTTCGAGCAGTTCCTACTACCTCAACATCCGACTCGAACTGCAATAACTTGCGCACGTTCTCACGGGTTTCGGCAATATCGTCAACAATAAGAACTCGGATTTTATCAGCAGCCATATTCAGAATATCCAATCACCCATTGCTAGATGAATAAAAAATTAAGGTTCCTGTGTAACAGTATCGTTTTGCAAAGACGGTGCACTTAAGTCTAAAAGCGCGGGGTGCATGGCATACGGCAGTTTCGCCGGAACAGGAATATTGTATTGACTCAAAAGGAACTGAAGAGTCGAAGCCTCCGTGGCAAGACGCGCCTGATCTGACGGGTTTCGAAGTGTCAATGAAATCGTGGCGTTGGTATAAATCAAATAGGACAAAGTAACAGAATCCTGTGGAGATACGATCAAGGTGACAAGATCAGGCGCTGCCGGAGCAGGAGCCGGTTCAGCCGCGGGATCTACCGCTACGTCTGTTGAAGCTCCTGCAGCTGCAATATCCTCAACACCTGTCAGCGGGAAATCGCCCAAGCGCATAACAACCACATCTTGAAGGAGAGTCTGGCAGACCATACGCGGGCGCTGGGGCTCAGACGGAATGATGTAATAAGGTTGTTGAACAGAGGGGTCCAATTCAAGCCGCCCTTGAGCAGTTCCGGAAGCAGTTATGCCTAATGACAAAACTGGCAAGCCACCTTCGTCAGGCAACCCTGTGCCGGTCATGATCGCGGAAAGATTCGGGAGGATGGTTTGATAGGAAGGATCAATATCTACAAAAAGCAAGCATGCATTGACATTTACATGAGCGCCGGTATTAATCGCATAGGCGGAAACAGAAAGCCTATCCGTCGGAATCGCCATTGCCGTCATGCCGGGCGGAATCAGTGAAGCCCACTGTGGACCGGAAACTGAAACAGTTGACGACGAATCTGAAACCATCGATTCTGTGATTACAACACCTTGATCTAAAGGTAATTTTGCAATTTTATCTACAAGAAATGGCAATTCATCCCTGGTATACATGACTGAAACCACATTCTCCTGCGGGATGGACATAGTCGCCAAAACATCTTCGGTGATCCGTCCTCCTTGGGGAATGTTCTGGGCAGAAAAATATACCTCAACATAAACCGGGAGGTTTGCCGTATCTTGTGGTGTAAATAAAAACTGGCGGACAGCTACAAAACCAACCACCAAGACAATGATTATGATTAAAAGCACCAAAATCAGAGTGCGACCGCGACGCATAGTTATCTCCTCTCAACAAGTACCGTATTAATTGGGCACTTTATAACATGTTCATTATAATGGAAAAATGTCAAAAGCATATTATAGGGGCACAGAACCGAAAGCTGCGGCTCCATGCTCCTAACAATATTGTTAATCAAACGACTTAGATCTTAGCTACCACAGAAAAGGAGATTTTGGCACCAGACCCAACTACACTATCAATTTCAAATTTTCCACCCAGCATTTCCGAACGTTCCCGAATCAGTTTCAAACCCAGGTTATTTGAATCCTTCAGAGATTCAGGGTCAAAGCCACGTCCATTATCATCTACACTAATACGTATAAAATCGCTTCCAAGGTCTAAGTGAACTTTAACAAGTGTTGCCTGGCTGTGACGGGAGGCATTTCCAAGGAGCTCCTGAACAGCGCGGAAGATCATTACTTCGAGATACGACTCCAACCTACGCTCGGTACCAGACACTGTCACACTGACATCCATACCAGACTGTTCTTTGAACGCGTCAGCATATTTACGCAGGGTGGGAACCAACCCAAGGTCATCCAGCATCATGGGGCGCAACTCAAAAATAAAGCCTCTTACTTTTTGGAAAGTCCCCATTGCAGAGGCTTTCAGGTTCCCCAATTCTTCTTTTGCCTGGGATGGATCAACGTCCAATAAACGCATGGCAATCTCGGTTTGAAGGATGAAATTGGATAACGCCTGGGCTGGTCCATCATGCATCTGACGTGATAAGCGTTGACGTTCCGCCTCCTGCGCATTTACTATCATTTCAATGCCGGTCATCTGTTCCTTACTGGAATTGCCAGCCCCAGAAGATAACCCTGTACTTTCTCCACCACCGTTATTTACCAATTGTTCGAGGACAGCTTGATATTTCTCGAGGTGAGCCTTGTCATTTTGCAACTTGTCTAACTGCCCACGCATCACGAATAATCGCTGCTGGGCGTCCAAAGCAGAATCGTACGCCATTTTGATCTCTTCCACCGCCCCGCCCTGTTTTTGAACCTGCTGCAAGTGGGAGGTAATCGCCGTATTCCGCTGGGTTAATTTGGAAAGCTCACCCTGGCTTTGTTCCATCATTAGAGTGATCTCACGCAAAGCACGTCGTGTCTCATCCAGTTCGTTCTTGTAATCCATAGCCTCACCAGACATGGAACTCTCCTAAGGTCGAATATCGGAATCCCGCAAGGTTACCCAACCGCGCTTCAAAGCATACACAACAGCCTGCGTGCGGTCTTCAACGCCAAATTTGCGCAAAATCGCAGTGACGTGATTTTTTACGGTCTGATGGCTAATACCCAAAAGAGAGGCGATCTCTTTATTACTCATACCGCGCACTACACAGCCAAGAACTTCCATTTCACGGTCAGATAGGGGGTGAAATGGAGCGCCCGGCTCACTATAAGAACGGCGCGCGCCTTCCATGCTATCTTCCACCCACAACTCAAGTTCACGGCGAGTGAAGACGTTATTGGCAAAAACATATTTACCCTCAGCAACTTCACGAATGATGCGGGATAGATTTTGCGGCTCAATATCTTTGGAACAATACCCATGTGCTCCTGCAAGCGCGGCATGGATCGCCTGTTCGATATCATCGTAACCGGTCATCAAGATGATACGAGTGCCCATCTTTTCTTGAGATACCTGATGAGTGATCTGTTGACCATTCATCCCCGGTAAATTCACATCCAGCACAGCCACGTTTGGTTTCTTCGTGCGGATAAGCTCCAACGCCTCATCCCCGGATGCAGACTGGGCAACGATCCGCATATCCGATTCCAAGGACAACGCATCCACCACACCCTGACGGAACAATGGGTGATCATCCACGACTAGTAATGTAATTTGATTCATCGCTTACTGATTCTCTCTCTTTGGTGAAATTTATTTCTGATATACCCATCTATTTTATCTCATTCTCTTATTTCCAACGATAAATTGTCATACGGGGATATCCCTCTTTAGTAGCAATTGTGCCGCCCGTAACATAAACAACCTCCCTGCCAAGAGGGAGTTTCTCATATAGGTCGGGATATACAATAAGGTATGCGACGTTTTTACCATCCAGGTAAGCAGCAAGCTGGGCTTCGTCACGGATAAATGGAATAACATCAGGGGAAGCCAAGCCAGCCAGGTCGATCAATGGATGCTGGTCAAAATACCCCAACGCACCCGTATCGTGAGCTGCCAAAACAGCTTCGGGCGGCAGGTTGAGAGCAGACCACTTCGCAACAGTAACCATTTCCTGTTCAGTAAGGGCAACTTCCTCTGCGTAGGCACGTGCGCCAAGTACAATAAAAAGCAAGGTGACTATTCCCAAACTTGCTTTCCAAAGCATAGACATAAACCATTGGTAGCGCCCAAAGGTTTTGCCGGATGTAAAGCTGATAATTGCAAGGAAGCCTATCAAGAAAAAAATCGGCAAGGCAGGGATGATGTAACGTTCATGCTGGTCTAATGGCAATCGAAAAACGTACAAGCCCATGTAACCAATCGACCAAATCAGTGCAAGCACACTGCCCCAGGAGCGCTCACGTATAGAGCGAACCATCCACATGACAATGCCAGGAAGTAATAAAAAAGAGGGACCCACCAATAGCTTAAGAAATAATTCACCCAAACGCCCAACGAGCGGACGTTGCGATGCGGCATATTCCGCCTGCCTGGCGTAGAAAGTGTTCGGCATGGGTGCGCCACCGATAAGTAAATTAAATAATAAATAGAATAAGAAAAGCGCACCAAAGCCAAGCCCAACTTGAAGCACGCCGCGCATTCTGGATTGCGAATCTTTTTCTGTAAACAGAACTGCCAACACAAGCGGGCCGAGAAGAGTCAAACCGTCGGGGCGCACCCAGATGCTTAGACCTGTAAGAAAGCCCAGAGTTAGGTAGCGACGCGAATTTAACATCAAGGCAGATAAAATCACAGTAGCAATTAAGGCATGCAGCAGGGTTTCCATCCCGGACATCGCCGCCCAGAGAAAATGCCACTCTACGATGATAAATAACCCAACCCATGGAATGACTGTGATGTAAGTTTTCACTAATCGCCGCGCAGTTACTTCGCTGATAACACTAAGCGCCCACATGATACTCAGACCAAGGAAATACGTCCAAACGTAAGGAGTGAGATTAAATAAAAAACCGATGGCAAGCAAGGCGGACCACAAGGGAGACGTAGAGCCTGCCGATGGTATACCCGGGCGAAACGACCACTCACCATGTTGTGCAAGGTTGCGGGCAAAGGTCAGGTGGACCCAGGATTCATCAAGAGGGAAGCCGACTCCGAAAAAAAAGTAACTGGTGAGAAGATAAATAGAACCTGCTATGAGTGTAGACGCGCCGAGAATGATCAAGTCACGTTTTGAGAGCGGGTTATGGAAATCTAAAAATACGCGTGTCATCTACTTCACCTAAATATTCCAATTGGGGATAGTTTTTCGGGTTATCGTACAGATCAAGCAAGAGTTTGAGCCTGCCAGATGCTTCAAAGGCATAATAGCGGGCGTTGTATTGCTCGGCAACTTCAAGCAAGGTATTAACATCCCCATATGGCTGGACGAAAGCAGGGCGTCCTGTCATCATATAATACCCAGGTGCGCTTAAAACAATGATCGGTTCGCCGGGCTGCGCACCCTGCTCAACCAGAAACCTCTCAACAGCGGGATAAGACAATTCACCTTCCTCCCACCCTGTATCAATGACGCGCACCAAGACAACCCATACTGAAAACACAACCATAGTCTGGATAAGTACGATCCGAATCACAACATAGACATAGTCTGTCAAGCGACTTCTTTTCCTAACCCATGCCACGACTGAATCCAGGCTGTAGGGTACAAGCACCCAAAACAATGGCTGTAAAGCCGCGCCGGCATGAAAGAAGCTTCCGCGCACACCGGCGAAGGGGAAGATAAAGGTCATGACGAGGAAAAGTAATACCCAGGCAAGCAAACCTAATTGGACACGACGGTCTTTACGTAAGAGAAACATACCCATTGCTATAAATGGGAAAAGAATGAGATGCCCCTGTGCAGCGATAGCGGTTTTGAGGTTTGTAATAAATGCCCACCAACGGATCTTGAATATCTCACCCCAACCGCTCGCAAGCCACGAGGTTAATGTCAACTTTGAGGCGGGATAGATAAAGGTTTCATCATACGTGGTGATCCACAAAACGCGACTTCCTGCAGGTGACATAATAGCGCCAAAGACACTCAAGTTTCGCAAATACCATGGTCCCATAACAAGAAGGAAGCCTAGTAACGTCAACGCCGAAAACTGAAACGCCGTTGAGAAAGACAATTCTTCATCTCTCATACGCCAGAGAACTAGAAGGAAAGTCAACGCCAGCCAGAGAAGACCGTCACTTCGGGCCAGGGACATAACACCCGCTATAAGCCCAAGCCAAAACCATGGTCGCGGACGGTTTGCCAGTAGGAAGAATAATCCGCCTGCAAGCATGAAGATACCGTAATTATCAGGAACGGGTAGAAATGGTAAGTGGAACACAGGAAAGAGCGCCAGAAGACCCGATACCCAAGCAAGCGCATTACTTTGAAAAAAATGATATGACAATGCGGCTGTCAACGGCGGAATGAAGGCGGCGATCACTATAAAGAAAAGGCGACCGGCTTCATAGGTTTGCTGCCCGGTAAGCCACATCCCCAACGCCGAAATGATCGATGCCAGGGGAAGCCAGTACCCATGGGATGGGTGTGGAATACCTTGCGGGTCATCCAGGTAGTTCCATAAATAAGGCTCAGTAAAGCCGTAACCCTGGACTAACCGCACACCACCGGAAAAATAATAGTCGGCATCAAGATAGCCGGGAATGGATTGCAAACGACTGACAGCGATCTGCAAGATCAAAGCAAAGGAGAATAGAATCAGGTAGGTTCGGCGGGACATGAGATTTAGGGGATAGGATGCAGGGGACGAGTTCGTTCAATTTTCTTCAAATTTTCTTTAATCATTTACTAAACGAGTCCGCCCAAACGCGGGGAGGGCGAATCGCCCACCAACGAATCCAGTATAAACTTAGGACAGTGAAAACTGGGAAAAAGAGAAAAAGGATATCCTGGGAAAGGTCACCCAAAAAGGCGGGAGCAAAAAGATACAACGCCCAAGGTACGAGAAAAACTATTAACAAAAGCAAAAAGGTTAGGGCGGTTTGAAATCGCTGCCAGCGATCGTAAATGACAGAAAAAACCAAAGCCAAAGGAATGATAAGAACTGCGAGATTTTCATACTCGGTGCGGAAACCAAGCAGAGGCGCAGCTGCAATTGAAAGACAAGCCACCCAATACAACCGGCGGGAGTCTCCAAATTGCGAAGCGTTCCATTCGTAGCCGAGAGCAAAGACGAGCAAAGCGATGAACAGATATGCAAAATACCTGCCAAATGCAGGGATAAGGGCTTCAAGAACAGAAATGATGGAATAACCAAAATTCGCGCGCAGGGCATTCATCCCTGCACGCAGGTAAGGAATGATCCAATTCGGATAGATAAGAAAAGACACGGCTAAAAGCACTATGGTGAGCATTCCAAAACCTGCGAGAATGCGTACCCGTCCCTGTTTGTAAGAATGCCAGGCAATAAATAAGAGAAAAGGAAGACCGGCTTCCCAAAAATATAAGGAGACAGCCATCAACGCGCCTACGAGTTCATCCTGTTCATTTCGGAAGGCGATCACGATACCTGCATAACACAAACCCAACAACAAGACCGGGCTGGCATCAAGAATGGCTTGAAAAGTATAAAAGTTAACCACAGCAAAAAGAAAAAATAATACCGTAAACCAGCGCGGAGCCGTCCAATTTGTAAGCCGCAAACTAAGCACGGCAAGCACAAACAACGCCCATTCGAGGATCAAGGTATATATCGCCCGGGCAGTAAGCGGGTCGGTAAGAGGCGCGAAGGGAACATAAAGCAGAAGGATATGAAAAGGCGTATCCAAAATATAAGGATCGCGTGCACTATCCGTTATGCCTTCGTACACAAGTTTCTGTACAACATCCGGCACATAACTTGAATAAGGGTCCATACGCTCAAAGATAAATGCGCGCCCGCCAGCCCAATGACGCAAAAATTCGCCGCCACCAGCAGGGAGAGACCGATTTACTACAAGCAGCCCGGCAGATATAGCAACGAATAGAAGCACGACCACAGCGATAAAAACATAATCGCGCGAGGTCAATGATTTTGAAGGAGGTTGAAAATTCATTTAATCGTAAATCGATAGATCGGTCTGGTGGGGCTGGGTCTGGCGGCTTCTACAAAACCTGCCTGTTGGAATGCCGAGGATGTGCCGGTAAAAATAAAAACAGGGGGAGCCTCTCCCTTGGTTTCGATGGGATATCCTTCAACGATGTGTGCGCCTTGCGCTGCTGCGTGTTGCACCGCTGCCTGGATCAGCGCCACAGCGATCCCCTTTCGCCGATGCTTTTTATCAACGAACAGACAGGTCAATGACCAGACTTCCTGATCGTCGATAGGCGCCAGCACACGCGAATGAGCCAGCCGTGGATATTGGCTGCGCGGTTCGATCGCCACCCAGCCAACCGGATAACCTTCAGAGTAGGCAAGCAAGCCGGGAACAACCTTCGCATCCACCACTGACTTTTGCATTTGGCGATTGCTTTCACCCTTATTTTCACTGTATGCTTTGCCACGTAATTTCCAGTGCATGCACCAACAGCCGCCGCAAGCACCGTTCTCGCCAAAAAGCATCTCAAAATCGCGCCACAGTTTTTGTGTAAGGGAATGAAAGGAGAGGTCTAATTGTTCGTGAGTCATAGAGGGGATATTGAAATTAACAAATTAATGCTGATGGCTAATGCCCTTCAACAAGGTGTTCAGTATCAATTGTACCTGATGTCCATTCCTTGAATTGCGAAAGAATGACCGCCGCGAAGATCATAACGCAACCGATGATCTGAATGCCTGCCAGGCGTTCATCCAGCAGAAGCCAACCCGAAAGGACAGCAAAAACGGACTCAAGCCCAATGATCAAGGCTGCATCGGCGGGCGGTGTATGCTTCTGTGCCCAGATCTGAAGTGTGTAACATAACCCCAGTGACAGGAAGGCGGTATAACCAATGGCAAACAGGAAGTTGGAGTTGAAGACCGGCATCGGTTCGATGAAGATGCCCACACCGAGGTTAAGCAAGCCACAAACGAGCAACTGTCCCACCGAAAAAGACATCGACTCAAAGTTGTGCGCGTACTTGCCGAGAATAACCACATGAACCGCCCAAAACAAAGCGCCGATAAATTCTAAGAGGTCACCAAATTGAATTTGATCGAGCTTCCCGCCGGTGGAAAGCAAAAAAGCGCCAGCCATTGCCATGATCACTGCAAGGATAAATAACCAATGCGGCTTCTCTCCCCAAAAGAAGAAAAGGATAAGTGGAATGAGGACAACGTACAAGCTGGTAATGAAGCCTGCATTACCTGCAGTGGTGTATTGCATGCCTGCCTGCTGTAAGGCACTGCCCATGAAAAGAAAGAAACCAGCAATGAGCATCCATTTGGTTTGGTCGCGAGAAATGGAAGTCTGGCTTTCTGCCTGACGATTTGTACGTAAAACACGCAATGCAAACGGCAAGACAACCAGTCCCGCCAACAAATAGCGGACTCCGTTAAAGATGTAGACGCTGCCGACCTGCCCGGCGACGCGTTGGGCAACAAAGGCAGAGCCCCAGATGATGGCAATGAAAAAAAGAGTAATATCAGCTTTTAGGCGCATGGAATGATTTCAAGTCTCAAGTGTTTATGGTTTCAGATTTTAGCGAGTAGATTTTACTGTATTTAGCGGAGTGTTTCTTGCTGTGTTCTGTTTGTGCTTGTATAATGCTGTTATTAAGTTCACTTACTAACAGTCCAATTTGAAAAATCAACTTTAAAATACGAGGTACAAATGAAAAACTCCGATGCGCACAATCAACGCATAGCAAAATTATCCTTCGCCTCGGTCTATCCGCTGTATATTGAAAAAGTAGAGAAAAAAGGCAGAACCAAAGCGGAATTGGATCAGGTCATACAGTGGTTAACAAATTTCGATCCTAAGAAGCTGAAAGAACTGATCAAGGAAAATGTAACCTTCGAAAGCTTCTTCCAACAGGCTTCGTTAAACCCCAACGCAACCCTCATCACCGGCGTCATCTGTGGAGTCCGCGTGGAGGAGATCGAGAATCCCCTAACCCAGCAGATCCGATATTTGGATAAGTTGGTGGATGAGTTGGCAAAGGGACGGACGATGGAAAAAATTTTGCGCGGCTCGTAGCTATGACCTATTCGATCCAATATCCACGCAATGTCTTCATCCGAGGCATATTTCGTTCCGCAGTACGCGGTTTATCCCCCCTGCTCTCCCAAACAAAAATTACCGGATTAAAAAAATTCCCAAAACACGGTCCGTTGATCGTAGTGGGCAATCACACCGGCGCAATGGAAGTGGTCTTGATGGGAACCTACTCGCCCAGAGCGCTTGAATTCATGGGTGCCGTGGAAATGCCCTGGAATGGTTGGATGGGCAGGATGATCGATGCGTATGGACTGATCCCCGTGCATCGCGGTTCCACCAGCAACACATCCATGAAGATGGGGATCGACGTTCTCAAGCAGGGCGGCATGTTGGGCGTCTTCCCTGAAGGTGGATTTTGGGAACCGGGCAAACAAAAAGCGCAAACCGGCGTGGCATGGTTAAGTCATCTCTCACAAGCGCCGATATTGCCGATCGGCTTCGGCGATACGCGCGGCAAAATGGCAGAGATCTTCCAATGGAAGCGTCCCCTTTTTGAGATGAACGTGGGCGATGTCCTTCCGCCAGTGAAGCTGGAGAAATCTTCCAACAAAAAAGAAGCCTTGCAACAAGCCGCAGATGCGATCATGGATGCAGTTTGGACGCTCGTCCCGGAAGATGAGCGCAAACGCAAGGAAAGCCAGCCTGAAAATGAAATCTTCACATTGGATATTGCCCTCTTCGATAAAAATGGTCAGCCCGTGGAGATTCCCGCCGCATTGAAGTTGAGCGACGGCTCGTGGATCAGTCGCTTCGCCCACCGCCCGAACCTGATCGACTCCATTCGAGACTATATCTTCCTGCCAGTGCAAGTGCTCAAAGAATTAGACCGAAAGCCTGCGGCAGAGGAAATCTATCAGGCTGCTCATTCCATGCTTGAATATGTGGAACGTGATAACCCGCAATATTTTAATTTTCGCTACGGCTACAAAGACGGAGAAGCCTTTCAAGAGAGTTTCAGTCAACTGCGCGAGTTGATGCGCTGGGCGATGGAGCTTCAACTTCAAGTGGAAGCTGAAGCTCGGTATGAGTACACAGACCCAGGTACGGGTGAGAGGCGCGTTCTTCACATCCCGCAAGAATTGGAACAGTGGTAACGTTTTGAAAATATCCGTGTTTTAGTAATCGTTCGAAAATCCCATTTTCAGGAAGTGACAATGAGCGCCACATCCGAACGATTATCGACCCGTTTCAAAATGTTATTTAGCACAGGCGATCTGAGCACCAGCATTCCGCTGGCAATTTTGGCGTTCTTTCAACTGTATTTTCTCACCGATGTAGCCCGCCTGCGCCCAGACTATGCCGCGTGGGCGATTTTAATTCCGCGTTTGTGGGATGCCGTGAATGACCCGCTGTTCGGCATGTTCTCAGACCGTTTGCGCACGCGTTGGGGAAGGCGGCGCGCCCTTCTTTTGTTCGGGTCGGTGCCGCTTGGGTTGAGTTTTATCTTCATGTGGTTCGTGCCATCGTTCGATCAGCTGGGCTTGGCAATTTATTACGCGATCACGTTCATCCTTTTCGATACAGCTTTCACTGTGGTTCATGTTGGGTATAACGCACTCACACCCGAGTTGACTTCTGATTACGATGAACGCAGTTCGCTGAACGGTTACCGCATGGTTTTCTCGATCAGCGGTACGCTTAGCGCGATCATTTTTGCAACGGTCCTGGGTTGGTATATCACCGATGCGCGTTTACTATTCAGCATTCTTGGGGTCGGCTTGGGGGTGGCTTCCATCATTCCGCCGCTGGTGGTATTTAGCATCACCAAAGAAAAATCCTCCGATGAACAACCAGAACCGCTGCCGTGGCTCGAATCCATAAAGTTAACATTAAGCAATCAGCCGTTTCGATATGTGATGGGGCTCTATCTTTTATCATGGACAACCGCCAGCATCCTCGCCGCCATGTTGGTGTACTTTGCCAATTACCGTTTACGTGTGCCAGAGCAAGCCAATTATTTTGTACTCGCGGCGCAAGGCTCGGCAATCCTGTTCATTCCGTTTTGGGTGTGGGTGGCAAAGAAACTCGACAAACGCCGTGCCTTCATCCTCGGCACGTTTACTTGGATCGCAGTTCTGCTCGGGCTTTCGGCTCTGCCCGCCGATGGAATTGCGTTGGCATATATCTTAGCTGCGCTCGCAGGTTCGGGCATTGCCACGGCGTATGTGTTACCGTGGTCGATGATCCCTGACATCATAGAGCATGACCAGCTGCAAACGGGTCAACGGCGTGAGGGTTCGTATTACGCCTTCGCATCGTTCTTTCAAAAACTTGCCACCGCTCTCGCACTTTGGGCAATGGGACAAGCCCTCGCCGCGAACGGATACATCACCCCCGATGTGAACGGGAGTTTGCCCGTTCAACCAGATTCTGCGATTCAAGCCATCCGCTTCTTTACCGGACCCGTGCCTACCGTCCTGCTTCTTTTAGCTGTGGTCTTCGCCTGGAACTATCCTATCACCCGCGAAAGTCATAATGCGACATTGCAAGTGTTGGCAGAACGAGATACATAAGTAAACCACAGACCATAGTCTATGGTCAGCGGTCTCTTTAAAGCGTTTGATATACTATAAACATGGTCATCGAATTCAAAGGCAAGATCTTCCAATGGCGCGGACCGGCTCCTTATCTTTTTGTAGCTGTGCCGGATAAACAAAGCGCTGATATCAAATCTGTCTCCAAGTTGGTGACGTATGGCTGGGGCGTAATTCCAGTTGTAGTAAGGGTGGGCAAAACCGAGTGGAAAACATCGCTCTTCCCAAAAGATGGACGCTATCTTGTACCCATCCGCATGAGCGCACAAAAAGCGGAAAATCTCAAAGAAGATGATGAAATAAAGTTACAGCTTGAATTAAATTTGTAACCTACTTCACTACCTGCCACCATGATCGCTGACAAAATCATCGTCCCACTCAAACGCTTCCTGCTGATCGCGGAATGTCCCTCAGCCTGGAAGAAATTTGACCTTTACCTATTCCGAGACGAAGAGGTTGTCTTTTATATTGGGCAGTCACATCTTGCGTTTGAGCGCGTCTGGGAGCATTTACTCAATGGCTTCAAAGGGCATTCCATTGTCGGGCGTTTTATCTGGTGTAACTGGCCCAGGTCGATGAGTTTCACAGTTGAATTATTGAGTTCAAAATTCTCCATGTTCGACGCTATTGGGAATGACTTAAATGCTTCTGAGCGGCAGCTTATCCAACAACATTCACCCTGTTTCAATGTATCGTTAAACAATCAGCCAACCCCATTGCCAGATTCCTATCTACCTGCCAACGCCCCTTTCCGGCGCAGACGAAGTCTGAATATGCTCATTCATGAAGCAGAACGAGCCGTCAAAGCAGATGATAACAAACGTTGGCTCGAAAGTTTGGAATAACCGATCCGCATACTGCGGATGATACAATTATTTAAATTATCGTTATGCCCGTCAATACGGACAAGTTCACAGAAGACGATAAAATCAAGTTGAGGTCGGCGTATCGGTAATGACTGAAAATAAAGTTTCAAAAACACACCCGGACTTGCAAGACGCATTAAAAAAGATCCCTGCTATTAATTACAATAAAATGAATCTTTGGCTGATCCGTTTAGGTATAGCACTGATACCCGGTCCGAAAGCCCCAGCCGAAGTATCCATTGAAAATATATTTATTGCGGGGAAAGATGAAAAGTCGAAGATCCGATTAAGAATTTATCACCTAAAAGGAAATCAAACGAATACTCCTGTCCTGCTCTGGATCCATGGCGGCGGGTACATCATCGGCAAACCCGAAATGGAAGATACGATTTGCATCCAATTTGTGCGTGAGTTGGGCATCAGCATCGTTTCGGTAGACTATCGCCTCGCTCCCAAACACGCCTTCCCAGCCGGGCTTGAAGATTGCTATTCAGCCTTGATATGGATAAAGCAAAATTCAGAGTCGTTCGGTTTCGATACAACCCGAATTGCGATTGGCGGCACCAGCGCCGGGGGCGGGTTGGCTGCTTCGCTGGCGCAATTGGCGCATGACCGCAAAGAAGTAACACCTGTTTTTCAATTGCTTACCTATCCCATGCTGGATGATAGAACTGCCCTGCACAGAGACATTGACGATAGCAACAGCCCGGCATGGAGCCAAAAGAGCAATCGCTTCGGCTGGGAATCATATCTCGGGGAACATTATGGAGCCGATGAGAACCTTGCATATTCCGTACCCGCCCGTCGCGAAGACCTTACCGGTTTGCCGCCAGCATGGATCGGCGTAGGCACATTGGATGTATTTTACGAAGAAGATATGATGTATGCTCAACGCTTGAAAGAAGCGGGTATCGAGTGTGACCTGAATGTCGTCGAAGGCGCCTTTCATGGATTCGATGTGATCGATCAACACTTATCCATTGTTCAAGAATTCCGAAAGTCGCAGATCGACGCACTTAAAAAATACCTGATCGGTTGAGCTCAAAATACGGATGATACAATTGCGATAACTTACCGTTATGCATAACTCCGATACGATCGCCAACGAAAAAGAAGAATTCAAAGGAGCGGTTTTGAACGCGCGTCCGTTCAAGCCGCTTTATGTTAAGTTCAAGGTCTTTTACGGCTGCAATCTCAAGTGTGAGATGTGCAACCATTGGCGCGAGACCCGCGAACCGCCCGTCAGCGCAGACCGATTCAAAGAAGTCATCACCGAGCTGGCAGAGATGGGCACGAAGAAAATTCACATTTCCGGCGGCGAACCAATGCTGCGCCCGCACATCCCCGATTTTGTGGAATTGGCATCGTCGCTCGGTATCAAAGTGACCATGACCACCAACGGCACACTCATCACCAAAGAAAAAGCCAAACAATTGGTGGAAGCCGGTCTGCGTGGGGTGAATATCTCCATCGACTCGCCCATCCGCAAAATGCACGAAAAGATTCGCGGCGTGGAAGGCGCCTTTAAGTTAACCACCAAAGCTGTCGGGTTCTTCAATCGTTATAAGCATAAAGGCAAACTAACCATCCGCATCAATACCGTGGTCAGCCGCACCAATTACGAAAGTCTCGCCACCCTCCCAGACCTGGCTCACGAACTCGGCGCGGACGGAATCAATTTAATCCCTGTGGACGACCATTGCGGCGAGATCCTATCCATGCGCAAGAAGGATATCGAAAAGTTCAACAACGAGGTCGCGCCGCGTATTGCCGAACGCGCGCTTGAATTAGGTCTGATCGTTTCGGATGAAGATGCTTTTCCCTTTGGGCGAGACGAGTCCGAGGTCCGCTTGGGACGCGCCGGAAGATATGCTTTCGGCTTTTATGAAAAGCATCCCTGTTATGCACCCTGGTCACATACGCTGATCGATTTCAACGGCAATGTGTATGTTTGTTGCATGACTCGCGAAAAAATCCCCCCGTTGGGAAATATCATTCATAAGTCTTTCAAAGAAGTATGGGAAGGTGACGCATATCGTCAAGTCCGCTTGAAGATGCACCCGCCCTCTCTCAAGCCATGTCAACGTTGCGACGATTTTATTGATGAAAACAAAAAGATCTGGGAGATGATTGGTCCGTATTAAATCATAGGAGCGACTTTGCGAGTCGCTCCTATGGAAGTCAGCTTAGATCAGAGAACATATCGTCCGTGTCGTTATCATTCATAGCGCTGGTGGAGCCAAACAATAACATGTCGGCAGGCGTAAACGTGGAAGCAGCGATCGGCAATGCCACGGGCATTTCCAAGCCTTGCTGACAGGCAAGACAAATACGTCCTTCTTTTGTGGCATTCGTATGTTCATCGCAAAACCCGCGTCCACACTTAACGCATGTTCCCAATGCAGGATTTTCACAACGATGCGGAACCAGATAACCAACAACCATTTCACATTTCGCCATAGAGACACCTCATGAAAATTGCCTTGCTCTCTGAAAAGTATACACCAGACATTGGAGGTCTCGCAATCTCAACAGGACGATTGGGGGATTCGTTATCTGCGGCTGGACATGATGTGCGCCTCTTTGCCCCAAGCTCGAACCTGCCACCCGCCATCAAACAGACTCTTCGCTCTGGCGGGGTTCATGTAACCCGTTTTGGCGCCCACAAACGTGTGGATGACACCTTGGTCGATTGGTTCGAGTTGATCGTGGAAGAACATAAGCGCGAGTCGTTCGATCTGATCCATGCCTACTTCCTGCCTATGGCAGGATTCGTCGGCACCTATGCCGGGAAATATCTAGGCATTCCCAGCGTTGTCTCCATTCGCGGAAACGATATTGAACGCGCCGCCTTCGACCCAAGCAAATTCTCGCATGTGATGTATGCCCTGCAAAACGCAAACGCCGTGACCACCAATGCCAGTGAGCTAGCAAAAAAAGCAAAGGCATTCATTGACCGCGATATTCATATCATCCCTAATGGGATTGATACAGATAAATTCAAGCCGATGGAGAGGAATAATATTTTAGCGGAGGCACTGGGCTTGGTGGATGAAAAGAAGAAAGAAGAAAGAAGGTTTGTTATCGGCTTTGTTGGGGAACTACGCGAAAAGAAAGGACTAGCAACTCTCCTTTTTGGCTACGCGCAACTTGCAAAAATCATGCCAGCTTCCCTGCTCGTCGTTGGCGAGATACGAGAAGGTGAAGATAAAAAGGTATTTGAAGAATTCAAAAGCACCCATCCTAAATTACCCATTACGGTCACTGGACATGTTCCCCACAAAGACCTGCCTGCTTATTATTCCTTGATGGACGTTTTCGTGCATCCCTCACTGCGGGATGGCATGCCCAATGCTGTTCTCGAAGCCATGGCATGCGGAAAAACCGTCATTGCCACACCAGTTGGTGGTGTGTTGGATATCGTTGAAGATGATGTAAATGGATTCTTTGTGAACGTGAATGATGCACAGGAGCTGGCAGAGAAAATGGCTGTGGCATTGAATCAGCCTGAAAAAAGGGAAACCATTGGCAGGGCTGCGAGAGAAGCTGCACTGAATCGATTTACGCTTGAAAAAGAATTGCTGGCAAATATACACATCTACGCAAGTCTTGGAGTTAAATCATGAAGCATCGACTTGAACACGATCTATTAGGTGAACGTGAAATCCCACGTGAAGTGTATTACGGCGTTCACACTTTGCGGGCCTTGGAAAATTTCCCCATCAGTAAAATTCCGATCAGCAACTACCCCAGCCTCGTAAATGCCCTGGCGTGTGTAAAGGAAGCTTGCGCAAAAGCAAATTTGGAATTGGAATTACTCGACACAGAAAATGCGAACGCGATCATCAAAGCCTGCAAGGAAATTCGTGCCGGAAGTTTGCATAACCAATTCGTCGTGGATGTGATTCAAGGCGGCGCGGGTACTTCCACAAACATGAACGCTAACGAAGTCATCGCCAATCGCGCGCTGGAGATCCTTGGGCATGAACGCGGGGAGTATAAATTTTTACACCCACTGGAGCATGTCAACCTAAGCCAGAGCACGAATGACGTGTACCCAACGGCAGTGAAAGTGGCTTTGCGATTTTTGATCAACGACCTCATCGAAGGCATGGAAGTGTTGCGTCTCGCCTTTGCAGCCAAGGCTGAAGAGTTCAAAGACTTGCTAAAAATGGGACGCACTCAATTACAAGATGCAGTGCCCATGACTCTTGGGCAGGAATTCAGCACCTATGCTGTGATGCTCGAAGAAGACCAACAACGTCTGCGCGAAGGGGCATTACTCATTCAAGAAATGAACCTCGGCGCAACCGCGATCGGCACAGGCATCAATGCCCACCCCGAGTATGCGTCATTAGCGCGAAAATATCTCAGCGAGATCACTAGTATTGAATACATTACCGCGGGAAATCTCGTGGAAGCGACTCAAGACGTTGGCTCGTTCGTGCAGCTTTCAGGTGTGTTTAAGCGTGTGGCGGTAAAACTTTCAAAGATATGCAACGACTTGCGCCTCCTTTCTTCTGGACCTCGAACTGGATTCGGCGAGATCAACCTGCCCGCCGTTCAAGCGGGTTCGAGCATCATGCCCGGCAAGGTCAATCCCGTCATTCCGGAAGTGGTTAATCAAATTGCGTTTATGGTCATCGGCAATGACGTCACCGTCTCTTTTGCAGCCGATGGCGGGCAGTTGCAACTCAATGCCTTTGAGCCGATCATCGCGCGCAGCCTCTTTGACAGCCTGATCTATTTGCGTAACGGCTGTGTCACTTTAGCGGAACGCTGTGTGAAGGGCATCACTGCCAATGAAGAAAGACTGAACGAGCACATGACCCGCTCGGTGGGAATCGTCACAGCGTTGAATCCGTTTATTGGGTATGAGAATGCAAGTTCAGTGGCGAAAGAAGCGTACACATCCAACAAAAGCGTGACCGAGATCGTGCTGGAACGCGGTCTGCTGACAAAGGCAGAACTGGATGAAATTCTTAAACCCGAAGTGCTAACCAAGCCGCGCTGGATCAAGAAATAAACATGGCAACGAATATTCAAACCTACTTAACCAGAATTGAATACCAAGGTTCACTGGAGCCGAATCTGCAAAATTTGTCAGCACTGCAAAAAGCACACATGCGGACGGTCCCTTTCGAAAACTTGAGCGTTCATTACAAACAGCCGATTTTGCTAAATGAAGAGGCGTTATACAAAAAGATCGTGGAGCAGAATCGCGGCGGATTCTGTTATGAATTGAACGGTCTGTTTGCGTGGCTGTTGCGTTCACTGGGCTACAAAGTGGAAATGCTTTCCGCTGGCGTGATCACAGACGACGGCGGGTTTGGTCCTGAATTCGATCATATGACCTTACTTGTTCATATAGATGAAGACTATCTTGTGGATGTTGGTTTTGGAGATTCTTTCCAGGAGCCGTTGCGAGTCAACTTTCGGGGAGAGCAAAGGCAGGGCGGCATGTCGTATCAATTGTCGGCGGACGCGAAGCGTGATGCGTTGGTCTTATCCGAGCAGAATAATTTGGATGAAAACCCAAACATGCAGCCGCAGTATCGCTTCACATTGAATCCGCATCAAATGAATGAATATGAGGGCATGTGCCAGTATCACCAGACTTCACCCGCTTCACATTTTACACAGAAGCGGGTTTGTTCACGCGCCACTGAAAGCGGGCGGTTTTCCTTGTCTGATCTCAAGTTGATTGTGACGAAAAATGGTACAAGGGAAGAGAAAATACTGGCATCCGAAGATGAGTTCCACGCTGCATTGAAAGAATATTTCAATATCGACCTGCATCTCCATCCATCTAAATAAGATGAAAATACACATTGGACCGGGAGCGCCCGTCAGAAAATCGACCGTCGCATCGTCCAAGTAAGATAGACCCTGAGGAGACATATGAGCACAATTTTCGATTCAACCAAGACCGTAAAAACCGAACTCTCAAAGCAAAATTACATCGCTTCGGATGAGATCGCAACCATCGTCTACCTCGCCCAAAAATTAGGCAAACCTTTGCTGGCGGAAGGTCCCGCAGGTGTAGGCAAGACGGAATTGGCAAAAGCCATTGCCTCTGCAACGGGGCGTGAACTCATCCGCTTGCAGTGCTATGAAGGGCTGGATGAATCCAAGGCATTGTATGAGTGGGAATATTCCAAGCAATTGCTTTACACGCAATTACTGCGCGATAAATTGAACGACACGCTTGGCAAAGCCGAATCTTTGAGCGAAGCCGCAGACAAACTGGCGAAGGAAGAAGATGTCTTTTTCTCCACGCGCTTTTTGCTGCAACGTCCGTTATTGAAGGCGATTTTGAGCGAGAAACCAACAGTTCTTCTCATTGATGAAATTGACCGTGCCGATGCGGAATTTGAAGCCTTCCTTTTGGAAATCTTGGTTGACGTCCAGGTCTCGGTGCCGGAACTCGGAACGCTTGTTGCGAAACATAAACCTGTTGTTGTGCTGACTTCCAACAATACCCGCGAACTCTCCGAGGCGTTGAAGCGTCGCTGCTTGTATCTGTTCGTGGATTACCCAAGTCTGCAAGAGGAACTGGCGGTCGTGCATTTGAAGGTTCCGAATCTAAATCCCAAATTGGCGCAACAAGCCGTGGAATTCGTGCAGAAACTCCGCAAAGCGGATATGCGTAAATCTCCATCCATCAGTGAAACCTTGGATTGGGCAAATGCACTCGTGGCATTGAACGCAACAAATTTGGATAAGGATGTTTTGGAAGATACGCTTTCTGTTTTATTGAAGCATGAAGCCGATCTACAAAAGGCAAAGCGGCAGTTGATGAGTCCGCCGCAAAACCCGAAGCAACGCCCACCTGCGGATGATTTTGGTAAATTCTCCGGGAATTGATCATGTTCAGCGTGGATTATCGCGACCAAGTATGTAATTTCATACTTGGTATGGCAGACACAGATAACCGCATCACTTCAGGTGCTGTTGTCGGCTCGCTTGCATTAAGCGAAGGCGACCGTTGGTCTGACCTCGACCTGACCTTTGCAGTGGCGGACGAGTTCAATCAACTCGATGTGTTGGAAGATTGGACAGACCGGATCGTTGAGAAATTCAACGCGGCTCATCTTTTCGACCTGCCGAGCGGAGCATCCATTTATCGCGTGTTTCTGTTACCTGGTTGTTTGCAATTCGACCTCTCATTTACACCCGCATCAAAATTCGGCGCCACGGGTCCGAAGTTCAAATTACTCTTTGGAAGTGCCGTTGAAAAGCCATACAACCCGCCTCCCGCCGCACGTGACCTGTTCGGCTACGCTGTACATCATGCTTTACGCGCACGCTTTTGTATCGAGCGAGGAAAATTATGGCAAGCTGAATATTGGGTCCACAGTACTCGTGATTACGCGCTAAACCTCGCCTGCCTGCGCCTGGGGCTTCCAAGCAATAATGGTCGCGGCTACGACGCGCTTCCAAAAGAAGTTCTGGATGCCTTCAAAGATACTTTCGTCATAACCCTCGAAAAGAACGAACTACAAAAAGCCCTCAACAATTGCATTAAGGGATTATTGAGTGAGACACACCTTGTTCAAGACCTTGCCTTACAGGTAGAACCACAACTGCAAATTCTGACCGCAGTTTGGGAAGGAATGTAATTTATGGAATCTCGCATCCTCCAATTGATCTCAGCCTTGCGCGCCAGCGGGGTGCGCGTGTCACTCGCCGAATCTGCCGAGGCGTTTTCGGCAGTGGATCTGATGGGCATTCAAGACCGCGAGTCGTTTCGGCTGTCTCTTCGCGCGACCTTGATCAAAGATGTGAAAGACCTCTCCACTTTTGACAAACTCTTCCCGCTCTTCTTCGGCTCAGGGACTCCGCCGGAGATGGGCGGCAACCCATCCGATGACCTGTCGCCGGAAGAGATTCAGATGCTGGCTGAGGCGTTGAAGAATTTCGCGGAGAATCTTCGTCAACGCATGGAAAGGCTGATGAATGGCGATCCACTTTCCCGTGCGGAGTTGGAGGCGCTGGGACAACTTGTCGGCTTGAATCAGGCGGATAATCTCCAATATCAAAACTGGATGACCCAACGCATGATGCGCGCGATGGCATTCCCTGAAGTGCAAAAGGCGATGCGTGAGTTGATGGAACAACTGCAACAGATGGGCATGAACCGCGAGCGCGTGGAGCAGATCCGCGAGATGATCCAGCAGAATATGCAAGGGATGCAGGAACAGATGCAGCAGTTTGCCGGTGAGCGTATTGCTGAGAATATGAGCGAACGCCCGCGCGGCGAAAATATCGAGAACTTGATGAACCGTCCGTTTCAGGCGTTATCCGATTCGGACAAAAAAGTTTTACAACGTGAAGTGAAACGCCTCGCCGCTGCTTTGCGCACAAGAATTGCCTTGCGTCAAAAGAGAATGAAGACCGGGCAAATGGACCCGAAGGCAACCATCCGCGCGAATTTGAAATATCAAGGTGTGCCGATGGAGATCAAACACCGCGACAAGATCCGCAAGCCCAAAATTGTAGTGATCTGTGATGTCAGCACCTCGATGCGTTTTTGCTCGGAGTTGATGTTGAGCTTTCTATTCGCTCTGCAAGGACAAGTACGCAAGACGCACGCCTTTGCCTTCATCGACCATCTTGAATCCATTTCGGAAGATTTCACCGGCACGAATGCGGATGAGGCGATCCAATCTGTGCTGTGGCGTATGCCAAGCGGACATTACAACACCGACCTGGGCTGGTCGCTCAATGATTTCAACAAAGAATACATGGACACACTCAACAGTGGCACCACCTTGCTCATCGTCGGCGATGGGCGTAATAATTACAACGATCCGCGCATTGATATTTTTTCGACGATGGCACGCCGTGCCACCCGTACCATTTGGCTCAACCCCGAACCCGATTACATGTGGAATGGGGATAGTGACATGAAAAAATATGCACCCCTGTGTAATAATGTGCTTAAGGTCAGCAATCTACGCGAGCTGGCAAATGCAGTAGATGAGTTAATGACTGGATGATTCACGAACCTCCTCTAGTCGGGCCTCGTACACAGGAGACAAATGAAAAGGTTATCAAAATTTTTGGGAGCGATCTTGCTTTTCGCATCTCTGAGCGCTTGCGCCGCACCAACTCCAGCGCCTACCCCAATCCCCACGATTGCGCCAACCAATACGTCGATCCCGGATAATTCCCTCCACCTGGGGGTGTGGCATGATATGTTCTACCATGAAGGGCTTGGGCGGATTGTCCTGGTCAATGGTGGACCAGAAAGCGGCAAGTTGGGCAGTGACCCTCTGGAGCTATGGAGTTGGAACGGACGCCAATGGTCATTGCTAAGCTCGGAAGAAAAGGGTCCACGCTGGCGAAATTATGCAAGCATCGCATATGACTCTCAACGCGATGTACTCGTTCTATACGGCGGTTTAACCGAAGAACGAAACTACAACGACACATGGGAGTGGGATGGGCGTAACTGGACTCAGTTCCCGGTGGAAGGTCCGGGTGCAAGAGAAGCAGCGGGAACAACGTTTGATACCGCCCGCAATAAAGTCATCCTGTTCGGCGGCAGTCAATCTGGCAAGTTAATGAACGATATTTGGGAATGGGATGGAAATCAATGGACACAAATTCCAGCACAAAGCTCCCCTGAGCCGCGCTTCCCGGGAGGCTTTGTATACGATCAAACCCATCAAAATGTTTTTCTTTTTGGCGGGCGCAGCGTTCAAGATGAAAAATCTATCACCTATTCAGACACCTGGATATGGAATGGTCTTGGTTGGGAAAAAATCGCTGTAAACGGACCTTCAAAACGGGAAGGAGCCCGCGCTGTATTCGACTCTGTCTTCGGGCATATCGTTCTTTTTGGAGGCGCAGACGCTAGTGACAAGTTCAAACCCCTGAACGACACCTGGATATGGGATGGTATAGAATGGCTAAAACTGGCAGGGAACGCCCCGATTGCCAGAGCGTACCCTGCCATGGCATATGATCCCAAACGCTCCGTGATCGTTCTGACCGGCGGATCAAACGCTCCAAACATCATTCTCAACGATACATGGGAATGGAATGGAGAGAATTGGGCTTGTGTAAGTGAATGCAAATGAATCCAAAAGAGGCGGCTGATTGCCGCCTCTTTTTGTATAACTTCCAGATAGATCACGAAACTGACGTTCCAAAGAGTCTTCCAACGAGGGCGGTTGCCAGCATGGCAAGCAATCCCCAGAAAGTGACGCGCAAAGCGCCCACCCACATATTCGCTCCACCTAGTTTCGCTGCCACCACCCCCATGATCGCCAGAAATACAAGGGAACTTCCTACAACAATTGAGATCATCATTTCAGATGGGGCGAACAACACCGCCAGCAAAGGCAGGATTGCGCCTACAGCAAACGATAACGCCGAAGCCAAAGCGGCCTGAATCGGTTGAGCTGTATGGATCTCGTTTAACCCGAGTTCATCACGGGCATGCGCCATCAAGGCATCTTTTGCCATGAGCTGATCGGCAACTTTTTTTGCCAACTCTGGCTCCAGCCCGCGCTGAATATAAATATTGGTAAGTTCACGGCGTTCCCCCGCGTCATCTGTCTCCAATTCCTTTTTCTCGCGTGCCAGATCGGCTTTCTCAGTATCGGACTGCGAACTGACCGAAACATACTCGCCCGCCGCCATGGACATGGCTCCTGCCACCAGCCCTGCGATACCAGCCACAAGAACATCACCGCGCACTGCGCTTGCCGCAGCCACCCCCACCACCAGACTTGCCGTTGAAACGATCCCGTCATTTGCGCCTAGTACCCCAGCACGCAACCAGCCGATCCTATCGGCATAATGTCGCTCGAAATGAGTTTTAGGCACTGTATGCCTCCTTTTGTTATGCAAATCGCTCTGCATCCACATTCATTCTAGTGCATATTAACGCCCAGGTCACTTCAAGTACAGGTCTGCTGCCGAGAATGCAATCCCCTCTGCGCCTTCCTGTGAATAATCCAAATTCAACAATACGACCACCGTCAATTCTTTTTCTGGAAAACGAAGGTAATAAGACTCGAAGCCCAGCCATGCGCCAGAATGACCTACATAGGTTTCACCTGCATATTCGCCAAGGTCAAAAGCAAAGCCATAAGCCGTTTCATCCCCATTATCAAGAACTCCAGAGACAAAAGCCTCCGCCAACGAATCCTGAGCGACCAATGTATCGGTATACAATGCCTGGTCGTATAGATATAGATCCCCAAGAGTGGAGTAAATACTCCCTGAACCATTCAAAGCATCCAATACATCGGGCTCATAAACACCATCAACAGAATAGCTTTCAGCCACTTTTTCACCATTTAAACGCTCGTCGTTCGGAACAGCAAATGTGCTTGTCATTCCCAACGGTCCAAAGATGCTTTCTTCCATGAACACCGGATACTTCTCTCCAGAAAGCCGTTCGATTAGAGCACCAAGAATATCGTAGCCAGTGTTGCTGTAACTATATTCCTCACCGGGGTCGGTAAGCATGCCACCCTGTTCTGCCAACACACTCAACAAATCCTCGTTTGACGGTCTATCAGAAGACGCCACCAGCGCATTATAGATCTCGTCACTATCGTCATATCCCATTATTCCAGATGTATGGTGCAACAGACGCCGAATTGTCACATCGCTGCCCATCCATTCCAATTCAGTCAAATGCATTCCGATCGGATCGTCATATGTCAACAACCCCTGCTCTTCAAGCATAATAACGCCCAATGCTGTAAATTGCTTCCCCACCGAGCCCAAATGGAAAACTGTATCTATCGTGATCGGCACACCATTTTCCACGTCAGCAAAACCGTATCCTTTTTGATGGACGATCTCACCATTTTTTATAACCATAACCGCGCCGCCAGGACCGTCGGAATATCCTGCCATTAAGTTATCGATCTCCGGAGACGTCACGCCGCCATCAGCACCAGCAGTTGGCTCCTCCTCAATAACCTGCACTTCCTCTTCTGCCTGATCCTCCCCCGCTGGGACACTTCCACAAGCCAGGGCAAATATCATAATCAGGGCTAAAAGTAATGTTTTTCGGCTCATCTGGGTTCCTTATCTTCGGTCAAAAGACCTGTCAAATATTCAAATCTCCATCTGCGAGCCGCCATTATAACGGGAATACCTTGCATTGAAATTACCTTGCCGTAAACCTTCATTCATACTGCAGAGGGTATAATATTTAAATCAAGCAAAAGTCTTAGATAGGAATTGAATAAATGGCAAAAATCTTAATCGTGGATGATGATGAAAAGGTAACCACCCTCCTGGGACGTTATTTATCGTCGTTAGGATACCAGATCACAGCGATCAACCAAAGCGCAAAAGCCGTTTCCACCGCGGAGCAGATCAAACCAGATCTTTTTATCCTGGATATTATGATGCCTCCGCCAGATGGTTTTACCCTCACCAGTATGTTGCGCGACAATCCAAAATTCGCCAAAACCCCGATCCTCATTATTACTGCATTGGATCACAGCAATAGCCGTGCAACCACGCTTGGCGCAAATGGGTATTTGGCGAAACCCTTTAACCTGGACGAATTGGCGGCAAAGATCGTTGAATTGATCGGTGAAGATAAATAAACACACCAAGGAGATTGGCATGGCAAAAATATTGGTAATTGACGATGACTTTGAAACGATAAAGTTACTGGAAGCTATCATACAAATGGAAGGACACGAAGTGCATTCTGTTCACGAAAGCCGGAATGCACTTAAAGTGGTAGAAGATCTAATGCCCACCCTTGTCTTGCTTGATATCATGATGCCAGAAATAAATGGGATTGCCATCTGCAAATTGATCAAGTCCAACCCGCACTTGAAACACATCAAGGTTATGATGGTTTCTGCCCTAAGCGACGAAGGCACAAAGCGAGATTCCCTCCATGCAGGCGCAGACCAGTTCGTAACCAAACCAATTCTCCCCAGAATACTTATCCATCAGATCAACGATTTATTAGCGGAGTAACCCGGTTAAATTATACTTTTTGTGACTTGTGTTTAATCCCTGCTGCAAGTATCATAGGCGAAGCTTTTCAAATTTCATTTCAGGATTTATTCTTCTTCAGGGCAAAACGCATGACAAAAATAATGATGGTTGATGACGATAAATTAGTTATCGAATTGCTCCAAAAGCTTCTCAAAGCAGACGGTTTTGAAACGGTAGCCACGAACGACAGCTCAAAAGCTATTGAGCTTGCCAAACAGGAAAAACCAGACCTGCTACTGCTCGACCTGATGATGCCCCAGCCAGATGGTTTCCGTTTGTGCCGTATGCTGCGGGAAGAACCCCTTTTCACCCGCACCCCCATCATCATTGTTACAGCCTTGGATGACTCCGACAGCCGTGCCGTCGCTTTTGGTGCCGGAGCTACAGATTACCTGACAAAACCTTTTCACCCCGGCGAATTAAAAGACAAGATACTTGAAGCCTTGGAAAGTTAATTACAACACAGAACGAAATCAAAAAAACACGCCTCAAGATTTGAGGCGTGTTTTTTTTTGATCAAATCGACTTACTTAAGCGTGCGGATGTAAGCAACCGCCTGCCAGATCTGTTCGTCGGTCAGAACACCCTTCCAGGCAACCATGGCAGTGCCTTCCTTACCTGTATTAATGCGCCAGTACAGGAAATCATCACCGACCTGGGCAGCAAGTTCAGGAAGGTTCTTAGGAGTGGGGTCAAGTGCCGCACCCGCAGGACCATCGCCATGACCCTGAGGTCCGTGGCAGGATTCGCAATTGGTCTTGAAAACTTCAGCACCAGCTGTTGCAGCATCAGCACCCAAAGGGCTGACAGCCCCTGCATAATCAGCAGGAACAGTGGCAATTGCAGTCGCGCTGGAACCACCACCACAAGCCGCGAGCACAATGGCGCTCAAAGCCAAAACCAACAAACCAAAAAAGACTTTCTTCATCGTATACCTCCAGTTGATTATTATCGGCTGATATTATAGTTTTTTTGTGAAAAAAAGCACTGTGACATTAGTTACATTAATCACATGACATCTATAGGCGGATTTCCAAAAAAATAATCGCGGTTATTTTTTTCTGCTACCTTTATGTTGGTCTTCGGCCGCTTTCTTTTTTACCGACACGGCTTCCTCCTTCGCCTCGACCTGATTTTGCTTTCTCGAGCCAAACGCCCAACCAACAATAATGGACAGGGCGAAAAAACCCAACAAAACCATGAGGATCATCAAAAGCTCAGTATTCGGTCCTTCACTAACACCTTCAGACAGTAAGCGTAATGCAAGCATGTTTGCCTCCGTATATTTTTTTACCTGCGACACTTATAAGTGAAAATATGGAGAGTGTCAATTCTAAGGGTAAAATTGCCCAATTCTGTTCCGGAGTCTCAATGAAACTTAAACCCTGGCAAATCATCGTAGTCCTTATTTTCTTCGCACTTCTTGTTCTTCGCCTCACTTCAAAACCTGCGCCACAGCACCCATATTATTCCAACAAATCGAACGAGCCGCTTGTCATCGCCCATCAAGGCGGGGATGGCGTCTGGCCCGGAGAAACATTATTTGCCTATCAAAACGCCGTAGACCTAGGCGTAGATGTCCTCGAAATGGACATCCACATCACTTCCGATGGCATTCTCGTTCTCATGCATGACGAAACCGTAGACCGCACAACCAATGGATCCGGTGAGATCGAATCCATGACATTGAACCAGCTCAAAAAACTCGATGCCGCTTACGACTGGTCACCGGATGAAGGCAAGACCTTTCCATACCGCGGACAGGAACTAACCGTAACCACCCTAGAGGAAGTCTTTCAAGCTTTTCCAGACAAGCATATGACCATTGAGATCAAAAAGACCAACACCTCCATGGCAAAGCCTTTTTGTGACCTCATCCGAAAATACAACATGCAGGAAAAAATTCTGGCGGCATCCTTCCACGACGAACGCCTCAAGGAATTTCGCGCCGAATGTCCTGAGGTCGCCACTTCCAGTGCAAAGAATGAAACAACGCTTTTTGTTCTGCTGACAAAAGCTTACCTTGGCAGTTTTTATTCCCCCAAGTTTTACTCTTTGCAAGTTCCTGAAACATCCGGCGGCATTACCGTCATGACCCCGGGATTCGTCCGCGCGGCACATGCCCGCAACCTTGCCGTAGAGCCGTGGACCATAAACGACGAAGAAACCATGCGCAAACTAATCGAATGGGGTGTGGATGGCATCATCACCGACCGCCCGGATATTATGATGGAAGTATTGGGGAGATAAACATGAACCAATACTCAAGCAGTATCAACGAAGCGCGCAAACGCCGGGATGCACGTGTTGCATCAGACCCATTGGATTGGATCAACCTCGTCGGTTTGTTCTGGCTGGAAGAAGGTGAAAACTCATTCGGCAACAGTGCCGAGGCGAAAATATCCCTACCCAAATTTCCTCAGCCCATTTGCGGGTATTTTCTCTTCAAGAATGGGCAGGTTACTGTGCATGCCGAATCTGCAATGACTATGAACGACGGCATCGTTGATACCCGCCCGCTTCGCACCGATAAAGAACCTCAGGCAGATCTGCTCGAAGTTGGTCAGCTCACTATGAAGATCATCGTCCGTGGGGAAGCTACGCTTGTTCGTATATGGGATCGCAACTCTGAAAGCCAAAAGAATTTCAAAGGCTTCGATTATTACCCCGTTGACCTTGCCTACAAAGTGACCGCAAAGTACATCCGATATGACCCGCCCAAGCCAACCATTCGTGTTGAAGGTATCGGCACCGAAGTCCCTACGTTTTTCATGGGGCAGGCTCAATTCACGCTCAATGGCGTTGAATGTACCCTCGAGGCAGAAGAAAGCGGTGATACACTGCTTTTCAATTTCAAAGATGAAACAAATACCATCACCACCTACGGCGGTGGACGCAGGTTCTACCTTCCACAACCTGAAGGCGACGAGATCGTCCTCGATTTCAACCTGACAGAAAACTGGCCCTGCGCCTACACAGCCTTCGCCAGCTGTCCTATTCCACCCAAAGAGAACAAACTAAAAACACGCGTCGAAGTTGGCGAAAAGGTTTTCAAGAAATAAGATCAAAAAAGAGCAGCGGGAAAATCCCGCTGCTCTTTTTTGATTTCTAATCTAGAATTACTCCACCCAGGTTACACGGTCTTCATAACCTACCCGCGTGTAGGGCTCCGGCATCACATCAGGATGCCCGATATAGATAAACGCGACAATATGCTGGTCTTCTGCAAATCCTAAAAATCCTTTCACTTTCGCATCACGCGCCCATTCACCGGTACGCCAGATCGCACCCAGCCCCAAAGCATGTGCCGCCAACAAAATATTCTGGCAGGCAGCTGCTGCTGCAGAAAGGTTTTCGGCTTCGATCGTTTTTTCGTCCGCTGGTTTATCTGCCCCAACGGCAATGACGACGGGAGCGCGGAGCGGCAATGCCCGGACCTTATCCAAGCCTTCGGCTGGCGCAGCAGGATTTCGGTCCGCGAAAGAGGCGGACATGATATCCCCAAGTTTCTTACGACCATCCCCGGTTAACACCACAAAGCGCCAGGGTCGCGCCTTGTGGTGATTCGGCGCCTGTGCTCCAGCGCTTAATAATTGTTCCACCAACTCACGAGGAAGTGCATCTGCCTTTACTTTGCTAACGGTGGTTCTTCCATGTATTGCTTCAAAAATTTCCATCAAATCCTCCAGGTTCAAAGACGCTTGCGGGTAAAATGGTCTTACCATGAAAATATTTTATTCCGAAAGCCATCGCAGCCATTACCCGCCTTTTGAGGTTTTCGACGGCGGCATACGGGTACCTTATTTTGAGAACCCAGACCGTATGGACCAAATTCTGACCGCGCTCAAACGAACCCAGTGGGCAGACTTCATTCAACCGAATGATTTTGGGCTTGACCCGATCCTGGCAATACACGACCGCGACTACATCAACTTCCTCGCCTCATGCTGGGATGAGTGGCTGGCATCAGACCCCGAGGTTGCAACGGCACCCGAAAAACACGCCTTCCTGCCTGCCACCTTTGCATTGCGGCGAAAAGCCCGCCCAACCACTTCCTTGCGCGGACGCGGCGGATATTACATAATGGACCTTTCTGCCTGCATTGTGGAAGGGACGTACCAGGCAGCACTCGCCTCTGCAAATTGCGCCCTAAGTGCAGCATCCGCATTAGTCAACGGAGAGCGTTCAGCGTTTGGGTTATGCCGTCCGCCGGGTCACCATGCCGGGAAGGATTACGCAGGTGGATATTGTTTTATCAACAATGCGGCTGTGGCTGCAAACTGGCTCTCAAAAAAAGGGAGGACCGCCATCCTTGATGTGGACTATCATGCTGGCAACGGCACTCAGGATATCTTCTATGAGCGTGGCGATGTTTTGACCATCTCCATCCACGGCGATCCTGATTTTGAATACCCTCATTACATCGGTTTTGCAGAGGAAATTGGAGCAGGCGCAGGTTTGGGCTTTCACAGGAATTTTCCGCTGCCAAAAGACACTGGAGACGAAGCGTATCTTTCAGCCTTGGAAGAAGCCTTGCAAATGATTCGCGCATTTGCCCCCGATTATCTTGTTGTATCCCTCGGCGCAGATGCTTTCGACGGCGACCCGCTCGGAATGTTTCGGGTGACACGTAACGGGTTCCATGAAATTGGGAACCGTATCGCTGGATTAAACCTGCCAACAGCGATTATCATGGAAGGCGGCTACGCCAACGAAGCACTTGGACACAATATTCAAACTTTATTGGAGAATTTCAAATGAAAAAATGGCACACTCTATTATTTGTTCCTATCTTTACGTTAGTCTCTTGCGGCGCTCCAGCCACAGCCGTTGAACCGACTGCAACCGACACTCCCGCCATTGTATACATCACCGCTACCCCAGAGCCCGCAACAGAAACTCCAGCCTTCACACCCACTTCCGAAGTCACAGACACTCCCACCACGACTGCTACAGCCGAAGCCACCGGACCGATCGCAACCGTTAATAAACAGGCACACTGCCGTTACGGTCCTGCCGTGGCCTATTTGCACGCCGCTGATTTATTCGCGGGCGATAAGGGCACAGTTCGCTACCGGGCGCTATACAGCAACTGGCTTTACGTCCAATTCGATAAGCTCAGTTATTCCTGCTGGGTTGCGCCTTCCGTTGTAGATCTCACGGGTGATATCAGCACGCTTAAAAAGATCGAACCCGACCTGCTGCGCATTGGCAGCAATATGTATGGTCCGCCGAGAAATGTTCAGGCTGCCCGCAAGGATGATGAAGTGACGATCACCTGGGATCAGGTTGAAATGACCGCCGACGATGACCGCGGCTATCTGATTGAGGCTTTTGTCTGTCAGGACGGCGCCTATCTCTGGTGGACAGATTCATATCCCGATCAATATGAAACCAGCTACACAGTCAAGGACGAAGCCGGATGCAATGCGCCTTCATGGGGCAGGTTGTACACAGTCGAAAAACACGGCTTTTCCGAGTCGGTTGAAATTCCATGGCCTGCGCCATAATTTTACGAAGAATCAAAAACTCCCGCTTGCGAGCGGGAGTTTTGTTTTTTTATATTTGCTTACTTGACGATCCCGGCTTTTTTAAAGGCACCTTCCAGTATATCAATGGTCACTGGTTTGATCACCATGGCTTGCGCTCCCCCGCGCATTACATGCTGACGAGTTTCAGGCTGGTCATCTGAAGTAATGATGACCACAGGGATCTTCATCAACCGCGGTTCACGGCGGATATACGCCAGCACTTCCGTGCCATCCACACCAGGCATATTAATATCAAGGCAAATAAAGTCGGGCACTACGCTCGACAGAACAGACATTGCCGCACTGGAACCATCCGCCACCCTTGCCGGAAGTTCTAAAAGCTCAAGCATCTGCTGTAATGCGTCCGTTGTTTGACGATTATCGTCAATGATCAAACCTTCTGTCATCAGTCCTCCAAAATTAATGTGCCCATCACAGACACATCGTAACCTTTCAGTTTTGATACAGCTTCTCGAAAACGTGCATCCATCAACAGGTCAAAGAGAGGCGTAAGCAGTTCGCCGTCTGCAAACTGCTTGGGAATTACAAGGTCATAACGTTCTTGAAAAAGAGAAATGAATTCCAGATCCAGCGCTTGAGCAGCAGCAGCAACACCCAAACCGCAATCGGCGCGCCCCGACGCAACTGCCGAAGCAATCCCGAGATGAGTATACTCTTCCTGATTATAGCCCGCAATGGAATCTTTTGAGATCGACATCAGATTTAAATGATAATCCAGCAGGACGCGCGTACCAGCGCCGCGCTGCCGGTTCACAAACTGGATTTCAGGATTGGTCAGGTCCTTCAAACTTTTAATTCCTTTTGGGTTCCCCTTCTTAACGATCAAACCCTGATCACGCCCAACCAATGCGACTACTTTCACAGGAATACCCGGCATGTACTGACGGATGTATGAAATGTTATACGTGCCATCCTGCGGGTCCAGTAAATGAGACCCGGCAATATGCGCCTCTCCCCGGCGCAAAGCAACCAAGCCGCCCTGTGAGCCAACATTGGCAGATGCCAAGCGCCGGTCATGTTCAGCGAGGAATTGCGCGATCAGGTCGAGTGTTAGATCATGCGACCCGATGGCAAGAATGGTCTTATCGATCTCGCTGCGATTGCGATACATACGTACCTGGATCTTCTCACCCGCTTCCATACCCTGCGTACCACTTGGAACCAACGCCAAACCGTCTGCCTGGACAAGCGATGTGATCACACCTGCTCCCCGCGAAAGCGGCGCCGCAAGCAATTTGTCACCGACCTTCCCCACCACCACGCGGACGAAATCATCATCACCGGCGGGTGAAACCAGCTTGCGTGTGAGTGTGGCTGTTTCAAGCGGCAACTCTAACGGACGCCGTCCCAGCCACCTAGCGATGAGTGATTCGACAAAGATATCAATGGTCAGAGCGGCAGAAACCGGATAGCCGGGAACACCCACAATCGGAATTTGTCTGGCAGGAGATTGAGAGGTTACTCCTCGATCCACCATTCCTAAAATCACCGGGTGTCCCGGGCGCACAGCCACGCCATGCACCAACAATGTACCCAATTTTTCCACCACACGAGAGGAAAAATCCTCTGCGCCTGCTGAGGAACCGGCATTTAGAAGGACAAGGTCATGTGTCTGTGCAGCTTCAGCAACTCGCTGACAGATCAAATCAAAATCATCTTTAGTGATGGGGTACCGCGTTGGATTACCGCCCATCTGCTTGATCTGTGAAGCCAGCACAAGTGAGTTGTATTCGAGGATATCTCCCGACTTAAGTTTGGAACCGATCGGAACAAGTTCTGTGCCTGTCGGTAAGATGGCAACCTTCGGCTTACACGCCACTCGAATGGTCTGATGCCCCGATGCAGCGATCGCACCCAAATCTGCCGGGCGCAGGACATGCCCTGCAGGCAAAACCAACTGCGTTGCGACAATATCCTCTCCCAATGGGCGCACGTGACTCCACGGCGTCACTGCGGCACGGACACGGATCGACTTGGGCTTACGTATCTCTGTCGTGATCTGGTCGTGCTCATCCAGCGACTCGACATTCTCGATCGGGATCACTGCATTCGCCCACTCCGGCAACGGGTCACCGGTATCCACATACTGCGCTTCGGGACCCGTATATAACGTCACAGGTGCGGATGGCATGGCTCCATTTGTAGCCACCGCGCGGACAGCAAACCCATCCATGGCAGAGGCGTGATAATGCGGCGAAGAAATTTCCGCCCAGATCGGCTCCGTGGTAACACGCCCAAGGGCGTTCTCATCGAGTGGAATTTCTTCCACGTTGAGAACACGCCAAAGGTCAGCCTCTTGCAAAGCTTCACGCAAGCGGGCTTGGGCTTGAGAGAGAGGGATATCGTGGAGGTATACAGACATACGGTTTACGATTTACGATATTGGATACTCGATTTTCGAATATCCAATATCGTTTTATGAAATCCCATCCATTGCGGCGCCGAGGCGCTTCACGATCTCATCCACTTCATCTTCCGTGATCGAAAGCGGAGGTGAGAACGCCAGTGTACTGCCAAGCGGACGCGAACGCAATCCATTCGCTTCTGCAGCTTTGAAAACCTTCATCGCCATGGCAGGGTCGGCAGCCCGCGTTTCTTTACTGGAGACGATCTCCACACCGCAGACCAAACCAAGTCCGCGTACATCGCCGACAAAGGAAAATTCTTCGAGTTTCTTCAAACCATCGATCAATCTTTTCCCTAATTCACGGGCGCGCTTCGGAAAATCCTCCCGCTCCATGATCTCCAAATTTTTCAATCCCACGGCGCAAGCCATTGCATGACCTGAATAAGTATAACCATGCATATACGCTTCAGTATCTGCTGCGGATTCCATCGTTTCGCGAATTTCATCAGAGATCTGAATGCCGCCAAGCTGGGCATACCCACTGGTGATGGCTTTGGCGAAAGAAAGAATATCCGGTTTGACATTCCAATGTTTGAGCGCAAACCATTCGCCTGTGCGTCCAAAACCGGTAATAACTTCATCTGCAATAAATAAAACCTCGTATTTATCGCAGATATTACGAATTAACGGGAAATAATCGTCGGGTGGAACGATCACGCCGCCGACGCCCATCACAGGCTCAGCGATGAAAGCGGCGACCGTATCGGCTCCTTCGCGAAGGATGGCTTCCTCCAACTCCCGAGCTGCCGCCTGCCCGACGGTTTCCCCATCCTTCAATTTGCCTTCATAACGATACGGATTCGGTGCAGGGATGTGAGCAAATCCATCTGGTGCAGGACCGAACATGGTGTGATATTTTTCAAGCCCGGTGGCAAATGTGGTGGAAAGCGTCACGCCGTGATAAGCGCCCTTGCGCGCAATGACTTTGTATTTGCCTGGCTTGCCTTTGCGCTTCCAATAATAGCGGGCAGTCTTAAAAGCCGAGTCATTTGCCTCGGAGCCACCAGATGTGAACAAGGTTGTATTTAAACCTTCATACGCAAAGCCTGCCAGTTTATCTGCCAATTGAATGGATGGCAGGTTGGTCATGCCGGAGAAATTGGAAGTGAACGCCAATTCTTTCATCTGGTCATAGGCAGCTTTGGCAAGTTCCTCCCGCCCATAACCAGCGTTCACATTCCACAGCCCTGCCATGCCGTCCAGGATCTTACGCCCATCAGAGAGATGAAGCCACACACCTTCGCCGCGTTCGATCACCATCGGGTTGGCATGGGTCTTTGGATGATAAGTGGGATGAAGTTGTTTCTTATCTTTCTCGATCCAGGTCTTTGTTTGGTCGCTCATAATATTCTCCTGTTTTATCCTAATACGGAAAGCACGAAACAATATCCATTAACGCGCTCCATATTTTATCGTTCATTATTCCATATTCGTCAATTACCCAAGAACTTCCACATCATGCGGACCTGACTCTCGCAAACCAGCCCCGGTCATGCGGGTAAAAATGGCTTTTTGCTGGAATTCAAGGATATCCTTCGCGCCACTGTAGCTCATCCCAGATTGTAAACCACCAACGAGTTGATTTAATACTTCACGTGCCTTGCCGCGATACGGAACCGCCGCCTCAACCCCTTCCGCCACGTAGTCTTCGATCTCCTCACGAGTCAGGTCGTTCCCTTCACGCTTGTTGCGGTCTATATTCGCTGCCAGCGATGCCATGCCGCGCGACGCCTTGTAGCGATGTCCACGGCGGGTCATGATCATGCCCGGGCTTTCATCGGTGCCTGCCAACATCGAGCCGATCATCACGGTCTGGGCGCCAGCCGCAATGGCTTTGGCAACATCACCAGGGAAACGAATGCCGCCATCCGCAATAATGGGTACACCACTATCACGAGCTGCACCCGCACATTCGATCACAGCCGTCAACTGCGGAACGCCAGACCCCGCCACCTGCCGGGTGATACAGATCGAGCCGGGACCCACACCCACTTTGACCGCATCAACGCCAGCATCGATTAAACGTTTGGTTCCTTCCGCCGTTGCCACGTTCCCGCCGATGACTTGCGCCTCGGGGAAATGCTTGCGGATGTTTTTGAGCATTTCAATTTCGAGAAGCGAATCGCCGTGCGCAATATCCACTACGATGCAATCCGCTCCTGCTTGCAAAGCGGCTTCCACTCGACGCATTTCCTTATCCCGTACACCTACTGCAGCACCAACCGCCAAACGTCCCTTCGAGTCCTTGGTCGCTTTGGGAAACTTGGTGATCTTCATAATATCTTTCAAGGTCACCAAACCGGTCACTTTACCATTCTTATCCACCAGTGGAAGTTTCTCCACGCGGTGCTCATGCAGCAAACGCTCGGCATCTTTCAACGATGTGTTCGGCGAAGCGCTGTGTACAGGGCGCGTCATGATGGCGGTCACTGGTTTACTGTCATCTTCTTCAAATAAAAGATCGCGGGTGGTGATAATACCTATCAGTTTTTCATCTTTATCCACGATCAAGATCCCGCCCGTATCGGTTTCCTCCACCACGCGCTTCACGTCGCCCACTGTATGCTGATCTGTCATCGTTAGTGGATTTTCCACCATGAACGACTCAGCTTTCTTTACCCGCTCGATCTGGCGGGTTTGTTCGGCAATGGTCATAAAACGGTGGATAATACCGACGCCGCCTTCACGCGCCATCGTGATCGCCATTTCACTCTCCGTCACCACATCCATATTTGCGGAAACAATGGGTGAATTCAGAAAAATCTTTTTTGTTAACGGGCTTTTTGTAGAAAGGACGCGCCGAGAATCGATGTCTGAATACTGCGGCACCAAAAGCACGTCATCATAGGTCAGAGCTGTATCCTGCAAGATCTTCATGAGAACTCCTGTAATCCAAAATCAAACCGCCCGAATTATACCCAGCACAGCCGCAATTAGCTCATTTTCTTAAGTGTGAATTCACCATTTGTAGCTACGGGTATTATATAATGACGTCAATGAGCCTTCACGCATTATCTTCACTGGATGGACGTTACGAAAAAGAGACTGCCCCCCTGCGGGACTTCCTCTCAGAGTTTGCCTATTTACGCACCCGCACCCGCCTCGAACTGGACTTTGTGGCTGCCCTTTCCAAAACAGGCATTATCCCAGCCGGGAGTTTGTCCGGCTGGAAACCGGACCTACAGGGCTTCGTCGATGAAGATGCACTAAAAATTCAAGAGTACGAAAAGACCACACGGCACGATGTCAAAGCCATCGAATACTATCTGCGCGAAAAGATCCCAGCAGAACTACATCCATGGATCCATTTCGGGCTTACTTCTGAAGATGTAAATAACCTCGCCCAAGCCCTTGCATTGCGCGACTCTCGAGACCTCGTCCTACTCCCTGCTCTCGACAGCCTGCTCAACTCTCTGCGAGATTTTGCAAAAAAATACCGAGCTGCCCCCATGCTCGCGCGGACTCATGGACAGCCTGCCGTGCCCACCACGTTGGGAAAAGAGATCGCCGTTTATCTGGCTCGTTTGCAGAAATGTCGAAACGAATTGGCGCGCCATACATTCGAAGGTAAGTTAACTGGCGCGGTGGGAAATTTCAACGCATTGCAATCTGCCTACCCAAACATAGACTGGCTTGCATTCAGCACAGACTTTATCACAAGGCTTGGGCTACAACCCAACCTTGTCACTAATCAGATCCTGCCATACGACAATTGGAATCGATATTTCCAATCCATTCAATTAACCAATGCCATCCTGGTCGATTTTGCGCAGGATATGTGGCGTTACATCAGCGACGGTGTGCTCAAACAAAAGGTCGTGGCAGGTGAAGTCGGTTCTTCGACCATGCCGCAAAAGGTCAATCCCATTGACTTTGAAAATGCCGAGGGCAATCTCGGTGTGGCAAATGCCATGTTCGGGCATTATGTTCAGAAATTATCTGTTTCCAGATTGCAGCGCGATCTCTCCGACTCAACCGTGCGCAGAACATTTGGTACGGCACTGGGGCATACCCTGCTGGCATGGAAAAATGCCGCCAGGGGCATGTCGCGTGTGGATGCAGATGAAGAAAAAATCAAAGCTGACTTGAACGCCCATTGGGAAGTCGTTAGCGAAGGGGCGCAAACGATCCTGCGGGCTGCCGGAAAGAGCGACGCCTACGAAACGCTCAAGTCACAGACGAGGGGCAGCCAAATGGACAGAAACAGTTACAAATCCTGGGTGGAGGCGCTGCAAGTAGATGAAGAAACGCGTCAGCGTTTGATCGGCTTGTCGCCAGAATCTTATATCGGCGTTGCAATTCAAATCACAGATCAAGTCATTACAGATCACGAATCACATAATCTGTAACAAGCACAAGGAGATACTATGACGGTTATTGCAGTAATTGGTTCACAGTGGGGGGATGAGGGCAAAGGCAAGGTAGTGGATTTTCTAGCAGAACGGGCAGATTATGTGGCGCGCTTCAATGGCGGGAATAATGCCGGGCATACCGTAATCAATGAGTTTGGCACATTCAAGATCCATTTGGTGCCTTCGGGTATTTTTGCGCAGAACACAACTGGTTTGATCGGCGGCGGCGTGGTGATCGACCCGGCAGTGTTGATCGAAGAAATTGAAATGCTCAATAAAGCTGGCGTGAACGTGGATGGACGTTTGTGGGTTTCGCCGCGTTCTCACATCATCATGCCATATCATAAAATTTTGGATGGCTTGTACGAAGAAGCCAAAGGCAAAGGCGCCACCGGCACCACGCGCCGCGGCATTGGTCCCGTATTTGCAGACAAGGTCAGCTATAACGGAATCCGCTGGACGGATTTTGCAAGTGACATGTTCGAGCAGCGGCTTGAAGTGCAGTTGACGTTGAAGAATAAGATCATCGTTGCATTGGGCGGCGAGGCGCTGAAGTTCGAGGCAGTGCGCGATGAGTATCGCAGCTATTATGCCAGGATCAAACCATATCTCAAAGAATTGTTCTCGTTGGTACAGGATGGTTTGAAAACGGATAAAACTTTTTTGCTCGAACAAGCCATGGGAACATTCCTGGATACGGATTGGGGCACCTATCCGTTCGTGACCGCATCCACGACCATCCCCTCGGCGGCATCGGCAGGTCTGGGCATTCCACCCAAGTACATTCAAAATGTGATCGGTGTGACCAAAGCCTACACCACCCGCGTCGGCGGTGGACCGTTGCCCACGGAAATCCATGATTACGAAAGTGAAGTGTATAAAAAGTTTGGCGAAGTTGCAGCGACAACAGGGCGTGTCCGTAGAGTGGGCTGGCTGGATTTGGAGATCGTGAAAACCGCGGCTGAGTTGAGCGGCATGACCGAAATCTGCCTGACCAAGTTGGATGTGCTCAGCGGCTTGAAGGAAATTCAGGTTTGCACAGGCTATAAGCTGAACGGCGAAACGATCCGCTATGCAGATGTGGATGCCTACGGTTTGGATAAGGTCGAGTGTGTGTACGAAACCTTCCCCGGCTGGAGCGAAGACATCAGCAAGGCGAAGTCGTTTGAAGAGTTACCGGTCAACGCACAGAAGTACGTGAAGATGATCGAAGAGGCGGCAGGCGTGCCCGTGAAGTGGATCGGGGTGGGACCTGCAAGGGATGAGACGATTCGGCGATAGCGAGAATGAGAAGTGGACAGGTGGCGGTCATTTCATAAGTGGCCGTCACTTGTTTTATTAGTACGATTGTACCGCGGGTAAATTTTGCGAAATTCATATAATTACAAAAATTCATCTTAGGAGAATACTTCATGTCAACTGGAAGGAAGATCGCAATTGGGGTTGTCGTTCTCTTTGTCTGCTTATGTGTTGCCGCCATTGCCTTCGTCAACTGGTCAAACTCAGATAAAGCACAAGCCGAGTTCAAAGCCATTGACACCCAACAAGCCATCGAGAGCGCCACTGCCGTTGTCGCGACACAGCAAGCCTCAGGAACTGCAACCGCCGTCTGGTCTGAGATCGAAGCGAGGCTTCAAAATACAACTCTCGTTTATGAAAACACATTCGAGGAAGGCACACTCATCGTCAATAAATTTGGTGAAGACCTCGAACCCTATTACCGCGATGGCATCCCCGAAGTCATCGTTAGTTGGAACGGCTTTACCATCCTGCCCAGTGAAAAAAACCTCAGCGATTTCGTCGCCGAAGTGGACTGCATGACCAACGGCGCATTCTGCGGCATCGCCTACAACATCATCAGCGACTCTGCTGACAAAGAAATATTTTTCGCATCGGGCATTGGCACCACCGATCAATATTTCTTCGACAACCACTACGCCTCACTACCCTCATCAACTTGGAAACACAAAAATTTCGCACCCTCTTCTGCCGAAGGATTTTTACATCACCTGCGCCTCGAGCGCTTCGGACAAGTAATGCGCTTCTATGTCAACGGCGAGCTGATGGAAGAACGCCTCTTGGACTACCCCGAAGCTGTATCCGGCGACGTTGGCTTTTACTTCGGGAAAGCATCCGACGAGAGTGGCATCCAAACTGTGCAATTCGACAACTTCCGCGTGTGGGAATTGCCATAAATTCCGCAAGTAGAACTTGCGGAATCCAGATATGCGGAATCCAGAATTTCTATTTCTGGATATAACCCATGCTATACTCGCCCCTATGAAAAAACAAAAAGCCCTTCAATTCAAATGGGACGAAGACAAAGCCGCCCGCAACGAAGCCAAGTACGGCGTATCTTTCGGCGAAGCCTCAACCATTTTCAATGACAAGCATGCCATCTATCAAAACGACCTGGAGCATTCGCAAAAAGAAATGCGCGAGATCATCATTGGGCGTGCGCCAGCGACGAAACGTCACCTGACCTGTTTCTTCACCCGTGTGGACGGTGTCATTCACATTATTGGTGCAAGGCTCGCCACACACAGAGAGCGGCAGGGTTACAAAGACAACTCCGACGAAAAGACAAGAATCGTTTATCAAATAAAATAACCCATCAAAAATCCCCGTCAAAACTAGCGGGGATTTTTGATGCTATACTCTTTCCGATTTTTACAAAGACCAAATACATCAACCCAACCTACAACAAACAGAAGGAAATAATTCATGCAGCTTTATTTCATCCGTCACGGACAATCCATTAACAACGCAAATTCAGACAGCGAGACGTATCAGGAACACTCCGATCCATATCTGACAATGAACGGCAAACAACAGGCGCGCCTGCTGGCAGAATACCTCAAGAACAGTCAAAAGATCAGCAACCCAGCCTCGCGAAACCTGCACAACGAATATGGCTTCGGCTTTACCCACATCTATACCAGCCTGATGGAACGTGCCGTCGAAACAGCCTCCTACACTGCCCGCGCCTTGGGAAACATCCCTTTCACAGCCTGGGTGGAAATCCATGAAGAGGGCGGCATCTATGCTCGCGAAGAGGGCGAACGGTTCAATGGGCTGCCGGGTAAGCCGCGCTCGTTCTTTGAAACGAATTTCCCCGAACTGGAACTCCCAACTTCACTAAGTGAAGCTGGCTGGTGGAATCGCCCCTTTGAGGATGAAATTCAACGACAACCCCGCGCCGATAAAGTCCTCGCGGAATTACTTGCAAAACATGGTGATAAGGAAGGTCAACCCGAGGAACGCATCGTCTTCGTCAGCCATGGCGGCTTCTTCGTGCGCTTCTTATCTGCCGTTTTACAGCTTCCCTGGCGGCAGGGCGCCCACGGATTAAGATCCTGGTTCATGCTGCACAATTGCTCCATCAGCCGCTTTGACTTTCAAAAAGACTACGCGATGATCTCTTATGTCAACAACACCAGTCACCTTCCCGCCGAATTGATCACTGGCTAAGGAATTAAGACAGTCTGCCAATATTTTTCCATCAGAACATCATAGTAACCAGTATTGAAACGAACGATCTCCAGGAGACGCCCCGGAGCGTTCAAATCTGCACGCGTCAAAATAGACAACTTATCAAAGTAAAGCCGCAGGTTCGAATCCTGGATCAAATTCTCTTTAAAGTCTGCCTGAATGGTTTCCAGATAACCGGCAGGAAAACCACGGTCATAGTGACCTACACGCGACATCCCCACATTCACAGGGATATGAGCGCGCAATGGATCAGACAATGCATAACTATCGATGATATAGATATCGGGACCGGCATAATAGCCATACATACCGATCGTGTTCATTTCCACTGGAGTTTCTTTTGCCTGCCCTACCATCATTCCTTGGTAAGCAAGCTCATGCAAGCCGCCATGCTTTATGTAATTGAGCCAGCCATTACCGCCGAAATAATAATATTTTTCATTGGCGATCCCAAACTGATAATCAGACATCCCTGGCTGACTGGCATACATCAACAATGGCGGGCGGTCTGCAGAAAGACCAATAATCGCCAACAAAGCCAACATGAGGTTTACGGCTTGCCGAGGCATTGAACCAAAAGCCTTTTCGGCATCAAAAGTCATCAATAAAACCCAACCTATCAGGAAGACCCCCGAAAAGAACCTGCCGGACATAAAGTCGCCGCCAATCCAGAGAATATAGAAAAGATAAAGCAGTCCACCAAGTGCGATACTGATTCGTCTGGTTTCACGCTGCCAAAACACGGAAAGCATCCCAACCCACACTGCACCAAGTGTCAATGGATCCCAATGGAAAGAGTTTTGGATATAAACCGCCCCCTGTTTAAAAAGGAGACTGGTAGGAAGACCGGTCGCCGCTTTTACATAATAAGTATTGGGGAAGGGAAAGCCGTAATAATACAATGCAAAAAATTCCCAGACCAAGATCGGTAAAAATCCAGCAGCCAGCGCCAGAACTGCCTGCCACTTATGATCCTTTTGGCGCATGAACTGTTCAAACAGCGCGGGTAGGTAAAAAACCACGGTATCCAAACGATTCAAGGCAGCCAGTCCCGCCAAAAGCGAAAGTTTAAACAATCGCATCCGAGAATCGGGTTCGTCTTTGAAGTACTGGATCAAAAAGAGGGCAAGCAGAAAATGCGTCAGCGGATTCTCCAACCCGGAGGAGGAATAATCAATAAATGACATTGAGCCGCCAAAAAGGATAACCGCGAGGATCATTCGGGTGGTGCTACCGGCAAAATTCCGGATTAACAGTACGATCAACCATATGGATAAAAGCAGAGATGGCACATAAAATACATATAAGGGGCTTGGAATTAAGAATGCGAAAATGACCAGAAGGAACATCCACAAAGGATGAGTGAATACTTGCACCCGCTCGCCGATATTCCAAACCAATCCATACCCATGCAGGAAGTTATCCACGGTGCGCAGGGTGATGAACGCATCATCAGATACCCATAAATTTCGGATCAGAATGAACACCAACAAGATCAGGCTGGAATAATACAAAACCCGATCTGGGTTATCGATCCTAAATCTCAACTCAAGGGGAGGTGGGGTTTTGACTGACTCTTCTTTGGATTCGGTCATCGCATTTCTCCTTTAGATCTAAATTATACTGGAAACTCAATAGCGAATTCACTTCCTGCCTTCAATTTAATTAGCGAAACCCCACGGGACAGTTTTATTCATAGACGGTATAATCGGCGAAAATTAAATTTAGTATCTCGGAGGCATTAATGAATTTGATCGGTATTCTCACCTGGATCGTCTTTGGCGCACTGGCAGGCTGGATCGCCAGCCTCATTATGAAAACTGACCGCCAAATGGGTGCAGTTGCCAATATTGTCGTCGGTATTGCAGGCGCATTCATTGGCGGTTTCATTATGGAGAACTTTTTGGGACAGACTGGGGTGAACGGTTTCAATCTCTATAGTCTGCTGGTAGCGATCGGCGGGGCAGCTCTTTTGATCTGGCTTGTTGGTTTGATCAGCGGACGTCGCAGCCGCAGACGCAGATAAGTCGGTCTCAACAAATAAAAAAAATCTCCGCCTAAACAGCGGAGATTTTTTTTATTCAGGTTTCATCTTATGTCCGCGCCGCAGCCAACACATACTCGATCATTTTCTGCGGAATGTTCACGCCGGTGGTCGTGATGCTATTACGGAATTCCATGGTGTGATTGATCTCGTTGATCGTAAAACCGTCTTCATCTTCGAAAAGGTCAAGTGCTAATAAGCCGCCGCCCACTGCGCGCGCCGCACGTTGACACAAGTCCGCGATCTCTGGCGTGACCGGGCAATTGGTCGCTACACCGCCGCGTGCGGTGTTCGTGATCCAATTCTCCGATGAGCGATAGATGGCAGCAATGCATTCCTCGCCCACCACAAAGGCGCGGATATCGCGCCCGGGTTTATGGATGTATTCCTGAATATAAAAGACCTGATGATTAACTCCCAGTGTGGCTTTGTGCTCGATCAAAGATTCCGCCATGTGACGATTGTCAACTTTTGCCAGCAGCCGCCCCCATGACCCGACCACCGGCTTGAGCACACAGGGATAGCCCATCGCCTCGACCGCCTGTAGAGCTGATTCTTCATCAAAAGCCATAAACACTCTGGGAGTTGGGATGCCGTTCTTTGCCAGCAGTTGACTGGTGACATATTTATCTCCGCAGCGCTCCGCCACCAATGATGAGTTCACAACAGGGATGCCATGCGCTTCGAAGATGCGTGAGATATACAGTCCACGCGAATACGAGATGGAGCGCTCAAAGAGCACATCCACTTGTTCGGGCGCCTGGTGAATGTCGAAATAGTGGTCACCATCATTGATGCGAACCACTTCAACATCCGGTTGTTTTTCAAATTCATCCAAAAGATATTTTTCTTCCGCGCGCAGGCGGGTGTATAAAAATCCGATTCGGGTCACAACAACACTCCTTTTGATTGTCTCCCTGAGCGATAGCGAAGGGTCTCTTAGACTATCGTAGAGATGCTTCGCTATCGCTCAGCATGACAAAATTAAATTTTCTCAATCACTTTCTCAGTCACCTGATTGGTTGTCAACTCTCCACTCAGATCTGGTGTGGACTCGCCATTTAAAATACAGGCATTCACAGCATTCCTCAAACGTTGAGCCGATTCAACTTCATTCAAATAATCCAGCATCATGGCCGTGGCAAGGAACATGGCAACAGGGTTGGCTTTGCCCGTCCCCATCAGAGGTGGTGCGCTGCCATGTACCGGCTCAAAGACTGCCGCCTCCGCACCAATATTGCCGGATGCTGCCACACCGAGTCCGCCTACGAACATGCAGGCTTCGTCACTGAGAATATCGCCAAATAAATTTGTGGTGACGACGACCTCAAATTGCTCCGGCGCACGGACAAGTTCCATCGCGCAGGTGTCCACCAGCATTTCTTTCAACTCGATGTCTGCATACTCCTTTGCGATCTCAAAAGCGACGCTGCGAAAGAGTCCGCAGGTTTGGCGTAGGACATTGGCTTTGTGAACCACATGCACAGACTTTCGATTTGTTTGCCGTGCCATATCAAAGGCTTTGCGAATGATCCGTTCTGAACCTTTGCGAGTGATGACACGTTCAGTGATGGCGCGATCGCCGTCGTCTTCGAGACGTTCAATGCCGGAATACAATCCCTCCGTGTTTTCGCGAACGATGAGAATATCTATGTTCGGGCGCGAAGACTCGTGTGGAATAGAGCGGGTTGGGCGCAAGTTGGCATACAAATCAAGAGATTGGCGCATGCGCACAACAGGGGAAAAATAATTTGGGATGGCTGGCGGCGTGGTCACGGCACCGAAGAGAGTGGCATCAGCGTGGCGAATGGCTTGAAGTGTTGAATCAGGCAAGGGTGAGCCTGAGCGTTGAAATTCCTCAAAGCCGATGCCAGATTCAGCGAAATCCAATTCCAATGGCAGCGCGGTCAACACGTCCTTCGCACAAGCGATCACTTCGGGACCGATGCCATCACCGGGGAGTAAACAGATTTTGTAACTCATCATTCATCATTCCGCATTCATCATTAGCTCTTGAATATCGTGTTGTTTTAGAAAGTTGACGATGCCGCCCGCGTCCGCGATCTTCAAAACAAAATCAGGCAGGGGTTGCGCTTGAAAGTGATTCCCGGTTGTGCGATTAAAGATCTCGCCGGTAGCAAGGTTGACATCGACATCATCTCCTTCGGTAATGTCCACCACGGCTTCGGGGCATTCAAGGATGGGCAGACCGATATTGATGGCATTCCGAAAGAAGATGCGCGCAAAAGACGGGGCAATAATGCACTTGGCTTGCGAGCCTTTGATGGCGATCGGGGCATGCTCGCGTGAAGAACCGCAGCCAAAGTTTTGTCCGCCGACGATGATGTCGCCGGGTTGAGCAGTTCGTTGCATATTCAGGCTTGACTTCGCAAAAGACATTCTTTGCAAGTTCAAGCGGGTCGATCGTGATGTTGTACCGACCGGGAATGATCTCGTCGGTGTTCATGTTCTCTCCGAACGTCCAGACTCTAGACATGATGTACTCCTTATGAAATGGTTTCCAGAATATTGCGCGGGTCAGTGATTCGACCTGTTAATGCGGATACAGCAGCAGTTGCCGGGCTTGCCAGATAAATCTCTGATAACGGACTGCCCATGCGCCCGACAAAATTACGGTTCATGGTCGTAAGTGCCCGGTCACCAGGGGCAAGCACACCGCCGTGACGCCCAATGCATGCGCCGCAGCCGGTACCGGTCACAGTGCAGCCTGCATCCATGAATATCTCGATCAAACCGTTGCGCAGCGCTTTCTTGTAAATCCGCGCACTGGCTGGCGTAACCACTACTCGTGTTTGTGGATGAACTTTTTTACCCCTTAAGATCTCTGCAGCGATCTCAAGATCTTCGTAACGAGCATTAGTGCAAGTGCCGATATAAACCTGATGGATCTCAAGTCCTTCCACGTCAGGCAGCGCCTTAACATTGTCCACATCAGGGTGGCATGCCACTTGCGGAACCAGTGTGGACACATCGATCTCGAGGACACGCTCATAACTCGGGTTGACCGGAACAATGCGCTCAAAATTTCCTTTCGCTGGTGTCTCTTCCTGCAAATAACGGATCGTCTCATCATCCGCTGCGATCAAGCCGCACTTCGCGCCGATCTCCGTGGACATGTTCGGGAAGATGATGCGTTCGTGCATGGGCAGGTTGTCGATGTATTCGCCGCCAAATTCCACTGAACGATAGGTGCCACCGTCCATGCCGAGCAGACCCGCAATATGGATCATCACATCCTTGGCATACACACCCGATTGGGTCTGCCCGCGCAATTCCACGCGGATGGTCTCCGGAACTTTGAACCAGGATTTTCCTGTGACCCATGCCACACCGATCTCCGTAGAACCAAGCCCCGTGCCGAATGCGCCAAATGCGCCATAGGTATTCGAGTGCGAGTCCGCGCCGATGATGATGGAACCGGGTGTGACAAAACCTTCTTCGATCATCACTTGATGACAGACGCCCTGTTGAAAGAGATAGGGCAATTCCTGTTCTTTCACAAAGTCCATGATCTTGCGATGGTTCTCAGCCGCCAGAATATTCGGCGCCGGGTAGGCATGATCGAGATGCAGAACGATCTTGTTCTTGTCGAAGATCGGCTTGCCGATATCTCGAAATGCCTTAATGGCTAATGGCGTGGTGTTATCGTGGCTCATGATGTAATCCACATCCAACAACAGAATTTCGCCTGCGTGGACTTGTTTGCCCGCTTTGCGGGAAAAGATTTCTTCAATTAGGGTGCCCATAAAATTCTCCTTTGTGATGTAGGGCGACTCGCGAGTCGCCCTTACTTGTTGTTTCCGTTATATTTTTTCAACACCATGCGCGTCTCTGTCCGCTTTATGCCAGGGACGGTGCGAATCTCTTCGATCAAATTATTCAACGCCATCATGTTCTCTGCATTCGCAAAAGCGCTGATATCGTAATCACCGGTCACTTCGTAGATATTCGAGACGTTCGAAAAGCTGCGTAAACGCCGCACCACCGAAGAGGTGTACACATGCGACTCGACTTCAAGCATGAGCATGGCGTTGATGTCGTGCGGGATCACATCCATTTCGCGCCCGGTCACCTGTTCGGCGATCTCTAAAATATCGGCATCAAAAAGCTGTTTGCGTTGGTCACCAATATTCTTGATGCGTGTGACGATGACTTCCAATTCTGCCAAGCTGACTTCGATGCCGTACTCTTCCAACCTAGCCGCCACAGCGGATTTGCCCGTGTATTTGTCAATGACGATCTTGCGCTCACGCCCCAGCATGGATGGGTCGAATGGCTCGTACGTCTTGGGGTTTTTGAGAATGCCATTGGTGTGGACTCCGCTTTTATGGCTGAACGCGTTCTGCCCGGTGATGGGTTTATTCGGCGCAAGCAAAAAGCCAGAGACTTTCTCCAGATAGCTCGATAACTCCACCAATGGGCGCAGATCATATTTCTGCGTGCCTTCAAGGTTGTGAAAAGCGAGGATGGTTTCTGCCAGGTCTGGAATGCCAACTCTTTCCCCCAATCCGTTCACCGTGGTGTGGACGCAATTGGCGCCAGCGCGAATCCCTGCCATGGCATTGGCTAAAGCCAGCCCATAATCGTTGTGGCAGTGCAAGTCGATCTTGCAAGGAAGCAAGCGTGCCCGTAGGGTTTGAATCCGCTCGAAGAGGACGTGTGGCTGCATGATTCCCAGCGTGTCGGCAAAGCTGATTCGGTCCGCACCGGCTTGGATGGCGGTGTTACACACTTGCACAAGAAATTCAAAGTCAGTCCGGGTAGCGTCTTCGGGCGTGTAGCGGACTTTTAGCCCTAAGCTTTTGGCATAACTCACATGCTCACGGATGATCTCCAAGGCTTCGCTCTCGGTCTTGTGCAATTTCGAGTCGAGATGGATCTTGGAAGTGGCGTAAAAGATCGCAACACGATTTGCGCCGCAGGCTTTGGCACGGTCAATGCCTGAGCGTGTGGCAGTGCTATGGGCGACCACTTCCGCTCGAAGTCGGAGAGAGGCGATGCGTTCGATCGCTTTGGAAACGTTCGGCGAAACAGACGGATCCCCCGCTTCGATCATATCCACACCGACAGCATCCAAACGCTTGGCGATCTCTATCTTTTCATCAACTGTAAAATTGACATAAGGTGTTTGCTCACCTTCACGCAATGTTGTATCTAAAATTTCAAGCATACATTCTCCTTTTTCCGTCATTGGGGGGGCCAGAGAGCCCGGGGGGGGGCCCGGGGCGGGGGGGGGGGGGGGGGGGGGGGGGGGGGGACGCCCTCGCAATGACGATGAACAAAATTAAACAAAAAAAACGCCATCCGTTACCGGGTGGCGTTTGGATACATAAACAGGGATAAGCGACTATGACAGCGCTATGCACAGCATAACTATACGTTGATACTTTTCATTTTCCTGTTCGACCAAAAACAGCCCAGATCCGGCAACGGCAGTTGCTGAATTGGGCTTGCGCTTAGCTTTAGCCTCCATGAGGATGCTTGCGTGGTCTCTGAACATATTGGGCGCTATTCTACTCGCTGTAGAAAATATGTCAATGATTTTGTGGGTGATCTTTTGAAATTCATGAAGCAATAAAAATATATCAAGATGTGATTCTCGCAAGAATAAAATTCATTCTCCATCGTGAAACTGCAAAAACCCTCACATGGATTCAAAAGCCTTCAAATCACAGTAAATCAATGGGTAATCTTTTCTAACAGTACCCGTATGGGTAGTAGCAATTCATCTCAAGAATCATACGATGGACTGAATTAAGAATCCCAATTCAACGAGGTGAAGTTATGGATAAGGAGCCTTTTCAGCAAAGGTCATTCAACTGGTTAACATCGCAAGATGTAAAGAGTTGGCTCGACGAACGTGATGCATGTGCATTAGTGGCTGCGGTTCGTAAAGATGGCGTAGCGACTCACGGGAATCTCAAACGGGCGTTAGCTGCATTGAGCATTATGGGACATCGCGCCGGGGAAGTGAATGGCGAAGGCGATGGTGTGGGGGTTATGACGGATATTCCACGTATTTTATGGTCGCACGCATTGGAACAGGAAGGCAAACCCGGCTGGCTGGCTGAAGATCGCCGTTTTTTTGTGGGACATTTAATGATCCCCAATACCGAAACGGATCTCACCGCCGCAAAAGAAAAAGTATTATCGCTCTTCAAAGGTAAGGGCATTGACCTCTTGCTCGAACGCCCCATGCTCACCCGTCCACAGGCGTTGGGCAAAATGGCAAGGCAGCAAGTTCCATATTTATGGCAGGTGGCAGGAGTGGTCAGCAATGGTCCGCTGGAAAATGTAGAACGGACTCTCTTCAGCCTTGCGTTGGAGATCGAAAAGAATACAGATGTTTCCATCGCTTCGCTTTCGAGCAATGTCGTCGTTTATAAAGTTCGCGGCTCCAGCGAAACGCTTTATCAGTATTATCCCGACCTTCGCAACCCAGCCTTCACCACCGCCATCACGATCGGACATGCACGCTACTCCACCAATACCGCCACCAGTTTCGAACGCGTACAGCCGTTTAGTCTGCTCGGTCACAACGGCGAGATCAACACCATTGCCCGCCTGCGTGAACAATCGCAAATGCTCGGCGTAGACTTACCCGTAGGTGGCAGCGACTCGCAAGACCTCGACCGTTTGCTTGCTACGCTTATCCATCACTATCATTTCTCGCTCACCGAAGCGATGGAACTCGCCTTCCCGCCCATCCTCACCGAGGTGGAAAAACTCCCGCCCGAACTGCAAACCATTTACAAATATTATCGTCAGGCGCTCGGTCCGTTCGCGCAAGGTCCGGCGGGCATCATCTCACGCTTCGGCGATGAATGTGTCTTCAGCGTCGATGCGCTTGGTCTGCGTCCGCTGTGGTTCGGCGACACCGAGAAGGAATATTTCTTCTCCAGCGAAAAAGGCGTCTATCACCTCGACACCATGCAAACCGACCCGATCCCACTTTCGCCCGGCGAAAAGATGCGCCTGCGCATTCACCGCGAACGCAACGTGGAAGTCTTCGACTACCCCGCCATTCAACAACGCATGTTGAAATTGACGACGCGCCGATTCGGCTCGCTTGAAACGCTGAATAAAAGACTCACACACATTGCAAACGAAGTCACTGCGCCTCTTTCCCCGCCGACAACTGTTCCCGCTCTCGACAATCGACTCTCCGCCTTTGGCTGGGGACGCGAAGACCGCGAATGGGTGCAGGAACTCGCGAACAATGGCAGTGACCCCATCGGCTCGCTCGGCTATGACGGTCCGCTCGCACCGTTATCTGCTGAACGCCAAAACGTCGCGGACTATTTCAAAGAAGCCGTTGCCGTCGTCACCAACCCCGCCATCGACCGCGAACGCGAAGCCGAACATTTCTCCACACAGGTGGTCATCGGCTCACGCCCGCCTCTGCTCCCCAATCAACTCGACGACGATGTGACCTTCACCCTCGAATCTCCCATCGTGTTGGATTACCCAATCACAGATGAAGGTTTGCTAGCAGAAATCGCATCCACGCAAGGCGGCATCACGCTCAATAACTTATTATCTCATTTCTCGCCTAAAGGCATCGCCCGCCTTTTAGCAATCACTTTTCCCGGCGAATCGACTCCACAAGCCTTGGATCGCCTCGCCCAATCTGCCGTGGATGCGGCTCGCGGCGGCGCGCAACTCATCCTACTCGAAGACACCTATGCCTTTGAAAATGGTAACGGCTGGCTCGACCCCATCCTCGCTGTCGGCATCGTGGACAAAGCCTTGCGCAAGAGTTTCGCCGCGTACGAACCTCACGACCCACAACCGACTCCGCTCTCGCGCGATGACAAAGGCAAGATCGATTTCGGCTTGGTCTCCATCGCCGACTCGGTCAACCTGCGCCGACGTGCCGCTCTCGCCATTCGCAGCGGCGCGATCCGCCATTTCCATGATTTGATCCTCACCCTCGGCATGGGCGCAGATGTAGTCGTGCCGTACCTGCTCTTCGAAGCGGCGTTCAAAGAGAAAACCGAAGTCACAGATGAGATCAAATCCAAATTGAAGAACACGCTCAAAGCTTTGCGCTCTGGCATCGAGAAGACCACCAGCACCATGGGCATTCACGAAGCGCGCGGCTATGGACGTTTGTTCGCCAGCATCGGTCTCGGTGCAGAAGTCGCATCCGCGTTGGGCACGCCCAATCATGGCGGCTCGGCGAATGGCGGCTTGCAATGGACAGACATTGATGCCGAGATCGAGAAACGTGCCCAGTCGTATCACAGCGCCGGGCGCGGCGACCTTGCACGCGTGAATCACTTCTATCCGAAAGTGTGGAAGGCGGCAGGAAAGCTTGGGAAGGGCGAAGCAGGCTCGGGCGAGTATGAGGCGCATGTCGAAAGCACAGCAAAAGCCAACCCGGTATCACTCCGTCATATTTTGGAATTCCGCCCGAACGAGTCAGACATCCAAAAAGAAAAAGTGGATACGGGCATCACCTCGCACAGTTTGCCGTTCCTGATCGCATCGATGTCCTTCGGTTCGCAAGGTGAGATCGCCTATCGTGCCTATGCTGAAGCGGCGTTTCGTTTGAACATGCTTTCGGTGAACGGCGAAGGCGGCGAGATCCGCGACCTGCTCGGCAAGTATCCGTTCCATCGCGGCATTCAAATTGCGTCGGGTCGTTTCGGCATCACAGCAGAGACCATCAACTCGTCGAACCTGATCGAGATCAAAGTGGGGCAAGGCGCGAAACCCGGCGAAGGCGGACATCTGCCCGCGCGCAAAGTGACCGACAAAGTGGCGGCGGCTCGCCATGCCCGCAAAGGCGTGGACTTGATCTCGCCTTCGAACAATCACGATATTTATTCCATCGAAGACCTCGCGCAATTTATCGAAGAGTTGAAGACCATCAACCCGAAGGCGCGTGTGGCGGTCAAGGTTCCGGTGGTGCCGGGCATCGGCATCATCGCGGTCGGCATCGCCAAAGCCGGAGCCGATATTATTTACCTGACCGGCTTCGACGGCGGGACGGGCGCGGCGCGACAGCATTCGTTGAAACATGTTGGCTTGCCCGCTGAAATTGGAATCGTTGAAGCGCATCGCACCTTAACGGAGGCTGGGTTGCGCAACGACGTCGAGATCTGGGCTGACGGCGGAGTGCGCACGGCGGCGGACACGGTGAAGTTGATGTGCCTCGGCGCAAACCGTATCGGCTTTGCGACACTGGCAATGGTTGCAATGGGTTGTACGATCTGTCGTGACTGTCAGAGCGGGACGTGTCATACGGGTATCACCACCCAAATAGAGTCCAAAGAACAAGCCACAGGCATGGGGATTAAGCATTTTGTTCCGCGTGATCTTGAACAAGCTACACAAGCCTTAGTGAATGTCTTCAATGAGTTAGGCGAAAGCGTACGTGAGATCGTGGCAAAGCTTGGGTTTGAATCGGCACAAGAAATTGTCGGACGTTCAGACCTGCTCTTGCAAGCCTCGCATCACAAACAGATCGACTTAAGCGAAATGCTCATCCCCGCTGAAGAATATCTTGCCAAACCGATTCCCGTTTCCATCCCTCAGCAAGAAGCGTTGACGATTGACCGTGGTCCGCTGCACCGACCGCGCAATCATCTCACCACTGTCATCTCGAATTTGGTCATGGAAAGTTTTACGACCCACAAACAAGATGCGATTCTCTTCGAAGATGACAAGGTCACGCCTGTAGATCGTGCCCTCGGCACGCATCTCACCGGCGCGATGACCCGCTTCCGCAACAACTGGAGTTGGTCACCGGGTCACGGCGGCATGGGCGGCAACCGCGAGACCTGGCGTTTGCCCATTCAAGATGTCGAGTCGGATGCGGTTCCGCGCACGAATTTGCACTTTACCAGCAGCTCCGTGCCCGGCAATGGACTTGGCGCATACAATGCCGACCCGGTTCACATCCTCGTCGAAGGCGGCGCACAAGATGGCGTGGCAAAAGGTATCTCTGGCGGACGTGTGGTCATCATGAAAGGCTATAACCACAACGGCATCCTGATCGATGGCTCGGTTGGGAAGAGTCTTGCTTATGGCGGCACGGGCGGCGTGGTCGTTGTGCAAGGCAACGCGGACTCGCGCGCCTGTGTGCGCCTCTCCGGCGCCGATGTCATCATCGGCGGCGAGATCAACAAACCGCTCAATGACAGCCTCGGTTTCATCGGGGCGCGTGCCAACGTCAAAGGCTTCTTGTGCGAATATATGACCTCCGGACGTGTGCTCGTGCTCGGTGACCCCGGTCCGTGGATGTGCGCAGGCATGACCGGCGGCGTGTTGTATCTGCGACTTCAGCCGCATTTACACTTTGACTATCCTGCCATTCAACGCCGACTCGCCAAGGGCGCAAAAGTCTCTGTACAAGCCGTAGATGATGCCGACTTCCAAAACTTGCAGCACCTGCTCACTATCTACGCAGAAGAGTTGCGTCAGAATCATCAAGGCGATGAAGCTGATAATGCATTGGGTTTGTTGATCGATTGGAAGAATACATTTATCCGCGTCGTACCGGAAGGTTTACAAGAAGATCAGCGATTCGCAACTGAATAAATAAAATTCTTTTCATCCACGAAGAACACGAATAAAAAATTCGTGTTCTTCGTGGATTCTTTTTTTCTATTAATGAATGCTCCATTTGGGTAATGCCTTCAGTTTCAAAATAACCCATGCGGGGAATAGTAATGCCGTCTCAAATCCATAGAATAAACACAATCGTCTGGTCATCTATGCAAGTTGAAAGAGGCAGCCATGATACTTACCGTAATCATTTTCGTTCTGGCATACATTTTTATTGCAACCGAAAAGTTCCCTCGTCATTGGGTGGCTCTCATCGGTGGTGGGTTGCTGATCGTTTTTGGTATCTTAAGTCCAAAGGAAGCCTTTGGCTATATCAACTGGGAAACCCTCGGCTTATTGGCTGGCATGTTCACGCTTGTCTCCATCCTCGAAGAAGCGGGGTTCTTCAAATGGCTGGCAATGCGCGCCTTGAAAAAATTCGATTATCACCCTGTATCGCTGTTCGTGATCCTGATCGTCTTCGCCGCGATCATGTCCATGTTCATGGATAGCATTACTGTGATGCTTTTTCTCTCCGCCCTCACGCTTCAACTTGGGCGGTTGCTGAAACTCGACCCCGTGCCTTTGGTCATCGCTGAAGTCTGCGCCGCCAACACAGGCGGATCCGCCACCCTCGTGGGCGACCCACCCAATGTCATCCTTGGCACCACACTTGGCTTCAACTTTACCGATTTCGCCACACATACCGGACCGATCTCACTCATTGCATCCTTGCTTTTGCTGGGTATGTTCTATCTAACAAATCGTAAAGCGCTGAAGAACGCACATGATCTGTTGAACGAAGAAACCATCAACGAGATCGAGGAACTGCACAAGGAACCCATGCATGCCCACATGACCCGCATCGGGTTGACCTTTTTCGCCTTTGCCGTGTTCCTATTGATCTTTCACACCCCTTTAAGCCGCGCACTCGGGTTTCACATCAATGCCGCAATGGCAGCCTTAATCCCTGCCGCACTGGCGTTGATCTTCATGCAAAATAATGACCGCAAGAAAACTTTGCTCAAGGTGGATGGGGAAAGCATCCTCTTCTTCGCCGGGCTATTCGTACTGATCGGCGGACTGGAAAAAATGCAACTCTTTGAACAACTTGCGATCAGTCTATCCAATTGGGCGGCGGACGATCACGGAGCGATGGTCATGGCTCTGCATTGGGTACCCGGTCTCGCCAGCGGCATAGTGGATAACGTTCCGCTTGCACTTGGGATGAGCTATGTGCTCAAAGATCTGGCACAAATGCCCGGCGCGCCCGCCCTGGCTCTCATGGTCTGGTCGTTGGCATTGGGCGTCAACCTTGGCGGCAACCTGACCCCCATCGGCGCCTCCGCAAATGTGGTGGCATATTCATTCATGGAAAAAAATCACGGCTCCATCGGCTGGAAGCGCTGGTTGACAGTCGCAGTTCCGCCCACGCTGGCAATCATGATCTTTGCATCCTTTAGCGTGTTATTCAAAGGACAGATTGGTTGGTTCTAAATTTTCTGTTCATGTTGGGTTTAGCTCTCAATATGAACAGGTCTAATAAAGAGGAGAAAAGAATAATGAAAGGCTTAAAAAATCGCTGGTTATACACTCTCATGTTCACCTTGTTCATGGCGCTTGTCGTTGTAACGCCCGTCTTCGCCGACGACGGCGGCCCGACCGCCGAGCAGGTGAACGACCTTACACTGGGTCTTAACATCTTTTGGATGATCCTCGGTGGTTTCATGGTCTTCTTCATGCAGGCGGGTTTCGCGCTGGTTGAAGCCGGCTTCACCCGCAACAAGAATGTTGCCCACACCATGATGATGAATATTATGGTCTTTTGTATCGGCGCGGTAGGCTATTGGTTAACCGGCTTTGCCTTCCAATTTGGCGGCGTCAATTTGCCCTACCCCGAAGTGAGCACTGCCGGAGCCATTGCCGGTGAATGGGCTCACTCGCCCATCACCCTCGGTGATTGGAGCGGTCAGCTCATCACGCCGTTGATCCGCTTTGGTCAACATGGCTTCCTGGGCGGCAGCGGCTTCCTGCTTACTGGTCTGGGAGCAAACACCGGCGTACTGGCATTCTTCCTATTTCAGATGGTCTTTATGGATACAGCTGCGACCATTCCCACCGGCTCGATGGCAGAACGCTTGAAGTTCATTGGCTTTGTCTTGATGGGACTTTGGGTCAGTATGTTCATTTACCCCGTCGCCGCGGGATGGGTTTGGGGTGGCGGCTGGCTCCAGAATATCGGTCGCAGCCTTGGGCTTGGGAATGGAGCCGTTGACTTCGCAGGCTCGGGCCCCGTTCACATGATCGGCGGTGCGATTGCCCTGGCAGGTGCGATCGTGATCGGTCCACGCATTGGCAAGTTCAATAAAGATGGCTCTGCCAATACCATTCCAGGTCATAACTTATCCCTCGGTGTACTTGGAACCATCATCCTCTTCTTCGGTTGGTTTGGTTTCAACCCCGGTTCATCCCTCGGTTTTGTTGGCGCCTTCCGTGACCTGGCTGTAATTGCCGCCATCAACACTTTGATGGCGGGCGCTGCTGGCGGTGTTTCCGCCATGACATATGCCTGGCTGTTCGGCGCCTCCAAAAAACCTGATCCAGCCCTTTCGGTCAACGGGGTGTTGGCGGGTCTGGTTGCCATCACTGCACCTTGTGCCTTTGTAGATGTATGGGCTGCAGTTGTGATCGGTTTGATCGCAGGTGTGTTGGTATGTTTTGCTACCGCCTGGCTCGATGCGTGGAAGATCGACGACCCTGTCGGTGCAGTTCCGGTTCACCTCTTCAACGGAGCCTGGGGTGTGTTGGCAGTGGGCATCTTTGCCAATGGCAACCCTGCAACCGCCGCGTGGAATGGTGTGGAATCTGCGGTAACAGGCTTACTCTATGGCGGTACCACTCAAATCCTTGCCCAGTTTCTCGAAGTGCTCAGCCTCTTTGTTTTCGTGTTCGGTCTATCTTTCGCCTTCTTCAAACTACTTGCCGCATTGAAGGTCCTGCGTGTCTCACGTGAAGTGGAGCTACAGGGGCTGGACATGCCTGAAATGGGCGTGTTGGGTTACCCAGTAGATTGGGAGCCCAGTACAGATGCGCTTGGCGATGACTTGAAAAGCGTTATGCCAAAAGGCGCAGTAGGCTCCCCCGCCGACTAATCCTTGCTATTCTCCCCTCCTTGGTGTGTTCCCGTAAGGGACGAAAAGAATGGATAGGTACGCAACAACCTGTCCATTCTTTTTATTTTAAGTGTACCCATTTGGGTAATAGACCACCCCTCCCCCCACCTCCTATAATCCCGCAATCACAAAAACAAATCAAAAGTAAGGAGAACTCATTCATGGCTAAATCAGTCAAAGAAGTTTTGGAATTGGCAAAAGGCGTTCAGGTCGTAGACCTGCGCTTCATTGATCTCCCCGGCACCTGGCAGCACTTTACCATGCCCGTTCAGCGCCTGACGGAAGATTTTTTCAAGGAAGGCATCCCCTTCGACGGCTCCTCCATCCGCGGCTTCCAGGAAATTCATGAATCGGACATGCTGCTCAAGGCAGACCCCGATACCGCATTTGTTGACCCGACCGCTGAAACTCCCACTTTGGTTGTCTCTTGCAACGTGTTCGACCCGATCACAGAAGAAGCTTATTCCCGCGACCCCCGCTATGTAGCCCAAAAGGCTGAAGCGTACGCCAAAAGCACGGGTCTCGCCGACACAGTCTACTTTGCGCCTGAGGCGGAATTTTTCGTCTTCGATGGCATCCGCTATACATCCACCCCGCATGAATCCGCGTTCTCCATCGAGTCTGAAGAAGGCTGGTGGAGCAGCAATCGTGAAGGCAGCAAGGGCGGACAGATCCAGCCCAAGCGTGGTTACTTCCCGACCTCCCCGACCGATACCCTGCAGGAACTGCGCAACAAGTTCATGCTCGCCATGCAAGCCGCCGGCGTGCAGATGGACTTACACCACCACGAAGTTGCCACCGCCGGTCAGAGCGAAATGAGCATGACCTTCACCACGCTGACCCGCATGGCAGATGACCTCCTGCTTTACAAATACATCATCAAGAACGTTGCCCGCAAGTACGGCAAGACCGTGACCTTCATGCCCAAGCCCATCTTCGGTGACAACGGCTCCGGTATGCACGTTCACTCCTCCATGTGGAAAGACGGCAAGAACGTCTTCTACGATGAAAAGGGCTACGCCGGTCTTTCCCAGACTGCCAAGTACTACATCGGTGGTTTGCTCAAGCACGCTCCTGCGCTTCTCGCGATCACCTCTCCCACTACAAACTCCTACCGCCGCCTCGTGCCCGGTTACGAAGCACCCGTGAACATCGCCTACTCTCAGCGCAACCGCTCCGCGATCTGCCGCATTCCTGCCACCAAGAGTTGGAAAGCCAAGCGTGTTGAGTTCCGCGCACCCGATGCCACCGCCAACCCCTACCTCGCTTTCTCTGCCATCCTCATGGCGGGTATCGACGGTATCTTGAACAAGATCGACCCCGGTGAGCCCAAGGATGTGGATCTGTACGAACTGCCCGCCGCTGAAAAGGCGCTCATCAAGCAGGTACCTTCCAGCCTCGATGCCGTGCTCAATGCCCTCGAAGCCGATCACGAATTCCTGCTCAAGGGCGGCGTGTTCACCCCCGACCTGCTCGAGGAATACATCAAGTACAAGCGCACCAATGAAGTGGACGCCATTCGCCTGCGTCCGACCCCGCACGAATACGTTATGTACTTCGATGCCTAATTTGCACCACTGATCTCGCTTCACCGCCCGCCGACAGTTGGTTGCTGAACTTGGGTATGCAGCTGGCTGTCGGCGTTTTCAACCTATGGGTGTGTCGTACCAATATTATTCAGCATCCTTCAATCTGTCTGGTACGACACACCCATCTTCAAATATGACCCCACTTCTCATTTCCTCCTTTTTTCTTGCGCTCTCCTTTTGCGCCCCTCCCGGAGTCATCACCGCAGAGACATTTCGTCGCGGCTCTGCCAGAGGATTCTTCCCTGCTTTATTTGTGCAGCTTGGGTCCCTTATCGGTGATACCACCTGGGCATTGATCGCGCTGACAGGGCTGGCATTCCTCATTCAGAACACCCTTGCCAGAACCATCCTAAGCCTGATCGGCATTTTTTTGATGGTCAAACTCGCCTGGGATGCGCTCAAGGATGCCCGCCACGGCAAAGGATTGGATGTGTCTGAATCCAGATCCAACCGCGGCGATTTTGCCAGCGGCGCATTCCTCTCGCTTGGCAACCCAATGAACATCGTTTTCTGGACCGGGCTCGGCACCAGCGTGTTTGCCTCCATCACGGGCGGACCTGAACCGATCCATTTTGCTATTTTCTTCGCCGGATTTCTTTCCGGCGCCATCCTGTGGTGCTTCGTCATGGCGGGTCTCGTTGCCTGGGGCAGGCAATGGATGACGGGAACCTTCTTCCGCTTCCTCAATGCTGCCTGTGGATTAATTCTTTTCTACTTTGCGTTTCAGCTTGGTTTACAAACCGTGCAAAGCTTTATTTAAAGATCACGTAGGGGCAAGGTCTCTCCGCCCCATTTTCATCCGCCACCCGCCATGAAGTACAATCGCCTTAACTAAATCTCTTGAACTCACACTCCATGGCACAACCTCCCTTTCCCATTTCATCCGACGACATGAACCCGCGCCTGCTGGAGGCGCTTGCCAGCCTTAACCAGATCAGCACCGCCATCAATCAGATCGGCATCAGCGAAGATCAATCTTCCAGCCTGCAATTGATCGTGGAAAGTGCCATCCGTGTCGTGCCGGGATTTTCCGCTTCCATTTATACCTACGACCCGCTCACAAATTCGCTAGACGCCCAAACACGCGTCGTTGCCTACGCCGAGGGATACGAATCCCAGAACATCAACCCCAGCGAGGATATACCGCGCTCGAACGGCTTCGGCATCCGCTCCATTCAACGCAAGCGACGCACTTTCTCATACGAAGAAACAGACCTGCAGATCCATCCATACCAAAAAAAGCTGGGGGTCAAAGCTGTGGCAGCCTTCCCGCTGACCATTGCAGATGATGTTTTGGGTGTGTTGTACATCTACCTTTACGAAGACAGAAAACTCTCCCAATTCGAAGAATTGATGCTGCACAACTTCGTCAACCAGGCGGCAATGGCGATCTTCCATGCCCGTCACCTGACGGGTATCAAACAAAACCTGGCACAAAAAGAAAACGAGCTGACCCGTCTGCGCCGCGCAGGCATGTTGATCTCCTCAAGGCAAAAACTTGAAGAAACGCTCGAGTCGATCCTGGAACTTGCGCTCGAGCTGACCAACGCACAATATGGCATCTTTCGCCTGCTGGACAAAAGCGGCGAATCGCTGGTCACACGCGCAGTTAGCTCGGTGCAGTTGGAACGTCCACTTGTGGAAAAGCTGCCCATCGACGGCAAAAGCGTAATGGCACATGTAGCACGGACCCGTCAGCCTTTGCTCATCCGTGACTTGCGCGAGAAACAATGGGCAGAGGTGTACTACCCGCTCGACTCAACCCTCGAAATGCGTTCCGAATTATGCGTGCCACTGATCAACGCCAGCGGACGACTCGAAGGCGTACTTAACCTTGAAAGCCCGAGAATTGGCGGCTTCAGCGAAGACGACAGTCACATGCTGCAATCACTCGCAACCTACGCCGTGACCGCCATTCAGGAAGTGCGCCTGCTCGATGCCTTGCAAGAAGCTGCGCAACTACTGATCTCACAGCCCAGTAACATCGTGCTGGATCACCTCTGTGCAATGGCAAACGACTTACTTAACACCGCTTCCAGCGCCATTTGGCTAAAAAACGAAACTGGGATCATGGAGTTAATTGCCTCAAACGGCACAGAAACCTCCAAGGAAGTTCCCATAAGTTCAAAAGATTCCAATGTCTTGCTCATCCCGCTGCTGAGCGGAGAAGAAGACACAGCCTTGGGAACCTTCGGGGCGTTCCACCCAGCAGCAGGCGAAGTCCGAAGCGATACGTCTGAATGGGACAAAAAGGTATTGGCATGTCTCGCCAATTATGCCGTGCTCGCCGTCCAAAACGAATCAAGACAACAAGCTTTGCGTTCCTCGCAGGAACAGCACCTCATCGCCGAGACCTTTGCCGCAGTCGGAGATATCTCTGCGAACCTGCTGCACAACATGAACAACAAGGTCGGTGTGATCCCCGTCCGTGTGCAGGGCATTCAAGATAAATATGAAAAACTTTTGGGAGACGATGCCTACCTTGCCAAAAGCCTGAGCGAGATCGAACGCAGCGCCGCCGCGGCAATGCAGATCGTGCAGGAAAATCTTTCGCACCTGCGCCCTCTTCGCATGGAACGCATTCAAATTGCGCCGCGAGTCACAGATGCCGTGCGCGCGGTTGCAGCGCCTGCTGATATTCAGATCGAAGTGAACGGGCTCGAACAACTGCCGATGGTACATGCCAGCGGACAAAGCCTTTCGTTCGTGTTTCGTAACCTCATCGAAAACGCCGTCGACGCCATGCAAGGCAAAGGCAAGATCACGATTAACGGAAAACAAAATTTGCATTGGGTCGAGATCGAGGTGAGCGACACCGGACGTGGCATCCCTTCCGAATTACACGAACAGATCTTTGAACTGGAGCATTCCAGCCGCACCCACCCCGGCAAGATGGGCTTTGGCTTGTGGTGGGTCAAGACCCTGATGACCCGCCTCGGCGGCAGTGTCACCGTCGACAGTGACGGCGCACACGGCACAACTTTCCATTTACGTTTTCCCATTGCGGAGCAAGCATGAACCTGCGCGCCTTAATTGTTGATGACGATTCTTCCTGGCAGGGCATCCTCAGCGAGCTGCTCACCGATAACGGTTTTGACGTCGATACCGCCAGCAGTGTAGACGAAGCCAACGCCGCACTTAAGGCAAACTCACACCGACTCGCCGTTGTGGATCTCTCCCTCTCCGCCAGCGACCATCATAACCAGGATGGCTTGCGTGTGCTCGACGCCATCCGTCACCTCGACCCGAATTGCCGTGCCATTTTACTGACCGGCTTCGCCACAGTTGAGATCGCCGTCAAAGCGCTGACGGACTACAACGCCTTCACGTTTCTGCGCAAGGAAAGTTTCAAACGCAGTGAATTCAAAGAAGTAATTCAACGGATCCTCGTCACCGCCCCCAAAACAGACGAAGCCAACGCTTCGCCGCTTAATCTGAAACCTGATCCAGTTACTCCAGCCGCCCCCACTCCGAAAGCTCTGGTCGTGGACGATGATGCCGGGTGGCGCAGCATCCTCGAAGACCTGCTCAGCGAAGCAGACTTTCAGCCAGTTGCCTCGGCAAGTTTTGGTGAAGCATTGGGCTTGCTGCGCAAGGATAAATTCTCACTCGCCGTAGTCGACCTCTCATTGCGTGACGGTCAAAACCTGGATGGTGTGCAGCTTCTCAAGATCACACAAGGTCATCACATTCCCACCATCGTCGTCAGCGGACTCTCCGAGCCGGAAGAAATTCAGCGTATTTATGCTGAACATTCCATCTCCACCTACATCGAAAAACAAGCCTTTGACCGCGGCGCCTTTAAACGCATCCTTGCTGAAACCAAACGATCCAGCCAGACCCCCGACGAGTTAAGTATGCTCACCGACCGCGAGCGCGAAGTATTGGAATTACTTGCCCAAGGATTAACCAACAAAGAGATCGCCGAGAAATTGGTCATCACCACCAACACGGTCAAACGTCATCTTAAAGCTATCTTTGAAAAACTGGACGTCCACACGCGGGCAGCTGCCACGGCAATCGCAACGCGCGGAAAATAAAACCGTTATCTGCAAAGCCCGCCTTGGAATGTCAGGAATTATTTGACGCTCCTGGCGGGTTTTGCGATTCATTGAACACAAAAGAATACAGCCCCACATCCGCGGGTAAAATTGGGGCACTATGCCGCATATCCTCCTCCTCAGCAGTGACGCAGAAGTCTATCGCTCCATTCTGGAGTCTGCTAATCTCCCTGATCTGATCATTGAAAAAGAACCCACACAAGCCTGCGAGATCATTTTTGGAGCGCCATCGTCCATTCGCAAGGTGCTGAACGACCTCCCAAACGTCCACTGGGTACAATCCATGTGGGCGGGCGTGGAACCGCTGCTCGAGCCATCACTTCGTAAAAATTACATCCTTACCAATGCGCGCGGGGTGTTTGGGCAGCTCATGTCGGAATACATCCTTGGTTATTTATTGGCACATGAAAGGCAGATCTTTCAGTTGCGCCAAATGCAAAAAGAAAAAGTATGGTTCGACTTTGACACCGGAACATTAAGAGGAAAGACTCTCGGCTTGCTCGGGGTCGGCTCGATCGGTGCAGAAGTAGCGCGGACTGCGAAATTCTTTGGAATGAATGTGCGTGGATATACAAAAGAAAGTGAGGCAAGCTCAGAGGTGGACAAGTATTACCATGGCAACGACCTGCTTGAGTTTGCCCGCGGGTTGGATTATCTCGTCAGCATTCTGCCAAATACTGCAGAGACCAAAAAGATCGTCGACGGAAAGGTTTTGGGTGTCTTGCCGCCTCACGCCTTGTTCATCAATGTAGGGCGCGGCTCGGCGGTGGATGAACCTGCTTTGTTGGCGGCGTTAGGTCAACATAAAATTGCCGGGGCAATACTGGATGTCTTTGAGCAAGAGCCCCTGCCTGAAGACCATCCATTTTGGGAAGCGCCAAATCTGACAATGACCTTCCACACGTCCGCACCGAGTTTGCCAGAAGATATTGCCAGAGTATTTATTGAAAATTACCAGCTTTATGTGGAAGGTAAGCCATTGAAATATGTCGTGGATTTTGAGAGAGGATATTAAATTAAGCCAATAGACGACGGACGATAAAACATGGTCCGCGGTCTATGGTCCATCGTCAAAAAAGGATATGAAATGACAATTACACTGACGGATATTCAGCAAGCTACACAGCGCATCAAGCCATACATTCACCGCACGCCGGTGTTGACCAACAAAAGCTTGAACGAAAAAGTTGGTGCGCAGGTTTACATGAAGTGTGAAAATTTGCAAAAAGTAGGCGCATTTAAATTTCGGGGGGCAAGCAATGCGGTCTGGTCATTGACGGATGAAGAAGCGGCTCGCGGAGTGGTCACCCACTCTTCCGGGAATCATGCGCAAGCATTGGCGTTGGCAGCAAAAATGCGCGGCATCCCGGCGTACATCGTCATGCCCAGTAATGCGCCGCAGGTGAAGAAAAATGCAGTGGCGGGCTACGGAGGGCAGATCACGTTTTGCGAGCCGACGCTTGAAGCGAGAGAAAGCACAATGGAGGGAATCAGGCTGCGCACCGGTGCGAGCGTGGTCCATCCATACGACAATGAACGTGTGATGGCAGGTCAGGGTACAGCGGCATTGGAACTCCTGGAAGAAGTCCCCGACCTGGACGTGATCCTTGCGCCGGTGGGCGGCGGCGGTTTGTTGAGCGGCACATCCATCGCCGCAACTGAAACAAAGAAAGGGATTCGCGTGATCGCTGCCGAACCTGAAATGGCGGATGATGCCTTTCGTTCGATGCAGGCAGGCAAGATCATCCCGTCACAGAACCCCAAGACAATTGCGGATGGCTTGCTTACCTCGCTCGGAGTATTGACCTATCCGGTCATTAAGGAAAGAGTTGAGCAGGTGGTGACGGTCAGCGAGGCAGGGATCGTGGATTCGATGAAGTTTATTTGGGAACGCGCCAAGATCGTCATCGAACCGTCGGCAGCAACAGTGATCGCAGTGCTGTGGGAAAGAAAAATCGATCTGAGTGGATTAAAGGTCGGCGTGATCCTGAGCGGCGGGAATGTAGATCTGGAAAAACTTCCCTGGCAAAAGTGATTATTACTGTTCCATGATTTTCTTATAAATAAAGAGACCTGCCATTCGCAGGTCTCTTTTCCTTTTCCTATCGTCCGCCGCCGGTGATGTAATGTTCCAATTGGGAGATCATGAACTTTTGCACGTCGATGACCTCCTTCAATACATCACGGACGGAGATCAACCCAAGCAGGTCTTTGCCGTCGTAGACAGGCAGATGGCGGATATTCTTGTCGATCATCAAAGCCATGCACTCTTCCAATTGCTGACTTGCTTCCACGTAAATGACTTTGCTGGTCATGATCTCGCTGACCTTGGTGGTCTTTGGCGATCTGCCTTCAAGGTCCATTTTTCGCACGCAATCCCTTTCAGAAATAATACCTTCCACTTTTCCGTTTTGGACCACCATGAGAGCCCCGGAGTTGTGTTTTGCCATAATGGTCAACACATCATATACGGTCGCATCCGGTGCAATGGAGAACACTTCACTACCCTTCTTGCGGATCATATCGCGCACTGTGGACATTGTCATCTCCTTGGCGTGGTTTAAATTTCTCACAGTATAGACAAGAATTGTCAGAATGACAAGCACAAACAGAAGAGCGGTCTACCTTGCATGGATATGTCCTATGTGCGAAAAAATCAAATCTCCAAAACACGCTCTAATGCGCCAGGGGCAACGTTATGGAAAAACGACTGCCTACACCAAGGTCACTCTCTACTTCGATCCTGCCGTTATGAAGCTCAACAAAATGTTTTACCAGAGAGAGACCCAGCCCCGTACCGGCATATTCACGGGCGAGGCTCGTATCGATCTGGGTAAACGGCTTGAAAAGTTTCACAATATTCTCCGGGCTAATGCCAATGCCTTTATCCCAGACCATAATGATTACACTCTCATTCCCTGTGCCCATCTCCACATTCAATCCCAGATCTCCTGAAACAGGGGTAAATTTTATTGCATTGCTCAAAAGGTTCACCAACGCCTGCTTAAAACGCAGCGCATCGGCATGAATAAGAATCGGCTGGACAGGAAAGACAACATGCACATGCTGTTTCCTCTTTTCTGCCATGCCCTTCACCAATTTCAGACTGGCATTACAGATCTCTTCGAGTGAACACGGCGCCAGTCTTACCTCCATGGAACCGGCGTTCACCTTGGAAAGATCAAGAATGTCATTGATCAAATTCAATAAATGCTGTCCGCTCTCCTCGATCGAACGAATGACTTTGGATTGCCCTTCATTCAGTGTCTCGTAAGTATTCTCCTGTAAAGACTCGGAATATCCAAGGATGTCCGTCAGCGGTGTGCGTAATTCATGGCTCATGCTGGTAAGAAATTCATTTTTTGCACGGAGCGCCTTCACCAGATCCACGGTGCGTTCTTCCACCCGGGCGGCAAGCTGATTTTTTTCGTCGGCAAGAAGTTGTTCAACCCTCGCTCTTTCCTTTAGTTCTGTTTGAGCTATTTGAAAAAGCCTGGCATTTTCCAACACAGCCCCTGCCTGACTCGCCAGTGTGTAAACAAGACGCTCGTCATTTTCTGAAAAAGCGTTCGGTTTGCGGTTTTCAATGCTGATCACCCCGACCGAATTTTTTCCGGAGAGGATGGGAACATACAGTCCCGAGTGCATGCCCCTGAATTTTGCGATGTGCTGGGGTTCTTTTTCGAGTTGCCCGCTGCGAATGACCTGTTGAGATTGAAATGCCGCACGGCTGAGCCCCATCCCCGGCAGGGAGACCTTCATATTCAAAGTTTTCAACGCATCTGCGTCTATCGGGACTTCAATTGCATCAGCGTAGCGCACTTCCAGCACTTCGAACGAATCTTTCGAAGGCTCATACAACAGGATAAGAATATGGTGCCAGTCCATGCGCAGTTCCAGCAGATCAGCAATCCTTGCGCCGATCTTTTGTAGATCAAGCAGCCGATTCAGAACCAGCCCGCTCTCGTAAAGCAGTTCAAGTTCGGTTACCCGCTGGTGCAGGTTTTTTTCTGAATGCTTGTACCCATTAATATCCGTTAACGCAGCGCGGCTCGTTTCTCCACCTTCAAAACATGTGGCTTCCAACTGCACCCAAAAAGGTTCGCCGTTTCGATCCAGTGCCAATTCGCAGGATCGTTTCCCTTTTCCGGCATCCAGTTTTTCAAGGAAATTCCCAAACTCGAGCAGGTATTCCTGCTTTAGATAACCAAGAAAACGACTGCCCAGCAGTCTGGAACGCTCCACACCGAGCATTTTGGTCAGCGTCAGGTTGGCTTCCTTGATCATGCCATTATGAGTCATGGAAAAATAACCAACGGGCGCAAAATCATACAAGTCTGAATAACGATAGAGTGCCGCTTCCATTTCCGCCCGAGCCTGGATCAATTCTTCGTTCTGTAACTCCAACTCGATCTGATGCACCTCCAACTCGTGGATCAGGCTCAGATTATCGCTCATGCTGGCGGAGCGATTCGCGGTGTCCGTCTTCCGTTCGATCAATATCCCCTCTGCTTGGTGGCGCATACTGGTTTTATTCATCGAGTGTACGGAATTCGTTTTCATGGCGGGTACCTTCTATTCTTTTGGATCCGATTGGAAGGACGGTCTTTCTTCGGTCTTCTTCAGTTCTTCTTCCAGTTTCTTATAAGCGGTGATGTCTGAAAAAGTGACCACCACTCCATCGATCATATTCTCGAATGTGCGATACGGCAGAATGCGCGCCGCATACCAGCGTCCATTTTGAGTTGGAATCTGTTTTTCTACCTTGATCAAAGTCCGCAAGACTTCAAGGGCATCTTCCGCCAGCTCGGGGTAAAGCAGCGCGGAGGCAATGTCTGTAATCGGTCGCCCAATATCGCCGGAGATCAGCTTGGTGATCTTTCCGGTTTCGCTGGTAAAACGACGTACCCGCAAATTACCATCCAGAAACAAGGTGGCAATATCTGTGCTATCGAGCAAATTCTTCAAGTCGTTGTTCGCATGCGAAAGCTCATCCAGCCGGGCTTGCAGTTCCTGATTAACCGTGTGCATCTCTTCATTTATGGATTGCAGTTCTTCCTTCGAGGTCGTTAATTCTTCATTGGTAGATTGCAATTCCTCGTTCGTGGATTGCAGTTCTTCATTCGCAGATTTAAGTTCCTCCTGCGAGGTCTGCATCTCTTCCCGGATACTTTGCGTTTCCTGAAGCGCACGGTCGAGATCCTGTTCCAACTCCATGACGCGCTCGGTATCTTTGTGCAAACCGCGCGATTTTGCTTTTACTGCTTTGGGTTTCAAGAGAACATCGGAAAAAACGATCAAGACATTCTCTTTAAGATGACTCGCTCCTTTTATAGGTTGAATGGTGATATCTACGGTCTGTTTGCCTTCAGCCGTATCCACTTCCAAATTCTTGAGAACGACAGTCTCTTTTAAGTGAACTGCCTTTTGGAAGGCATTGGTCAGACCGTAGCGCAGTCCTTCCCGCACCATGACAAAAATATTCCAATTCGCCTTACCCGAGGCTGGTTCCAAATATCTCCCGGTGCGCCCATTAATAAACAAAATATCTCCGCCCTCATTGGTCAATATCGCTGCCGGGGAATAATTCTGCAGGATCAATTCTTCCGCTATTGATTGCAGGTTATTATTTAATCCGGGAAGTTTGGCAGGGGCATCTGCTTGAAGCAGGGAGAAGGCTGTAGGAAACTCGGGCAATCCGGAGGTCAGCTTTGATGCGCTGCGCTGATATAAGCGGTTCTTTCCAGTCAATGGAGAAAAAAGATGGGTGAATGAGCCTATCGTTTCAGCATTGCCTAAAAACAAAAAGCCGCCTGGCTTCAAGCTGTAATGAAAGAGAGGCAATAATTTCTTTTGCAGTTCGGGGGTCAGATAGATCAGCAAGTTACGACAACTGATCAGATCCAGCTTGGTAAAGGGCGGATCCATGATGATGTTTTGCGGTGCAAAAATGATCATCTCACGAATGGCTTTTACCACTTGATATCCGCGATCCACCTTGGTGAAATATCGTGACAGCCGTTTCGCCGAAACATCGGCGGCGATATTCGCGGGAAAAATCCCCTCGCGTCCTTTTTCGATCGCGTTCAGATCCAGGTCGGTCGCAAAGATCTGCAAAGTGATCTTCCGGGCAGGCTTGACCTGTTCCAGAACCTCTTTAAACAGAATTGCCAGTGAGTAAGCTTCTTCACCCGTGGAGCAGGCTGGCACCCAGGCACGCAACATTCGATTGGTATCTGCTCCGGCGATCAGCTTTGGCAGGATATCCTTTTTCAACTGCTCCCAGGCTTCCGGGTCGCGAAAGAAATTCGTCACCCCGATCAACAGCTCCTGAAACAGGATCTTTAATTCCTGCGGATTCTCGCGCAGAAAACGCACATACATTTCGATGCGAGTGATCTGATGCAGACCCATCCGCCGTTCAATGCGGCGCTGGATCGTGGTCTTTTTATAAAGTGAAAAATCATGTCCCGTCTGCGCCCGCAGCAGAATCACGACTTTCTCCAATGAACTATCCAGCTTCTCTTCTATTTTCCCTACGGGTTTAACCGGCAAGCCAGGGTGTCTTAAATAAGAAAGGATCCTGCCCGGCAGATCCGCTATCGGGGCAATGACATCTGCTACGCCAGCGTCAATTGCGCTTTGCGGCATTCCTTCAAACTTAGCCGAAAGCGGGTCTTGCACAAAAACAGCCCCCCCTTTTTCCTTGATGGCGCCCAACCCCAGCATCCCATCGGAACCCATTCCTGAAAGGATCACCCCAATACTGCGCTCCTGCTGATCATCTGCCAAAGCGCGAAAGAAAAAATCGATCGGATGACGCAACCCGCGCGGAGCCACCGGCTCCAGCAAATGGAGCGCACCATTCAAAATGGAAAGATCCCTGTCGGGCGGAATGATGTAAACACAATCCGGCTTTACTTTCATCCGGTCTTTGACTTGAACGACCGGCATGGGCGTTTCGCGCTGAAGCAATTCCGCCATCACCCCTTTATGAGTGGGGTCAAGATGTTGAATAATGACAAAAGCCAGTCCGCTTTTTTCGGGCACATTTGCCAGGAATACCCCCAATGCCTCCAACCCACCTGCCGATGCGCCAATGCCAACAATGGGAAAAACACTACGACGCACCGGTTTTCCGTTCGTCTTTTTTTCCTTACTGGCTTTGGGCTTGGATACGTTTGGCATGGTGAGGGTCCTTAATCAAAGAGGTACAAAACGCCCTCAAATAAATAAATCGTCTAAACCATTATATCGCTTTCACCCGTTAAAAACACGCGAAATTCGCCAGTCACCCAGAGTGTTCATACCGCATCCACTTTTCAATTACGCAAAATAAATTGTAACCTTCCTGTCAGGTGCTTTTTTAAATGAAGTGAGTATCATCAAGTCATAAAAAGGCTGACATCTATGAAAATCCTCTTCCTCGGCACACATGGACAATTCAATCTCGGCGACGAACTTCTGCTTGAGACCTTTCTCTCCCAACTAGGCGAAGAGCATACCTATGCCGTCAACTCCTACGACCCGGCATTCACCCAAAACGCCATGCGCCCCAAATTCAACGTGGAGTCTTTTCACACCACACGTGAACTGCCGCGCTTCCTCAAGTATCTTCTCACCAGTAAAGTCATCTTTTTTGGCGGCGGCAGTATCATCAAAGAACTTTATGCCAGCGTCGGGCGCAACCCCTACTCCACCCTGCTGATGATCCTCGCCACAGTCACTTTCGCAAAGCAGGTCGCTCGCAAAAAAGTAATCATGAGTAACATCGGCGTCGGTCCGTTGATGACTCCCCGCGGAGAAATGCTCGCTCGTTGGATATTAAGCCAGGTGGATTTCCTCTCCGTCCGCGACGAGAAATCGCATCGCACCACGCTCAAACTGGGTCTTTCTCCATTGAAAGTAAACCTCGTCCCGGATGCTGTTTTTGCCAACCCGCCCGAGGTCTTCATCTCAACCCCCAAGCCGCTGCCCCGATCAGACAAGATCCGCATTGCCCTAAACCTGAACTACGACATTGAAAAACCCGAAGCCTGGGAACCATTCCAGGCGAACCTTGCCGCCTCACTGAAAGAACTGCACGCAGCCACACCTCTGGAGATCCACGCCCTGCCCATGCAGAGCAAATTCAAAGCTCATGACGATCTTTCGATATTAAAGGAATTTTCCAAAAAGATTCCCGACATCCCATTCATCCTGCATGACCCGCAAACCGCACAGGAAGCCGCAGAGATCATCGCCAGTGTAGACATGGTTCTCGCTGAACGCCTGCATACACTGGTCATTTCATCGATCCTGGGGAAACCGTTCTACGGGCTGATCTACGATGTGAAGGTGCAAGAGTTGGTGGATTATCTCGGCATGAACACATACGCCCGAAACATCAACGACTCCTTCTGCTCAGAAGACCTGACAGCAGGGATTCGATCTGTCCTTTCCGCATACGATGAGATCGGCATGCATCTGATCGAACGCAGCACACTCCTGCGCATGAAACTGGGGAGATACTTCGATGACCTCAAAGCCAAGGCAATCCCGCGCTAAGCGGAAAACTGCCTCTCCCTCGATCAACGCTCTGGCGCTTCAACCGCCGGTTGTTGTTGAGGTTCCCAAACCTGCCGCCTGGGTACAGCGACTCTCCGCAACCCAGCGGATCGCGCTCATAGTGGGCGTGATCTATTTTTCACTCTCTTTCTTTACCTTTCGCCATGTCATTGCCAACATTCCACTGGTTTTGAATGGTGAAGCTGTCATCAACGGTGACGAGCTCGTGCCATTTTTTAACCCCAACAGTCAGTTGATCGACCAAGCCGCTGGCAAATTCAACCAGCTCACCAACGGATACGAGTTCCGCGTTCGATACTCGATCCTGACGACCTGGCTGCGCTACTACAAAGTCCTGCCGTTTGCGCTTGTGCTGGTCGTACCGGGGGTGACGTATCTCTCCTATCTATTTGTCGCCTTGCTTTTAGTACGCATCCTGCCGCAATACAAACCCGAAGCCGTGTATCAATTAACAGCAGCCCCTGTGTTGATGATCTTCATCATTATGGCGTATGCCAAGATCACGCATTTTTACACGCTTATCCTTGGTTTTTCGTTATGCCTTGTCTCGATCACACTGATGACATACGGCTTGATCTTCCCGCAAAAGAATCCATATAAACCGATCATCGCAGCGTGTGTCATCACACTCTTCAACCCCGCCGTTCATTATCTGATCCTTTTTGCGCTGTATATGGCATTTGCCGTGCTCACGCTCGTCGTCATGGACGGCATTGCAGTATTCAAAGACGGTTCATGGCGCAATATTTACCGTCCGCGCATGTGGTGGAACGGATGGCAAATCTTCAAAAAAGATTGGCGCAGGCTGTTCCGGGAAGTGCGTTTTTGGCGGTGCGTGGGCGCTTTTGCCATGCTCGGGTTGGGCACGCTGCTACCCTACGCTCTCTTTGTAAAATTCTACGCCTTGCGCGGCGTGCCGAATCTCTCCGAGACTGTACCCGGAGATTTTTACTTTATTCAAGATGCGTCCATTTCACTTGGGCATGTACTCGCCTTCGATATGGCAGGCATTATGGACAAGGAATTCACAGGCGATTATCTCGCCAAAGTGCCGCGCTATTCGAACATGATCTACATGCTGCTGCTCTTCATTCCGTTGTTCCTGAAGCGCGCACGGGATGAGATATTCCATACCGCCGAGCTAAAAGCCTTCATGAATGTGATGTACGTGGTCACATTCTTCACCATGTGGGCAACCCTGGGGTATTCCGGTCCGTCCTGGTTGCCGACCTTTCACCGAACAATGGCATTTATCAGCGTGATCGCGAACAAGCTCCAATCCGGCGTCGGTGACCTGGTCGTCAAACTCATGGGGACGATCGTACAAGTACTGCGATTCCCACATCGCTTTGAACTGGTCACCTTCATGGTGGCGACCATCCTGATCTCCATTTCCATCATCTGGCTGCACGATACCTTCATGAAAAAAGGCTTCGGCGAAGTCGTTTGGGTTCTAACGGGAAAACGAATCGGCGAAGCAAAAAGCAAACTGAAACAGAAGCAAACCGCAGTTAAGAAAGAAGCGGGGCGCTTCGTCCCGGTGATGATGGTTCTGTTGTTCATGGTACCGATCTTCTCGAACGAGTCATACCGCATCGTTTTTACATCGGGAGATTTTCACCACTTTCTCACACCTTACCCGGTGGGTCCTTTAAAGGAAGTGAAAGAGGCACTGTTGCAGCTGCCGCCCGGCAAGGTGGTGGTATTGCCGCCAACCGAGACCGCCAAGGTGATCGTGGATATCAACGGTGTGGAGCACAAGTTCATTGATAAGTTCCACATTTATTATCTTGACCTGCCAAGTTATTACTACGGACTGACCGGCGACTCGGATAATAAGCATGAGTTCTTTTTGATGCTGCGAGCGTTGTATTACCAGCAACCCTGGTGGATCAACATTGCCCGTGATCTCGATCTGAAATATATTGTGGTGAATAAAGAACTGGTGGCAAACACGGTGGGCGGACAGGAATATTTACGCGAGGTGGAACGCATTCTGATCCCTGAATTGGATTCGCGTGACGGGTACGTGAAGAAGTTGATGGAGAACGAAAGTTATGTGCTCTATGAATTCACCGATCTGCCTACTGCCGAGCGTGTGCCGCTCTATCTGGATGTGGACTGGAATTCGTTCATCCGCATTTTGTCATCCAACCTGGAGTTGACCCGTTATTACGACCTGCGCCATACGATGGTGGTGGGCGACCTGGAATCATTCGACTCGCTGACTCTAGTCACCGACGACGAACACGAATCGGCGCTGGACCTGTACCTGAAAGCCAACAAGACACAGTTCGCCCGCCCGAGCAGCGTCATCCTCCCCTTTGACCCGGAACAGATCTCCAGTTCGTACTACCTCTCACCCATGTTTCGGCTGTTTCAATTTTTCTCGGATAGCAAATACAACCGGTTGGATATGATCACACCCGGGCTGTGGGGCACCATCGAAGGCGGCTTCATTGGCGTGCCGCGTGAAGCACCCTTCCGTATTGATGTGACCCTGCCCGAAGCTGGCGAATATCACCTGTTGATGCGCGGCGCGATATCGGCTGTGGATATGGAAATGGAATCAAAGTTATTCGCCGAGCCGCTGCGTATTTCGCTCGCGTCAGACCCATCCAATCTGGCATTCTTCGACAAGCGTCTGGTCTTCTCTTCCAGCCGAACGCCCTTGGATGTAAGCCAGTACACGCTTAAAGAATTGGGGCAGCTCATTCCCACCGATGTGGTGGTGGTGAATTACCAATACCAATTCTTCGACCTTGGTGTGGTAACTGCCGGTAAGGGCAAGTACCCGATCTACTTTTCAAAGCTCAACGATGCTCCCATGCTGGTCGAGGGTATTTTGGTCATTCCAGAAGAGGCATATCAGAATCTGGCATTGCCCGCCAATGTGACGGTTGTTCAGCCAAACGAGTTGTGTTGCGGCTCGGTCATTATGCAGGGAGAAGAACCATAAATAACCCGAGTTGCTACCCACAACTCGTTATGTCATGCTGAGGGGCGTTTTTTTGCCCCGAAGCATCTCTACAGGGTTGTGCCAGAGACCCTTCGGTCGCGAAAACCGCGCTCCCTCAGGGTGACACAGCCTATTATTATGAAGGTAGCAACTTGAGTTAAATCAGACTATTAAAGTACAAAATTGCCGCCAACCAGAATTTGCAGAAAGGTAAGAATTTTGAGAACGAGAATGAAACGCGGCATACAAGCCATTCGTCATAAAATCTACTCAGGAAATCCCAAACCATGATGTCTTTCATAAAACCCTACATCGAAAAGATAAGACCTCTCATCACCCGTCTAAATGAGATGCTAAACAGACTGCGGACAAAGATCCCCGGACTGCCATCGAATCGCGTATTGATCTCTGCCGCAGCACTGGTGAGTGTAGCAGTGATGATCTTCGCAGCATTGCAGATCCTGGTGGCACCTGAACAACCCGTCACTACATACACTCTGCCTTATACCCAAACCTTTGACGATGTTAACCTCAAACGCTGGTTCTCGCCCTCTGGTGTGTGGACGCTTCGCACCGGAACGTTGATGCAAACTGTCGGCGGAGAAGAAGCCGGGCAGCTGCACATTCCGCTCAAGGTCCCTGAAGATGCGCCGTATCATGTCAGCGTATTCATCACCTTGAAAAAAGACACGAAGCAATCAGGGCTTTCCTTCAACGCGCAATATCCCGACTTGATCGCAAAACAACACAGGGCATATATCGATCGCATCAACGCGGAAACGCTGGAATTGGTTGCCGGGTACATGGACGAAACCGGGGCATTCGTCACACAGGCGCGAGTTCCACTCAGCATGAACACCACCGAATTCCGGTTGGATATCTATGTATACAGCAATTCCTATCTGGTGCAGGTCAATGGACAGCGCATGATCGAAAATCGCCCGCTCTTTTATAAGAACGGCATGCTCGGTTTTTATGCGCTGGGTTCCTCTGTATTTGATAATTACAAATTAACCACTGCTGATAATCAAAACCCCGGCGACATGGTCTACACCAGCGACTTTGACCAGGAACCGGGCGGCGCAGGCTGGGTTCCCATCAGCGGTTCGTGGCAGATCGCTTCGAAACAAATGCTGCAAAGCGACTCGACCTTCACCGATGCCGCGATCGGGTATGAAACCAGCACCTTTGAAAATTACACCCTGCGAGCTACTTTCAATCATCTCACCGGGCAAGGCGCGGGGGTGTTCTTTAACATGCCCTCGCCGTATTCCATTAATGGCGCTCACCTGGTGCGATATTCAGACGAGACCGATTCGATCATTTGGGGATACTACGACTCGAAAGGTGTTTTCACCCGCCAGGGCTTTGTAGACGCTTCACACCCGGGCAAAGAAGCTCACATCCTTCAGATCTTTTCAGGCACCGACAGTTACGACATCTTTCTTGACGAAGAAATGATCGCGCGCGATGTGCCACTTGTATCCATTCAAGGTGCTGTTGGTCTGGTCACTTCGCGCTCTTCGGCAGCCTTTTCGGATGTGGAAGTCTTCCCCTTATTCGGCACGACCTCGAATCCGGTCACGGCAAATCAACCTAGCGCCACGCCGCAACCGACCAAGGCAGCCACACAAACAACACCTACTACAGCAGCGCCTACAAAACAACCGACAAAGGCAGTTGGCGCAACGCCTACCCCAATCGCCTCAATCGGCGGCTCAGACGCTCCCTATCGCGGTGTCTTCGATGGAAAATTATCCGATGCGGGCTGGAAGATCCTCAATGGTGACTGGAAATTCGCGGATGGCAATTTTGTCCAAACCAAAGTGGATGGGTTCGACTTCGCCACGGTATATACAAAGACAGCTTTTCAAAACTTCAGCATTCAAACCGGCTTTGTGCATGTGGAAGGCAGTGGTGCAGGCATCCTTTTCAACATGCCGAGCACAGAGCGGCTTGCGGGCGGCTCAATGGTGCGCTATTCTGACAAGCGCGATAACGCCATTGTCTGGGGATATTTTGACGAGAATGGCGTATACCAAAACCAGGGCTACGCCGATGTACCTAACGCCGGAACAGATCGGCACACACTGCGCATCATCGGCAGTGAAAAAACCTACAGCATTTATCTCGACGACCGTTTGATCGTTCAGGCAGTTCCATATAAATCAGGACATAACGCCGGGTACTTTGGCTTGGTTACTTCACGCGCACACGTCACCTACGACGAAGTAGTTGTGGATGGTGTTGGAGCAGTATTCCAGGGTACCTACGACAGCATGGATGGCTTCACTGACCAACGCATCATCAGCGGCAAATGGACGATCGAAAATGCCAAAGCCATACAAACCGTCAGCGATGTTTCGGATTATGTCTGGAACACAGGTGTGCAGGCTTCAGAATACACCATCAGTGCAAAGATCAGCCTGCCCGCTGCAGACGATTCGGGCGGTGGCTTCATCATCCATATGGGCGAGCGCGGCTCAAAGAACAACTCATATATCGTCCGTTTCAAAGATGGCGGCAAAGCCATTTGGTGGGGTTCGATCAATGATGAAGGCAAGTTCAAAGGTCAAGGCTCAGCCCCCATTGAAAACTCAAGCGAAACCCTCACTCTTAAACTGGTGGTCAAGCTCGACACCCTCAGCATCTTCGTCAATGACGCGGAGGTCGCAAAAGAGATCACCATCTCATCTCAAGAAGGCTGGATCGGGTTACTTGCCTACGGTGGACCGGTCACTTTTGAAGATGTCAAACTGGAAGTGGAAAAATGAAACGACTTCCTGATTGGCTCACCATTCCATTGCTCGCGTTCACACTCAGCCGCCTGCTCATCTTCGGCGCTGGCATCCTGGGCGACACCATGCTGCCCACCGAAGAAGGTCATTGGGTCGCGGATGAGAGCAGCCCCTTCCTTTCCATGTGGGCAAAATGGGACAGCCAATATTACGTAGACATTGCCACCAACGGCTATTGGTTTCGACCGGGTCAGCAAAGCAACGTCGCTTTCTTTCCACTCTACCCAATGACTGTGCAGGTACTTTCCAAACTATTTGACGGCAAAATAATCCTGACAGGATTCCTTGTCAGCAATCTGGCATTTTTCGGCGCATTGATATTTTTCTACCTGCTGACCGAATTGGAACTCGGCTCAGACTCCGCCAAACGGGCGGTGTACTACCTGGCGTTTTTCCCAACTTCGTTCTTTTTCTCTTCGGTATACACCGAGAGCATGTTCGTCCTTCTTTCCATAGCCACCATGTACTTCGCCCGCAAACATCAATGGGCGTGGGCTGCCGTGTTCGGCATCCTGACGGCCGCCACACGCAACCTCGGCATTCTGATGTGGGCGCTCGTGTTATGGGAGTGGCTGCGCGCGCAAGGCTGGGCGTTCTTCGCCATGCACAAAAAACAGACCTGGCTGGATCTGTGGAGTGGATTTAAAAAGAACTGGTTCGAGATCATTATCATCTCACTCATTCCATTAGGCATGTTGGTCTTTATCTACTTCCTCAAGGTCAACTTTGACCGTCCGCTGGCGTTCATTGAAGTGCAAGCCGCTTGGGGAAGAGAGAATATCGGTCCGCTGGCGGTTTTACAGAAAAACATCATAGGCTTGCTGGAAGGCGAAGTGAACAAAGGGTGGCTGACGCGTTTTTGGAATGTCTCGTTCTACCTGTTCTTCCTGGCAATGGTCCCATTCATTTGGCACAAACTTGGTGAAGGGTACGCCATCTTTGTGCTCATCATGCTCTTCGTCCCATCTGCAAGTGCGATCGGCAGCATCATCCGTTATCTACTGACACAATTCCCAGCATTCATGATGATGGCATGGTGGGGGCGCGATGATCGGATAGACCGGATATTTAATTACACGTTCACCATCCTGCTGGGTGTGTTCGTGGTCATTTTTGTCAATTGGGTCTTTGTTGCGTGACCAAGCACTCTGTTGAGATAAAACTCCAACAGGGCAAAAAAATAAGGAGTCGTTATGCCTTACGAAAATTATGCAAAATGGAAAACTGACGAGATCACGGGAGAACCCAAACTCTCCATCGTCATTCCGGCGTACAACGAACGCGAACGCATCGTTGCCACCATTGGCGCGATCGCTTCACACGTTTCAGATCTGGGCTTTCCGTGGGAATTGCTCATCGCCGACGATGGCTCCAAGGATGACACCGTGGTGTTATGCGAAGACCTGCACCTCGTAAATATGCGCGTGTTGAAAGCGCCGAAGAATGGCGGCAAGGGCAGCGCCGTCCAGCGCGGAATGCTGGCGGCTCGCGGCAGGTATGTCCTCTTTGCAGATGCTGATAATTCCACACCCATCGAAGAAGTAAGCAAGCTGCTCAATCAATTGGAAAAAGGCGGTTTTGACGTGGCTGTCGGCTCGCGGGCGGCAGACGGTGCCGAAGAAGGCAAAAAATCCCTGCTGCGAAAAGTGCTCAGCGGCGGGCTGCGTTGGATGGTGAAATACATCTTCTTCATTCCTGTGAAAGACACACAATGCGGATTCAAAATGTACACGCATGACGCCGCCCAAAAACTGCACACCAAGCAGACCATCATGGGGTTTTCGTTCGATCTGGAGATCCTGTATCTGGCTTCGAAATACGGCTACAAGATCGCAGAAGTCCCCGTCTCTTGGATTGACGCGCCCGGCTCTAAAGTGGATACACGCAAGGAAGTCCAACGATTTTTACGTGACCTGATGAAGGTCAAGATGAATGACCTGAAAGGTGTTTACCGATAGGAGATAGCCCATGCGAATTGCAATTGTCACTGCCTACCCCCCATCTAAAAGCTCGCTTAACGAATACGCGTTTCACTTCATCCGCTTTTTAAAGACCAAAGTTGAGAATGTAAGCGAGATCGTGCTGTTAGTGGACGAACTGCCTGAGGGTCAGGAATATTCCCAGGAACAAGAGCCAGGTCAGGTCCCGATGCGAAGCGTGCCTTGTTGGAAGTTCAACGCCATGAACAATGTCTCGCGCATCCGAAAGGCTGTCCGCGAAGCAGATCCCGACATTGTTCTATTCAACATTCAATTCGCCTCCTTCGGTGATAAGAAAGTGCCTGCCACTTTGGGTTTGCTCACGCCGTGGACGTTAAAACGCGACGGACACAAAGTTGTTGTTTTGCTCCACAACATCATGGAAACGGTTAACTTAAAATCGGCAGGCTTTGGCAGCAACCCTGTCCTCGAAGCCGTCATTCGTTTGTTTGGCAATATCGTCACGCGTTTCATCCTCACCGCCGACTGGGTGGCTGTGACCATCCCAAAATATGTGGAGATCCTCGAAAAGAATTACGGTGCAAAAAATGTATTACTTGCACCTCACGGTTCATTTGAAGAGCCCACGAACACCGAACCCAGCACCTTGCCAGGCGGCAACCCCACGGTGATGACCTTTGGGAAGTTCGGCACCTACAAAACCGTTGATCTTTTGGTGGAAGCCCATGCAGAGTTATTAAAGAAACATCCTGATATGCGCCTTGTCATCGCCGGGACAGACAGCCCAAATTCAGCCGGGTACCTGCAAGGCGTACGTAATAAATACGCCCAAGTGCCCAATGTGGAATATACAGGTTATGTTGCCGAAGAGGACGTGCCACGTATTTTTGGTGAAGCGTGGGTGGTGGCATTCCCTTACACATCCACCACAGGCAGTTCAGGGGTGCTGCATCAGGCAGGCGGATATGGCAAAGCCGTTGTGCTGCCCAACCTCGGTGACTTTGCCGAACTTGTATTGGAAGAAGGTTACGACGCAGAATTTTTTGAACCGACCAGCGCAGCCAGCCTGGCGGCATCGATCGCCAAGGTGATCGATAATCCTGAACGTCAGAAAGAAATCGGTTTGCGTAATTACACCGCAGCAAACGGATTGCCCATCACGGAAGTGGTGGATTGGTACCTGATCCATTTTGAGGAATTGTTAAAGAAGTAATTCATAAGGAGATGTATGGAAATCATCAAATCAACCCGGAACAACCTGCCCGTCCTGCAATTGAAAGGACGCTTTGATGCCCACGAAGTGGAACCTGTTAACACGTGGCTGGTGGAGCAATCCAAGGCGGGCAATATCAAGCTTATTGTCAATCTGGAAGGCGTCAACTTCATAGACTCAACCGCCCTCTCTGCTCTTGTGCGCGGATTGAAACTTTGCCGCGAACAGAATGGCGACCTGCATGTCTGTTCGTTACTACAGCCGGTACGTGTGATCTTCGAATTAACTCGACTGGACAAAGCCTTTGATATTTTCCAGACCGAGGAAGAAGCCGCGAAAGGATTCTAGTGGTCCCTGAAATTACAGACAAACATCGCGAGATATTTAAATCCCTCGCCTCCGGCTGGATGCGCATCGGCGCGACCTGTGTGCAACTAACCCAGGGTAATGAAGTACTGATCGGTTGCCCGAATTCGGTCTCGAGTTCGATGCCAGCCCTTTCGGCATCTTCGCGCACCTCGGGTTTATCCTTACAGGTTTACGGTGTTGCCGATCTACGCTGGGCACCCAGTGCAGAATCCATGCTGGACGTGTTTGTTAGTCTGCTTACAGCAGACAGCGACCTCGATAGTTTGACCGCTGCTCTGGTTGAAACTCAGGACAGATTGGTGGCTTTATACGAACTTACCCAAGCCACCCGCCGCACACTGGATGTGCCTCATCTGCTTGATCTGCTCATCAAACAATCCAAACATCTTATGGATGTGGACGGCGGCTTTGTGGTCCTAAAAGAATCCGGCAAGACCGCCATCATTCATCAGGTATCAGAAACACCTCTCCACCCTGCTCACATGGAAGCAGCGGCGACCCTGTATCAACGGGATCCCAACCGACACATCTTTAAAGACTCAGAAACCCTGCCTGGCGGCATCCGCAATGTCATGATGGTCTCCCTGCCGGTGCGAGACGAGATCACGGCAGCCGTTGGTTTGTTCAACAAGACTGGCAATTTCACCACACCGGATATCAAACTGGCAAAAGCGATCGCTGGGCACATCGGCGCACAATTGGAAAATGCCCTGCTCCACAAGGAAGCCGTGGAGCGCACCCGCCTCGAAACCGAAATGGATATTGCCCGCCAGGTGCAAACCGCCATTCTGCCGCAAAGCATTCCACAGGTAAAAGGATTGGATGTGTACGCCGAATCTACGCCTGCCCTTGAGGTCGGCGGCGATTTCTTCGATGTGCTCGAACGCTCGCAAGACTCGCTGGTCTTTGCATTAGGCGATGTGACCGGAAAAGGCATGCCCGCCGCACTGTTGATGAGCATGACCCATACCATCATCAAATCTGCCTCGCGCAACATGCCGTTCGACCGACCGCATCAGGTACTTAATCGGCTCAACCACGACATGTCTGCAGATTTCTCCAGTGTCAGTATGTTCACCACCGTCATCCTTGGCTTACTGGATTGCCAAACCGGCACACTTCATTTCAGCAATGCGGGGCAAAGCCCGATCTATTATGTCCCTGCCCAAGGTGAGCCGGTTCTACTCGAAGCACAGGACATCCCTGTGGGGATTCTCGACACGTACGAATATTCAACACAAACTTTGCACCTCTCGCAAGGCGACCTATTCATCGCCGCATCCGACGGCTTTCCAGAATCTCGAAACCCGGCAGGTGAAATGTACGGCTACGAACGCATGAAATACGTCTTGCAGGCTGCACGCCAGTTACCGACAAAACAAATGGCGGAAGCTTTACAGGCAGATGTTAATGCCTTCTGCGGAACACATCCGCAAGACGACGACCGCACGATCGTCATCATCAAATTCACAAAGCCAAATGAGACAATTAAAATGCCCAATGAAAAAGTCACGGTAAATGCCAACTATAAGGATATTCGCATCCCAAGCGAAAAGCTGCGCGCCATGCTTAAACGCGCCAATGTCTCAGAAGATATTACCGGACTGTGCGAACTTGCCTTACATGAATTATTAACCAACCTGGTAGACCACGCCTACGAAGGGGTTTCGAACGGTCTGATCGAAGTGCAACTTTCCTGCACCAGCGACAGCATCATTATGCAAACACAAGATAGCGGCACTCCCGCAAACGTGAATTTGGATCGGGTTCACATGCCAGACCCCGCCGACCTTGCAGAAGGCGGCTATGGGATGGCGATCATCCGTTCCCTGATGGATGATGTCAAATATAGAACTTCACAGGGAAAGAATATCTGGCAACTCATTAAGCATTTGAAATAAAAGAAAGAGGTCCCCATGTCACTAGAAATCAATGCCACTGAACAGGTCATTAAGATCGCTGCCATCGCCCTTAAAGGCAGGCTGGATGCATTTGAAGCTCCTGCCTTGCGAAAAATGTGCGATATCTATATTGCCGATAAATATACACATTTCGTCTTCGACTTGACCGATGTCTCCATGCTCGACTCCGCCGGGCTGGCAGTATTGGTCAGTGTACTCAAGCGCACGCGCATGAAAAACGGCGATGTCCGCCTTGTCTGGCCGCGCGAAGAGGCTGCCTCACGCATCCTCAAACTGACCAAGTTCGATCAGGTGTTTGTCTCCATCGACAAATCCGAGATCATCCCAAGAGGCTTTTAACCATGAGCAAAACCAGGATCCTCGTCGTTGACGACGAACCGAACAACCAACGTATTCTCAACTACACCCTCAACAAAGCCGGGTACGAAACCCTTACTGCCGGAACCGGTGAAGCGGCACTGGAAATGCTCAAGGAAGAAAGCGCCGATCTGGCGATCCTCGATGTTGCCATGCCCGGCATGGACGGCATCACCCTGCTGCAACACATCCGTACCATTCAAAAATACAAACATCTACCCGTGATCATTCTTACCGGCAGCGGCGATGACGCCGAACGCATCCGTGCGGAAGAAGCCGGTGTACAAAGCTTCCTTACCAAACCTGCCAGTTCCAGGATGATCCTTGATACTGTGACCCAATTGCTTGACCTCAATGCAAAAGATTAAAGAACTCCTCCGCTCAAAGATCGCCTCTGCCAGCGCCCTGCTCATGCTAAGCATGACCGTCGTCAATGCGGGCAATTACGTCTACAACCTCATCATGGGGCGATGGCTGGGTCCATCACTTTTTGCAGACCTCTCTCTGATCGTCACCCTTCTATTGGTCGTAACCTTCCTGACGGCACCGATCCAGATGACTGCCGCACGGTATTCTGCCATTCACACCGCAGATGGAGACAACCAAACCCTCGCCTCGATCCGACGTTTTATCTGGTTCGTTGCCCTGAGTCTTGGTCTACTGCTGACGGTCTTCTTCGCCGCACTTGCGCCCCTCTTGCAAAAATTCTTCCATACACAATCCTTTCTGTCATTTATCATCTTTGGCGCGGCAATGCCATTCGCCATGCTTCAGTCCGTGGAGCGGGGAATGCTTCAGGGGCGCACCAACTTTAAGATATTGGCGATCAGCTACCAGGTTGAAATGTGGAGCCGGTTACTCATCAGTATTGGGCTAGTGGCTCTGGGACTCTCCGTCGATGGCGCGGTGACCGGCATCAGTCTATCCTTTTTTTTCACATGGCTGGTGGCAAGGTCTGCCGTCCATGGATTGGGAACGAAGGAGTCCATCACCAAAGAAACCCGCCAGGACCTGTTGACTTTCGCCGCCCCTGTGCTCGTTTCACAGCTGGGGCAGATCCTCATCAATAATAGTGATGTTATTTTAGTAAAACGTTTTTTTGAAACCACCGAAGCCGGGCAATATGCCGCGCTGGCGTTGATCGGACGTATTGTATTTTTTGCCACCTGGTCGGTCGTCACCACCATGTTCCCGATCGTGGCGCAAAAGCAAAAGATGGGCGAACCGCACGGGCACTTGCTTTGGATCTCGCTGGGTATCGTACTGGGAGTCTCCACGCCTGTCGTTTTACTGACCCTGGCTGCACCTGAGTTTGTTGTAACGATTCTCTTTGGTGAAAAATATATCGGCGTAGCGTCTTTACTATGGTTGTATGCACTGGCTACCTCACTGTATGCCATGGCAAACGTGGTCATTAATTACCGCCTATCATTGGGCATGGGAAAAGAGACCGGGTTTGCGATTGCCGCAGGCATTGCGCAGGTGGCAGGGATAATCCTATTCCACCGCTCACTGGAACAGGTTGTGTTTGTACAAGTTGCTGTAATGGCAGGTTTGTTCCTTAGCCTGCTCTGGAAAAATTTCCTTCACAAACATGTGGTTGCCTTCATTAAAATGGGTTTAAACCATGCTTGAGTTGTTAATGTCCATGTCTACCAGCGCCATTCTGGTATTCGATGAAACCGGGAATGTGCTGTTATCCAATTCCGCCGCAACCGATATGTTAGGTTATTCAGAGGTGGAATTTAAAAAACTGCGGCTGCGCTCACTCATACCACAGGAGTACGTAAAAAAACACGCCAATTTATTCAAGGCGTTCATAAACAGCAATGAAACCTTAAGAAAGATGGGGGAATATCGCGAAGTTTCTGCAAGGCGTAAAGATGGCGTAGTCGTTCCTGTTCACGCATCCATTGGGCAAGCAAACTTGGATGGCAGGAAAACGCTCGTCGCAGTGCTTCGAGATCTCACTGCTGAAAAAAAGGCGGAAGAAAATATTCGATCATTGGCTCTGCTGCCGCAAGAGAATCCCAACCCTGTCTTGCGCATTAATGCCACTGGTGAGATCTTATACGCCAATACCAGTGCAATCAATTTCCTAAAAGACATAGGCATACCCGAAGCAGATCACGCCCATCCCGCCTGGCAAGGTTATCTGGCAGAAACACTCCAGAGTGGGTCGCAGATGACCAGATTCATCCGACACGGCGAACGTATCTACTCCTGTGTCTTTGCGCCCGTAAGCGAAATGGCGTATATCAACCTTTATGCATTGGATGTGACCGAACGCGAAATCGAAAAATCGAGGCTTGACCTATCAGATAATATTTTGAATTCAATCGGGAATCTTGTATTGGTGGCTAATAGTAATGCAGAAATTATTTACGTCAGTCCATCGGTACAAAAAATCATCGGCTACACCCCTGAAGAGATTCTCGGCGGCGGCTGGTGGGAAATGGAGCGTATTTCGGGCGGCGACGTAGAAGCCGAAAAAGAATACATCCGCAATGCTGCATCGGGAAAGACACATGTGGACGGCACTCCCTACGAACACCGCGTCCGGCACAAAGACGGTTCCTGGCGTTGGTTAATGCTGGCAGATACCAAGGGTCCGAACGATATGCTTATCGGCATCGGCACAGATATCACCAACATCAAACAGGCGGAAGAAGAACTGGTGCGTCAAAACGAGTTTGCCCAAATGTTAATGGAACAAATGGGGCAAGGGTTGACCGTTACAAACAAGGATGGGCAATTCACTTTCGTCAACCCGTCCTACGCGAAAATGCTCGGCTACGAACCGGAAGAATTGCTGGGAAAAACCCCATTCGATGTCACATTTCAGGAAGACCACATCACCCTGCACAATGCGCAGATGACGCGCGCCTCGGGGCAGATCAATAGTTACGAAACCCGGTTGCGCAGAAAGAACGGAGAAGAGGCATACACCCTTATAACCGGTTCACCCCGCGTAAAAAATGGTGAATTCGAAGGGGCAGTGACGGTCATCACCGACCTGACCGAACGCATGCAAATGGAAAAAAACCTGCGTGAGAGCGAGGGATTCATCCGTGCCTTGTACGATATCGTCGCCGCCAAGGATAGCTTTGAACAAAAAGTTCACGGTTTGCTGGAATTGGGAACACAGCGCTTCAGCCTTCCGATCGGCATTTTTTCAAAAATCACAGGGGAGGATTACACGGTAGTCGAAACGATTTCGACAGACCTGTCCATCCATACAGGCGCTGTTTTTGAATTGCATGATACATATTGCGTAGAGACTATTCACTCCCTTGTCCCAATAAGTTTTCGACAGGCAAAGGGCAGCAATTGGGCTGTTCATCCGTGCTATCAGTCGTTTAAACTGGAATCCTATCTGGGCATGCCTGTATACCGCGGCGGACAGATCTATGGAACTCTGAATTTCTCCAGCACAACACCACTGACAAAAGACATTTCAGAAGCCGATAAGAACATCCTCAAAGTGATGGCGCAATGGATAGGGGATGAATTAGACCGCCTGTATGCCGCAGAACAGCTCCGCACGTATGCAGAGGAGATCAATAAAAACAACATTGAACTTTCCGAAGCCCGCGACAACGCCCTGGAAGCAGCTTATTTAAAAGGTGCCTTCCTCGCCACCATGAGTCATGAGATCCGTACACCGATGAACGCCATTATGGGGATGAACGAATTATTGCTGGATACAGAATTAAATGCGGAGCAGCGCGAGTTTGCTGAGACCATTGAAACATCAACCCGCAACTTATTGGCGATCCTGAACGATATTCTGGATTTCTCAAAGATCGAAGCAGGGAAATTATCGATCATTCCGTCACCATTCAAGCCCGACACATTGGTCCGTGAAACCGTAAAGTTATTCATGCCGAAGGCACAACAAAAGAGCATCCTCCTTTCGGTGATGGTCACATCCAACATTCCTGATGCGGCCATGGGGGACTCAGGCAGAATCCGCCAGATACTAAGCAATCTGATCAGCAACGCGATCAAGTTCACCCCGGAAGGCGGATTGGTCTTCGTCAACCTTTCGGGAACTCAGATCAACGAAGAAAACCTTATAGTGACTTTTACCGTCCAGGATACCGGGCAGGGCATCTCAGAATCGATGAAGAAAAAACTTTTTGAACCTTTCACCCAGGCAGACGCCTCGCATACCCGCAAACACGGCGGGACCGGGCTGGGACTGGCTATTTCCAAACGCCTGGTGGACCTAATGCATGGCGAGATCGGTTTTGACTCTATGGAAGGAACGGGGTCCACGTTTTGGTTCAGCCTGCCGCTTGGCACGAATATCCCCAAACACCCGAAAATCAAGAAAGCACCTGAAGCAAGGTGGAAAGATTTCTCAAACCAGCGCCCAATATTGATCGTAGAAGACAATCTGGTTAACCGCGATCTGCTCTCGATGCAGTTGCGCGAATTCGGCATCACCAGCCGTCATGCCGGGAACGGACGGGAAGCCGTGGAACTCCTGCAAGTAGACCCGGATGCCTTTTCGCTGGTCCTTATGGATCTGAACATGCCGGATATGGACGGTCTGACTGCAGCACGCAAGATCCGCGAACACGAAAAGGTGAACCAAAAACACACCATTATCGTGGCAGTTACCGCTAACGCTATGCAAGGCATCAAGGACTCATGTTTACAAGCGGGCATGAATGATTTCATTAATAAACCAGTGTCTTTGAAAGATATTGAAAACTTGCTTTCGAAATGGTTGAACTAAGAAATAGAGAACTGTAACTTTTTTATTACCCCATAGATACATTCAGAAATATTCTGGTCATCTCTTTCACGATTTCGTCCATTGCAAAACGAACAGGTGCGCTAAGCACGGTGTCGACTGCATTATGCATAGGTTGAATCCCCAACACGAAAACATCACACCCCATTTCTGATGCAAGGTAACTCGCAAGCATGGAAAGCGGCAGTGAATGGGAAGACGCACTCATCCCGTCGATCGAGTCAAGAGGGATCCATTGGACCGTACCGGGAATTTCGTCCATATGTGCAGCATCGATCAGGATGACGATCTCCGGGTGGAAGGTACGCAAGCGCCCGGTGACATTCTCTGGGGCAGGTCCACCTTCTACAACCAGAAGATGAGCTGGGGAGTCAGTAGTTTGAAGGTGCGAAAGGAGAGTACGCGCCACCATGAGCCCGACAGAGTCGTCTCCGCGTAGATCATTGCCAACTCCGATGAGGCAGGTTCGAGGGAGGCTGAAGCGGTTATTTTTTTGTGTCCGGGATAGATTCCGGATGAGCAAGTCTGTCCATGAGGTCGGCAACATCGTCTTCTTTTCCATAATATGCGGTAAATCTTTCCTTACTCAGGGCGGCAAGCTCCCAATCATTATTGGGCATGGTGATGCATTTGAATTTACAGGATTGAATGCATTGCCCGCAGTAGGCGCATTTATCAATATTGTAGCGGGCAACATAGCGCTTCGCGGCACGATCGAGAATAACGATATCGAGCGCCTCAGCAGGACAGTCTTTGCTGCATAGATTGCAACCTGTGCATTTGACAGGGTCAAAATGCAGACGTCCACGGAAACGCTCTGCGGTCTTCGGTTTTTTAACGGGGTAATTTTCAGTGGCTGGCGGGCTGAAAAAAGATCTAACAATGTCTTTGAACATGGATCCGAAATTCATGACAGCCATCCTTTCAATAATACAATGACCAGGATCTGCAAGAGAGCCAGCAAGGCGCCAAAACGCCACCACATCCCCACCGTCTGATCGATCCGCAAGCGGGTCAGCATGGATTGCAAGATCGCCATGAAGAGCAATATGATGAGCGTTTTTAACAAGAAGATCAATGGGTTGCCGATGCCGCCCAGATAAAAAGCGGTGACAAGGCTGATGGCGACAACCAACTCTACTGACTTGCCAATGTGAAAGAGTGCCAACCCACGACCGGAATATTCGGTGAGCGCTCCGGCGACGATCTCGGTTTCTGCTTCGGGGGCATCAAAGGGAGGAAGCTCCAGTTTTCCCATTAAGCCGATCAAAGCAATAACGAAGCCGACGGGCTGCGAGATGATCATCCAATGCGTACCTGCGTAGGCACTAATGTCTTTGATGACCCATGTGCCGGCGGCCATGGCAGGACCCAGCAACGCCAATAAAAATGGAGCTTCGTATGCGAACAGTTGAGTGAGCGAACGTGTAGCACCAATCAGTGAAAAACGACTCGAACCGTTCCAGCCGGCAAGTCCGGTACACATGGTCAATAACGAAAGAAGATAGAGCGTTACGATCAGATCTCCCTGGAAGGAATATATGGGGGCAAATCCAAGGATCGGTGTGTAAAGCGCGGCGGTCAATGCGCCAGTCAACGCAACGATGGGCAAGCCATGGAAGAGCAGGTCGATCACTCCTTGCGGCTGGATCTCTTCTTTGGATATCAATTTGATGGTATCCGCCAGCGGCTGGAACCAGCGCGGACCAATGCGATTTTGAAAACGCGCTACCAGTTTTCGATCAGCCCATTCATATAACATGCCGCTCAAAATAAGGCTGACACCAGCCGGGAAGAACATAATAGAGAAGAGCGACGCCAGAATACTCATTTTGTCTCCCGTTGGGTTGAATATTTCTGAATGCCGTACTCCCGCAATTGGCTCCAGGTAAGGGTTTGCGAGCTATCCTGTTTGCGTACGGTGACCATGCGGTCATTGCAAGAAAAGCATGGATCCATGCCCGCGATCAACATGGGAATGTCTGCCAGTTGATGCCCAACCGCTTTGTTTAAAACAGAAGTCCAATTGCAAATACTGGGCGTGCGAATCTTTATACGGGCGGGGTTCTCACCGCCGTTACTTTTTATATAATAGAAGGCTTCGCCGCGCGGAGCTTCCACCCGGCTGATGGTTTCACCTGCAGGGATCTTGCGCGGAAAACGGGTTGTGATCTCACCGGCTGGGAGGTTATCCACAATGATGCGGATGGTGACGCAACTAACCAATAATTCTTTCATACGGACAGCAAAGCGTGCTTCGAGATCGCCGCGATCGTCGGTGGTAAGGCTGATGGGAAAATAGCGGTAAGCGCCATACGGTGAGTCGATGCGGACATCACGCTTCAAACCAGACGCCCGTGCGGTTGGACCAAGGGCGCCAAAGTGTTTCGCTTCTTCCAGGGTCATGGTTCCAATACCGCGTGTACGCTGCAGGAAAGATGTATCCGTTGTAACGATGTGAAGGTAGTAGCGAATACGTTCTTCAAGGTAATCGAGGGCAGTGTGAATGGATCGGGAAAGTTCGGCATCGAGATCATGCTTAACGCCACCCAAGACGATGATCGAGTAATTCACACGATTTCCGGTCAGTTTTTCGAGCAGGTCCATCACGGTTTCGCGGTCGCGCCAGGAATACATGAAAAGCGTATCAAAGCCTGCTTCATGAGCGGAGACTCCCAGCCAGAGCAGGTGGCTATGGATGCGCTCCAAACCGGCAATGATCTCACGGATCGCCTGGGCACGAGCGGGAACTTCCACCTGCGCCAGTTTTTCAACACCCATGGCATAGGCACTGGTATGAGTATGGGAGCAGATCCCACAGATGCGTTCAAGCAAATATAAGTTCTGGATCCAATTGCGTTGCTCGGTGGCTTTTTCGATGCCGCGATGGACATAGCCCAAACGCATGCGCGCGCCGGTGATGATCTCACCATCCACTGCAAATTCGAAATGTCCGGGCTCCTTCAGTGCGGGGTGCTGTGGTCCGATCGGGATGGTGAATTTGTTACCGATACGTCCCATTTCCGGAAAAGTTTCACGCGGTTCGACGGGTGCCGCTTTTTCAATGCTGAAATCTTCACGCAGTGGATACACCCCGTCGGGCCAATCGTCTGGGAGAAAAAGGCGTGACGGATCAGGTGTGCCCACCACATGCACACCCAGCATTTCACCAAGTTCACGTTCAAAGAAGGAAGCCACTGGGATCTGATCACTGATGGATGGAACATCCGGTTGATCTTCACGCGGCAAATGGATCCGCAGGCTGGTGATGGCTGCGCCTTCGCAAAAATGATAGATAAGTTCCAGTTTGTTAACTTCCCTGCCCAAATCTGTGGGTGTGATCGCGGAGAGATATCCCCATTCACTTCTGATCAACGCAGCGGTGGCTGCTGGCAGATCCGTGGCTTCGATGTTCACATCCAGGCGGTTGGCTTCAGGGGTTGTATCACCTTTGGAAAACGGCGCAAGGATCTCTTTAGCACGTTGGAGGGCGGCTTCAGTGGTCATTCTTTCTCCTGCAAAGCGAATTGGAGCGGCTCGGGACGGGTCCCATTTTGGAGATGGGTTAACAATTTAACAATGCCATCGATGATCGCTTCCGGGCGCGGCGGGCAGCCAGGGATGTAGGCATCCACAGGCAGAACCTCATCAATATGACCGACGATGTTGTAACAGCCTTGGAAAACCCCGCCGGAAATTCCGCAGGAACCAACCGCCACAACAAACTTCGGGGCAGGCATCTGCTCGTATGTGCGTAACAAGCGTTCGCGAGCCTGACGCGTCACAGGTCCGGTGCAGATCAAAATATCGGCATGGCGCGGGCTTCCCTTCAACTTGATGCCAAAGCGCTCAATGTCATAACGGGGCGTGAGTGTGGCAAGGATCTCGATATCGCAGCCATTACAGGAACCGCTATTAAAATGGATCGCCCACGGAGAATTAACGCGCGACCAAGTGGTCATTCTACCGATCAAGTGACTCGTATAGTTTTGAACAGTATTCATAAGAGACTCCGCACTACCCAAGGATCAATGCCAGCAAAGCCAGCATTAAACCGCCAATGTACACAATGGTGACCGGTTCCAATCTGCCGGTACCCAGCATAAGCACACCCAGATGTAGGATCGCAAAAAACAAAGCAACTACAAAAAACGGGCGATACCCGGGTGCAGCAGGTTCGAGGTCTTGCTTTTCGCCGCTGGCATATCCGCTCGTTTTGGATTTGCTGGCAGTGCCGCGCATGGCGATAGCCTTGCCGGTCATGTAAAGCGCACCAACCAAAACACCATAGATCGCAAATGCAAAAGGCGGGGTTAAGAGTAGTTCTGCCATATCGTTTCTCTCTACATACCAAAGATCATTAAGATCGCCTGACCCGCAGGTTCAGTCAGCCAACTCATCAGCGAAGGAACCAAACCGATCGCCAGAATGGATAATGCAAGCACGACCAGGGGAATATTCATCGCCAGCGGAATCGCTTCACCCTGCTGAACGATGTCACCCATTTTTTGGCGATACATCATGTTGACGACTGGCGCATAATACCCCAAGGACAACACGCTGTTCAACGCAGCAAAGATCACCAATCCCATCACCCAGCCATTGCCGCTTTGAAACCCAGCGACAAAGACCTGCCACTTGGACATAAATCCTGCCAGAGGAGGCAAGCCGCCCAACGCCAGCAATGCAATGCTGAGTGCGAGCGCCGCCAACGGATAATTATGTGCCGCACCTGCCAAATCTTCAATTACCAGCGAACGATGACTTCCTTTTTGATTCAACAACGCAAACATGAATGCGCCAACCGTCAAAAACGCCAGCCCCTTCATGAGCATATGGTTGAAAATATGAAACGCCGCGCCTTGCGCCCCTGCCAATTGCCCACTGGTCAACGTAATGCCAATACCCAGCAGGATGTACCCTATATGGCTCAAACTGGAATACGCCAACATGCGTTTAAGCTGCACCTGCTTCAGCGCCATTAAGTTACCAAAAAGCATGTTCACCGCGCCAAAACCAAGCAGGAGCGTGCCCCACGAAACGGACAACAAACCAAGCGTTGAAAGCGCGCGCAGCATGGCAAGCAATCCCGCTTCGATAACCACGCCCGAAAGCATGGCACTAATCCCGCTCGGCGCTTGTGAATGCGCATCGGGCAGCCAGGTGTGTAATGGAACGAGAGCCACTTTCACACCGAAACCAATTACGAAGAATGCGCCCGCCAAGGCAAGTCCGTTGTGAGGGGATGTGAATGCACCTGTCGCCAATCGGATCTTGTCCATGTCCAATGTGCCGGTTGCACCAAGCACCAACGCAACTCCCAGCAACACGAACACTGAGCCCACCGCACTCTGCACAAGATATTTAATTCCCGCTTCCAATGAAGCGGATTGTTCGCGATAAAAAGCCACCAACAAATACGATGAGACCGCCATTGCCTCAAACCACATCCAGAAGTTGAAGAGATCATTCGCACAACCCAAGCCAACGATCAATCCGATCATCGCCAACAACATCGCGTAATATTTTTCTTCACCAACTTCCCCCGCCATGTACGGACCCGAATAAAGCACTACGAACATCCCCAACCCCAATGTCACTGCCGCCAACAACAAACTCAATCCATCAGCTTGCAAACCGATCGTTTCAAAATAGAAAGTTAATCGCCCGCCTTGTGCAATGAATTGTCTCCAACTCATTACAAATGGGATCCATGCCAGCACCAGCGCCAGCAGTGCCAATCCGCGCACCAGCCATGAACGACCATTCCCTTCCACTTTCCGCAAGCCGAGCCGCCCCGCCAAATACACTAACGGCGAAGCACCCAGGGGCAACGCGATCATCCACGGAAAAATCGTCGAATTCATGTTATGCACTCCAAATTAAAAAGACCAGCACAATCAGCAATGCGCCTAAAATTCCGATCACATTCCAATTTAACTTGCCTGTCTGTGTTTCCTGCAATACGGTTGCAAATTTAAATGTGTTGAAAGTGACTTGCCGATTCAACCAATCGAAACCAAAGCTTTCGCGGCTGAGGATATCGAACCGCGCCTCTTTCCCCGCTGCGGACTGCTTCCTGACCAACCAAAAAATTCCCAATCCCAAGCCGATAACCGTCAATGCGATGTATGTAGAGGGAGCAGAGAAAATTTCTTCAACCAACTCCGGTGTGCTCAACTCATGAATTGAATGAAAAGGCAGCGTTGCATGGAACAGTCTGCTGAAAAGACCGGCTAATAACCAAGTAGATAATGTGCCAGCCACCAACAGACCAAACGACATCTTCATCGCGGAGCCTGCGCCATGCACATGCAAGGATGAGTCACGCGCTTCACCAAAGAAGACCAGCCATGTCATGCGTAAGGTGTAAAAAGCCGTCATGCCTGCGCCGAGCAACATTCCAACATATGCCCAGATGGGTCCATCCGCGAGACCGACTTCAAGGATTAATTCCTTGCTCCAAAAGCCGTTCAAGATGGGCAAACCCGCCAACGCCAACGCGCCGAGGATAAAGACATTCCGCACGAATGGCATTTGTTTGCCAAGCGCACCCATGCGACGCATATCGCGAGTCCCAACACTGTGAATGACCGAACCCGCCGCAAGGAACAACAACGCCTTGAAAACTGCATGGCTCAACAAATGGAATTGACTGGCAAAGAAACCGCCCACGCCAATGGCGTAAACCATGTATCCAAGTTGACTGACTGTTGAATACGCCAACGCGCGTTTCAGGTCAGTCGCAGTGAGTGCCATGAACGCTGTGATCAATGCAGAAACCAAACCAACAATTGTGACGGACAATGCCCAACCGGGAACCTTCACAAAGGCAGGGTAAAAACGAGCCAACAGATACACGCCCGCATTCACCATCGTCGCGGCATGGATGAGCGCACTGATCGGGGTCGGCGCTTCCATTGCATCGGGCAGCCATGTGTGGAACGGGAACTGTGCCGATTTCGCAGCCGCTGCGATCAAAAAACCAAAGGCAACAAAGGCTAATAAATTAGCAGGGATCGTCCCTGCATTTTCAAGCAAGGCGGAGACTTGATACGTTCCGAGCGTAGCATAGGTTATCAACGCCCCCGCCAACAGCCCCACCCCACCAACCTGGGTAATGATCAACGCTTTGATGCCGCCCGCCACTGCTTTCGGGTCATCGTTATAAAAGGAAATAAGCGCATATGAGCAGAGCGCGGTGATCTCCCAGAAGAAGAACATGAAAAGCAAACTTCCGCTGAGGACGAGTCCTGCCATGGCACCGATGAAGAGTAACACGAAGGTGTAGTAACGGCTTAGCTGTGCTTCGCCCTTCATATAATCCACGGAGTAAACGACAGCCAGAGAACCGATCACACAGGCGATGGCGGTCAATGCGACGGCGAGTCCATCGGGGGTGAAGGTGAGGCTGCCGAAGAAGGCGCCCATCGGGATGTCCACTGCTGTTTCAGCGGAGGAGAAGAAGATCAATGCCAGGGATGCGCATCCTGCTGCGATGGAAAAAGCAACTGCCAGCGTATGTTGGAGGCGCGGATTTTCATCCTGAGTGCGCCAAAGAACGAGCGCTCCCAGCCAAGGGATGCCGATCACGAGTCCGATCAATGTTTCTGTCATCTCAGCCTCGCAATGAAGAAATCTTGGAAAGGTCCAATGTGCCTACACGAATACGCACTTGCACCGCAAGCGCAAGTGCTACTACAGCCACGATGGTGTCTGCCACGATAACGGTAGCCGCAATACTTTGACCAAGCCCAAGGTTTCCAGAATCTTTGCCTGCCAACACCAATGCAACCACAACCGCCTTGACCAATATTTGAAGTACAAGCACGATCTTGATCAGGTTACGTGTGATGAGTAGCCCATAAAACCCGACAGAAAGCAACAGAACCACTCCAATAAGAACAGCATTCAAAGGGTCAAAGTTCATCGATGCGACTCCTTTTCCATTTCGGCGCTGGCTGGAACGGTTTCCCTTTGCGATCTCGTTTTTTGTTCTTTTTCCGAAAGAAGACCCAGCACCCCCAAAACGCCCGAGAAGATCAACGCCACCTGCACCCACACATCCAATGCCCGCTGTTTCCAAAGCACCTGCGCCAGCATCACTTCGGAACTGGCAGACGGCGACGAGGTCAATGGGAACGTCATCCATGCAACCAAAATCGCAATGACTGTCACCAAGGCAAATGCGAGCGGTTTTGGGAATGATCGAGCTAGGGTCAAGATTATCATCCCCCACCACGCTCAAAACATACACCAACAACACTGTAACCAACCCGGCACCCACGCTCAACTCGATCACGGCAACTTCCTGCGCGCCAAGCAAATACAAGGTTACAGAAATTAAGGCGCTGACACATGCCAGGTAAAGCGTGGAAGGTAATAAATGTTTAGAAACCACGGCACGATATGCACAAAACGTCGCCCCCATACCAAGCAACAAATAGTAAATATATTCACTCATTTTGACGTACTCCACTCACTTTAAGTATGCACCTCTTCAAGGGATAAAGCATGTGCCCTTCCTCCCTATATTGTTGGAGATTCGTCAAATCACGATTATCTTGGTGAAATTGGGACTCTTGAGTGATTTTTGTAGTCCGAAATTCAAATTTCGAAAGCACCTTACTTGAGGGTTATTCTGTATCCAAGCATACTTTCCAATGTAATGAAAGGTGGACCCATGAAAAAACGATTGATATTTTGGGTTGAGGTGGGCGCCTGGTTTCGATCGCCTTCGACCGCGATATGGATCCTGCCCGTGTGGAAGATGCATTCACGCTTCTCGATACAAACCTTGAGCCTGTTTCCGGTATATTGAGTTGAGACAACGCCCGGACATCAACCTTCACTCTCGACTGGACAATAACGAAATCCTAATCGTCAGTCCTGAATTTTCAGCATCATACTAAAAGTCTAACCGGCAGTACCTCTTTGAAAATCGTTAATCTCCCCATGTTCGGAGCGCAATTCCTCAAGTAATTCATCGTGGATTCGATAGATCGCCTGGGAATTTTCCATTTCACCAAGCCAAAGGAGTGCTTCATCAAGGGTGGAAAATGCCTGATGAAGTTCAACATCATCATCCACGATCAACTCTAAAGACCTAATGAAGATCGCCAGCCCTTTCTTTGTGGTCAAAAATGCAGCAGGCTCCAACTGGAAGCCGGTCTTTTTTAGTTCTTTCATGCTTTTAACAAAGAACTTCATCCCCTCTTCATCCGTTTCGAGATCCCCAAGCCTGCTATCGATGATGAACTTCACCCGGGGACGTACACCGGGTTTAAGTTCCGGCTTCAATGAAGGGCTGAACAAATCACTAAATGTACAATGTCCGTAGACTAATTGGTAAAAAATTTTGATGTCAGTATCAAGACGATATGCAAAAGGCATAAAGCTCACTCCACGAATTAATAATTTCAAGGTTTGAAATTATTATAATGCTGAACATTAAACAAACACACCGCCTTCGGGTAAGGCGGTGTAAAAAATGCTGTCGGGGTGGAGAGATTTGAACTCTCGACCTCACGGACCCGAACCGTGCGCTCTACCGGTCTGAGCCACACCCCGATTTCATCCCCGCATGGGGAATAGCGGGCAGATTATACCATTGTGACTTATTTTGGCAAGGCAAATTACGGGTTCAGAATGACTTCCACCGTATACACATAGACCAGCTTGCCAAGCTCCGGGTCGCTGTAACCGACCAAGGGGTTATCCTGCCGGAAGGTCAGACGCGCCGCCGTCGGTTCGGTGACTTTATAAGGCAGGACAGTTTCGAAAGGTTGAGTATCAACACCATTCATGCGCAGAATACGAGTGGAGAGAACCTTTCCTTTCGTATCCACAAGCTCGACGGCGATCGGCTGGTCGTTATACGGCCAGATACGCCCTTTGAGAGCGACCTCGCCCGCGTAAAAATTCGACAATTCTTTAAATCCGTCCATCGCCACGCGTTCGTAGATAAAATTCCCAGGCGGGTTGATCTGAGGCGTCCCAACCGAATAGATAAGGATCGGCATGGTATTCAATGCCTGGATCCTGCCAAAATCATCCTTCGTGCTAATGCGGATGTACCCCGCCTCAGTGACTGCCCGGATCTCGTACTTAATGTCGAAACGTTGGAAAACGCCTAACGGATTGCGAGTTAGTTTTTTGATCTCGCGCTGCAACACACGTCCGTTTTCCCCGAGCAGATCTATCTGAATGGTGTTGCTCTCACCCGCAGCAATGATAGCTTGTAATATGAACGGCGACGTCAGGCTGGACATGGGACCCGGCGATACAAAACGGATCTGTGCAAACTCAGTAAAACCTGCAGCAAGTGTGGGTGTAGCGGTGGGTGGAATTTCCACCGGCTGTGAAATCGGGGGCAGAGGTGTTTCTGTGGCCGTAGCTGTAGGAGTCAGCGCGGCGGCGGTGGCAAAAGCCGCTTGCCCAGTCAACGCAACAACCGTTGGCAGATAATCTGGCGGCAGTGGCGTGGACGCAGGAGCTGATTGAGGCAAGCATGCCGCTAAAAGTCCGAAAAGAGAGGCGGAGAGGATAAGTCGAAGTTTCATAATTGGGAATAGAAGAGACGCCCTCTTCTAGGGCGTCTCTTGATTCGAAGCGGTTTACAGCCCGTACACTTCGCTGTACTTCTTCGTCAGATAACGTACATAGGCGGCAGAATCGATGGTACTGCCGGTGACTTTTTTGACGATATCCTGGGGGTCATACTTGTGACTATGAACATGGATCTTTGCGCGCAGCCATTCGCGCAATTCACCGAATTGACCCTTACGGATCTGCTCATCGAGGTCTTTGATCTCTTTGTTGATCTGTTCCCACAACTGCGCCGAAACGATGTTTCCAAGTGCATACGTCGAAAAATAGCCAATGGAACCGTACGACCAGTGGATATCCTGTAAAACACCCTGGCTGTCATTGGGTGGAGTGACGCCAAGATAATCGCGCATTTTAGCATTCCAGATCTCAGGCAGGTCTTTGACTTCCATGCTGCCATCCACCAAGCCGATCTCGATCTCGAGCCGCAGCATGATGTGCAGATTGTAGGTAGCTTCATCGGCATTAACACGGATGAACGAAGGTTCGACCTTATTAATGGCTCGATAGAAACTCTTAAGGCTGACACCATCCAACTGTGTCGGGAAGGTCTTTTTTAGTTCGGGATAAAAGTGCTCCCAAAACGGAAGGGAACGCCCAACCAGATTCTCCCACATACGGGACTGCGATTCATGCACTGCCAGCGAAGTGCCACCTGCAAGCGGCGTACGCTCATAAGCAGGGTTGCTGCCCAGCTCATACAAAGCATGACCGCATTCATGCATGGCACTGAAGAGTGTGGCAAGCGGCGCATTCTTTTCATAACGATTGGTAATGCGCACATCATTGACATTGAACGTTGTTTCAAAGGGATGCGGGGCTTTATCCTGTCTGCCACGGTTGAAGTCATAGCCGAATTTGGTGATGATCGCCTCGCCGAAATCCCACACCTTCTTTTCGTTATACGATTTGTTCAGAAATTCGCTTTTAACCTGTTTGGATTCGCTGATGGCTTTGATCAAGGCAACCTGCTTGGGGCGCAAATTACCAAAGATCTCACGCACCTCGGCAGTCTTCATACCCGGTTCATAGTCATCCAACAAAGTGTCGTAGGGATGATCAGCAGGCGGGAAGAAGGAAACATATTTTTTCACCAACTCCACATTCTTTTCGAGATGTGGACGGAAGATGGAAAAATCTGATTTGCTTTTCGCTTCTACCCAGGCTTCCACCCCTTTGGTCGCAGCGATCGCCTGCTCCGCTATGAATTCAGCAGGCACACTCTTGGCTTTTTCGTAGGTGCGCGCTGTTACGCGGATGAGCGCACCTTCATCAGTCTTCGGGTCTGTATATTCTTTTTTGAGATCTTCGAGCAGGCTGCCCACTTCATCAGAAGTGAATTTTTCCTGAGCGATCTTGCCCAGCGTAGCAAGCTGCTGACCACGCGCTTCGGCTCCGGCGGGCGGCATATTCACCTGTTGATCCCAACTCAAAATAGATCCGGCAGACCCAAGGTCTGACACTTCCCCAAGGATTTCCTTCAACTGAACCAATTTTTCAGACATAACAATTCTCCAGTTTTATTTGACACGAAGCGCCTCGAACTCGATCAGGGTTTGGATCCCGTTTCCCTGAACTTTTCCCTCGCTGCAATTGGCGTCGTTTCAGCCAGATTGTATCACTTTCGTAAAATGTACCCGCTTTACGCTCAGTTATTTTCGGGGCAGTTATGCTCTTCTTCCAATCCGTTCTTCGTCAGATAGATCATTTGACCTTCACGAATATCCAACACATCCACAAGAGGTTCATCAGGAAGAGAAACATCAAAGATTTCGTAACGCCCCGGGTCGATCTGGGATTGATTCTTATAGGTGCTGTTCGTCCAGAGCGAATACAGGTAAATTTCATTTGGCATGATGAGCAAATCATGCTCTGTGCAATTTTTGACATAAGATGCCTCGGCCCATTCTGTAAATGTGAATGCCGGAACATCAGACAGGTCACCGTCAATATGTGAATAAGGGGTTTGAAGAGAGATCCAGCCGGATTGTTCAGAATCAGGGATGATGACTTGCACCCATTTCGAAAGCATATCCTGCCCGATCACATCTGCACTGACACTGTTCATTAGATAACCAACGGTGTTATAGGCAGTGCCGGGTCCTCGGCGAATATAGAGATTGCCATTAACAGCAAGGATGCGTACAGAGGGCGCCGGAGTGAATGTCAGCGTGGGCAGCACCTCGGTGACAGGAACAGGCGTGGTCGTAGGAAGAGGCGCAGACGTAACTGTTGCCGTCGGCTCTTCAGTGGAAGTCTCCACAACTTGCACTGCGTCGCTTATTGGCGTTTGTCTCGCAGGCAGACACCCCCCCGCCACCAAAACAAGGAGCAGGGCAGAAACGATCTTTCGGGTATTGACCATAATTTATTCGTACCGCAAAGCTTCCACCGGCTCCAAGCTTGCGGCGCGGCTGGCTGGGTAAATGCCGAAGAAGAGACCGATGATCGCAGAAAAACCTGTCGAGAGTAGGATGGCATCCGTGCCGACAATGGGAATAAAGTTATTGCCGGTTGCCGTGGCAACCTGCTCAACAATGACCGCGATCAACCAGCCAAAAAATACGCCGATAATGCCGCCGATCAGACTTAATAAGGAAGACTCGGTTAGGAACTGCAAAAGAATATCGCGTTTACGCGCCCCAAGCGCTTTACGCAGCCCGATCTCTTTTGTACGCTCTGTAACAGAGACCAGCATAATGTTCATAATGCCAATACCGCCAACCAACAGGGAAATACCCGCAATGCCGCCAAGGAAGATGGTCAGCACACCTGTAATGGATTCAAAGATGCTAAGGAAGTCTTGCTGGGTGAAAACGGTAAAGTCGTCTGCACCGACAGGGGTTCGATGTCGCTGCCGGAGAATATTGGAAATCTCTTCGACCGCCTGCGGAACCGACTCAGCCGTTGTAGCTTGCACAAAAATGACGTCAACCTCATCGCGCGTACTGCGTTTAATGAGACGGGCTTGGGCGGTCGTAAAAGGAATATAAGCGGCGTTATCTTCGCTTCCAAATGCGCCGCCGCCACGTGCCACCAAAACGCCAATGATGCGGAAGGGTTGCCCTTCAATACGGATGACTTCGCCGACAATACCGTCGGCATGACCAAATAGAGCGATGGCAGTTTCAGGTCCGAGTATAACAACAGACATGCGCCCAAGGATATGTTCCTGATTGATAAATTCGCCTTCTGCCAGTTCAAGGTTACGAACAGTATAGTATTCAGGAGTGACGCCGGAGATAGAGGTGGTTGTCTTTTCGCTGGAGAACGTCAACAAGTTATTGCCCTGTATGGCAGGAGCAACCATTTCAACGGACGGCGCCGCATAAGTATCCAGTAAAGCGTTCGCATCACCCATTGTAAGCGGACGTTCATTGTTTCCATTACTACGCCCACCGCCCGAACCGGGAGGACCTTCTTGATTTGGCGCACCGCCAAAGACGAACAGTAAGTTGGTGCCGATGCTTGAAATGGAACCGGTAATGGATGCTTGTGCGCCGTTGCCAACCGCTAACATGGCAATGACCGCCGCAACACCGATGACAATGCCTAACACGGTCAGACCTGAACGCATTTTATTGCCGTTCAAGCTTTCGAGAGCTTCCAAAAGAGCCTGGGTAAATGTCATGTTAGCCCTCCTTCTCTGCAACACCAGTATCTAATTCGCCATCGCGCAGGCGAATGACGCGCTGGGTTTGTTCGGCGATCTTCGGATCATGAGTAACAATGATCAACGTTGTGCCAAGATCTTTGTTTAGATTCAGCAACAAACTCATAATCTCCTTGCCTACTTTCGAGTCAAGGTTACCTGTCGGTTCATCTGCCATGATGATGGCAGGGTTGTTAACCAGAGCACGGGCAACGGCTACACGCTGTTGTTGTCCGCCAGATAACTCGTAGGGACGATGCCCCATTCGGTTTTGAAGCCCAACCGCTTCAAGTGCGGCTTGTGCCTTGGCACGACGACCTTCGGTAAGCCCTGAATAGCGCAGGGGTAATTCCACATTTCCCAGCGCAGTGAGGCGTGAGAGCAAATTAAAGCTTTGAAAGACGAAGCCGATCTTGCGGTTGCGAACACTTGCCAACTGATCGTCATCCATCTGAGCAACTGATTCGCCATCCAAAATATATTCACCCGAGGTAGGGCGGTCGAGGCAGCCGATTGTGTTCATCATGGTGGATTTCCCTGAACCGGAAGGTCCCATAATGGAAACAACTTCGCCGCGTTCTACCGTAAACGAAACGCCGCGCAAGGCTTGCACTTCGATCTCGCCCATCACGTAGGTTTTTCTCAGGTCGCGTGCTTCAATGACCCAGTCCATGCTAGCCTCCACCGAAAGGACCCCCGTTGAACGCTGGCGGATTGAGGATGATCTCATCCCCTTCCTTAATATCACCGCTTGCAAGTACGCTCATCGTGTCTGAAGATGCGCCCAATGTGATCTTTATAGGTGTAGGCACACCATCACGCAGGATATAAACAACCCGGTCGCCATCTACAAGGCGCACAGCACGGTTCGGAACGAGGAGTGTGTCTTTCACTTCCTCAACAATGACGTTAACCGCTGCAGTCATGCCCGGTTTGACCTGTTCATCCGCATCGGTCAATTCCACGGTGACGGTGAAACTCACCACACCTTGAATAGTATCACCCGCCTGCCCCACCGCCACGACCTCGCCATTGTAGACTTTGCCTAAAATGGCATCAAACGAAAGGGTGGCAGTCTGACCAAGAGCAACACGATTGATATCCACTTCGGAGACCTGCACATCCACCAGTAAACTGGAGAGGTCATCCACGCGGAAGCCCACTTTGCCGGGCACGACCTGATCGCCGATAACAGAGCTCGCCTGGGTGATCGTTCCATTAAAAGGCGCAATAAGCTTTGAAAGATTCAGGGTGGCTTCGGCAGCAGCCACACGCGCACGAGCAGAGGCTACTTCATCTGAATCTGGCCCTTGTAAGAGGCGCTCATAGGCGCGGCGGGCATCTTCAAGCTTGGATTCGGCAAGGGCAAGATCACGCTCGGCATCTGCAATCGTTTCTTCGCTGGCCTTTCCTTTATATTCCTTGATCTTCAGGTTACCAAACTGGTCGTAATACGCTTCCTTAATATCGATCTTGCCATTAAGTTCGATGCGCCAGTTGTATGCTTTTTGATAACTTTCTTCGGCTTTATCAACCGCTTTTTCAGCTTCGTACAGGGCGGTATTCGATTGCAGCAGTTCGTCCAATGCTTTTTGCGCGCTGAAAAGGTCTGCTTCTGCCAAAATGATATTCTGGCTGAGAGTGGCTTTATCAAGGTTGGCAATGATAGTCCCTTGTTCAACACGTTCCCCGATCTCTGCATTCACATCACCAACGATGCCATTGGTTTGCCAGGTTAACGTAGCCGTCTGCTTGGCACGGACACTTCCTGTCGCGCCTACATACGCTGCCAGGTCACCGCGTTCCGCCAGAAGGGTCTGGAAAGTCACCTCTTCATTGGGGCGGGCAAATGAAATACCAACGAACAGAAGGATCACCGCAACCACACCGATGATGATCCACGTTCGCCGGGAAAATCTTGAGAAAAATTGACGCATAATAGAACTCCTCCAACAGGGTACAGTAAGCTTGCATTGCAGTTTTCTTACATTGATATAACACAAATCACCCAAAACCTTGTGGATAAATTGTGCAGATTTTAACTAATTGATTTTAATTCATTCATCCCGGCTTTTCCCCTTGCATTCAACTCCATTAATAAACATCTAATAAACAATATGACGATTGTCTCTGGGATTTGTGACATTTAAGTCTATGTCTATCCAATTTCATTGGTTATCATCCAAGGATACTTTATCTGTACGATTTTTTTGGAGGCAGAATGCAGGCAGTCCCCAGTGAATTTTTGGCAATCGATCGCAAGGAACGGGCAAACCGTCCCTTTTATGACCTTGATCTACGTCCGGCGGATGAACGAAAATGTGATTTCGGCGGTGTAGTGATCGAGTTCGACCCCGAGCGTGCCATGGTAGAAGCGGCACGCTGTATCCATTGCCCAGATCCGGCTCCTTGTATGGTTGCCTGCCCCACTGCCAATGACATTCCCTCCGCCATGTGGTTGATCGAACAGGGAAAGTTCGTGGAGGCAGCCGGTATTTATCATAAAACCAGCTCCCTTCCTGAGATCTGCGGACGCGTTTGTCCGCATGAAGCGTTATGTCAGGGTTCCTGTGTATTGAACAAACATCACACACCTGTATTGTGCGGTGAACTTGAAGCCTTTACAGTGGATTACGAACGCCGCACGCAAGGTCACCTCATTTCTCTTGCGGTTCCCAGCGGCAAAAAAGTTGCGGTGATCGGGGCAGGTCCGGCTGGGTTGGGCTGCGCAGACATCCTTCTTCAAAAAGGTCATGCTGTGACCGTCTTCGACTCCAAGCCTGCGCCCGGCGGTTTGTTGGTATATGGCATTCCCAATTTCAAGCTTTCAAAAGAAGTGTGGGAAGAGAAATGGGAAGAGTTCGAACGTGCCGGGGTGAAGTTCGTGCCAAACACTTACATCGGCAAGGACAAGACCATCGATCAGTTGTTCGCCGAAGGGTTTGATGCCGTGTTCATTGGCGTCGGCTCAGAGATCGACGCAAAAATGGAAGACACGCCCGGCACAGACCTGCCCGGCGTATATGAAGCGACAGATTTTCTCATCCGCGGCAATATTCCAATGGAACAGTTGCCGGAGAATATGAAGAAACCTTTGGAGCTTGGCAAGCGGGTGGTCGTGGTCGGCGGTGGCGATACAGCCTCCGACTGTCTGCGCACCGCATTGCGCCTTGGCTCTGAAGAAGTGACCTGTTTGTATCGCCGTACCGAAAAAGAAATGCCCGGCGGGAAGAAAGACCGCAAGATGGCACGCGACGAAGGTGCCAAGTACCGCTTCCTGACTCAGCCGGTCAAATTCATTGCCGGAGCAGACGGGAAACTCGCCGCTGTAGAATGTATTGAAATGAAACTCGGTGAGCCCGATGCAAAAGGACGCCGCAAACCTGTACCTGTAGAAGGCTCGAATTTCAGCGTGGCAGCCGATACAGCCATTCTGGCGCTCGGCTACTGGCCCGACCCGATCATCAGCAAGACCACCCCAGAACTTGAAACCTACAATTGGGGGCTGATCTCGGTCAAAGACAAAGCCACAGGTGCTACCAGCCGCGAGGGTGTATTCACCGGCGGCGACTGCGCCACCGGACCCGACCTTGTGGTCACAGCCATGGTCGGCGGACGTAAAGCCGGGCGGGCGATCGATCAGTATTTGAAAAGTAAATAGGATAAATTAAGAATTACCTGTTGAGGGCAGCAGGTCGTTAGCACGGCAGGGCACACCAGCCCTGCCGTGCGTCTTTTAAGCGCAAATTTACAACCCAACCTTTGGGTGCTTGACGGTTCTCCATGCAAGCCTTAACCTAAGAGATATTCTTCCCACCTGAGAGAAATACGAGGAGATCCTTATGTCAGCACCATTTATTTGCACGCAATGCGGAGGAAAACTTGAGGTCGAAAAAGCTCACGGCAATACCTCTGAAGGTAAAAATATCGTCTTGTCTGGGCAAGCCCTTAAATGCCCGCATTGCGGCACAGAATATTTACCAGAAGAAAATAGTGAGAACGGCACCGAAAACGCAACCATCTCGATCAAAGGATCCCTTGTAGAGGGGAATATCATTATTGGTAATGGAAACATCATTATAAATAGAAAAGAAGAGTGAGCCGTTGCCGAAAGAATCTTTTTACAGCAGTAGTCCAACATGAATGCAAAATATTCTGATCAAATGGTTCATGTCGGTCAATTCTCTGCTTATCCGCCTTAGCCGCGGGCGGGCAGGGAGCAAACTCGGCAAACAGACCATCCTCATCTTGCATACAGTTGGGCGCACATCCGGGCGGGAACGTGCCATCCCAATTGCCTACTTTATGCATGAAAACAGGTACTTGATCGTGGCATCGAATTGGGGAAGAGATAAGAACGCCGACTGGTATCTGAATTTAAAGAAAAACCCACATGCCCGTTTGGAAGTCAATGGCGATATCGTTGAAGTAACCTCACGAGAGGCGCAAGGGAGTGAATATGAGCACTACTGGAAATTCGTCACCGAGCGGCACCCGCCCTACCTGGATTACCAAAAGATGACCACCCGTCAGATCCCGATCATGATCTTCGAGCAAAACCAATGAAACTGGACGCACATTATGTTGACCCGCGCCTGGTGGCGCTTTACGACCGCGATAATCCACGTGGAAAGGATACAGATTTCTACCTCGCCCTGGCGGAAGAAACCCACGCCCGTCGCATCGTTGACCTGGGTTGCGGCACCGGGCTACTGACTTGCGAACTGGCAAGTGCCGGACGGCAAGTCATTGGTGTGGACCCTTCCGCAGCCATGCTTGCCATCGCCAAAGAAAAGCCCGGCGCAGGACAAGTTCAATGGGTTGAGGGCGCATCTGCAAACATGGGAAACCAGGAAGCAGACCTGGCAGTCATGACCGGCAATGTAGCACAGGTATTCCTCGACGATACCGAATGGGACGCAACCCTACACGCCCTATTCGAAACCCTGCGCCCGGGAGGCTATCTTGCATTTGAAAGCCGCAACCCGGAAGCGCGCGCCTGGGAAACATGGGTTCGCGAAAAAACCTACGAACAGTCCGAGACGACTTTTGGAAGCATGGAATGCTGGCTGGACTTGTTAAGTGTAAAAAATGGCATCGTACACTTCGAAGGGCATAATATCTTTAGCGACACAGGCGAAGATGTGGTGGTCAGCAGTGAATTACGCTTTCGCAGTCAAACCGAACTGACCGTATCTTTAACCAAGGCGGGCTTTCGTATCGAACACCTTTATGGAGATTGGAACCGTGAGCCTTTTACACCAGCGAGCCGCTTAATGATCTTCGTTGCGCAACGCAGCTAGATCAAGTCTGTTGCAGCTGCCGATCCGTTCTATAAACTCAAATTAAACATTCCAGAGAACGAAATAGGTATAATCCGCCGCATGATCCAACGCATTTTACGCGGGCTCGAGATCACGATCCTGCTCTTCATCCTAGCCGCAATGACCGGCTACAGCAACCCCTCACTCACGAACCCCATCGAAAAGGTGCGCGCCTACACCCGCAGCCTGGAATTCGATTACGTTGAGTGGATAGCAAATGCCGCCATCATAAAATTGCGCACCGCATCGCTCAACCTGCCATACACATTGGATAGCTCCGAGCAAAAACGGATCGTGATGGAATATTTCGCCATCACGCAAAGTATTCTCGAAAAAGAGAACGAGCTTTCCCGGCTGTATGCCGACGCATCCATTACCGATAAAGAAAAAGCCACAGAAGCGGTCCGTGAAGAACTTGAAAAATTGTACGAGCGCCAAAACAAGATCGCACCCCTGGCGGAAGCCATATTACAAGACCAGATCAGCCAGGTACTGGCAGAGATCCATCTCACTGCCGCCGGGCAGCCGATCCCGAACGTTTGGTATCACTCCACACCCCTGCCCATGGCAATGATCGTCTCACCGCGCGACCACATCGAACAGACCGCCAACATTTCCGTAGATACCGACTTGACCGTGGACGACCAGGTAAAACTGGAAGATGACATCACACAAGGCTTGAACGTCTCAACACTCATCGTGCAGATCGGCGGCATTGGCGTTTACCCCACCATGGTGATGCGCACCACAAATATGCCCTGGGTGCTCAACACCATCGCCCATGAATGGATCCACAACTATCTTACATTACGTCCGCTCGGGCTGTTATACAGTGAAACGCCGGAATTACGCACCATGAACGAAACTGCTGCCTCCATTGCAGGGGATGAGATCGGAGCGCTGGTGATCGAAAAGTTTTACCCGGAATTAAAACCCGCCGCCTTCCCCAACTTGAATTTGATCTCGCTTTCCTTTGACCGACCCGACCCCGCAACCTTAACCCGCCCGCCCTTTGACTTCCGCGCGCAAATGCATGAGACCCGCATCCACGCTGATGAACTGCTGGCCCAGGGGAAGATCGACGAAGCCGAAGCCTACATGGAAGCACGCCGACAGGTCTTCCTAAAGAATGGTTACCTGCTGCGCAAGATCAACCAGGCCTATTTCGCCTTTCACGGCGCCTACGCCGACTCGCCCGGCGGCGCCGCCGGTGAAGACCCGGTTGGACCCGCCGTGCGTACCTTGCGTGCGCAAAGTGACTCCCTCGCCGATTTCATCAAGACCATGGCATGGATGTGGTCCTTCGAACAATTACAGGAAGCGATAAGCCAATAATGAAAAAAATCTTATACGGGCTGCTTTTACTTTGTGCCGCCATTTTTTTAACTGCATGCGCCTCTTCGCAGGAAGCACCCCCAACACCCGCCCTGGTTTCCAACCCGGTCCTTCCGGTGACGGCAACCCCGCAATTCACCTGCAAAGTCATTGAGGCAATACCCACGCCGCTGCCAAATGAGCAGACACTGGTGCCCCTCATCACCGAAGCGGACTACTCCATCGGTCCGACAGATGCACCCGTTACCATTCTCGAATACTGCGACTTTCAATCGCAAGGCTGTCTCGCCGTAGCGCAGACGATCGCAGAGTTGATGCGCCACTATACGGGCGGCATTCGCTTTGTCTTCCGCCCCATGCCGCTGACGGATGCCCTCGACAAATCAGACGACGCAATCCTCGCTGCATTCGCTGCAGAAGAACAAGGCAAGTTCTGGGAAATGTACGACCTGCTTTTTGTGAATAACCTTGAATGGTCAAACATGAGCCCGGGAGAGTTCAAGGCATGGCTGCTGCGCACAGCTCCCAGTGCAGGGATCGATGTGGATCAGCTTACAGCGGCGATGAATGCCGATGAAGCGCAGAACAAGCTCAAGGCGGCGCAGGAGGCGGTGGCACAGCTGCCCATTCAGACCGCGCCGCTGGTCTTCATCAATGGTTCGCTGCAACAATATTTTCTTGACTATAAAAGTTTGAGTGAAACGGTGGGTCTCATTATGCTGGGGCAGAAACAGTTTAGCGATTGCCCGCCCTTTGATGTGGATGCCTCAAAACAATACATTGCAACCCTCGAAACCGAAAAAGGAAATATCGTCCTTCAACTTTTCCCAGACAAGGCGCCATTTGCGGTCAATTCGTTCATTTTTCTTGCGCGGCAGGGCTGGTACGACGGCGTGACCTTCCACCGTGTGATCCCCGGCTTTGTTGCCCAGGCAGGCGACCCCAGCGGCACGGGCAGGGGCAACCCAGGCTATTTTTTCGTCAATGAGCTCAGCGATCTAACTTTCACACGCCCCGGGATGGTAGGCATGGCAAATTCCGGACCCGATACGAACGGCAGTCAATTTTTCATCACCTATGCACCCGTCTCGCATTTAAACAAAAACTACACCATCTTTGGGCAAGTCATCAACGGACAGGATGTGGCAGAAAACCTGACTCCGCGCGACCCTTCGCAGGGTGGATATTTACCAGCAGGCGATATGATCCTGCATGTAAGCATTGAAGAGAAATAATGCAAACAAAGAAAACTCATTGGGCGTCTCTGTTGGTGCTGATCGTTTTTGGTTTCAGCTTATTGATCCTGGGGTTGATCGTTATCTTATTTGGTTTTACCTCATTCTTTGATCTATTCAGCGGCGGTGCTGACCCTGCAACAGGCATGATCAGCGCGTTTGCCTTTGGCTTCGTGAGCGTTCTGCTGCTGCTTTGTTCCTGGTTCGTGCTGCAAAAGACGCGCGGACTTGAACAAGCCGATCACTCGTTCAAATTTCCATTCGCGGGGTGGTTGTGGATCGTGATCCCTGTGGTGGTGTTCTTTAGCATCCTCATTGGTGGAGCGTTCACTATGGCAGAATTGCCCTGGTTGAACTGGCTGGTCCTGCCGGCATTGACGATTATGGTCATCGTGCCGCCGATCTGGCTGCTGTTTGGCACCGCCTCCAACGGCATTGAGCTGGGTCCGCGCTGGCGTTTCTTCTCCATCCTCGGGCTTGGGATGACGATAAGCCCCATGATCATGATCGTGCTGGAAATCGTGATCCTTGTAACTGTCGTTATTCTTGGTGTCATCTATGTTGCCGTAACCCAGCCCGCACTCATCAACCAATTGGAAACGCTGGCGAATATGGCAGACCAGTCCATGAGCGAAGACGCCATGCTCGCCGCAGTCACACCGTACCTGAGCAACCCCGCCGTGATCGCAGTCGGCATTGGGTACATTGCCCTGCTGGTGCCATTGATCGAAGAACTGCTCAAACCGCTGGCGCTTTGGTTCTTTGCCCGTCAGATCGAAACACCGGCGCAGGGATTTGCGCTGGGCGTGCTGAGCGGCGCGGCATTTGCGCTCTTTGAAAGCCTGAATGCCAGCGCAGACGGAAGTACCAGTTGGGCTTTCATCGTTGGTGCCCGCACCGGCACAAGCCTGCTTCACATGTTGACAAGCGGTCTGGTGGGCTGGGGCATCATTGCTGCGATTCAGGAAAAGCGTGCGCGGCGTTTCTTCGCTGCATACATTGGCGCCGTCCTCATTCACGGAATCTGGAATGCCTCTGCCGCTGGAATAGGACTCGCCATCCTTGGGGAGAGCATCGGCAAGCCGGAGTGGTTTTTCAATTTTGCGCCCGCCCTGCTGTGCGGATTAATGACAATGGGCATTGGGGTGGCTGTGCTATTACTCCAATTTAACCGCAGGCTGCGCAAGCCGCTAACAAGCCCAGTCGCTGCAGAGCCCCTGGAAAGCAACCCAAAAGAGATCGGCTAATTTTATGTTGCGGGCTTTGCTTCCGTAAATAAAAAGAACTTCAGTCTTTTCAATGAAGTAAAGGTAAAATCTCCGGCATGAATTATTCACTCAACGCACGCGAGGGCGACCTTGCCCAATTGGTCGGGCTCACGCACAAGCATTTCATTTTCATTCTGCAGCCCGGCGGTGATTTCCAGAGTCATCGCGGGGTCATCAAGCATGATGACCTGATCGGCAAACCCTGGGGCTCGCAAGTCTTCAGCCATACCGGCGCACCGTTCTTCCTGCTTCAGCCTTCGATGGCGGATATTTTGAACGAACTGCCGCGCACCACGCAAATCCTTTACCCCAAAGACATCGGCTACATCCTGATCCAGATGGGCATCTCAGAGGGGCAAACCGTCCTGGAAGCCGGGACAGGCTCCGGGTCCATGACGATCGCAATGGCGTCCGCCCTCGGACCTCAGGGTCGCGTCGTCTCATACGAACAAAAACCGGATACGCAAAACCTGGCGCGTAAAAACCTCGAACGGATCGGTCTCGCTTCACGCGTAGACTTCAAACTGCGCGACATCCAGGAAGGCTTCGATGAAACGGACGCCGATGCCTTCTTCCTCGACGTGCAAAACCCGTATGACTACATCCAACAGGTGCGCGCCGCCATCAAACCCGGCGGTTTCTTTGGCACACTCGTGCCAACCTATAACCAGGTCGAGAAGATCCTGTATGCTTTAAAGAAATACGACTTCGCCTTCGTGGAAGTCTGCGAGTTGATGCTGCGCTATTACAAGACCAATCCCGCACGCCTGCGCCCGACAGACCGCATGATCGCACACACCGGCTACCTTGTCTTTGCCCGCAAGATCGAACCCAGCGATGACCCGCGCGGCGCGGCGCTGGCAAAAGAAATTATCGGCATTGAGGAGGAGCGCTAATATGTTTCGACGCGCAAGAAGATTCTTAAGAGGCACCCCGCCCCCACCCGTGCCGCCCGCCCTGCAACGCGCCCGCCGCCTGATGGATGCCGGGGAGTACGCCGAAGCCGCGCTGACATTCCATGACCTGGCACAAAAAGCGGAAGAGCGTTTCCCTGAGCGGGCGCCCTTCCTTTATTTTGAAGCCGGTCACGCCGCCATTTTATGCGGTGACCACAAAAAAGCAGTCGCGCACTTTCGCAGCGGCTTGACCCTGCTTGCCAGCCAGCAACGCTTTCACCGGGTGCAAAAAGCCGGAGCGCGCATCACAGCAGAATTGCGGGAGCGCGGACTGCAAGCCGAAGCGGATGAGATCGAAGCGCTCATCAAAAACAACCTGCCCACTCAGCTGACAGCAGAATCTTCTTCACCCCAAAAACGCGCCATCCTGCCCACGCATTGTCCATCTTGCGGTGCGGCGGTCCGCCCGGATGAAGTGGAGTGGCTGGACGAGGTAACCGCCGAATGCGATTACTGTGGAAGCCCCGTTCGCGCTGAAGCCTAGCATGACCGAGATCACCGAAGCATTCATTCGAAATAAATTAGCCGAGCTGGATCGTTCTCACGCGGAATCAGACGGTTATGCAGAGATCCCCATCCACCCGGATGAGCATTTGAAATGTGCGGCAGTCCTCGTGCCGCTGGTGTTCTTCCAGAACGAATGGCATATCCTGTACACGCGGCGCACCGACCGGGTCGAATCACACAAGGGGCAAGTCTCTTTTCCGGGCGGCGCCTGTGACGAGGGCGAAACCACACCGGAAGAAACCGCCCTGCGCGAAGCCGATGAAGAGATCGGCATTCGACCAACCGATGTAAACATCCTTGGAACCCTGAGCCGCATGGTGACCATCAGCAAATTCAAAGTAACGCCCGTGGTGGGCATCATCCAATTTCCGTATGCGTTCAAAACCTCCGGCGCGGAAGTGGCGCGGGTCTTTACCATGCCGCTGTTGTGGCTCGCCAACCGCAATAACTACTGGGAATTTTCCCTGCCCGGCTCAGAGCGCAGCGTGATCTTTTATCATCCGTATGATGGCGAACTATTATGGGGCGCAACCGCAAGGATGACGGTTAATTTCCTGAAGATCCTTGGACTGTTATAAAAATAAAAAAAATCCGCCATCTTGCGATGGCGGATTTTTTTTATTGACTGCGTAGAAGAGATTACTCTTCGTCTTTCTTGCCGCGTTCCACACTGAGTTCGGGGGAGGCAGCTTCGGCGGCACCTTCGGCACCAGCCGCACCACCGGGAGTTTCTTCCTTGGTGATGGTAACGACCGCAATGGTCTCTTCGGGGTCAGCCAGAATGCGGACCTTGTCGGAGACAGCCAGGTCGCGCACGCGGATGATATCGCCGATCTGCTTGAGCATGGCAATATCCACGTTGATGCGCTCGGGAAGGTCGCCCGGCAAACATTCCACTTCGAGGCGTTCCAGGTTGTGAACGAGGATACCGTTGTAATCCTTCACTGCAGCGGAAACACCGACGAATGCAAGACCCACGCTGGTGCGGAGCTTTTCATTCATATCCACGGCGAGGAAATCGACATGGGTCAAAACACCCTTGATGTAATCGCGCTGGCGTTCGCGCACGAGGGCGGGATATTCCGTGCCATCCACATCAAGTGTCACCAGGCTGGAGGCGGAGACTTTTGCCAACGCCAACCCTGCACTGTGAGAGTCCAAGGCGATCGAGATCGGCTCAAGATGACGCCCGTAGATCACGCCCGGAAGTTTGCCTTCGCGGCGCATGGCTTTCACTTGCTTTCCGATCACATCACGTTTGGTTGCCTTCAAAACTATTTTTTCCATCGTACCTAACTCCTTGGGCGCCTCTCACGCGGCAACTCCGCCGCATTACCTTCGCCCGATCATAGAATTTCTGTAAAGCGGGTCTTGCCCGCCGAACATCCAAAATTATTTTTTGCCGAATACCATGCGCCCCAGCAGGAGCATGATGCCTGCAAACAAGCCGCCGACCAGCCCGGCAATGACCGCTCCGCGGGTATCGATCACTGTGGTTACATTGCCTGTCACGTTACGGGAAAGCAGGACGACCGACTCGATCTTCTCACCGCGGACTTCACGCGCCGCGACAACACCCGTATAGGCATTGCCAAACTCGACGCTTCCCGCCACGACCACACCGGCGCCGCCGTTAAGAGAGAGGGCACCCGCTCGAGCCGCCGCCACCGCCCCATGCTGGACGGTAACTTCATCTGCATGAACAACAGCCGCCGCGGATTCGTGCAGTTTCACGTTCACGGCATGCACCTGCGCCGCCGCGCTCATGTTCAACTCCACATCTTCGGAGTGGACCACGCTCGCAGAACTTTGATGCATACGCACCATTTCAGCGTTGACCGTTTCCACGTCCACTTGGGCGAGGTTGGTCACTTGTGAGATCGGGGCTGTGGGTTCGTTTGGTTCGATCATGTTTTTTTTGGCAGAAAATGCGCCTCCGCGAGGAGGCGCTTCATTGATAACGGCTTGGATTTTATCCGTTTGAGGGGGGTTCGTCAAGGAAGAGCCGCGCTTCGGCACTCGCACAGCGACAATTGACCCATAGATCAGCGAAAAACAGCTATTTTCGTCTGGCTTTCATCTCTTTGGCAATCTCTGCCGAGGCAGAGTCGCCGCGTTCTTGCAGGTGGCTGATAATGCTTGCGTAGGATTCATCGTCGCGGTTTTGGCTCAGTTTGGAGGCGGCTTCGAGGCGGGTGACATCGAGGGCAAAGCCTGCCACGCCGCGGGTCTCTTTTTCCACGAAGTCGGCGGGCAGGGCTTCCAGGCTGTAGCCGGTGCCGGTCTCGTGCATGGCGACCAAACCGCTGAGGAGCGAGGCGAGCGCATCGCCCTCTAACATGCGTACCCTGCCATAGACATGCACGTTTATGTAGTTCCAGGTGGGCACGTTGACATGGTTATACCAACGCGGCGAGATGTAGGTATGCGCGCCCTGAAAGATGAGCAGGACCTCCTGCCCGCCAAAGGTCTTCCATTGCGGGTTGGCGCGTGACATGTGCGCCAGCATGGTCAGCGAGCCATCGGCATGCTCAACGACTTCCACTGGCAGGTGTGTGGCGGTCAGTTTTTCGCCGTCGTGCGAAACAAGCGCGGGGAAGTTATTTGCCCTGAGAAAGGCAAGGATCTTTTCACGGTCTTCTTCACGATAAAGTTTTGGGATGTGCATGCGCGAACCTCTTTTATTAGACTTCTTGTAAAAGTTTGTTTTTCATCCTGCTCAAGGCGGCGCTCTCGCCCCCGGGGACTGCGGCGAGAGCACGTATGCAAGAGGGTTATTCCTTTAATAGATTAGACCTCTTGTATACGTGATTTGGATTCCTGAAATTTTACTTCAGGAAACGCTGTCGAAAGTAGAACTTTCGGAGTCCGTTTATATTATTTCCACTTCAGGTAATGCTGCCGAAAGTAGAACTTTCGGAGTCCTTTTATATTATTTCCACTTCAGGTAATGCTGCCGAAAGTAGAACTTTCGGAGTCCGTTTACATTTTTAAGACTTTCGCAAGGGGTCTATTATAGAATTATCAGACTTTTTTATTCAGGGGCAGACTTGGTTATAATCCGAAAGTTGATCTGACCTAAGGAAAATATTATGTTGAAAAAATTACGCGAACCTGTAAACAGTCTCACCCATTGGGGCGGCGCATTGCTGGCGCTGATCGGGCTGGTTGCCCTGCTCATTATAGGCTGGAGCACACCTGCCAAAGTGATCTCGCTGGTTATTTATGGCATCAGCTTGATCTTTATGTTCTCGGCAAGCGCCACGTATCACATGGTGCGGGTCAAGGACAAGGCGCTGGAGATCTTCCGCAAGGTCGACCATGCCGCCATTTATGTGCTGATCGCCGGGACGTACACCCCGTTCTGCATCAATGCCTTTGAAGGTTTCTGGAAATGGGGCATGCTCTCCATCATCTGGTCGCTGGCGGTGATCGGCATCATCGTTAAGATATTCTACATCCGCGCGCCGCGCTGGTTGAACGCGGGCATCTACATTGTGATGGGCTGGCTGAGCGTTGCTGCGGCTGGCGAGATGCTTGCCGCACTGCCCGCCTGGGTGTTGACCTGGATGATCGTGGGCGGTGTGATCTATACCCTCGGCGCCGTGGTGTATATGACGAAGATCTTCAACTTCAAGCCGGGCGTGTTCGGTTTTCATGAGGTCTGGCATATCTTTGTACTGCTTGCGGCAGCGGCGCATTTTGTGGCTGTATTGGGTGTGGCGCTCTCTTAGCTCAGCACAGTGTATGCAGATCATATTGCAGCCAAAGCAAAACTCGCCCCGAACCCGCTGGTTCGAGGGTGAGTTTGTTTTTAAGAGTTGAAAGGAATTGTATGCGTCCGCTTGAAATTTTGATCCCTGTTCTTTTGATCGTCTACCTAATTTGGAAACATCCCCGCCCGGTGTACATTCGGTTGATGCCCGTTTTAGCGGTTGTTGTGAATGTGATGCATCTTGCCGTGGAGGGGTATCGCTGGCAAATGATCCCGCTTTATATTCTTTCGCCGTTGATCGCCATCAGCAGCCTGACAAAAATATTCGGGGCAAAGGATTGGAAGCCGCGCGCTTCTTTCTTAAGTGTGGGTTTGGTTGCGCTCGCGACGGCTATCCCTATTCTGTTGCCGATTCCGCGCATCCCTGCTCCCAGTGGACCTTTTCAGGTGGGAACCCGAAGTTTTGAAATGGTGGATGAGGCTCGAAACGAAATTTATTCCGGCAAGGATGAGGCGCGGCGGTTCATGATCCAGGTTTGGTATCCGGCGGAGGTGAAGGAGACGGATGTGCGCGCGCCGTGGATGGAGAATGCGGCGGTGTTTGCGCCTGCGATCGCAACGTATATCGATCTGCCGTCTTTCTTCCTTGACCATTTGGTGCTGACGAGTATTCCGGCATATAAAGATGCCGAGGCGGCGGTGGTGAACGAAGAGGCGTTTCCGGTCATTTTCTTTTCGCACGGTTGGAATGGGTTCAGTGCGCAGAATGCGGGGCAGGCGTTGGAGCTGGCAAGCCACGGGTATGTGGTGGTGGGTATGCAGCATACGTATGGGGCTGTAACGACGGTGTTCCCGGATGGGAGTATTGCGCCGAATAATCCGGATGCGCTGCCGCGGGATGGCAAAGACCCGAACTATGAAGAGGTGGCGCGGGTTTTGGTGGATCAATGGGCTGGGGATATGTCTTTTGTGCTGGACCAGCTAACAGTTTGGAATGAGGCGGATGCGAATCCGTTCTTTGGCAGGCTGGATCTGAGTCGGGTTGGGGCGTATGGGCATTCGACGGGCGGCGGGGCGGTGATCCAATTCTGCGGTACGGATGCGCGTTGTAAGGCGGTGTTGGGAATGGATCCTTTTATGCGTCCGGTTTCGGCGGAGGTGATCGCTGCGGGGGTTTCGCAACCGGCTTTCTTTATGTTCTCGCAAGCCTGGGCTGATGATACGGGTACGCCGAGCAGTAAGTTGTTTGGGCAGTTCATTCCGAATGTGAAGAATGGTTTGGGGGTGGTGAGCATTGATGGGACGCGGCATTTTGATTTCAGCGACCTGCCGTTGTTTTCGCCGATCGCGCCGCAGTTGGGGTTGAAGGGTCCGTTGAATGGGAAGCGGGTGACGGTGATCGTGACTTCGTATCTGTTCGATTTTTTCGAGCTGACTCTGCGGGATGTGCCTTCTGCTCTTTTTGAGGGGGCGAGTCCTTTTGTGGAAGTGCGAGCGGTGAAGTAAGTTACCGTGGATAATGAATAAGCAGTTCTGTACACGGATTAGACGGATTACACGGTAAAACGCGGATTTTTTATTTTTTCGGAGGATGTGATGCGGACGACAAAGCAGAAGGTTTCAGGGGTGTTGCTGCTGTTGGGGATGGTGTTGTTGGTGGTGGGTATGAGCACAGACAACACGGCTTTTTCATGGGCGGCTGTGGTGTGCGTGCTGTTGTCTTTGTTGGTTGGCGGGCGGTGGCTGCGGCGGCGCAGGCGGTAGGGGTTTAGGGGTCGAGGGGTGATCTGACGGCGTTGGCTCCGCGCTGGAGGACGTGGGTGTAGATCATGGTGGTCTTTACGTCTTTGTGCCCAAGGAGTTCTTGAACGGTGCGGATGTCGTACCCGGCTTGGAGGAGGTGGGTTGCGAAGCTGTGGCGGAAGGTGTGCGGGGTTACGCGTTTTGTGATCTTGGCGGTGTTTGTGGCTTCACGGATGGCGCGTTGGAGGGCGGTTTCGTGGATGTGGTGGCGGTGCGGGGTTTGGTCTTCGTCGTTTGGTGCGGGTGGGGTTATGGTAGATGCGGGAAAGAGGAATTGCCAGTTGGTTTGTTTGTGTGCGGCTGGGTATTTTTTGCCGAGCCCGAATGGCATGATTACTGAGCCAAAACCGGCGGCGAGGTCTTTGTGGTGGAGGGCGGTTACACGGTCAATTTGTGTTTTTAGCAGGGGGATGACGGAATCGGGGAGCATGGTTACGCGGTCGTCGCCGCCTTTGCCGTCGAAGACGATGATGCGGTGGTTGTCGAAGTCTATGTCTTTGATGCGGAGCCGAAGGCATTCCATGATGCGGAGTCCGCTTCCGTATAGAATCTGAGCCATGAGTTTGTAAGGTCCGCTCATGTTGGATATGATGCTGCGGGCTTCTTCTTTGGAGAGGACGGTTGGTACGCGTTTGCCTTTTTTGGGTCGGACGAAGTTGAGGGTGGTTTCGTCCAGTTCGATGCGGAGTACGTTTTTGTAGAGGAATATGATGGCGCTGATGGCTTGGTTTTGGGTGGAGGCGGAGGCTTTGCGGTCTACTACGAGGTGGGTGATGAATTGGTTGATCTCGGTTATGTTCATTTCGCGTGGGTGGCGTTTGTTGTGGAAGAGGATATATTGCCGTACCCAGTGTATGTATGTTTTTTCGGTGCGTGGGGAGTATTGTTTGAGGCGGATGTGGTCGCGGTAGTGGTCGAGTAGTTTTTTGGGTTTTTGTTCCATGGCTTGCCCCCTCCTGTGGGTGATTGTATAATGGTTGTTATTGAATATAAGATATTATACAGCGAAATCGCTGTTATACACGCCAAAACGG